>JBCBAP010000169.1:0-1580 GCA_038532435.1 Pseudomonadota bacterium | reverse complement strand
CCACGCAACCGCGCAAGCAGTCCCAGAGTGGTGCGTTTCCTGACGGTCCGCTTGCGCTTGGGTCGTGGTGACTGTGCCATGGAAATCCTTCTCTCGCTTCACCGCGATATAGGGGGAAGCTGTGACGAAGGGGAGGCATGGTCATAAAAAACTGCCCCGAGGGTCACAGAAACCCTCCCTTCACCATACACAATCATCATAATCAGTATTATGATAAAGAAACGTTAAGCCTGAAAGGTGCAGCGTTCCAACGGCTTGTTGATCGAGACGGTATCTCACGCCTCGATCTCCTCGAACCGTTTGAGGAACTGGGCCCGCTGTTTCTCTGACCAGCTCACCTCGACATCGAACCTGTCCTCCGTGAGTTCGGACGATCTCAGCACCCGCTCCGCGTTGAGCCAGGCCATCGCAGCCCCGTCAGAGACCGGCACGGAGAACCGTGCCGGCGTGACCGGCTCACTAAGCGCGGCCTCAATCTCTGTGGTCAAGGCGTCGAGCCCGTCCCCTGTCAGGGCTGAAATCGACAGATGCCGTGCGTGACGCCGTTCCGCTGAATGCAATGTCGTGAGCTGATCCTCGTTGAGCAGATCGGTCTTGTTCCAGACCTCGATCATGCCCTCCCGACGATCCTCGCCGATACCGAGCTCATCCAGGATTTCGTAGACATCCTCGGCCTGTGCATCCGTTTCCGGATGCGAGATGTCACGGACATGGAGGATCAGATCCGCATCCAGAACCTCCTCCAGTGTCGCACGAAACGCCGCGACAAGCTGCGTTGGCAGATCAGATATGAAGCCTACTGTGTCGGACAGGATGACCGGCTTGCCAGATGGTAACTCGATGGACCGCATCGTGGGGTCCAGAGTTGCGAACAGCATGTCCTTCGCCGTCACATCTGCCCCGGTCAACGTATTGAAAAGCGTCGATTTTCCAGCGTTGGTGTAGCCAACAAGCGCGACGATGGGATATGGCACCTTCTTCCGCGCCGCACGGTGCAGACCGCGGGTCTTAACAACCTTCTGCAACGCCTTGCGAATGCGCACAATTTGCTCATCGAGCGCACGGCGGTCCGCCTCGATCTGTGTTTCGCCCGGGCCGCCGACGAAGCCGAGGCCACCCCGCTGCCGTTCGAGGTGGGTCCAGGAACGCACGAGCCGGGTCTTCTGATAGCTCAGATGCGCGAGATCGACCTGGAGCACACCCTCTCGCGTCTGCGCCCGGTCGGCGAAGATCTCGAGGATGATGCCGGTGCGGTCGAGGATCTTGACCTTCCACGCCCGCTCAAGATTGCGCTGCTGGACGGGCGTCAGCGGACCGTCCACGATGACGAGGCCGATATCCTCGGCCTTGAGCTGGGCCCCGATCTCATCCACCTTCCCCGGTCCGAACAGAAGCCCGGGACGCGGATTGGGCACGGGAACGACATGGCCGGACACCACGTCGAGATCAGGAAGCGCCGCAGCAAGGCTCATGGCTTCAGCCAGAGCATGCTCTGGGGCGCGGCGTTGATCTTGTTTCTTCAGGTCCGGATGCAGGATGCTGGCGCGCATCACACCCCCTTGGCGACGTCAGTCGTCGCC
>JBCBAP010000168.1:0-1631 GCA_038532435.1 Pseudomonadota bacterium | reverse complement strand
ACGGCACATACATAGACTGGGCTTTGCATCACATCACTCCGTCAACGCATCCATGTCGAGCCGGGGAAGGCCCAACGCACTCAGATCAAGATCGGCGGGTGGCCCGGGCAGTCGCCGCGCAGCGCGCAGTTTCGCGGACCTTGACCGGGGATTGACCGCCAATTCGTCCGGGGAGGCGGACACCGCCTTCCGGGTTACAAGCTCAAAGCTCGGCGCGACCTTCTCCGCTGCAGGGGCGTGGCGGCTGCCCCCACTGCTGCGTCCGGCCCGCGAGGCCAGGAAGCGCTTCACGATCCGGTCCTCGAGCGAATGAAATGTTACGACGATCAGCATACCGCCCCCGCCCAACGCCCGCTCCGCCGCAAGCAGACCGCGGGCAAGCTCCCGCAACTCCCCGTTCACAGCGATGCGCAGCGCCTGAAAACTGCGGGTGGCCGGGTGGGGCTGCCCGGGCCGCGCCTTCGGCAGCAGGGCCTCGATGATCTCGGAGAGCTGCAGGGTGGTCTCGATCGGAGAAGCCTGCCGTGCTTCTACGATGGCCTTGGCGATCCGGCGGGAGGCGCGCTCCTCCCCATACTGGAACAGGATATCTGCGATCGCCGCCTCGGGAAGGGAGTTTACCAGCTCCGCCGCTGTCGGCCCGGACTGGGCCATCCGCATGTCGAGCGGGCCCTCTTTGGCGAACGAAAATCCCCGCCCGCCCTGATCGAGCTGCATGGACGAGACACCGATGTCGAGCACAACGCCGTCGAGTGGCACGCGGCCCGACGCCTGCGCAATCTCGTCGAGCATGCCGAAGCGCCCGGGGCACATGGTGAAGCGGCCATTGTAGGGCGCGGACCAGACCTCCGCCTGCCGCGCGGCTTCCGGATCCTGATCGACACCGAGGACATGCGCCGCGCCCGCGTCGAGCAGACCGCGGGTGTATCCACCCGCGCCGAGCGTTCCGTCGAGCCAGATCCCGGTCACGGGATATGCTGCCGCGATTACTTCGTCCAGCAGGACGGGGATATGGGGGGCGGCCATCATTGCGCGTACTGCGCCTGCACCTCATGCAGCATGGCGAAGAGGTCGTCGTCCTGGTCCTCGCCATTCGCCCAGTCGCGCAGGTTTTCCTGATCCTTGGCATAGGCTGCCGGATCCCAGATCTGGAACCGGTCGGTCATGCCGACGAAGAGCGCGGTGTCGGTGATCCCCGATGTCTCCCGCAGCGCCTGTCCCAGTACGATCCGTCCGTTATCGTCAAGCGTGAGGTCGTTCGCCTCCGCCGCGAGCATCCGGCTCAGCACGATCCGCTTCTTGTCGTAGCGGGGCATCTTGGCGATGAGGTCGTCAAGTTCGTCCATGCCGTCGATCGAGTAGACCTCGAGACAGGGCAGCGATGCGCGCCCCTTGATGATCACCATGTTGATGGGGTCGTTTTCGGACGCGCAGTCCGGATCCTGGGACTGAAGCACCTTGCGAAACGGCGCGGGGACGGAAACGCGATGCTTCCCGTCGACCTTATGCGTCCAAGTGCCTCTGAACCGCCGTGCCACGCGCCTCAAATCCTGTTCTGTGTCCCCTCCCCCGAAACGCGAAGCGGCGGGACGCGGTGTGATCCGCGGCCCGCCGCAACTGCCCCTCGAAGG
>JBCBAP010000167.1:0-1701 GCA_038532435.1 Pseudomonadota bacterium | reverse complement strand
CGAGATCCGCTTCATGGACCACGCTGCGCGCATTGGTCAGGCCGTGCATGGTGCGAGCACCGGTGCAGACAACGCCGTCGGGCAGGCCGGAGCAGGCGTACTGGCTGGTCTCACCCAGGGTGAGGGGAGAGCAAGCTGCCATCCCGGTGATCGAGAGTGCCGCCAGCAGTGTCAGATCAGTTCGCATGGGTCTCTCCTTACAGATCCAGCCTCAGGGCCAGGCCCTCGGTCAGCACGATGTCCACCTCGCGGCCGTTATCGACCTCGATGACCGGAAAGAGCGCATCGGCCTGCTCGAGATACCATTCGGCCACCCGGTCGAAGGCACCGCCCACACCGCCGCCGAAGGCACCGAGCTGCGGGCTGACATTGCCTTGCGTGATTGCGATCTCCAGCGAGGTGTCAAATGCATCGGCCACGCCTTCGAGCACCCCAAGCGCGATCGCCCGGCCCACCACCGCACCGCGCTTGTCCACCCGACGTCCGCGGACGCCGACCTTGCCGTCCTCTCCGGCCGTGTAGGCCTGGATGTCGCGCTGGATGACCGTGCCGTCCCGCAGGATGCAGCTGATCGCAACGCCCCGCATCATGGCCCGCTCCGAGGAAAGCTCACCGAAGCTCGACAGGAGCACGAAGCACTCCTCGATATCGGCCGAGAACTTGTTGGGCAGGATCGCCTCGTGCTTCAGGCGCACGAGCACAGGCCGCGGAGCGGAAGAAGCGGTGGTGCCCGTGGGTGCATCGAGGCCTGTCAGCAGGGTTCCCGTCAGGATCGAGCCGATGGGCAGGAAGACTTCATTGCCGCCCGGGCGCAGCTCCTGGGTCACATCATTGGGCGTCGAAGAGATCACCCGGATCGCAAGGGGACCCCGGCCCCCTGCCCCGGCACTGTCCGGCACGGACGCGATGGCAGGCTGAAGACTAGGTGCAAAGCTGGGCTGCGGGATGTCGAAGAGCGCCGCGGCTTCCCGCTCACCCATCTGGATCGGGCCTGAATGGTCAGCGGCTGTCTCCGACGCGGGTGTCTCCGCTTCGATCTGGGCGGCGGGATCATCCGTGATGGGGGAAGGGGTGGTGGCCTCTGCGCCCTGGTCCCCTGCCCCACTCACGGTCTGGCGGCTCGCCGGAAGATCGACAGTGGTGGTGTTGGTCGGTGCTGGTTCTACTGATCCCGGCTGGAAAAGCTCGTCCACGACGGCATTCGTTTCCTGGGACGCCTTGAGAGAAACGGGTGCGCCGTTTTCGGACAAGGCTGCGATCCGCCCCCGCACCGCCTCGAGCTCCGCCCGGGAAGCCGCACTCGCTGCTGACCCACGGGCTTCGATCTCCTCACGCAGACGCTGCTCGGTGTTCAGAAGCTCCGCGGCGCGGGCTTCGTCCGTCGTGCGGATTTGTGCCTCAACCTCGGACAGGCGTCCCATCACCTCATCAAGGCGCGCAGCCACATGCTCCAGGCTCTTGTCCCGGACATCGCCGGTCAGAAGCACCGCATCGATCTGGCGGCGTTCGATCACCTCAAGCGCTCCGTCATCGGGAAGCATCAGGAACACGCCCGCGATCGTTGCCGCAGACACGCCGCCGACAACCATCCAGCGCTTCTGGCGAGGAGTGATGTTGGCCAGGCTCATGGCCGGGCCCTCACGAGGGCGGGACGATAGCGCTGCGGATCCGGAGCGTTGGCCGCCACCGGTGCCGCACGCC
>JBCBAP010000166.1:0-1729 GCA_038532435.1 Pseudomonadota bacterium | reverse complement strand
GGGTCCGGCTCCTTTCGACCGACGGTTACCCAGCGATACGCAGGATACCTTGCCGGTGTCCGTTGAGTGAGAGGCTGGGCCACGGGTCCGGCACCTCGCTGCTGGCGTAGCGGCCGACGTGGTTCCGTTGGAGTTCAGCGTTTTCGTGGTGAAGCCAGTACTCATCGAAGTCCCCGCTACACCGGAGTGCGCGAAGGCGAAGGACGGCCTCGGCGCCGTCGAGACTCCATTGTCCCGGTACATCCATCCGGTCCTTCACGAGATGACGGCACACGCCTTCAATGACACCTGTGGCGATGGGAAAGCCTGCGCTCAGGTACTTATCGTACTGGAGGAAGCGCTTATACTTCAGCAGGTAGTTTGCGCACGTATCGACAGGCTTGCGTGTGGCCGCCGGGAGGCCGCGTTTCGTCGCGCTCCGACGCATGCCAGCGGCGACCAGGCTCGCGTTCCCGCCGAGAATTCTGAGCAGCCGCGCCTGCATCCATTCTTCGGCCTGAGGGGTCGAACCGCCGTTGAGTGCGATGGCGGCCTTCCATAGGTACGCACTGACGTGAATCAGGTCGACGACGATGGTGACCGGTTGACCGCTGAGCTCGGCGAACGCCTCCGCGAGGCGGATCTGGTTCTCATTGCCATCCACCAGCGTGACCCAATCGAGCTTGTGCTCGGGGTCTCGCGCCTCCGCCTCCGAGAAGGCGGCGGCGATGACCGCTTCGGGCGGCTTGCGCAGGGACGCCCAGACACGCTTCCCTTCCGGTTGGGGGCGACGGGGTTTCTCGGTCACGAGCGCCGGTTTGGCGTCGCCGACAATGTCTTCTGGGGTTCGGACATGAGGCGCAGTGGTGTATACCGCCGCCACGCACGCCATCCGCTTGCGGTGCTCTTTCTCGCCGGGTGACAGGCGCTTGTTCAGTTTCCGGGCGGTATTCTCCGCTTTCTTGCGGGTCGCTGGCCGCAGATCCTCGTGGCGAACGACGACGCCCTTACCGTCGAACGTAGTCACGAGGACGGATGCCTCGTCGCTGGGCACGTGGCCCTCTCGTTGCTCGTAAAACGCCTCGAAGTCGACCGCGGCCCGCTGCGCGACCGCCTCTGCCTGCCGCTTCGGTACGTGACCTCCTGTGGTCGTGTCGATGCTCTCGACCGCGTCATCGAACGAGTTCTTGGACACCTCGACGGACAACCGCCGCTGAAGGCCGTGCGAGTACCGCTCCTTCGGAAGGTTCAGTGCAGCATCGGCGGGGCGCAACGCGCTCAGGCCCCGCCCTTCGTAGGCGCGGCCTCGAGGCCGGACTGGGCCGAACACCGTCATCATCGCCCGCGATGTCTCTGCGCGATGGTGACGGCGCGTCTCGCCATCACTGCCGACCACCGAGTCTAAGCGAAGCTCTCGATCGGCTCGAAGGTCGAGGTGGTCCTGCAAGAGCTGCCGCAGTAGCTCCATGCCGTCGGCATGAAGCAGGTCCTCCAACTCGCGGTGCGACATTCGGCTTGTCTCTTCCGAGCGTAGTCTTGCAACAATGCCCTCAAATCTAGCCCTCGAATCCTCGAAGTGCTTCCGGCACGAATCATCCTGTGATGTCATGCTCCGGCGGGCGCTCTGGGGTTGTTTATGTTGCTTCACACCTCATAGCTGATCTCAGAAGCGTCCCGCGTCCAGCGACAAAGTGCAGATTTCCTAGTGATCTCGATACGCTCCTCGTCGGGCCAGAGGATCCGGACCCAA
>JBCBAP010000165.1:0-1808 GCA_038532435.1 Pseudomonadota bacterium | reverse complement strand
GCGGCGGTGAGGCCGTAGCCGGTGGTCACGAGAACCACTTCGTCCTGATGGACGCGCGGGATCAGCTGGTAGGTCACGCCGGTGGAGACGGGCTGGAAGACCAGCGCGCCCTTCGACTTCAGCTCCTCATAACACTCGACACCCCGGTCGGTGTTGTACCCGAATTCACACTCTTCCAGCCGGAGCGGCACACCGTTGATGCCGCCGTCCCGCTCATTGAGAAGCGTGATGTAGTCCGCATAGCCATCAGAGTACGGCACGCCGCTGACCGCATACGGACCGGTGCGGTACACCATCCCTGCCAGCGTGATTTCCGCAAATGCTGGCGCCGCGGTTGCAACCGCCAGCGCCGTCGCAATGACGTGCGATAGTTTCATTGAATCCCCCACAGTGTTCGTTTGCCCTGTTAATGGGTTATTAACTTAGCCAGCGTTTGCGGCGACGATATGACCGTACATCCCTAAACGACTTTCTGCCCTCCTCGGACATCCCTAGGTAGAATTCCTTAACGTCAGGATTCTCCCTCAGGTCGGCAGCGGGGCCGTCCATGACAACCCGACCGGATTCGAGGATGTATCCATGGTGTGCGAATCGCAGCGCAACGTTGGTATTCTGCTCCGCGATCAGGAACGAAACCCCTTCCTTTTCGTTCAAATCGCGGACGATGGAGAAGATCTCCTCGACCAGTTGCGGCGCAAGGCCCATGGATGGTTCATCGAGCAGGATGGTTTCCGGCCGTGCCATGAGGGCCCGCCCGATGGCGCACATCTGCTGTTCGCCGCCAGAGGTGTAGCCCGCCTGGCTCGTTCGCCGCTCCCGCAGGCGCGGAAAGTAGGTATAGACCATCTCGAGGCTTTCGCGGGTCTCCGCCCCTGACGCCCGGGTATAGGCCCCGGTGAGCAGGTTCTCCTCCACGGTCAGATGCTCGAAACAGTGCCGCCCCTCCATCACCTGGATGACACCCCGGCGCACGAGCTCCGCTGGGTTGAGATCCTGCACCCGGTCGCCGCGATAGTGGATGGAGCCTTTGGTGACCTCCCCACGCTCGGATTCGAGCAGGTTCGAGATCGCCTTGAGCGTGGTGGTCTTGCCCGCCCCGTTGCCGCCGAGCAGCGCGGTGATGCCGCCCTTGGGCACGTTGAGGCTGACGCCCTTCAACACGAGGATCACGTGGTTGTAGATCACCTCGATATTGTTGACTTCGAGAAGTGTCTCGGTCTTTCCGGCGTCAAGCATGGTCGGGTCCTGTTGTGATAAGGATGCCCCGGCCCGAAGGCCGGGGCGCCTGGGCTCAGCAGCCCGCTTCGATGTTGTTTTCCGCAGCGAAGGCCGCCGCATCCGCCTCGATCAGCGGCTGGATGACCTCCATATCCGACGGCTCGAAATCGGAGATCAGCGACCATGTGCCGGTCGACGCGTCCCACTGCTGGATCGCGCCGAGGCCCGGTCCGCCGTGGTTCTCGCAGGAGACGGAGAAGGACGGGCCGAAATTCGGCATGCCGAGCTCGGTCATCTTGGCTTCCGTGATCTCCAGCGCCTCCATCCCGTCGCGCATCATCGCGGCCGTGATATCTGCCTCGCCGTGGATCCCCTGCGCGGTCTTCACCGCCTCGGCCGCGAGCATCGCTGCATAGAGACCGCGGTTGTAGAGCACGGTGCCGATCTGGTCACCGGCGCCCGCCGCGAGCCCCTTGTCCACCACATGCTCCTGGATGTCGTCGAACACCGGGAAGTCAGAGCCCACATTGTGGAAGGTGACGGCCTTGTAACCATCCGCACCGTCGCCCACGGGCAGCACGTCGTTCTCG
>JBCBAP010000164.1:0-1855 GCA_038532435.1 Pseudomonadota bacterium | reverse complement strand
CGCCCGAGATTGCGCGGCGGCGGACCTTTGCCATCATCTCTCACCCGGATGCGGGGAAGACAACGCTGACGGAGAAGTTCCTCCTCTATGGCGGTGCCATCCAGATGGCCGGTCAGGTGCGCGCGAAGGGGGAGGCGCGGCGGACCCGGTCGGACTTCATGCAGATGGAGAAGGACCGGGGCATCTCCGTTTCCGCCTCGGCGATGTCATTCGAGTATGCGGACTACTGGTTCAACCTCGTGGACACGCCGGGCCACTCGGATTTCTCCGAGGACACATACCGGACGCTCACCGCCGTCGATGCCGCGATCATGGTGATCGACGGGGCGAAGGGGGTTGAGAGCCAGACCCAGAAGCTCTTCGAGGTGTGCCGCCTGCGCGACCTGCCGATCCTGACCTTCTGCAACAAGATGGACCGGGAGAGCCGGGACACGTTCGACATCATCGACGAGATCCAGGAGAACCTCGCGATTGACGTCACGCCTGCAAGCTGGCCCATCGGCATGGGGCGGGATTTCCTCGGCTGCTACGACATGCTCCACGACCGGCTGGAGCTGATGGACCGCGCAGACCGCAACGTGAAGGCGGAAAGCATCGCGATCGAGGCGCTCGACGATCCGCGCCTCGCGGACCACATCCCCGCCGACCTGCTCGACACCCTGCGCGAAGAGGTGGAGATGGCGCGGGAGCTTTTGCCCCGGTTCGACCGGCAGGATTTCCTCGACGGCACGCTCACACCGATCTGGTTCGGCTCCGCCATCAACTCCTTCGGCGTGCAGGAGCTGATGAAGGGGATCGGGGATTTCGGGCCGGAGCCGCAGGTGCGGCCCGCCGCCCCCCGGCAGGTCGCAGCAGACGAGAAGAAGGTGTCTGGCTTCGTCTTCAAGGTGCAGGCCAACATGGATCCGAAGCACCGGGACCGGGTCGCGTTCGTCCGCCTCTGCTCGGGCCATTTCAAGCGGGGCATGAAGGTCCACCATGTGCGCACAAAAAAGCCCATGGCGGTGTCGAACCCGGTGCTGTTCCTCGCGTCCGACCGGGAACTGGCGGAGGAGGCCTGGGCCGGCGACATCATCGGCATCCCGAACCACGGGCAGCTCCGCATCGGCGACGCACTGACCGAGGGCGAGGACCTGCGCTTCACCGGCATCCCGTCCTTCGCTCCGGAACTGCTCCAGACCTGCCGCGCGGGCGATCCGATGAAGGCAAAGCATCTGGACAAGGCGCTCACACAGTTTGCGGAGGAAGGGGCGGCAAAAGTCTTCCGCCCCACCATCGGCTCGGGCTTCATCGTCGGCGTCGTCGGCCAGCTCCAGTTCGAAGTGCTGGCAAGCAGGATCGAGCTCGAATACGGCCTGCCCGTCCGGTTCGAACCGACGCAGTATACCTCCGCCCGCTGGGTCTCCGGCCCGCAGGACAAGGTCGATGGGTTCGTCGCCGCAAACAAGGGGCAACTGGCGACGGACACGGATGGCGATCCGGTCTACCTCACGCGATTGCAGTGGGACATCGACCGGGTCGAGCGGGACTACCCCGAGCTTACATTGAGTGCGACGAAGGAAATGCTGGTCTGACTGTGGCAGACCCTTCTACCTGGCCGTGTGCATGCGTTCGTGACGCAAGGCCCGGTAGTCCACCTGATTGCGTTGATTTGCGGGGACTTTCTTGGGTTTCCTGCGGAACAGACGTCGCAGAATGGCGACGAAAAGCGGTGCCGTTGCGAACAGGACGAGGCCCGCAACGGCGACCCCACCCATACCGTAAGTCTCTACCAATGCTGCATAATTACTGGTGAACACTAGCTTTACTGCGTCGAACGACCATCCCTCAAAATGCTCTAACAACATCACCTGTA
>JBCBAP010000163.1:0-1959 GCA_038532435.1 Pseudomonadota bacterium | reverse complement strand
TTCCGCCCGCTCGACCGGGCAAGCAACCTCGCAACCTGAGATGCGCCCTACCCTTCCGGCAGATCGTAGAGTGTCATTGTGCCATCGGCCTCCGCCTCCAGCACCTTATTCACCATCACGTCGGCCGGATCGCCGAGTTCCTCCAAATAAGCAATGGCGACTTTGATGAGCGCCTTCGCCTGAACCCGACCGAGACAGGGTAAGATAATCATGCCAGGGTGTATTTCTGCCCGCGATGCAAGTGCACGGAAGTCGCGTGCGTTCTCGGTGACTATGATGAGGTCGTGTTCGATGCAACGGGCGAGCACGGTATGATCTGATTCACCGAGCCCGCCCTGATTGCGCGGATGAACGACATAATAGCCTTCCTCCACCATGAGCTCGTGCGCCACGCGCGGTGACAGGCATTCGTCCAGAAAGAGCCGCATGAATGAGGCTTATGCGGCCTTGCGCCAAGGCTTGCCAGCACTAGGCCTTCCCCGCTGCGGATGCGCCTTCGCATAGACGAGCGCGGCCTCAAACGCCTCCTTGCTGATCTCGGGATAATCCTCGACCAAGTCATCCAAGGTTTCGCCACCTTCTATGCGCCCAAGAACGGATTGGCAGGTGATCCGAGTCCCCTTCAGGATCGGCTCGCCGCCAAGTATGTCCGGATCAACCGCCAAGTGCTCATGCCTGGATTCAAGATAGACCAGTGTTCGATCCCAAACCTCTGTGACGAGCGGTTCAAGTTCGAGCGTTAGACCCGGCGACAGCTCCAGACTCCCAAACCTAGATGTCTTCGAGCTTCGCAGGAACCTCCAAACCAGTTTCTTCGACTTCTTTTCCATCTTGATGCCATCAAGAGACTGCATGGCCCGCGCATAAGCGACCGCATGGATCGGCACATGCGCGGCCACAGTCTTGCGCATCCAAAGTTTTGTTTTACGCCTTGGAACGATACCCTCTTCGCAATCCTTCTCGATCCGCCGTGGGGCGACTCCAGCAAGATGTGCGGCTTCCTTGATCGTCAGGTCTGCTGATGCTTGGGTTGACATAATCTTTCCCTTCGAGGGGATAGATAAATCCAAACGGCCAGTTTGTCAAGATTCCGCGGGTCCCGTCACGCGGGATCACGCGGGTCCAACGCAAGCTCCGGCATGTCCCGCAAGCTCTGCAGATCAAACGTCATCAAAAAGGTCTCCGTCGTCACGAAGGTGTGCGGCGCACCTGGCCGCGGCGACCGTGGACCACTGGCAATCAGGTCCTTGTAGCGCAGCCGGGCGAGCAGATCGCGGCTCACCTCCTTGCCAAAGATGTCCTTGAGCCCGGCCCGGTCGATCGGCTGGTGATAGGCGATGGCGCAGAGCACCCCCATCTCCATTTCGGTGAAAGCGAGCGACTGGTCCCCAAGATCGGCAGCGGCCTTGATGGCATCGGAAAACTGGGTCTTGGTTCGGAACATCCAGCCGCCCTCGCCTGACACGCTGTGTCCGACCTGGGCCAGCTCGTAGGGACGACCAGTCAGCTCGGCCTGGATGTCATCGATCAGCATCTCGACCGAGACACCCTGCCCCACCACCCGGGCCAGGTCGTCGCGGCCGACCGGCGAGGCACTGGCGAAGAGCACCGCCTCAATCCGGCCCATCCATTCGCGCCAGCGCAACTCCTGTGGAAGATCGTCGAGCTCCCTGTCGAAGACGCCGCCGCCTTCATCCGCTGGTTTCTGTTTCTTGGCGGCGACATTCATGGCGCGATCCCATAGAGCCGGAAGGTCGGCCGTCCGGTCAACTCCCGGGCCACGCCCAATTCGACCAGCCGGTCGCAGAACCGCCGCGCCGCGCGGCCGGTCATTGAGAACGTGGTGCCGTGAATAAACGGCGAGAGCATCGACCCCGGTGCGACCGCATCCTCGGTCAGGAACAGGTCGACCGCTGCGTCCGATCCCTTTGCGCGCAGCTTCGGGGCGACAGTGCGAAG
>JBCBAP010000162.1:0-1972 GCA_038532435.1 Pseudomonadota bacterium | reverse complement strand
CCGGCCGTATCGATCTTTCGGTCGACGCGGATCTGCTCGATGGGCCCGAGCGGCACGCCCAGCGTTTCGTAGAGCGCGCAGAGCTTCGTCAGCGCGCCGTGCACGTAGATTGTGCGCTCCCACCCCAAACGGCGCAGTTCGGCGATGACCCGCTGTGCCTTGCCCAACGCATAGACGCCGAGTACATGGGTCCGGTCGGGAAAGGTCTCGATTGACCGCAGCAGCCTGCCCAGCTCCTCCTGAACCGGAGGATGACGGAAGACGGGAAGGCCGAAGGTCGCTTCCGTGACGAAGAGATCGCAGGGAACCAGTTCGAACGGCACGCAGGTGGGATCGTAGGACCGTTTGTAGTCGCCGGAGACGATGGCGCGGGTGCCTCCCCGTTCGATGACGACCTGGGCTGCCCCCAGAACGTGGCCTGCGGGCACCAGACGGACGGTCACATCGCCGATCCCGATGCTCTCGCCGTAGGTAAGGGGCTGCAACGCTGCGAACGCCCCCTCTCCATACCTGGTGCGGGCGAT
Organism: Pseudomonadota bacterium; assembly: GCA_038532435.1. Taxonomy (GTDB): domain Bacteria; phylum Pseudomonadota; class Alphaproteobacteria; order Rhodobacterales; family Rhodobacteraceae; genus JBCBAP01. The sequence continues at coordinate 1,448 of JBCBAP010000162.1, read as the reverse complement.
TGCGCAGGTCTCCGGCGTGGCGAGCAGAGCCGAACTCCCCGGTCGGCAATGGTCGCCATGCGCGTGGGTCACAACGGCGTTGGACACGGGCCGGACGGGGTCGATGTAGAAGTCCCCACCGGGGCAGTAGAGCCCATCCGGACGCAAGGTGAGCAGGTCCGTCGCGGCGCTCAAAACGTCCGGCCCCGCCCGATCTGCCGGACGACCCGCTTGAGAAGGTCGAGCTCCGCCCGCAGGACCGCAAGCTCCCCGCTCACATCCGCCTCGACCACCGCCCCGGCGGCGATGGGCAGACGACCCAGCGGATTTTCGGTCCCGAGTTCCCTGAGCACAACCGTCGACACACCGTCGGAGAGCGCCTCCACAGGCAGCGGCGCCTCACATTCGAAGCGGGAGCGGTCGTTGAGCCGCACCGGGGGGGTTGCAAACGGCACAAGGTCGAGCAGCAGCTCGACCTGCGGCGGCAGATCCGCGCGCAGCTCTGCCCGGATGCGGCCCTCATCGAGCCAGAGGCGTTCAAGCTCGGCCATCGGCGTCCTTCACAGAGAGACCCGGGGGCGGCGCATGACCGCGAGATCCCGGATCGTCAGGGCGTTCATGCGGGGCGGTTCGAAGATCAGGTCGATCCACATCGCCGTTCCCCGCGCCGGTTCATACTCGGTGTAAAAGGCATCGAATTCCACCCAGTTTTCCGACGCTTGCAGGTCAAGCGCCCGGGTAATCTGCTCCACGTTCGGGCCGTGGCGGAGGTTGAGCCGGGCGTAGACCGGCCCGGGCACGTCCATGGTGAAGTCGTAGGCCAAGCGGATGAGCCGGTCCCTGCTGGTCCGCGGCGCCTCCATGTCGGGCAAGGCAATGGCAAGAGAGAGGAACGAGCCGCGCATCTCGTACCCCTCGATCATCAGCGATGGCGGACCCGTCCCAAGCGCTGCACTGAACACTGCCTCCTCGAGGTCGTGGTGCAGGGTCAGATCAGGGCCGACCGCGAGCCCCGTTCCGGGGCTGTCGTGGAACGCCCGGTCTACCTGCCCGCAGAAAAGCGCGGGACGATGGTGAAACTCCGCATCCTCCGTGGGCTGGAGAAGGACCTGTTCCGACACGGGGGCGGAGAGGGCCGCATCCGCCGCACGTTCAACCCGACGCAGCACGTCCGCGCCGTTGCGCGCCTGACGACGCAGACGCTTCAACATCGTGGGGGGAAGGTCGGCGGAGGGATCGGTCCAGCGCAACCAGACGCGCCGGTGCAGACGGTTCACGAAGGCGAAGATCCAGTAGCGTAGGCCCGTCACGCGCTCACCCGTTCAAGATACCCGGGCCGGTGCGGGTTGGTCGCGTCAGGCGTTGGCGCCGCGCAGTTCCTCCCGGAAGGCCACCAGATGGCGCAGCAACACCGCGTCGCCCGCATAGACACCATCAAACGCGCTGATGGTCAACACGGTCATCCGGTC
>JBCBAP010000161.1:0-2014 GCA_038532435.1 Pseudomonadota bacterium | reverse complement strand
TTGATGTTCTGCGGCAGATCCTCGACGATCACCGTGCCCTGGGCGAGCACGCTGATCTTGTCCGCGAGCGAGAAGACAACGTGCATGTCATGCTCAATCACGACGAAGGTGATGTCCGTCTCTTCCGCCACCTGCTTGAGCAGGTCGATGGTGTTGTTGGTGTCCGCCCGCGCCATGCCCGCGGTCGGCTCGTCGAGGAGCAGAAGCTGCGGATCCTGGGCGAGGCACATGGCCATCTCAAGCCGTCGCTTGTCGCCCCGGGACATTGCAGAGGCCTGCATGCCCAGCTTCTCCACCAGGTTGACCCGGCGCAGCATCTCCTCTGCATGGTCGCGGATCTCGCTCTCCTGCCGGACGGCGGAAAACGCAGAAAGCTTGAAGGCGCCATCGCGGTGGGCGAAGGACGGGATCATCACGTTCTCCAGCACCGTGAGGTCCGTGAAGATCTCCGGCGTCTGGAACACCCGGCTGACACCGAGCTGGTTGATCTCGTGCGGCTTGATGCCGAGCAGGCTCTGCCCGTTAAACATGACCGTGCCCGTGTCCGGCGTCAGCTTGCCCACGAAGCAGTTGAGCAAGGTGGACTTGCCCGCCCCGTTCGGCCCGATGATCGCGTGGACGCTTCCCGCTTCCACGTTCAGGTTAACATTGTTGAGCGCCTGAAGTCCGCCGAAGCGCTTATTGACGTTCTGTACTTCGAGAATTCCCATCTCTCGCGCTCCTTATTCCGCGGGGGCGGGTGCGGCACCCGACGGTTTGCTGGAGGTGCCGGTCAGGCGGTTCTTGAACCAGCCCCCGATGCGGCGCAGACCCTCCATCAGGCCGCCGGGCAGGAAGATCACGACGAGCATGAACATCAGGCCCAGCGTGAGGTGCCAGCCCTTGCCAACGAAGATCGAGGTGACGGAAACCAGCAGATCGCTGACCGCCGGCGGCATGAAGGAGAAGATCTCCGCCAATTCGGTCTTGTTGATGCGGCTGAAGATCGCCTCGAAATACTTGATGACGCCCGCACCGAGTACCGGCCCGAGGAGCGTGCCCGCCCCGCCGAGGATGGTCATCAGCACGACCTCACCGGAGGCGGTCCACTGCATCCGCTCCGCCCCTGCCAGCGGGTCCATGGAGGCCATCAGACCGCCTGCAAGACCCGCATACATCCCGGAGATGACGAACGCCGCAAGCGTGTAGGGCTTGGTGTTCACACCGGTGTAATTGAGGCGCGTCTGGTTCGTCTTGACCGCCTTCAGCATCAGGCCGAAGGGCGAACGGAAGATCCGCAGCGCAATGTAGAACGTCGCGATCAGGATCACCGCACACACATAGAAGCCCGCGTTGAACTGCAGCGTCATGCCCAGGAAATCGAGCTCGGCCGTGGAGTTCATGGTCAACCCGAAGAGCGACGGCGTCGGAAGCTGTTCGGTGCTCGCGACCGGATCGAGGATCCGCGGATCATCGAGGCTGAGCTGCAGGCCGGTCTCCCCGTTCGTAATCGGAGTAAGCACCGAGTAGGCCAAATTGAACGACATCTGTGCGAAGGCGAGCGTGAGGATGGAGAAGTAGATCCCCGATCGCCGCAGGCTCACGAACCCGATGATCAGCGCGAAGATACCTGCGATGATCACCGACAGGATGATCGCGGGGATGATGTTCATGCTGAGAAGCTTGAACATCCAGACCGCGGAGTAGGATCCGACCCCGAGGAAGGCCGCGTGGCCGAACGAGAGGTAGCCCGTGAGACCGAACAGGATGTTGAACCCGATCGCAAAGATCCCGAAGATCGCGAAGCGCTGCAGAAGGTCCGGATAACCCGCCCCAAAGGGTGCGAGGATGATCGGACCCGCAAGGACGACGATCGCAAAGAAGATCATCAAAAGCCGGTCATTGGTTGCGGTTGTTGCGAACATGGCTCAGCTCTCCATCACGCCTTTGCGACCCATCAGGCCTCGGGGGCGGGTCAGAAGGATGACAACAGCGACGAGGTAGATGATCACCTGGTCGATCGAAAATCCGAAGA
>JBCBAP010000160.1:0-2122 GCA_038532435.1 Pseudomonadota bacterium | reverse complement strand
GGATCGTGATCCCACCACGGTCAACGTCCATCCCTGAACAGGGCTCATCCTGCGGCGGCACTGAGCGCGAGCGCCACGCCCTGCGCATCGCTTCACTCGGCCGAATGCGCTGGCAGGAAGAGACCGGATACGGTCGCAGGAGCATCGTCGAAACCGGCGTCTTCCGCCTCACACAGATCACCGGTGGCCGCCTCTCGGCGCGGACCTTCGGCGCACAAAAGGCCGAAGCAAAGATCGCAGTGGCCATCGCAAACAAGGCTATCCGAGCCGCGAAACCGGTGATGGTGCGTGTCCGTTGACGAAAGATCCAAGGCTCGCCCCGCGTCCATCCCTCGCTGCACCACGACCCCCTGTCGCGGTTTCGGATACGGAGCAGGGGCCACAGACGGGTGGGCGAACGCGCCTGCGTTTGCTCCGCTCTAACCGAGCCGGTCATCCCCTCTTTACACCCCCACCGCCGGATCGCTAAGGGAAGGGGCGGTTGAGACGGGGACTGGATGGCTGAGGTTGCTCCTGGATTGGAACGCCGCGTGGGTGCGGTGCTCGGGTGGATTGCGCGCGCGCTTGCGCTGCTCGGGGGCGTGATCCTCGCGGGGTTGGCGGTGATGACGGTCGCCTCGATCACCGGCAGAGCGCTGATTTCGCTGGGCTTTGGGCCGGTGAAGGGCGATTTTGAACTGGTGCAGCTTGGCGCCGCTGTGGCGGTCTTTTCCTTCCTGCCGCTCTGCCAGCTCCGCCGGGGGCATGTGACCGTGGACATTCTGGCGGATGCGCTCGGTCCACGGATCAAGGCGGGCCTGGGCCTCGTCGGCAATATCGCCATCGCCGTGGTCTCCCTCATCGTTGCACGGATGCTGTGGCTCGGGATGCTGGAGAAGTTCTGTTTCTCTCCCCAGGATCCGGCCATCGGATGGCTGTGGGACATGCTCGGCGTCGCTGAGCCCTTCTGCTGGGTCGAGGCGACCTACGAGCTCGGGCTGCCCGCCTGGTGGGGCTATGCGCTGGGCTCGCTCGGCGCGTGGCTCTTTGCCCTCGTGGCCCTCTACACCGTTTGGCGCAGCCTCAACGAGACCATTCGGGGAGAGGCACCGTGAGCGGGATCGAGCTCACGGCATGGGGCTTCGCCGCCATGCTGACGATGATCGCGCTGCGCATGCCCATCGCTGTGGCGATGGCAATCACCGGGTTTGTGGGAACGTGGGTGACGCTCGGGCGGGTCGATCCGATCCTCAACCAGCTCAAATCCGTGACCTACGACACGTTCTCGAGCTATTCGCTCTCCCTCGTGCCGCTGTTCCTGCTGATGGGGCAGTTCGCGTCAAAGTCCGGCATGTCGGAGAAGCTGTTTCGCGCCGCGGCGGATTGGATGGGCCACCGCAAGGGCGGCATCGCGATGGCCGCGGTGGGGGCCTGCGCGGGGTTCGGGGCGGTCAGTGGCTCGTCGCTCGCCACCGCCTCGACCATGGGCCAGGTCGCGCTGCCGCAGATGAAGCGCTACGGGTATTCGGATGCGCTCGCCACGGGGGCGCTGGCCGCTGGCGGGACGCTCGGCATCCTCATTCCGCCGTCCATCATTCTGGTGATCTATGCGATCCAGGCGGAGCAGAACATCGAGAAGATGTTCGCTGCCGCGATCATCCCGGGCATCGTCGCCGCCCTTGGCTACATGCTCGTGGTCGCGCTTTATGTGCGGCTGGTGCCTGATGCGGCCAATGCCCAGCCCCGAAAACCCTATCGGGACCGGTTGAAGACCCTCGGTGGCGTCTGGCCTGTCGTGGTCATCTTCCTTCTCGTCATTGGCGGGATCGCGGGGGATTGGAACTGGCTGCGGGAGGGGCGGCAGGCGCTCTTCACCCCGATTGAAGGGGCCGCCGTCGGCGCCGCGGCCACGGGGCTCTACGGTTTGCTCACCGGCGGGCTGACCCTGCGCAGCTTCCGCGATTGCGTGCTGGAGACGGCGGTGGCCACGGCGATGATCTATTTCATCCTGTTCGGCGCGCAGCTCTTCAACACGTTCCTTGCGTTCACGCAAACGCCCCAGCACCAGCATGGGCGCGTATCCCTGGGCCGTGACCCATGCCGCAAGGTCCTGGGGCGTTTGCGTGAACGCAAGGAATGTGTT
>JBCBAP010000159.1:0-2250 GCA_038532435.1 Pseudomonadota bacterium | reverse complement strand
CCGAGCACCCGGTTGGCAAAACCACTCACCGTCTCGCCCTCTCCGATCCCGCGCAGCACCAGGGTCATGTCCCCCCGCGCCTCAGCCAGTCGGCCGATCTCGGCAATCCGGCCGCGGCCCATGGATTCGGAGATGAAGACGACGTAGCGGGTGGGTTGGCCGCTGGTACCAAGGGCCGAACCTTCGTGCGGGTTGAGAGCGCCGGCTTGCCGTGAAGGGGGAGTGGGGAAGCGGTCGTTCTCTTCTGCCAGAGACTTGAGGCGATGCATGAGGTCAATGTTGTGGGTCTGCGCGCGGCGATCTCGCTCGGCGCCAAGCCTTGCGGCGCGTTCCAACATCGCCGCGGAGGGCGCGTGCACTTTCGGAAGGGTCTCCGCCCGCGACGGCGCCCCCATCACGGAAACGGTGATCAGGACCAGAAGCGCCAGGAGCACCTGGACGAGCCGGTCGGCCAGGACCTCGATGAGAAGGGCCAGGGCCAGTTCGGATCTGCGGGATGGGGGACGGGACATGGGCCTTACCTCACATGATGATCCACGCCCGCCCCTGGCCGGTGCTCATCGGCACCGTGCCCCAGTAGCGGGAGTCATAGGAAAAGGGGGACGTTCCAACGACGAAGAGCGCGCCATCCGGAACAACAAAGCGCGTCTCAAACCGCGACGCGGGCAACTCGAGATACTCAAGAAGCGGCAGACCGTCGGCGACGAGCTCCCCGTTCACGGTCGCCCCTTCAACTGTGACCACCACCTCATCCCCGGGCAGGCCGGCCACGATCTTCGCGGTTGTCGGACGGTTGGGATGCACAGCCAGGACAGCCTGCGGCGTGTCGAAGGCGTAGACCGCACCCCGCTCGATGTCGTGGCGTGCCCTGTCCAACACCATCACGGACACACCCTGAATAGAGGTGATCGCCTGTACCTCGATGAGCAGCGTCCAGCGGGTGCTCGCGATCCCGATGTTGAGGGTGATCAAGCCGAAGATCACCGCGGATCGGACGAACGCAAAGGAGGACGCCTGGCGCGACAGCAGCCAGATAGCGGCCCGCAAGCCGCGGCGAGAGAACCGGGGCCGACCGGCGCGGATCATTGGGCCGCTCCGTCATCGAGAATGCCGGCATCCAGAAGCGACCGGAAGATCGCTGCGGCTCGCTCCGGGGTAAGTTCTGGCGCCGGTTCTGGAGTAGCGTTGTCGGAAGAAGAAAAGCGGTCTGCTGGCACCGAGGGGTCTAGGTCCACTGTGAATGCTGACCCATCTGTCCCCATTGCCGGGACAAGATCCGGGTTCACAGACACCCGGTGCGCCAGAGGACGGGCCAGAGCCGATCCGCCGGCCAGGACAATCACACCGGCCTCCTCGAGCTCCGCGATCCGCGCCTGAAGATCGTCATAGGCGGGGGCAAGCTCGGTACGGGTTGCGCCATCCCGCAAATGATCGAGGAGGACATCTACATCAGCAACAACGACGGGCGGACGCAGTGCCATCTCCGCTTCGAGGTTCGCAAGCCTATCCGCCTGCGCGAGGCCCATCACAACGAGATATCCAAGGACACCGATAACGCCGAAGGAGACGGCTGCGAGTCCAATAAGATCCCAGAGCGTCGATTGGGTATGGCCGCCCTGCCCCGCATCTACGGTGTGCACATCGGTCATGGGATCCTCCTTGTCATCAACAGAACGAGGGCCGTGAGGGTGGAAAGGGCCCCGAGGCTGGCGAAGGTGACGCCCCATTCAAACGGGCCCGTGATCCCCATCCATTTGGGGCAGAGAAGAAGTGCGATCAGCACCCCCAGAGACACGGCAAGGGTCACGACCAGCACCGAGGTCGTGCGATGATGGAGTGCTGTTCTCTTGCCCCTCATTCCGCAGCCACCGCTTTGGGAGTCCTTGCAGCCAGGACCGCATCCACCGCCTCCGGCAGGGAGAGGCCTTGCGCGCGGGCTGCCTGGATTGCCGCCACATCCGGCGCATGGGTCGAGAAGAGAAGCCGTGTGGTGGGATCAAGAAGGATCCGCATGATGTCGCCCCCGCCTCCGTTGAGCACCATCATCTCCCCGTACTTGCCCCGCTCGGAGCGGACCGACTTGAGCCGGTTCACATCCGCAGGCGAAAGATCGAGGCGGTTCTCAGCCACGAGAAGATCGATGTCCTCCGCCTCCTGCTGCAGCAGGAACTTCCAGGGGCTGTTGGAGACAATCGCTGCACCCGCCGGGCTCTCGTAGAGATCCGCAAGCCGTTGGGTCGCGATGAGCGC
>JBCBAP010000158.1:0-2275 GCA_038532435.1 Pseudomonadota bacterium | reverse complement strand
CGCACCTCGTCCGGCGTGCCATCCCCGATCTTCTTGCCGTAATCCATCACGACAACCCGATCCGACAGGTCCATCACCACCCCCATATCGTGCTCGATGAGCGCGATCGTGGTCCCGAACTCGTCATTCACATCCAGGATAAAGCGGCTCATATCCTCTTTTTCTTCGACATTCATCCCCGCCATCGGCTCATCCAGCAGCAGCAGCGACGGCTCCGCCGCCAGGGCGCGCGCCAGTTCCACACGTTTTTTCAGCCCATATGGCAGGCGTGATACAGGCGTCTTGCGGATCGCCTGAATTTCCAGGAAATCGATAATCTTTTCCGCGACTTCACGGTTCTCCGTCTCTTCCGTCTCCGCCCTGCCCTTCCACAAGGCCTGCGCAAACATCCCCGTCTTCATGTGCGTCAGACGCCCGGTCATGACGTTGTCCAGAACGCTCATCCCCTCGAACAGGGCGATGTTCTGGAACGTGCGCGCGATCCCTTGCCGAGCCACCTCAAATGGCTTCATCGGCGGGCGCGGCGCACCTTTGTAATACACCTCGCCCTCTTGCGGCACGTAAAATCCCGAGATGACATTCAACATCGACGATTTGCCAGCCCCGTTCGGTCCGATGATCGCCCGGATTTCCCCTTCCCGAATGTCAAAGGAGATATCCTTGATCGCCTCAACCCCACCAAACCGCAGGGTGATGTTGCGCATCTCCATCACAACGGGCCCGATCTGACGCCCGTCGGCCGTCACATATCCGTCGGTCTGATCAAGCATGAACCGCCTCCATCGCCCGCCGCTTTCGGGGCATGTTAACCATTTTCTGCTCAAGGTGGGCGCATACCGGATTGGAGGTCCCAAGATGTTTGACGCCCTGGAACGCCGCTACCTTTTGCAACTTGCCCACAAGTGCCGCCGCAAGGGGCTGAGCGCGGCGGACACCCGCAGGATCATGCGCAACAGCATCGGCGCATTCACCGGCGACAATCGCCTCTCCTGCGCCGTGCGCCACGTCTTCGACGAAGATTGAACGCCAGCCCGTCTTTGTCCTGAAAAAATCCCCCCCGGAGGGTCGTCCAGCCTGCCCACGCACCCGCTCGCAGCGGGGCGCCACGCGGGATGGTGGGCGGGGCGATGGCGCAGCCGAGCGCTGTTCCAGCATCCGCACGCTCATTCGGCCGCCATCTTCTGCTGCGCTGCCTGCACTGCCGCCGTCCGCACCTCCAACGTGGCCGAGATCGAGCCCTTCCGCCCATCCTCATAAGTCACTTCGGTCACCGTCGACACATCCGACGACCCGTCATACAGCGCGGCAATGATGTCGGCGAACTTCTCCTCGATGATCCGCCGGCGCACCTTGCGTGTGCGTGTCAGCTCACCATCGTCCGCGTCGAGCTCCTTGTGCAGCACGACGAACCGGTGCACCTGACAGCCCGACAGCATCTCGTCTTCGGCCACCGACCGGTTCACCTCTTCCACATGCGCCTGGATCGTCGCCAGCACCTGCGGGTGCCCGGCAAGCTCCTGGTAGGACGCATATGCGATATTGTTCCGCTCCGCCCAATTCCCCACCGCCGTCAGGTCGATGTTGATGAACGCCGTGCACTCCTCCCGCCCATTGCCAAAGACCACGGCCTCCAGAATGTTCGGATAGAACTTCAGCTTGTTCTCGACATATTTCGGCGCGAACAGCGCGCCCGATGCCATCTGCCCCACATCCTTGGCCCGGTCGATGATGCGCAGATGCCCGCTGTCCTTCTCGATGAACCCGGCGTCGCCGGTGGCCACCCAGCCCTCGGCATCTTTGGTGCCAGCGGTGCTTTCGGGGTTCTTGTAATACTCCACGAACACGCCCGGCGAGCGATAGAACACCTCGCCATTCTCCGCGATCTTGAGCTCCACGCCCGGTGACGCGACACCGACCGTGTCCGACCGCACCTCGCCATCTGGCTGCGCGGTGATGAACACTGTGGCCTCGGTCTGGCCATACAGCTGCTTCAGGTTGATCCCCAAGGAGCGATAGAAATCAAAGATTTCGGGCCCAATCGCCTCCCCGGCAGTATAGCCCACACGCACATTGCTAAACCCAAGCGTATTCTTCAGCGGCCCATAGATCGTCAACTCGCCCAGGGCGTATTTCAGGCGGTCCATCCCGCTCACAGGCAAGCCGTCCAGAATCGCCGGACCCACCTTGCGCGCATGGTCCATGAAGTACCGGAACAGCCATTGCTTCAACCGCCCCGCATCCTCCATGCGGATCATGACCTGTGTCAGCTGCATCT
>JBCBAP010000157.1:0-2289 GCA_038532435.1 Pseudomonadota bacterium | reverse complement strand
TGTTGATCACGTAGACGCGGCCCTTGCGGCGCACCACGCGGCAATCGCGGTGGCGCTGCTTCAGGGAGCGAAGCGAATTGCGGATCTTCATGGCCTCTCTCCTTTTGTCAGCGGCGAGGGCCGGGAGCCGCGCGCCTGGGTGGTGCCCTGAAGGGCGGAAATGGTGGGCGTAACTGGGATTGAACCAGTGACCCCTTCGATGTCAACGAAGTGCTCTCCCGCTGAGCTATACGCCCGTATCCGTCGGCAGCACCGACGGGGTGGACGGGTATGTGCCACGGCTTCCCCAGAGCGTCAACGGGATTCTCTGTCAAAAAACTGCGGCGCGGTGTCGAAATCCGCGGGGCCCGCGTGTCAGGATGGTGAGGACGGCATGTCGCCGCCCCGAACGACACAGGAGACCAGATCATGCAGTACATGCTGATGTTTTTCGATGCGGATGGACCGGACGCGCCGGAGCCCGACATGGCAGCGTGGGAAGCCTACATCAACCCGATGTTCGAACAGGGCATCGCGTTGAGCGGTGAGGAGCTTCATGCCTCCGCCATGGGCACCACCGTGCGGTTGCGCGAGGGGCGGCGTCAGGTGCAGGACGGCCCCTTCGTCGACAGCAAGGAGCAGCTTGGCGGTTTCGTCGTCATCGACGTGCCCGACCTCGACACCGCGCTGGAGCATGCGGCCAAGGCGCCCTGCGCGCTGACCGGCGCAGTGGAGGTTCGTCCGGTCGTGCTGCACCCCGCGGAGGAGGATGCGAAGGCGGACGCCTGATGCCGGGGATCCCGTCACGGGTCTGATCGTGGTGCAGGGCCGGAACAGAAGCCTCCGGCCCGCCCGAACCCCCTTGAACCCTCGGACAAAACAGGTGAACGTAGCGTCACGCAACCTAAGAGGGAGCGCCGTGCCGTGCGCGCCGACCCGATCCCGTTCAGCACTCTGCCCGTCCCGATTCCGGACCGGGCCCCGTGACCCGGCCCGACCCGGCATCCCACGGCACGGCCGAGGCCGTCGCGCGGGAGGCCTATGGCCGGGTACTTGCCCGTCTGGTCGGTCAGACGAGGGACATCGCGGCGGCGGAGGATGCACTTTCCGAAGCGTTCATCCGGGCCATCGAACATTGGTCCGTTCATGGCGTGCCAGACGCGCCCGAGGCATGGTTGCTCACGGTCGCAAGACGGCACCATCTCAACATCATCCGGCATAGCGCGGTGCGCGAGGCAGCCCTGCCGGCGCTGACCCGGCTCTCTGAGGAAGCCGCCGAACGACCTGCCGGGGATCGACGGCTGGAGCTGCTTTTCGTCTGCGGGCACCCGGCCATCGACCTGGCAGTGCGGACGCCGCTGATGCTGCAGACCGTTCTTGGCCTCACCGCAGCGCGCATAGCGGAGGCGTTCGCGGTCGCCCCCGGCGCGATGGGCCAGCAACTGTCCCGCGCGAAGGCGAAGATCCGGCAGGCCGGATTGCGGTTTGCGATACCGGAGCCCGATCAGTTGCCTGAACGGTTGCCGCCGGTCCTCGACGCGATCTACGCGGCCTTTGGAACCGTGTGGGCGGAGCCTGAGGCGGACCTTGCGCGGGAGGCACTCTTCCTCGCCGACCTGCTCGCAACTGCCTTGCCTGAGGAACCGGAGGCGAAGGGTCTGCTGGCACTGATCCTCTTCGTCGTTGCCCGTGCCCCGGCGCGCAGCGCGGGGGAAGGGTATCTGCCCCTCGATGCGCAGGACACGCGCCTCTGGGATCGACAGCAGATCGGGCACGCGGAGACCATCCTTCAGGGTGCGAGTGCGGCCAGACGACCGGGGCGCTATCAGATCGAGGCGGCGCTTCAGTCCCTCCATATCAGCCAGGTGCTGACGGGGGTGGAGAAGCCCGCAGACCTGATCGCCCTCTACGATCTGCTGCAGGACCTTGCCCCTTCCCGCGCGGTCAGCATCAACCGCGCCGCTGCCCTTGTCAGGGCACGCCAGCCGGAGGCGGCGCTCAGCGCGCTCGAGGCTCTGCCCGCCGCGCTGGTTACGGCTTATCAACCCTATTGGGCAACGCTCGCCGAAACCCGCCGCCAGCTTGGCATGGGGGAGGCCGCGGCGACCGCCTACGACCGCGCCATCGCCCTCGCCCCGGACACCGCGACCGAGACCTTTTTGAAGGAGAAACGCCGCCAGCTCACCGAAGCCCCCCGTCACGCAAGTCACGCCTAAACGTTATCCCCGCGCAACACACCGCCGTCAAAAGTGCCGCTCGATAGAAAGCACAGTTGGAGGAACCGGCATGAGTACCCAAACAGAACCGTCC
>JBCBAP010000156.1:0-2297 GCA_038532435.1 Pseudomonadota bacterium | reverse complement strand
GGAAATGGAGCTTGTGCACGCGGTGCAAAAGCCGCTGCAGACGCCCGCATTTCTCTCGCTCGGGGCGAGCCGGTCCCTCGGCGACACCGCGGCGACGATCAACTATCGCAGCCCGATCCACGCAAAGAGCACGGACAAGGTGGAGCTCTTCGGCCGCTGGCGCGAACCGCGGGACATTCCCGCACTTGGCGCGCCACAGGTGCTCAACCAATCGGGCACCGCGTTCGACACGCTGCTGGAGCGGGGCGACTTCCCCTCTGGCACAATGAGCGGCGTCGGGCAGCATCCGTTCGAGGACACCCGTTTCCGGCGTCTGCGCTACCGGATGGAGGCGCCGACGCGGTACCGCGAGTTCATGCCGCCCGCGATCCGGATGGTGGAGGACAGCATGACCGTGGTGTCGGAACCGCGGGATGTCTTCGTCCCCAACGCCGCCATTCCGCCCGTGCCGGAGATCGTGGAGGTGGTGCCGACCTTCGGATGGTCCCGCACCTCGCGGCTGAACCAGGTGAGCAGCTTCCGCTCCGGCGGCGGACTGCGCGTCTGGCTGAAACGGCCCTGGTTTCAGACCGGCTTCGGCGAAATGCTCGGCGTCCTTGTCGCCCCCTCCGACATGTCGAAGTCGGAGGTGACGGGGCCGAAATCGAAGTTTGTCACCCAATGGGGGATGGACCCGATCTGGCGGGCTGGCACGATCACCTCGCCCTCCCCGCCGCTGAACACCTTCACCCGCCGCCTCACCGGTGGTCCGATCCCGGAAGGGCGATCGCCCGCATGGGTACCGGAGGAGGAGCGGGACCTGCCCGCAACCTTCGCCCGCCTGCAGGATGTGCCCCTGCCTGAAAGCGGCGGGACGCGGGTGGACGTGGCCGCCCATCCGGTCAATTTCGACCCGGATCGGGACATGTACTACTGCGACATCAGCTTGCGACCGGGCGGAGCATACTATCCGTTCGTGAAGCTTGTGATGTCGCGGATGCATCCGGTCTCGACCGAGGGCGCGCACCTCTCTCCCGCGGTTGTCGCCGATCACATGCAGCTCGCACCGGACCGGTTGCTGATCATGACCACGGGCTCGCGGAAGACGGAGCGCACGCTCCAGCTCTTCGGCAACAGCTACACACGCTCCCCCCACGAGCAGGAGAACCCCTCCGTCGATGCGCGGCCCGTGATCAAGTGGGAGCTGCAGGTGCGCGACCCGGACATTGAGGGCGAGCTTGCCTGGTCCCGCCTCGAACGGGCGGTGATCGACGACTTCACCCTCACCCCGATCCTGAACCCGGATACGGCGGCGCGGATGCCGGTCGAACTGTCGGAATCGCTCAGCATCATCGGGATCGGCGACGTGGACGAGATCACGATGGCGGAACTGCGTCCGCAGCTCGACATCTTCCTTCAGCTCCGCCCGCCCCTGATGTGGGAGCGGACGATCCGCCTGCCCCGCCGCCGCCCGGGCGAGGAGTGGCGCGTGCTGATCACCGAGTATGAGCGCCATGCCGTCGACGATGACCGGGACGACCTGCCCGCCGGTTCGCCCGACCCGGAGTTGCGGCTGGTCTACGCGGAGACCCTGCCGCTCTGAGCCTCCAGGTCCCCGGCCGGGCGCCGGGGACCGCCTCGCTGTTTCTGGCCAGTGGAAAACCCCACGAGTGGATCGGCCGCGCCAAGCAACGCTAGCGCATTGTTCCAATTATCTTTTCTTGAGAACGGCGGTCTCAACAGAGTTGTCCTGACACAAATTTGTCTCAAAACTGAAAATTAATTGAGACTTTGTCCTGTCACCCACGCGCCTGCAGCGACGGGACAGGTGCATGCTGAAGATTGAAGAGCTGACCAAGAGGTTCGGCGCGAACGTCGCGGTAGATGCGGCAACGATCGACGTGGATCGACCCATCATGTTGGGCGTGATCGGACGATCGGGCGCGGGCAAATCCACACTTCTCCGCATGCTCAACCGATTGACCGATGCATCGTCGGGCCGGGTCGTGTTCGAAGAGACGGAGGTGACCGCGCTCCGCGGCGCGGCGAAGCTCGCGTGGCAGTCCCAGTGCGCGATGATCTTCCAACAGTTCAACCTCGTGCCGCGGATGGATGTGGTCTCCAACGTGCTGCACGGAACTCTGAACCGCCGCTCGACCCTTGCAACCATGTTCAACCTCTACCCAACTGTGGACATCCACCGGGCCATCGAGATCCTGGACCGGCTCGGCATCGCGGACCACGCGCCGAAACGGGCGGAGGCCCTGTCCGGCGGACAGCAGCAGCGCGTCGCGATTGCCCGAGCGCTCATGCAGGAC
>JBCBAP010000155.1:0-2346 GCA_038532435.1 Pseudomonadota bacterium | reverse complement strand
TGGATCGTCGGCTTGGTAGGCCGTTACCCCACCAACTACCTAATCCAACGCGGGCCGATCCCTTGGCGATAAATCTTTCCCCCGAAGGGCACATCCGGTATTAGCCGCCGTTTCCAGCGGTTGTCCCGAACCAAAGGGCACGTTCCCACGCGTTACTCACCCGTCCGCCGCTCCCTCCGAAGAGAGCGCTCGACTTGCATGTGTTAAGCCTGCCGCCAGCGTTCGTTCTGAGCCAGGATCAAACTCTCAAGTTGAAAGGCGTCTTTTGTGTCCTACCGCGCAGAGCGCTACTTGAGGACAAGACCCTTCTTGACGACGTTGAACCTTCGCACATCACAACAACACATCATCCAACAGCCCACCCGCAAAACCCCAGAACCAAAGCCCCAGAACAAGCAGATAAACCGCCAAAAAATGTGCCGCTGACTAAAGCACCATCACCGAAATCAGAGCCGAAACCCCAATCCCTCAAGTGCCGACATGCAAACAGCCCAACCCGTCGAAAACAGGCCAAACCACCCGCATATCCCTTCATCAACACCCAACAATGTCAAAGAGCTAGCCCCGTCTTGGGCCCCGCTGTCGGCCGGTGCCGAAGCACCCCGCCGCGGCGGTGAGCGGGGGGTATATGGAGATTCGAGAAAGGGCGCAACCGGTTTTCGGGCGGAAAATGACCCTCTTGCCACGGAACAGTGAACTCTCAATTTTATCAATTGGTTAGGCTGCTGTTGCCCTCACCAATCCGCAGGAGAACGCCTATGAACGACTGTTGGATCGTCACGCCGCAGTACTTCGAACACCCCGAACCGGGGCTGCTGGCCATCGCACCGGCGGAGGCTGAGCGAAACGCTGAGCCCGCCATGGCCGACCGGTCGCCGGCAGCGATGGCCGCCCTGCACCGTCCCATTGCGGCCGCGGTTGCAGGGGCGCTGGCGGAAGGACGACGCGCTGTCAGCCTGGCCGGGGATTGCTGCGCGGCGGTGCCGGCGCTGGCTGGCTGTCAACGCGCGGACATCGCGCCCGCGGTGGTCTGGGTCGATGCCCATGGCGACTTCAACACGCCGGAGACGTCGCCCTCTCAGTTCCTGGGCGGCATGCCGCTGGCGATGATGACCGGGCGCGGGGCGCAGTGGATGATGGAGGCGGTCGGCGCGACACCCATCGCGGACCAGACAGTGACCCTGGTGGACGGGCGCGACCTCGATCCGCTGGAGGCGGAGGCCGTCGCCGCCTCCGGCCTCGCCCATATCGACACGACGGCCCTCGCCGACCTGCGTCTCGGCGCACCGGTGCTGCTGCACATCGATATGGACGTGCTCGACGCGGCGGAGGCGCCTGCCTTCAACTATCCCGTCCCCGGCGGGCCGCGGAGCGGCGAGCTGGCGGCCGCCCTTTCGGCCTTCGCCGCCGCGAACGAGATCGCCTGCCTCTCGATCTCGGCCTGGTCGCCATCGAAGGATGCGGACGGCGCCACGGGACGCGCCTGTATGGCTGCGCTCGCACCCCTCCTATAGCGGGACTACTGGCCCTTCAGGGCCGCCTGCATCTCGCGCCATTCCCCGGCAGACAGGCCGGAGGTCTCCTGGGTCACCGCCTCGCCGGCCAGCATGCGGCGCAGGCAGGCCATGGCGGGGCCGGAGAATTGAACCGCGTTCAAACGGTGATCCTCGAAGGCGGCCCAGCTCGCCGGCACCCAGGCGCGGACCACGTCGCAGATCGCCTCGGCATAGGCGCGGATCTCCCACTGGGCATGGGCGTCGGCCCGCAGGCGCAGGAAGTGCATCAGGTTGTGCAGATCGGTCTTCCAGTACCACTGGGTATAGACGTTGGCGGGCAGGTTCATGCGCGCAAGCTCCCGCGCGAGGCCGATGCCCTCGGGGTCCAGCATCTCCTCGTAGTGGTCATAGGCCCGGGCGGCGTCGTCGGTGAGCAGGCGGCGCACCTGTTCGGAGGTCGCGGCATCCAGCACCTCGCCGCGGCCCCGGCGGTTGCTGACGGCCTGGGCGGCCATATGCTCGGGTGCTGGCACGTAGAACTCCCGATCCAGGATCGAGTAGCGCGCCGAGATCTCGTTCACATTGGCCGTGCGGTGGCGGATCCACTGGCGCGCCACGAAAACGGGCAGTTTCACGTGCAGCTTGATCTCGCACATCTCGAAGGGGGTCGAGTGCCAGTGACGCATCAGATAGCGGATCAGCCCGGCATCGTCGCGCGCGGTCTTGGTGCCCTTGCCGTAGGAGACGCGCGCCGCCTGCACCACCGCCGCATCGTCGCCCATGTAGTCGATCACCCGCACGAACCCATGGTCCAGCACCGGGATGGCTTCGTAGAGATAGGGCTCGATCC
>JBCBAP010000154.1:0-2426 GCA_038532435.1 Pseudomonadota bacterium | reverse complement strand
GGGGCGAAGGTGCTGATCCTCGACGAGCCGACCTCAGCACTCGGCGTCCGGCAGACCTCCAACGTTCTCGCGACCATCGACAAGGTGCGCAAGCAGGGGGTCGCGGTCGTGTTCATCACCCACAACGTCCGGCATGCGCTGGCCGTGGGCGACAGGTTCACGGTGCTCAACCGGGGACAGACCCTCGGGACAGCGGTGCGGGGTGCTGTAACGCCGGAAGAGCTGCAGGACATGATGGCCGGTGGGCAGGAGCTTGCGACGCTCGAAGGGTCCTTGGGCGGCACCGTCTGAGGGCCGGTTGAATTGGGCTTGACCCAGCGGATGGAATCCGGCCACAAGCGTGCCTGAGATCCATCGCCTGCACGCCTCCCGCTCATCCCGCGGGAGGTTTTTTTGTGCGGTTTGCCTGAGTATGGAGTGTTCGCATTGACAGAACCTCATATTTCGATAATTCATGATATATGGATAAAAGCGATGCACTCTTGGCTTTTGGTGCCCTCAGTCAGCCCACCCGGCTGGACGTGCTTCGGCTTCTGATCGGGGCAGGGCGGGATGGAATACCCGCAGGAGAGATCGCCACAGCCCTCGATGTCCGGCAGAACACGATGTCTGCCAATCTGTCCGTCCTTGTTGCGGCCGGTCTGATCCGCAACGTGCGGGAGGGCAGGACGATCCGATACTTCGCGGATCTCGATGCCCTCGTCGGGCTCATCGGCTATCTGATGGAGGATTGCTGCGGCGGCAGGCCGGACCAGTGCCGTCCGATCCTTGCGGAACTCTGTTGCGGGGTGCGCTCCGGATGAACGTACCCTTGCCCCAGCGACTGGGTGCGGAAGCGCTCGGCACCGGCCTTTTGGTCTGTACCGTCGTCGGGTCGGGCATCATGGCCGATGCGCTCACCGACGATGTGGCCCTCGCACTGCTCGGCAACACGCTGCCGACGGGCGCGATCCTCGTGGTCCTGATTACTGTCCTCGGCCCGATCTCCGGCGCGCACTTCAATCCGGCGGTCACGGTGGCCTTTCTTGTTACCGGCGACCACTCAAGGCGCGACGTCCTTCCCTATGTCGTTGCGCAGATCGTGGGCGGGATGCTTGGAACATGGCTCGCTCACGGCATGTTTGCGCAGGAGCTGGCCCAGGTCTCCACGACTGTGCGCACCGGCAGCGCGCAGTGGCTGGCGGAAGGGGTCGCGACGTTCGGCCTCCTGATGGCCATTCTCGGCGGGGTCCGGTTCAGGCCGGAGGCGGTGCCCATGCTGGTGGGGCTCTACATCACCGCTGCCTACTGGTTCACTGCCTCGACATCCTTCGCCAACCCCGCCGTCGCGGTCGCCCGGTCGTTGACGGACACGTTTTCAGGCATCCGGCCCGCGGATCTGCCCGGGTTTATCACAGCCGAGATCGTCGGCGCGCTGCTCGCGGTCGCGGTGATGCGCTGGCTCCTGCGGACGGAATGAGGAGAGAGCTATGGACGACACCCCCCAGCTTCAGCCCGATCTGCTGCCCCAGATCGACCTGTCCCGGATCCATCCGCGGCAGCCGGATCATCCACCGCGTATCCTGATGCTCTACGGGTCATTGCGGGAGAAGTCCTACAGCCGTTTCGCTGCGGAGGAGGCGGGGCGCATCCTCACGCGGCTGGGGGCGGAGGTGCGCTTCTTCGATCCTCGCGACCTGCCGCTGCCCGACGGGGCACCCGTCAGCCACCCGAAGGTCGAGGAGTTGCGCACGCTCGCCACGTGGAGCGAGGGGATGGTCTGGTCGTCGCCGGAACGTCACGGGGCCATGACCGGCATCATGAAGGCTCAGATCGACTGGCTGCCCCTGTCGATGGGGGGCGTGCGTCCGACGCAGGGAAAGACGCTCGCCGTGATGCAGGTCTGCGGTGGCTCGCAAAGCTTCAATGCCGTGAACCAGCTTAGGGTTCTTGGCCGCTGGATGCGGCTGGTGACGATCCCGAATCAGTCCTCCGTGCCCAAGGCGTGGCAGGAGTTCGACGGGAAGGGGCGGATGCGCCCCTCTCCCTACTTCAACCGCATCGTCGATGTGATGGAGGAGTTGATGAAGTTCACGCTTCTGACCCGCGGCAGCACGGACTATTTCCTCGACCGCTACAGTGAGCGGGTGGAGACGGCGGCGGAGGTATCGAAGCGTGTGAACACCGCGGAGATCTAGCGCCGCTGCCGCGCGACATCAGAAATGCCTGCTCTGAAGCAGGGAACATGCGCAACGGCTCGCTTGCACCGCATCGCTGCTCAACCGCCTCACACCTAGGCTCAGCGCAAACAAAAAGCCGCCCCCGAAGGAGCGGCTTTTGTCTGCGCCGTGGAGGTCTCAGCCCTGACGGGCTTTGAACCGGCGCTGGGTCTTGTTGATCACGTAGACGCGGCCCTTGCGGCGCACCACGCGGCAATCGCGGTGGCG
>JBCBAP010000153.1:0-2444 GCA_038532435.1 Pseudomonadota bacterium | reverse complement strand
GGGGAGGGTGAGCCTCGTCCACCCAGCCACATCTCGACACACCGCTCAAGGGCGGCTTGGGACCGGGTTCCCTTAACGATACTAAATGCGATTGGAACTCTCCGGTTGCCTATGCAGACAAATCGCATAGTGCTCAAAAAATACCAAGTCGCTCGGAATAATTCGCCCTCCCAGTACGTCTCTTGTGCAAATGACGGTGCACCATGATGCACCGCGCCAGCAGCCAAGGGAGGAAGACATGGCGCTTGACGAGGACAAGAAACGCTCGGTTCAAGAGTTTTTTGCAGACGATCCAGAGAAAGCGGACAAGGAGTTTTTCGGACGGGTGGCAAACCCGGACCGGCGCGGGTTTCTGAGACGCACCGGCCTCGCGACGATGGCCGCGATGGTTGGCACTTCAATTCCGTTCCACCGTAACATGCCCATCGGCTTTGTGCCCGCCGCCATGGCGCAGGAGAACGCGCTGATCGGCAAAGACGGGCTGACCCTGCTCAATGATCGCCCGGTCAACGCGGAGACACCGCCGGAACTTCTTGACGATGCGATCACACCTACGAGCCGCCACTTCATTCGCAACAACGGCATCCCGCCGGAAGATGTAGACCCGGCGACGTGGACGCTGACCATTGACGGTTTCGTCGATACACCGCTCGAACTGACCATTGCCGACATGCGTGAGCAGTTCGAGGTCGTGACGATGGCGCTGACGCTGGAATGTGGCGGCAACGGGCGCGGTTTCTTTAGTCCGCCCGCCAAAGGCAACCAATGGACCTATGGAGCGGTTGCCTGCTCGGAATGGACCGGCGTGCGCCTCAAGGACGTGCTCCAAAAGGCGGGCGTGCAGTCAAACGTGGTCTACACAGCGCACTACGGCGCAGATGGGCATCTGTCGGGTGATCCCGACAAGCTGCCAATCTCACGCGGGGTGCCGATCGAGAAGGCTATGACGGATAACATCCTGATCGCCTTTGAGATGAACGGCGATGCGCTGCACCCGATGAACGGCGCTCCGCTGCGCCTCGTCGTGCCGGGCTGGCCTGCGTCGACGGCACAAAAATGGCTGACCCGGATCGAGCTGCGTGATCAGGTGCATGACGGCCCGAAGATGACGGGAACGGCCTATCGCGTTCCGGCCTATCCAGTCTCCGCTGGACAGGACGTTCCGAAGGAAGATTTCGTGATCATCGAGAGGATGCCGGTCAAGTCGCTGGTGACTTTCCCGGCCAATGGCGCGGAAATCGGAATGGAGACAGAGGTGCGCGGCCATGCATGGTCGGGTGACCGCAGCGTCAGCAAGGTCGAGATCTCGACCGATTTCGGATCAACCTGGATGGACGCAGAGTTGGACGTGCCGATCAATGACGGGGCCTGGCAGAACTGGCGCGCCAACGTCACGTTCCCCAAGGCGGGGTACTACGAGGTCTGGGCCCGTGCCACCGACAGCGACGGTACCATGCAGCCCTTTGCCATAGACTGGAACCCGAAGGGCTATCTGAACAATACCATGCACCGCGTGGGCGTTCGCGCAAGCTGAGCAACAGCGGGGCGGCTCGAAGCCGCCCCTCCGCACTTCCGGACTGGAGTAATCTGATGCGCTTCGCAACTTTGCGAAATCTCTCTCTTCTTGTGCTTGGCTTCGGCCTTGCCTCGCCCGCCTTCGCTGACCTTAACGCGGCTCTCGCCGCAGCCGACGCATCCAAGGGGGAGCGTGCTTTCAAGCGATGTGCCGCCTGCCACACCGTCGAACAAGGCGACAGGAACAAGGTCGGCCCCAACCTATACGGCACCGTGGGCGGGCCGGTCGCCGCTGTTGACGGCTTCGAGTATTCAGGCGCCCTGACTGAATACGGCGGCGATTGGACTCTTGAGCGTCTCGACGCCTTTCTCACGAAGCCCCGAACCGAGGTCAAAGGCACCAAGATGAGCTTTGGCGGGCTAAGAAAGGAAGAAGACCGCGCGAACCTGATCGCCTATCTGAACACGTTCTCTGACACTCCGCTCACCCTCAGCGCGACCCAAGCAGCGGTAGAGACTACTGAGGATGAAGACGAGTACGAGTTTGGCGTCTTGTTTGATGCGCCAGGCGTGGAGACGACGTACTACGCTTGCATTGCCTGTCATTCCGAGATGATTGTCGCCCAACAGGGGCTGACCCGCGACGAATGGGACGAGATGCTCGAGTGGATGGTCGAAGAACAAGGGATGTCCGAAATCGAAGAGCCCGACCGAACCGAGATTCTCGATTATCTTGCCGAACACTACAACACGGACAGGCCAAACTTTCCGCGCCCTCTTAACTGAATGGGTGCGGATGGGATGTTGTCGGGTTCATTGATCTGACGGCAGGCTCTTGCACTGTACAAAAGATGGCGGCAGGACGTTGTCAGTCCTGTGAAACGGCATGCAAAATTGACCCCTGTTGAGGGGTGATCGGCGTCCAAAAG
>JBCBAP010000152.1:0-2471 GCA_038532435.1 Pseudomonadota bacterium | reverse complement strand
ATGCGGGACGAGAAGGATCCGATCGAACATGTCCGCTCGATGCTGCTCACCGGCAAGCACGCAAGCGAAGACGAGCTCAAAGATGTCGACAAGGAGATCAAGGCCGTCGTCAACGATGCGGCCAAGTTCGCGCAGGAAAGCCCGGAACCCGCGCTCGATCAGCTCTACACCGACATTTACGCCTGAGGGAGGACATCATGACAATTCAGGTACTTATGCCCGCCCTCTCCCCCACCATGGAGGAAGGCACGCTCGCGAAATGGAACGTGAAGGAAGGGGACACCGTCTCCTCTGGCGACGTGATCGCGGAGATCGAGACCGACAAGGCAACGATGGAATTCGAGGCTGTCGATGAGGGCGTGATCGGGAAGATCCTCGTCGCGGAGGGCACCGAAGGCGTCTCCGTCAACACACCCATCGCGGTCATGCTTGAGGATGGCGAGAGCGCTGCTGACGCGGACGCGGCACCGGAGGCAGCGGCGTCTGCCGCTCCGCATCCAGCAGCGGAAGCCCCCGCCGCTGAGGCGCCGGCGGCAGCACCCGTGGCGGCCGCTCCTGTGGCACCCGGATCCGCACCGGAGCCCGACTATCCCGAAGGTACGCCTCTCAAGACCCAAACGGTCCGGGAGGCGCTGCGGGACGCGATGGCGGAGGAGATGCGGGGCAACGACGACGTGTTCCTGATGGGCGAAGAGGTTGCCGAGTATCAGGGCGCCTACAAGATCTCCCAGGGTCTGCTCGACGAGTTCGGTGACCGGCGGGTGATCGACACGCCGATCACCGAGCATGGCTTTACCGGCCTTGCGGTCGGTGCTGCCTTCGCCGGTCTCAACCCGATCGTGGAGTTCATGACCTTCAACTTCGCCATGCAGGCGATCGATCAGATCATCAACTCCGCGGCAAAGACGCTCTATATGTCCGGCGGACAAATGGGCTGCCCGATCACCTTCCGCGGCCCGAACGGGGCCGCGGCCCGGGTCGCCGCCCAGCACTCCCAGGACTACGCCGCATGGTACGCGAGTGTCCCGGGTCTGAAGGTTGTGCAGCCCTACTCCGCAGCGGATGCCAAGGGACTCCTGAAATCCGCCATCCGTGATCCGAACCCGGTCATCGTGCTGGAGAACGAAATCCTCTACGGCAAGAGTTTTGAGGTGCCGGACATCGCGGACTACACCGTGCCGCTTGGCAAGGCGAAGATCTGGCGCGAGGGCACGGATGTGACGCTGGTAAGCTTCGGCATCGGCATGACCTACACGCTCGAGGCTGCCGATGCGCTGGCGGAGATGGGCATTTCGGCGGAGGTCATCGACCTGCGGTCGATCCGGCCCATGGACACGGACGCGGTGATCCGGTCGGTGATGAAGACCAACCGCTGCGTGACGATCGAAGAAGGCTTCCCGGTCTGTTCCATCGGCAACCACATCTCCGCGGTGCTGATGCAGCAGGCCTTCGACCATCTCGACGCGCCGGTAATAAACCTCGCGGGCAAGGACGTGCCCATGCCCTACGCGGCCAACCTGGAAAAGCTGGCGCTCGTGACCACGCAAGAGGTCATCGACGCGGCCAAAGCCGTGACCTACAGGTAGGGAGAGAGACAATGCCCATCAACATCCTGATGCCCGCCCTCTCCCCGACGATGGAGGAGGGCACGCTCGCAAAATGGAACGTCAAGGAAGGGGATGATGTGGCCTCCGGCGACGTCATCGCGGAGATCGAGACCGACAAGGCGACGATGGAGTTCGAAGCGGTGGACGAAGGCACCATCGGCAAGATCCTCGTCGCCGAAGGGACGGAAGGGGTCAAGGTCAACGACCTGATCGCGGTTCTGCTCGAAGACGGGGAAAGCATGGACGATGCTGCAGCGGCTCCGGAGGCAGCGGCGTCTGCCGCCCCGCCTCCATCCGCGGAGTCGCCCGCCGCTGCGTCGCCAGCGGCAGCTCCCGTGGCAACGGCACCAGCGGCACCTGCAGCGCCCCAGGGCGCCCGTGTGTTCGCCTCCCCCCTCGCCCGACGGATCGCAAAGGAGAAGGGTCTCGACCTTGCCAGCGTGAAGGGCTCCGGTCCCCACGGCCGGATCGTCAAGGCTGACGTCGAGAAAGCAGCAGCCTCACCGGCCCCGGCGGCAGAGAAACCGGCACCGGCGGCCAAGCCCGCGGCTCCGGTAGCCGCCCCGGCTCAGGGGATGTCCGCAGAAACCGTGGCCAAGATCTACGCGGACCGGGAAACGGAGGAAGTGGCCCTCGACGGCATGCGCAAGACCATCGCCGCCCGTCTGTCCGAGGCCAAGCAGACCATCCCGCACTTCTACCTGCGCCGCGACATCCATCTCGACGCGCTTTTGAAGTTCCGCAGCCAGCTCAACAAGGGGCTTGAGGCGCGGGGGGTGAAGCTCTCGGTCAACGACTTCATCATCAAGGCCTGCGCGCTCGCGCTCCAAGAGGTACCGGATTGCAACGCGGTCTGGGCTGCGG
>JBCBAP010000151.1:0-2483 GCA_038532435.1 Pseudomonadota bacterium | reverse complement strand
GGAGCGGCGTGTACGCGCCGCTCTCGAACCCGTCGACGAGTGCGCGGAAGATCCGCACCGCAAGCTCCGGCCTTTGGGTCAGAAGCTGGTCCGCGTCGACGCCGAAATAGCTGAGGTTCTGGCGGAACGGCCGCAGCCCGATCCGGGTGTTCGCGTAAAAATCGCGCTTGCCCAGTTCAATGAACCTGCCGAAGGGCTTCAGGCTGGCAAGCGATCGCTCGATGGCCTCTCCGGCCAGCGAGTTGAGCACGACGTCGACGCCCGCGCCGTC
The DNA here is from genome assembly GCA_038532435.1 of Pseudomonadota bacterium. Classification (GTDB taxonomy): domain Bacteria; phylum Pseudomonadota; class Alphaproteobacteria; order Rhodobacterales; family Rhodobacteraceae; genus JBCBAP01. Next base: position 2,212 of record JBCBAP010000151.1, on the reverse strand, counting down.
CGTTTCCGCCATCACATCCGCCTCAAACCGCAGGCTGCGACTATCGAACACCGCATCCGCCCCGAGGTGCGAAAGGAGTGCACGCCGCGCAGGCGAGCCCGCGGTGGCATAGACCGTCGCCCCGCGCGCCTTGGCAATCTGTAATGCGGCGAGGCCGACGCCGCCTGCGCCACCATGGATCAGAACGGTTTCCCCGGCGGTAAGGTTGGCGAGCTCGACGAGGCTGTAGTAGGCCGTCACGAACGTGGTCGGGATCGATGCGGCAGTTTCGGGTGTCGATCCTTCGGGGAGCGGTGCGACCGCGTGTGCATCGACCGTGACATGGCTTGCAAAAGCGGCGGGAGCAAAGGCGATGACCCGGTCGCCAGCAGCAAAGCCGCTGTCGACGCCCGCCCGCACGACGGTACCTGCGCATTCCATCCCGAGCGTCGGTCCGGCGAAGCCGTCCTCAAGCGCCTCTTCCGGCAGCAGCCCTTGCGCCCACATGACATCGCGGAAGTTCAGCCCGGTCGCGGCAACCTCGATCTCGACCTCCTGTGTCGCAGGTGCCTTGCGGGGTGTCGGCTCCCACCGCAGACTGTCGAGCGCACCGGGCTGGCCCAGCGTCAGCCTACAGGCACTCTCGGGTGCCACCGGTCCACAGGGCGCAGGCAGGGCCTCGATCTTCGGGCGTGTTGTCATGCCGTTGATGTTCATCGTTTCCGGGCCAGCAACGGGACCTGCGCCCACTGCAAGGGTCAGGTCGGTGCCCTGAAACTCGTTGGCCAGAACCCGACGCAGGCCGAGAACGCCGTCCGCAAGCGCCCCGCCCCCCGCGCAGGTCACGTGGAGCGCATCCGGTTGGTGCTCGAGCGCCGCGCTAAGCTCCGTCGCTGTCCGGGCGAGTGCCGTCGAAAGCGTCTCACCCGCCTCGATGGTGGCCATGTAGCCCGCATCTGCCTCAACCGTCTCGACATTCGCAGCATCAGATCGAAAGCTCAGGGCGAGACCTATCCCCCCGATCGGTGCGACGGCAGCACCCGGTGCCTCCGTCTCCGCCAATCGTTCAAGGCCGCTCCGGTCCTGTCGCGCACCCACGGGCAAGTCGGGTGTCATCGTGTGGTTGCGCCACCATCCAAGGTCCGCGCCGAGGGTCAGATCCGTCAGCAAATCGTCGAGGGGCTCCAGCGCGAGGCAAACGCCACCGGGCACAAGCACACCGGTCAGCGTGCTGAGGCGCCCCGGACGCATCCGCTCCAGCGCCCCGATGGAGAGGACCATGTCGACCGGATCACCATTCAGAGCCGTGTCGAACGGGACGACATCGACCCGTGCCGGTCGGTTGCGCGTCTGTTCCATCAATTCGATGATTGCCGGATCCTCGTCCGTGAGCATCACCGTCGTGTCGCTGTCGATGTCTGCAAGCCGGTCGATGAAGGATTGGGGAGCGGCCCCGATCACAAGCAGTCGGCTGTGGCGGTTCAGATCCTCGACGACTTCCGCGGCATGCATCCAGAGCGCGCGCGCCTCGCCGTTCAGATCGACGGTCGAAAGCCTGCGTCCCGCCCCTTCGACGCTTCTGAAGAGGGTGGGCAGATCCTGTTCAAGGGTCAGGAGCTGTGCGAGATCGTCCGCCCGTTCCGGCACCGTCTTGAGGAAGAGATCGATGAGATCGCCCGCCGCGGGGAAGGGGCAGGTCTCCGCCAGCGCCCAGGTGTCTGTCGCAGCATCGAAAGACACGGCCCGGCGCGTCTCAAGCGCGGTGAGGCAGCGGTAGAGGAGCGTTCGGCCCAGCTCCGGCAACGCCTCGATGCGGTCGGTGCCGAGGGGCATGTCCTCTGCGAGTGTCCGCACCGCGTCCCACGCGATCCGGTGGCTGTAGATGTCACGCAACAGGGCTCCATCGCCCTGATCCTCTGAGGCTCCGGTCGCGATACCCAGATCTGCAAGGCGTTTTGCCGGATCGCTCCACGCGTCGGGCAGTCGGGTGACGCCGGTCGATATCGGGTCAGCAACCGTGCGCCAGTGGTCTGGGCGCGCGACACCAGCGCGCCCGAGCTGCACGGCCTTCAGCCGCAACTCGTCCAGTTCCGCGATCACCGCCCCGTCGCGGTCGAACAGGCGCAGCGTCGCAGCCGCCCCGAGCGGCGTGAGCTTGTCGAGGGTCAGCGACGCACCCTCAATCGCACCAGAGAGGCCCGTGCACCGCAACCGTCCGAGACGCACGGGAAGG
>JBCBAP010000150.1:0-2840 GCA_038532435.1 Pseudomonadota bacterium | reverse complement strand
TGCGACCGGCTGGTGGAGCTCGGCGTTGTGCGCGAGCTCACCGGGCGCGAGACATTCCGGCTTTATGGCCTGTAAGCTTGATCCGCGAGGGTCTGTGGAATATCTAGATAAATATCTGGACAGATATGGTGTAGCCGATGATGACCCTTCATGATGCGAAGAACAAGTTCAGTGCCGTCGTGGACGCAGCGCTCGCGGGTCGGCCCCAGGAAGTGTCCCGGCGCGGCAAGCCCGCCGTGGTGGTCCTGGCCGCGGAGGAGTATCACCGGTTGCTCGACGCTGCCCGGGAACAGCGGGGCAGCTTCGTCGACCATCTCGTGGCCTTTCCCGCAGACCATGAGGTGGAGGTCGCGCGGGCCGAAACGGCGCCACGGGACATCTCCTTTTGAGCTTCATCCTGGACACGAACGTGATCTCTGCGGTGCGTCGATCGGAGCGCGCCCCGCGGGTGGCGGCCTGGCTGGCGCGGCAACGGGAGACGGATCTCTTCATCAGCGTGATTACGCTCGGCGAGATCGAGCGCGGGATCAGGCTGCAGGAGCCCAGGGACGAGCGTTTCGCGCGGGATCTGCGCCGCTGGCTCGACCGGACGGTGATGTTGTTTCAGGACCGCCTGTTGGAATTCACCGCCGCGGATGCGCTGGCTTGGGGTGCGTTGTCGGCGAGGATCGGGCATCCCGGCGCGGATCTGATGATTGCGGCACAAGCCCTGTCCCGCGACGCGACAGTGGTCACGGGCAACGGGGCGGACTTCGCGCCAACGGGTGTCCGCATCGTTGATCCGTTCTGATCCATGGCGCGGAGGCCGGAGCCAGATGCGCTTGACCGCGAGCTGGAGGACCTGCCCGCGGAGCTGCGCTGGCGCGAGTGGATCCGGCGGATCGAGGCGGTGCTCTTTGCCTCCGCTTCACCGGTGGCGCGCGAGGACCTCGCCCGGGTGGTGGGGCAGGGGGCTTCGGTCGAGCTTCTGCTCGAAGATCTCGCGTCCGATCTGGAGGGCCGCTCCTTCGAAGTGGCGAGGGTTGCGGATGGTTGGATGCTGCGCACCCGCTCCGCCTATGGGCTCGCGATCCGGACTGCTGCGGATGCGGGGCACCAGGACCTCGATCTGAGCGAGTATGACGTCGCCGTGCTGGCCGCCATCGCCTACCACCAGCCGATCACGCGAGATGCGCTGAAGGACATCTTCGGCAAGGAGATCAGCCGGGATCTGATCGGGCGCTTACACGCCCGCAACCTGATCGGAACCGGTCCGCGATCACCGCGGCGGGGCGCCCCCTACACCTACGTGACCACCGAGCGTTTCCTCGCCGCCTTCGACCTCGAGACGCTCCAGGACCTCCCGGACCGTGAGCTCCTCGAGGATGCGGGGCTGACACGGGAAGAGTAGGGGGTCTGACGGAGATCGGCGCGGCTAGCTGGCATTGGTAAGGATGCGACAGAACCAGCGAGACCCTTTCGGCATCCCGCTGAAGCGCGTTCCAGTAGAAAGGATACTCCGCAGGGTTTGGGTGCTTGAGGGCAAAGGGGCCGATCGGCGAACCGGAAAGTGGCGAACCTGCACCGAGGTTGGAACTCAACTGTATCGGGTTTGCCGGAGACCCACCCACAAACTGCCGAGCTAGGTCCCGCAGAACGTCGCTGTGACGACTTCCTCCGGGGAGGGTGGTTTGGCCAAGGCCGCGGCGTCGGGCTGGTCGTCGAAGGGGCGTGCGAGGACGTTCCGCAGTCTTTCGATCGGGTGCAAGTCGCCGTTCACCGCGGCGGTGAGTGCTCCTTCGATCCGGTGATTGCGAGGGGTGAAGAGGGGGTTTGCGGCGCGCATCATGGCGCGCCGCTCAGCGGGCGCAAGTGGGTCATCCGTGAGGCGTGCCTGCCACCGGTCTTTCCACGCGTCGAACGCTGTTGGTTCGACGAAGCGGTTGCGGACATGGGGGGACTCTCCCACGGACGGATCCGCAAGATCGGTGAGCTGCCGAAACACCAAGGTAAAGTCCGCCTGGCCCGCCTCCATAGCCGCGAGCAGCGCGGAGATGAGATCCGCATCCTGCGGCTTTGGATGCGAAAGCCCCAGCTTCTCGCCCATCACCGCGATCCACGCCCGCTGGTACATGTCGGGGAACCGGTCAATGGCCGCTTGCGCCTTCTCGACCGGCGTGTTCCCTTCGCCCGGTATCAGCGGCAGCAACGACTGCGCGAGCTGCGCCAGGTTCCATTGCGCAATCGTCGGCTGGTTGGCGAACGCGTAGCGCCCGCCCGTATCGATGGAGCTGAAGACCTCGCTCTCTCGATACGTGTCCATAAAGGCGCAAGGTCCGTAGTCGATGGTCTCGCCGGAGAGCGTCATGTTGTCCGTGTTCATGACGCCGTGGATGAAGCCGACGCCCATCCAGCGGGCGACCAAGTTCGCCTGCCGCTCCATCACCTGCTCAAGCAGCGCGAGCGCGGGTACATCGGCCGCCGCAGCTTCTGGATAGTGGCGCGCGATCACATGGTCCGTGAGGGCTTGCAGGGCCTCCGTGTCTTGGCGTGCGTAGAAATACTGGAACGTTCCGATGCGGATATGGCTCGCCGCGACGCGGGTGAGGACGCCGCCCGGGAGAACGCTCTCACGCAGGACGTCTTCGCCTGTCGCGACCGCGGCGAGGGAGCGGGTCGTTGGGATGCCGAGAGCGGCCATCGCCTCGCTCACTACGAACTCGCGCAGGACTGCGGCGAGCGGTGCCTTGCCATCTCCGCCGCGGGAAAAGGGGGTGCGTCCGGAGCCCTTGAGCTGGATGTCCCGGCGGTGGCCCTGGCTGTCTATGACCTCGCCGACGAGCAAGGCTCGCCCATCGCCA
>JBCBAP010000149.1:0-2874 GCA_038532435.1 Pseudomonadota bacterium | reverse complement strand
GCGATCGGGGCGATGTCACCGTCCATGGAATAAACGCTTTCGAACGCAACGATCTTCGACGTGCCGGGCGCGCATTCGGAAAGCTTGCGGTCTAGGTCCTCGACATCGTTATGCTTCCAGATTTTCTTGGGGCACTTCGCATGGCGCATCCCCTCAATCATCGACGCGTGGTTGAGGCTGTCCGACAGGATCACCGCGTTGGGCAGACGCGCCCCCAGCACGGAGAGCGACGCCCAGTTCGACACGTAGCCGGAGGTGAAGAGAAGGGCCGCCTCCTTGCCGTGCAGGTCCGCAAGCTCCGCCTCAAGCTTCACATGGTAATGGTTGGTGCCGGAGATGTTGCGCGTGCCACCGGCCCCTGCGCCGCACTCGTCTACCGCGACCTTCATGGCCGTGGTCACGTCCGGATGCTGCCCCATGCCCAGATAGTCGTTGGAGCACCAGACCGTCACGTCGTTGTGGTTGTCGTGGCCCTTGTGGTTCTTGGCCCGGGGGAATTGGCCGCGATAGCGCTCCAGCTCCGCGAACACGCGATAGTTGCCCTCGGCCCGAAGGGCATCGAGTTGCGACTTGAACTCCGCTTCAAAATCCATCCCGCGCGTCCTTTTCTTCGTTCTTAGCCATCAGTCGGTATGCGGATCCCAGAGGTCTCGTATGTAGACCTGCGATCCTTGATCATCCAGCGCCACAAAGCCGCATCCGGCAGCTTCACGACCATAAGCCAATGCTCCAGCACAGCCAATGCGGTGAGCGTCGACAAAAGCGTAAATCCGGTGAGCGCCACCGGGTCGTCGGCGCGCGCTACCGCCCGCTCGACCCAGCAGCCCAGCGCAAGCGTCAGCGCGGTCACGGTGAAGGGGAACAGCCGGTTCGTGCGCGCCGGTCCGAAATAGGTCTGCAGGTGATGCACGGGCCGCGGCAGGAACTCCACGTTGATGTTCGGCACGCCGAGAAAGAGGTTCAGCTTCGCGCTCACCCGGGCAAAGAACAGGATCAGGAACGTCCAATACCCCACCTGGTTGGGCGCGCCGCTGGACACCACGGTGAGCAGCGCCACAGCGAGCAGGAGTGCAAGCTCATGGTACTGGATCGCGCGCAGGCCATAGCCGAACCGGGTCAGCCCGTCCGCCCCGGGCGGGCAGGACCGCCGGTCGGGACCGGTGATCGCGCCGGTGAGGAACGCAAGCTCGATCCATCCCCAGATGGCGAGGGCTGCAGCAAAGCCGGTGAAGGCGGCGGTCAGGGACAGCTCCTCCAGCGTCCGCAGATAAAGTGCGCCCCCGCCGATCAAAACTGGCAGGGTCATGAGCGTCAGCGCGATGAAGCCGCCGCGCCCCTCCATCTGCCCCGCACGGCTGACCGCCGCAAGGATCACGCCGGTGGAAAACCACCAGAGAAACAGGGCAAAGAAGATGGCCGCGGCGATCATCTCAGTAGGCCGGCTGCAAGCGCGAGGTCGCGGGGATCTCGTTGCGCTTGGACGGTATCATGTAGAGCCGGGCAAAGATCGCCCCTGCGCGGGCCATCTGAACACCCTTTGCCAGCCTACCCATCAGGCCGCCGCGCCGGTGCGCCGCATCCGCCTTCTCGAAGGCATCCCGCATCGCCGAGAGCCCCTTGGTCCAAGCCGGGTGCTCAAGATCAAGCTCGATGGGAAAGCACTGCCGGCTGATCTCGCTCGTCACCCGGTAGACCTCAGCATCGTACCAGTCGATGTCGACGCCAAGCGCCTTGTGGAACGCGGGCCGCGCATGATCGCGCACGTGCATCGTGGCGAAGACCGCGACGAGGAAGAACTTGATCCACCAGACATTGCCGCCCTTGAGCAGCTTCGGATCCGCGCGCATCAACAGGCTGAACGCCTCCCCGTGCCGGAACTCGTCGTTGCACCACTCCTCGAACCATTTGAAGATCGGGTGGAACCGGTTCTCCGGGTGCTTCTCCAGATGGCGGAAGATGGTGATGTAGCGCGCGTAGCCGATCTTCTCGCTCAGGTAAGTGGCGTAGAAGATGAATTTCGGCTGGAAGTAGGTGTATTTCTTGGCCTTCGTCAGGAATCCGAGGTTCACCGCGATGCCCGCTTCCCGCAGCGCGTCGTTGATGAAGCCCGCGTGCCGCGCCTCGTCCCGAGCCATGTAGCCGAAAAGTTCGCAGATGTCCGGGTTCGCCCCGCGCCGCTTCATCTCCTTGTAGAGAACACAGCCGGAAAACTCCGCGGTGAGCGAGGAGACGAGGAAGTCGATCAGCTCCTTGCGCAGCTCCGGATCCATACCCTCGAAATCGACCTCGTCCCAGTCCGCGGTCTTCTTGAAGTGGGTCTTGTTGGGGTCCGAGCGCATCTCCGCGATCAGTTCGTCCCACTCCTCCCGCACCGGCTCCACGTTCGTCTTGTCGAGCTTGTCGAAGTCGGTGGTGTAAAAGCGCGGGTTGAGCAGCGTTGTTTCGGTCGCCATCTCCGTCGTCGTGTCGGAGGTGAAGCCGTCGAGGTCCAGTCCTGCGGTGTCCTTCATAGCGTGATCTCCTCGGAGAAGCTGAACTCGCACAGTTCCATGAACTCGAAATCGCCCGTCATCCGCGTCCACAGACGTTCGAGCAGGCTTGCACGGGTGATCGTCGCCGTGCGCTCCTCGGTGATGACCTCGCCATAGGCCGCGAGCACGGGCTTGCCGTGCACCAGCACCTCGTCGCCGGGATGGATGACGGCACCGTTGTTGAGCCGCACATGGGCGTGCAGGCTTTCGAACGTGTGACTGACCTCCACCGTACAGGGCGCATCCTCGCGCCGCCTTTCCAGAAATGTGAGCATGTCCAGTCCTCCTGAGTGACTGAGCGGTTGTGTACGCCCCTGAGCAGCGCGCACCTTGATCTGGCTCA
>JBCBAP010000148.1:0-2909 GCA_038532435.1 Pseudomonadota bacterium | reverse complement strand
AAGGGGGTCAGAATTAGGCGCCGATATGGGGTCACGTTTGGATGCCGATTGACAGTCCAGATCGAGCGCGGCCTCGTTGAAAGACGCACCGATGCCGACCGTACCGTCCCCCGCGTCGATTGCCGGGTTCGCAGGGTCCACCTTGAGCGCAACCGTCTGTGTCGGTCCGCCATTGTTCGCCAGAGCGCCGGCCTGGACGGTCTCGTCCCCTGCTTGTGGTGCTGTGTTCTCAAACACATCCTCCGCAGCTCCGCTCGTGAGGCTGGACGTCACAGTCGAGGTGCCGCCAGCGCTCAGGTTCGCGTCGCGATTTGCGGAGTTGCCCACCACAATCGAGTTCTGGACGGTCAGGTCCCCTTCCGACCGAACGCCGCCGCCGGAGGAGGCGGTCGAGTTCCCTGTTACCGTTGAGTTGGTGATCGTCGTGTCGAAGTTAGAGTTGAGCCCGCCGCCCGCGCTCCTGTCGTTGTTGAAGGCACGGTTGTCCACAACGGTGCTGTTTACCGCGATCAGATCGCCCCCACGGGCCTGCACTCCGCCCCCGGATGCCCCACGCCCGCTCGTCGTGTTGCTGGAAACGGTGCTGTCGACCACGACGATCCCGCCGGTGCCCTCGGTTCGGATGCCACCGCCATCGCCCTCCTGACCGGTGGTGCTGTTGTCCTCCAGCGTTGACCGCAGAAGGACCCCCGCACCATCCGCGTGAACGCCCCCGCCGTTCGCACCGGAGCCGGTTGTGTGGTTGTTTGCGACCCTGCTGTCGACCACATGAACGTCGCCGGTGGCCTTTACGCCGCCCCCTTCCGCCTCGTTCCCTGCGGTGGAGTTCCCGCTGACCAGGCTGTCGCGCAGCACCAGATTGCCCTCAACAAGGACACCGCCGCCGTCCGCATTGTTTCCCGTTGTGCGTCCACCGGTGATGGTGAGCCCCTGCAGGACTGTATCGCCGCCGCTCACAAGCACCCGGCTGTTATCATCTAGCTGACCAGTGGTTGATCCTTTCACGTCGATCAGGTTGGTTCCGGCCTGCAGAGTATCATCGCCGTTTGCATCGCCCGAGAGTGTGACATCGGTCGCGCCTGTGCCGTCGATGATCACCGCATCGGTTGACGTCAACTCACCCTGGGTCAGCCGCACGAAGCTTTCCAGCCCACCACTGAAGATCGACGGATCGAACGTAATCGTGTCGGTCCCGGCGCTCGTGTTCGCAAGTTCAATCGCCTCCCGCAGGGTTAGCACCTCGTCATTCGAGTCCGTGACATCAGAGTTGCTGGTGACGACAAAGGTGGCCATGTGATCGTTCTCCGCCCGAAGGGTTGCGCGTGTCTGACTGGTCGTCGTGCGAGGGGCGCGTCGGGTTCAAAATTTTCTGGCTTTTCTGCCCGCGGAAGTTCGCCCTGTCTGGACAAACAGGTGCGCGACGCGCTTGAGTTGATGAATGTCTATCCAGCTGGGAATAAGTCTTTGAAATTGCTGATCGGAACACCCACTGCGAGCGGAACCGTCACGGCCCACTACGCAAAAAGCCTCGTCCATGCGGCGCAGGCCGCCGGTGCGCTTGGCTGGAGCTACGGTCTGAGCACGTTCGACGGCGCCGACATTGAGCTTGCACGAAACGCGATCGCGTCACAGATGCTCGCGGACCCGGCATGTACGCATCTGTTGTTTCTCGACAGCGACATGGACGTGGATCGGGAGACGTTCACGCGGCTCTTCTCTGCCGGGCACGACATGGCCGGGGTCATCTACCCGAAGCGGCACCTGGACTGGGCGCGGTATGCCGAGCTTCTGCGCACCGGTGTCGATGAGGCAACCGCCCGGGCGGCGAGTGCTGAGTTCGTCGTCCGCTTCGCAGAAAGGCGGATCGAGGTGAGCCAGGGCTGGTGCCGCGTCGCTGCAATCGGCACTGGCTGCCTCCTGATCGGGCGCGGTGTGTTCGAGCGTCTTCTCGCCACCGGCACGATACCCCGGCTCGCTACGGCCGCTGTCGGCGGATCAGATCCGCATCAGGTCGTCCACGACTTCTTTGATCGCATGGTCCTCAAAGATGGTGGTCGGCTGAGCGAGGATTACGCGTTCTGCAGCCGTGTCTCTGATATGGGCGGAGAGATCTGGGGCCTCGCAGACACAAATGTGGGCCACGTAGGTGTTCACGGCTTTCGCGCACGGTTCGTGGATCACCTGGCACAAATGGCAGGGCGGCGGTGACGGCAGGAGCTGGTTTTGGACGGTTCCGTTTCGATCTGAGCGATGGCTGACACGACCTCCGCCCCAATCATCGCATGTCGCGCTTGGGTGAAACTCTTGTTGTAAGGATGTTGCCCCGGAGGATGTCCAACTGCCGGGATCCGGAAAGCTACTCGCTAAGATGGGTTTTCTGCCTCCGGCTGCTCGATTTCGGCAACGTTTGCGGAGCGATCTAAGGTCTTTTTGAATGTCTACGGTCTGCGTCAGTTGGCATTGGTCCGTGTAGCACGTGCAAAGGATGGGGGATCCCTGCTGGGTCTTCCTTCCAAAAAGATCCGACTTTTATAACCACGGATCGGGATACCTTCGTTTCGCAGCAACACCTCGCAATTGAGAAGGCTGTCAGACCATTTGGCAAGATTATAAGCCGACTTTCGGATTCGGTTAAGACGCGCTTACCACACCAACTGACCGCCTCCTCAATCTCGCGCCAATCCGGTTCAATCCGCCGCGTAAAGGTGCGGAAGAGTGCGAACAGGCAAAACCATCAAAGGAGCGGGCAATCCAATCCTGTCACCTGAAGCCAGCCGGACCTGAGGCGGAGGTGGCTCGAACAATTGAACTGCGATGCTCTCGCCAAGGAGTATCAATCAGATCGCTAATCTAGTGGTGCCCGGGGGCGGATTTGAACCACCGACACGCGGATTTTCAATCCGCTGCTC
>JBCBAP010000147.1:0-3027 GCA_038532435.1 Pseudomonadota bacterium | reverse complement strand
TCGGCTTCAGCCTTGAAGAGATCCGCCAGCTTCTCAACCTCTACGACATCGGCGATCAGCAGCTCACCCAGCTGCAGCAGACCTACGCACTCGCGGTCGAGCGGCGCGGGATCATGGAAGCGCAGCGGGACGAACTGACCGCAGCGCTCGGCGATCTCGACGATCAGCTCGCCTACGTCGCCGACATCCTTGCCGACCGTGGCGTCACCGCCGCGCCCATCGCCAAAAAGACTGCATCCGCTCGCTAATCCGCAGCGGAAGGAAGGGAGACCCAGATGCCGACCTATACCCCACCCACCAAAGACATGTCCTTCGTTCTGCACGAGACGCTGAAGATCCAGGACATGGAGATCCCGGGCTATGACGAGCTCGACCGCGACTTCACCTCCGCCGTTCTCGAAGAGGCGGGCAAGATCGCGCGGGACGTGATCGCCCCGCTCAACGTCATTGGCGACACCGAGGGCTGCATCCTCGAAAACGGGGTGGTGCGCACGCCCTCTGGCTTCAAGGCCGCGATGGACACGATCCGCGAGGGCGGATGGACCGGTCTCGACTGTGATCCGGACTATGGCGGTCAGGGCATGCCCTACATCATGGCAACCGCGGTCGGGGAGATGCACTCCGCCGCGAACATGGCCATGATGATGTATCCGGGCCTGACCCACGGCGCCTATTCGGCAATCCACGCCCACGGCACCGACCAGCAGAAAGAGACGTTCCTGCCGAAGATGGTGACCTTCGAGTGGGGCGGCACCATGAACCTGACCGAGCCCCATTGCGGCACGGATCTGGGCCTGATGCGCACCAAGGCGGAGCCGCAGGACGATGGGACCTACAAGATCACCGGGCAGAAGATCTTCATCTCCGCCGGTGAGCATGACCTGACGGACAACATCATCCATCTGGTGCTGGCGAAGATCCCGGGCGGGCCGGACGGCGTGAAGGGCATCAGCCTCTTCATCGTGCCGAAGTTCATCGTCAAAGAAGACGGCTCCCTGGGTGAGCGCAACAGCCTCGCCTGCGGCAAGATCGAGGAGAAGATGGGGATCCACGGGAACTCCACCTGCGTGATGAACTATGATGGCGCGACCGGCTACCTCCTTGGCGAGGCGCACAAGGGCATGCGCGCGATGTTCACCATGATGAACGAAGCCCGCCTGGGCGTCGGCATGCAGGGCCTTGCACAGGCGCAGGTGTCCTACGAGAACGCCGTGTTCTACGCCAAGGACCGTCTGCAGGGCCGCGATGTGACCGGCACGAAGAACCCGGACGGCCCCGCCGATCCGCTGATCGTGCATCCTGACATCCGCCGCACGCTGATGGACCAGAAAGCCTTCGTCGAGGGGGGCCGGGCCTTCATGCTCTGGGGCGCGTCGATGATCGACGCGGACCACCGGGCGGAGGACAAGGACGCCGCGGGCCTGATCGCCCTGCTCACCCCGGTGCTCAAGGGATTCCTCACGGACAAGGGCTTCGACCTCTGCGTCTCCGCCCAGCAGATCTATGGCGGCCACGGGTACATCGAGGAATGGGGCATGTCCCAGTTCGCGCGCGACGCCCGGATCGCGATGATCTACGAGGGAGCGAACGGTGTTCAGGCGCTCGACCTCGTCGGCCGGAAGCTCGCGCAGGATGGCGGCAAGCACGTCATGGCCTTCTTCGAGCTGGTGAAGACCTTCATCAAGGAAAACGAGGGCAACGAGGCGCTGAGGGCCGACTTCCTCGATCCGCTCAAGGCCGCATCGAAGGACCTTCAGGGCGCGGGCATGTTCTTCATGCAAGCGGGCATGAAGAACCCCAACGACGCGCTCGCCGGCTCCACCGACTTCTTGCACATGTTCGGCCATGTCTGCCTCGGCTACATGTGGGCTCGCATGGCGAAAACGGCGATGGAAGCGCTCGAGGGTAACGCGGACGATCCGGAATTCTACCGCAACAAGATCGCGACCGGCCGCTACTACATGGCACGCCAGCTGCCCGAGACGGGCTTGCGCCTTGCGCGGATCCAGTCCGGTTCGGACACGGTCATGGCGCTCGACGCCGAAGCGTTCTGATCGCCTGAAGACGCGACTGCGCATCCCCGGAACACCGGGGATGCGATTTAAGAACGGCCCGTAAGAGGCTGATTTAATTTCGTCCCCACGGGAGCCCCAGCATGACGTTTCACAACCTGCCCTCCGCCTGGATGACCGACGAGCACAAGATGCTCGAGGAAATGACGACGGACTACATCCGCGAGAACTGGACGCCCAATTTCGCCAAATATCGCGAGCAGGGCATGGTCGACCGCGAGGTCTGGGAACAGGCGGGCGAGATCGGTCTGCTCGGGTCCTCGATCCCCGAGGAGTATGGCGGCTCCGGCGGCGACTACGGCCATGACAGCGTGATCACGCTGGCGGCAGCGCGGGAAAACTTCGCGAGCTGGGGATACGGCATCCACACGCCGATCGTCGCCCACTACATCATGAACTACGGCACCGAGGAGCAGAAGAAACGCTGGCTCCCCAAGCTTGCGACCGGCGAAATGATCGGCGCGCTCGCCATGTCCGAACCCTCCGCCGGGTCGGACGTGCAGCGGATCAAGACCCGCGCGCTCAAGGAAGGCAACGCCTACCGCATGAGCGGGTCCAAGATCTTCATCACCAACGGTCAGCACGCCAACCTCATCCTGGTGGCCTGCAAAACCGACCCGGCCGAGGGCGCCAAGGGCGTTTCACTGATCGCGGTCGAAACCGACGGTGCAGACGGCTTCAGCCGCGGCCGCAACCTCGACAAGATCGGTCAGAAGGCGGCGGATACGTCAGAGCTGTTTTTCGACAATGTCGAGATCCCGCCGGAGAACCTTCTGGGTACCGAAGAGGGTCAGGGTTTCTATCAGATGATGGAGCAGCTCCCGCAGGAGCGTCTTGTCATCGCGGCGGGTGCCGTTGGCGCGCTCGAGGGTGCGGTGCAGATGACCATCGACTACTGTAAGGAGCGGGAGGCGTTCGGCGGCCCCCTCACCCAGTTCCAGAACACCCGGTTCAA
>JBCBAP010000146.1:0-3053 GCA_038532435.1 Pseudomonadota bacterium | reverse complement strand
TGCGCGCACTTCAGGTGGCCTGACGCCTCCACTTCGCGGGGATCGCGCGCATAGTAAGCCCCCCCACGCGATCCCCAATCAAGCTTCGTGTGGTGCTAGACCTCGCAGCCCGGGCTCAGAACCGCACCCGGCGTCACGCCGTGGGTGCTGCGAAACACGCGGGAGAAATGCCCAGCATCCCGAAAACCGCACCGATAGGCTACGTTGGACACCGCTCCGCGACTGGGCTCGCCGCGCGACAGGAGACTGTAGGCGAGCTTCATCCGCTCCTCCCGCACGAAGGCCTGCACACCACCCTCGGCCTCCATCGCCCGGTAGACGACCGACCGCGAACAGGCGAACCGCTGGCAAACCGCGTCGAGCCCCAGGTCTGGATCGTGCACATTGTCCCGCAGGAAGTCGCGGATGGCGATCTGGCGGGACCGCACGAGCGCGTGCTGGCTGCGCTCCTGCGCCTTTTGGCCGTGCAGTGCCGAGCGCACCAGACCCGTCAGAAGCTCCGCCAGACCGCCCGCATCCGGTTTCTGACAGGTCGGCAACTGATCGAAGACGCTGAGCATAGTCGCTTGCATCACCGCCCCCAGGGGCGTGGACGTCGGAACGGAGACAACCGACGGGAAGATGCTGGGATCGTAGCCCACGCGCTTGAAGGGAACGGAAACGCAGCACCGCTCGAGCGGTCCGTCCGAATAGCCGCTCGATACGGACGCGATATGCACCGCGTCAGGCCCCATGGTTTGGACGTCTCCGTCGGAGACCCGGTGAAAGGTCCCGCGCCGAATGAGCCGCAGCTTCAGCCGGACCTGATCCAGATTTCCAAGGTGTTGCTGCCGGTGAGGCCCCCAGCTATTTCGCATCGCCACCAAACCGTCGAAAGCCCAGGACTGAGATGCCATCCAAATGGGGTCGCCTCCCTCACCGAGCGGTGCGACATCGCAGCTTCCGTAGAGATACGCCCGCACCGCCTCCCGTCGATCCCCCGAGGCGACGTCATTGGTGTCGAACCGCCCGTGGGCAAGGGCGCCTTGAGGTGCGGCGAACGCATCGGGCGCTGTGTTGAGTGTCATCATGTCCATGTGTCGGGCCCTCAACCCGGTGTCCTGCTCGTCGAGACCCTGTTCCCGGATCCCCTTGCCTACCTGCCTTCGCTTCCCCGCCTCCGCACGGCCAACGCAACATCTGCTTGGATTGGGGGCGTTTGGGCGACCCTGCCGGCACTGCTCCAACGGCGACGACGTGCAGATCGCTAGGCATTGGCTATAGCTGGGAGGTCGTAGCAAAAAGAGGGCAAGGCCGGGCAGACACGTGTGCCGACGCGAGGCACATCGCTTTGGTGCGACGCACATCCGCCCTCGACTGGCGATCATCGGTTTCACGGGCGAAATGGGAGAGCAGCGCGCCGGGCGTGCCCGCGTTTCAGGAGCAGTTTAACTGATCATGACCTCTCTCGGCTCAAGACCGGAGCGCTCCGAAAACGGGTTCGCAGATCGGGGCACGTTCAACCGCGTGCTCAGAACGCATCTGCGCGGCAAGCCGGTGCTCATCGCCTATGGATGTGCGTGGCTCTTCTCGTTCTTTTATATGACCGCACCCTACTACGCCCACGCCTTCGTCCCGGAACGGGTCATCTCTCACGTCATGTTCGTGTTGGTGAACTACGGAGGGGCCTACGCGGCACTCGGGGCGTTGGCGCATTGGGCTGCGGTCCGGAACATCCCCTTTGTCCCCGTCGTCTCAGTCGCGTTCCTCCTCGCCAACATTGCGCACACCGGCGTTGGGTATGTGCTGAACCCCCATCTCAACAGCGTAGACGACGCTCTCCGAATGGTTGCGCGCGCAACCGCCTTGCATGTCATGCCGCTGGTGGTGCTCGTCCTGCTGATCGGGCCACATCTGGCAAAGGATTTAACGGCCACACCCGAAACGTTCCCATGGTGGAAGCCCAGGCGGGACCGCCTGCCAAAGATCGTCGAGGCTCTGCCGACGGCGCTGCGCGGAAACCTGCTGCGGCTCGAAAGCGAAAACCAATACGTTCGGGTTACGACAACCTTGGGTTCGGATCTGGTGCGATCGACCATGAAGGATGCCTGTGCCGACCTCCCTGACGCTGCCGGCTGGCGCATCCACCGCTCCATCTGGATCGCAAGATCAGATGTCCGCGCGGTTGTCTTCGTGGATGGCAACCCAAGGCTGACGGATGTGCGCGGCCGGATTTGGCCGATGAACCGAGCGATGGCCAAGGTGGTCAAAGCAGCTCTGGAGGAAACCATGGCGAAAGAGCTGCGCTAAAGAAGATAGGCCGCGTTAGCGTGGCCTTGGTGCGTGGAGGCCCTTTTGGTGGCCGTGGTGAAGCGCTCCCTCAAGGCCTGTTCGCCTCGCTTGATCGTTCTAGCTTTCTCGAACCGGGACCGGTTTCGCCGCTCGGATCACCCTGTTCGCGACGGCCACGGCGATCTTTTCCTCGGCTTGTTGTGCACCAAAAGTTCGCGCCGTGAGGCGACCGCCGGTAATCTGCTTAAGACGGAAGACGCTGGTCTCGACGATGCTCCTTCGCCCATATCCAGTCTCTTCCTGCCAACGCATTCGGCCAACGGAAGCGGTGCGCAGGGCATGACACTCTCGCTCGGTGCCGCCGCAGGATGAGCCGTGATCTGGGACAGACGGAGACCGCGGTGAGATCACGATCTTGGGCGGGTGTCTCGGGAGATGTGCGGCCCGGATCTGGTCATATGTTGGCTCTCCATCGTAGGCACCATCCGCAAGTACAGTCCGGATCCGGCCGCCGGCCCTACTACGAGATCGCCCGCCATCGCAGGATCAGTGATGTCGTCCGCGGTGAATACACGCGCTAATATCTCTCCCGTGCCTGCGTCGAGGGCAATGTGTAACTTGCGCCAAGGCCGTCGTTTCTCGCCGTGCTTCTGGCGGGCCCATTCCCGTCTCACCCGGCAGGCAATTCGCGCAGCGAAATGCTGAGAGGGCGGGCCGAAGAACATTATGCCTATCGAGTCCATCACCAGGTCGACCGGCGCCGCGCGCCCCGGTGCATGCTG
>JBCBAP010000145.1:0-3221 GCA_038532435.1 Pseudomonadota bacterium | reverse complement strand
GCACTGCTGCGGGCATCGGCCTTGAGATCGGTCTTGCCTGCCACCGCCGTTTCGTGGCGGACAACCCGAAGGCCAAGATCGGCCTGCCGGAGATCCTCGTAGGCATCTTCCCCGGCGCGGGCGGCACCACGCGGCTTATCCACATGCTCGGCGTCATGGCAGCCTCCCCGCTTCTGCTCGAGGGCAAGATGCTGGCGCCCGCGAAGTCCAAGTCCGCTGGCGTGATCGACGAGGTCGTCCCCGCCGATGAGCTGCTCGCGACCGCAAAAGCGTGGGTGAAGTCCGCGACGGACGCGGACATCGTGAAGCCCTGGGACGAGAAGAAGTACAAGATGCCAGGCGGTGCCGCGTACCACCCCGCGGGCTTCCAGACTTTCGTCGGTGCGGCCGCGATGGTCCATGGCAAGACCCAGGGCGTCTATCCGGCGGCGAAGGCAATGCTCTCTGCCGCCTACGAGATGACGATGGTGCCCTTCGATACTGCGCTGAAGATCGAGGCGCGCTGGTTCACCAAGGTGCTGATGAACCCGAGCTCCTCGGCCATGATCCGCTCCCTCTTCCTCAACAAAGAGGCGTTGGAAAAGGGTGCCGTGCGCCCGGCCGGCGTGCCGGACCAGTCGGTGAAGAAGGTCGGCATTCTGGGTGCGGGCATGATGGGCGCGGGCATCGCCTACGTCTCCGCCAATGCGGGCATCGAGGTCGTGCTGATCGACCGCGAACAGGACGCAGCCGACAAGGGCAAGAGCTACTCCGAAGCGCTTCTCGACAAGGGCATCAGCCGCAAGAAGGTAACGCCGGAGAAGAAGGAACAGGTGCTCGGCCGCATCACCGCAACGACGGAGCTCGAAGCACTCAAGGGCTGCGACCTGATCGTCGAAGCGGTGTTCGAGGATGTCGGTGTTAAGGCGGAGATGACCAAGAAGGTCGAGGCGATTGTGGACGCGGACTGCATCTTCGCCACCAACACCTCGACGCTGCCGATCACCGAACTTGCCAAAGCGTCCGTCCGGCCCGAGCAGTTCATCGGCATCCACTTCTTCTCCCCCGTGGACAAGATGCTGCTGGTGGAGATCATCAAGGGAGCGGAGTCCGGTGACCGGGCGGTCGCGAAATCCCTCGACTATGTCCGCCAGATCCGCAAGACGCCGATCGTGGTCAACGACGCCCGCTTCTTCTACGCCAACCGCTGCATCATTCCTTACGTGAACGAAGGCGCGCGGATGGTGGCGGAAGGCGTGGAGCCCGCGCTGATCGAAAACGCGGCCAAGCAGCTCGGCATGCCGCTCGGCCCCCTGCAGCTCACCGACGAGACCTCGATTGATCTTGGCTACAAGATCATGAAGGCGACGAAGGCAGCGATGGGAGACGCCTATCCCGAAAGCGGCGCCGACGAGGTCGTGACGACGCTCTACGAGGCTGGCCGTCTGGGACGGAAGTCCAACGCGGGCTTCTACGAGTATGACGAAAAGGGCAAGCGCGGCGCCATCTGGCCTGGCCTTCGGGACACCTGGGCACCCGCCGAGGAGCAGCCGGACCTGATCACGGTTCAGCACCGTCTCGCCATGGCACAAGTTCTGGAGGCCGTGCGCGCGCTTGAGGAAGGCGTGCTCATGGACATCCGCGAAGGTGATGTGGGTGCGATCCTCGGCTGGGGCTTCATGCCCTGGTCCGGCGGCCCGCTCTCCTGGCTCGACATCCTCGGCGCGCAGAAGGCCGTCGAGATCTGCGATGACCTGACCGCGCATTTCGGCGACCGGTTCACCGCCCCGGCAGTTCTGCGCGACATGGCCGCCAAGGGTGAGGCGTTCTACACCCGCTTTGCTCCCGAGAGTGCGGAAGCGGCCTGATCGACTTCGGGGAAGGCGCACACGTGCCTTCCCCACCCTCCTCTCCCTAGCCGCGCTGCTGCCGCGGGACACCGGATCCGGTGGACGGCATCCGACAGGCGCCCCCAGAGCCTCCGACCGCCGCGCGAGACTATCGCCTCTATGACAGCACAATTGGCCTACTTTCGCCACATACGTGTGCATAAGCTCCTTCGGGATGGACACTGGGGGGGTGGGCTATGGAACCATCACTGCTGCGCTACTGGGGTTTCTGGGCGATGGCATCCGGGGGTATGGCCCTGCTGCTGGTGTTCGCCCAGATCGTCGCACCGTCGTTCGAACCCGCACCGTCCATCGGGACGCAGATCGGCGAGATTGCCGGGGATATCCGCAGGGCGGCGTGGCAGTCGTTTCTGGGACGCCCGACCGCTGAACCGGAGCCCGCAACAACGTCCTTCTGGGTCTATTTCGCCATCGCGGCCCCGATCTTCGGCGTGCTTGCGTTGATCCTGTCCGCTATCTCCGCCCTGATGCGGGAAAACTGGCGTTTCGCAGCTTACGGCGCAGGGATGGCCGTCTGTGCCATCATCTTTCAGTTCGTATGGTGGCTCGCCGTCTTCATCGCTGCGGCGTTGCTGCTGATCACGATCGTGGAGAATGTCGGCGACATCTTCGGCGCCTGATCGCGCGGGCCCCGGTTCATCGGAACCCGCAATGCCCTCCCGTTTGGCGGGAGGTGCAACTTCTCCCTTCCCCTCGCCGTTCGGCTCGCTATCCTCCGGGGTCAAGCCCGATAGAGGCGGGACGACAGGAGGAATTCATGCACAATCTCATGCAGGACTGGCCGCTGCGGGTTAGCACGCTCATCGATCACGCGGCGCGGTACCATGCGGATCGGCCGATCATCACGCGCTCCGTGGAGGGACCGATCACCCGGACGACCTGGGGTGAGGTTGGTCTGCGCGCGCGCAAGGCGGCCCAGGCTTTGCAGCGGCTCGGGGTAAAACCCGGTGACGTGGTCGGCTGCATGGCCTGGAACACCTCCCGCCATATGGAGGTCTGGTACGGGGTGCCGGGGGCTGGTGCGGTCCTCCACACGCTCAACCCGCGCCTCTTTCAGGACCAGCTCACCTACGTAATCACCCATGCGGAAGACAGCGTGCTCATCGTCGATCGGGACCTCCTCCCGATCATCGAGGGTGTGTGGGACCGTCTGACCGGCATCCGTCATGTGATCGTCCTCACGGACCGGGCGCACATGCCGGAAACCACGCTTGACGTTCTGTGCTACGAGGAGCTGATCGCGGTTGAGGACGGAGAGTTCGACTGGGTCGAAGGCGATGAGCGGGATGCCTGCGGCATCTGCTACACGTCCGGCACGACGGGCAATCCGAA
>JBCBAP010000144.1:0-3376 GCA_038532435.1 Pseudomonadota bacterium | reverse complement strand
GCGTCGATCAGACCCTCCCCAAGCGTCATGTACCCCCCGCACTCACCGTATATCCGCGCATCCCGCGTCGCCGCGCCAACCATTCCCGCGCGGAAGGTCTTGGCGGCGGCGAGCCTGCCCGCGTGCAGCTCCGGATAGCCGCCGGGGAGGAAGACCGCATCTGCGGTCTCCCCCGGCCCCTCGTCCGCAAGGGGCGAGAACGGCAGCACCTCCGCTCCCTGCTTCTGCCAGTCCGACAGAAGATGCGGATAGGCGAAGGCGAAGGCGTCGTCCCGGGCCACCGCGATCCGCTGCCCCAGCGGCGGCAGTCGGTCTGCCGTCGCAGCGGAGCTAAGAGGGCGCGCCGCCGCGGTCAGGGCGGGGAGGTCGACATGGGTGGACACGAGATCCGCGAGGCGGTCGAGGGCCGCATCGAGCTCCGGCAGTTCCGCAGCCTGCACCAGGCCGAGATGACGCTCGGGAAGCACGAGATCGGACCTTCGGGGCAGGGTGCCGAAGACGGTGAGACCAGCCTCTGCCATCGCACGCTCCGCCATCGCGCCATGCCGTGCGGACCCTGCCCGGTTGAGGATGACACCCGCCACCTCCAGATCCGGGCGCAGCGCGCGCAGACCCGCGGGGGCAAGCGGCGCGCTCTGCCCCTGCTTCGCGATGTCGAGGACCAGCACGACCGGTACGCCGAGTGTCGTCGCAATGTCTGCGGCGGAGCCCGTCCCGTCGGTTGCGGCGTCGAGCACACCCATCGCCCCTTCGACAACCAGCAGGTCGCCGGGTTGCGCGACGGCCCGGTGCCGCAGGGTTTCCGCATCCATCGCCCACGCGTCGAGCGTGACGGAGGGCACCCCGCACGCGGCCCGGTGAAACTGGGGATCGATATAGTCGGGTCCGGACTTGGCCCCGGCCACGGCGGTACCCGTGCGGTCGAGCGCCCTCAGCACCCCGAGCGTCACACTGGTCTTGCCCGCCCCCGAGGATGGTGCAGCGATCAGAAGGCCGCGGGCGCTCAAGACGCGTCGGCCACCTGCCCGCTTGCCGTCCCCAGCGGATCGAGCGATCGGGGCGTCTCCCCGCGGAGCTGACCCATCCAGTCGATCATCTGGCGCAGCAGCACCACGCGGCCTACGCAGATGATCGCCGGCGGCGCGATGCCGTCCTCACGCACATCCCGCGCGGCCGTGCCAAGGGTGGTTTCGAGCACGGCCATATCTGACCGGGTGGCGTTCGAGACCACGGCGACCGGTTCTGCCGGATCACGCCCGCCCGCCAGCAGCGCCTCCGTGATCTGACCCAGATGCTTGATTGCCATGTACATCACGATGACCTGAGAGCCCTTCGCCAGCGCTTCCCAATCGATCGCGGTCGGGGCGAGGCCGGTCTGGTCGTGCCCGGTGAGGAAGGTCACCGCCTGATTCACGTCGCGATGGGTGACCGGGATGCCCGCGTAGGCGAGCCCGCCGATCCCGGCGGAGATGCCGGGCGTGACACGGATCGGAACACCCGCCGCGACGAGCGTCTGGGCCTCTTCCCCGCCGCGGCCAAAGACGAAGGGATCGCCGCCCTTCAGTCGCAGGACGCGCTTGCCCGCCCGGGAGAGGTCAATGAGGCGCAGGGAGATGTCGCGCTGCTTCGGCGAGGGCTTGCCTCCCCGTTTTCCCGCATACTCCACGTCGGCACCCGGGCGCGCCCAGTCGAGCAGGCGTTCATCCACCAGCGCGTCGTACACGATCACGTCCGCCTGCCGGATCGCGTTCAGCCCGTGCAGCGTCATCAGACCCGGATCTCCGGGCCCGGCACCGAGCAGCCAGACCAGCCCCGGAGGAAATCCGGGCCAGTCGTGATCGGGAAGGGGCGGGGCGGCTATCATAGCCCGACCTTATACTCCGCCATCGCGCGGGCGCGAGGGGAGATTGCGACCTCTCACGGTCGATCAGCGCAGCGTCACCTTTCCGATGCGCATGATGTCACATCGTATGTCGTGCGCGTTGCGGGGTGGTCGCTGCCGATGCCTGTTTCCTGCGGGTCCGTTGCGGCTTAGTGTCTGGCCATGGCGCGCAAACCGGACGGCCCCCTCAGAACTGGATTCACCACCGGCGCCTGCGCAACGGCGGCGGCGAGTGCCGCCTGCGGTGCGCTGCTGACCGGGGACTGGGCCGATCCGGTGCATATCTTCCTGCCGAACGGGGACCGTGTTCCCTTCGCCCTGGAGGAGCAGACGTTGCGTTCCGACGAGGCCATCGCCGCCGTGCGCAAGGATGCGGGCGACGATCCCGACGTGACCCACGGTGCGCTCATCCGCTGCACGGTGCGCCACGGCCCGCCCGGCGTTGCGTTTCGCGCCGGCGACGGTGTCGGCACGGTGACCAAGCCGGGCCTGCCCATCCCCCCGGGGGAGCCCGCGATCAACCCCGTTCCCCGGCGCATGATCACCGACGCGCTCACTTTGATTGCGGAGGCGCGGGGCGCGCCGGTCGCCTTCGAAGTCGAGGTGTCGATCCCCGGCGGGGCGGAGATTGCCCGACAGACCTGGAATGGCAGGCTCGGGATCGAGGGCGGTCTCTCTATCCTGGGCACGACCGGCATCGTGCGCCCGTTCTCCTGTGCCGCCTGGATCGCATCGATCCACAGGGGCATCGACGTCGCCCGGGCGAACGGTCTGACCCATGCGGTCGGCAGCACCGGTGCCACGTCCGAGCGCGTGGCGCAGCAGCGCTACGGCCTGCCGGACTGGGCCATGCTCGACATGGGGGATTTCGCGGGCGGGATGCTGAAATACCTCCGTTCCCACCCTATCGAACGGATCACGATCGCCGGGGGGTTCGCGAAACTCGTTAAGCTTTCCCAGGGCGCGCTCGATCTGCATTCGGGGCGCAGCCAGGTGGATTTCGAGGATCTGGCCGCACGGGCGGCGGATCTTGGTGCCGATCCGGCAGAGATCGCGGCCTGCAATACCGCAAAGCAGGCGCTCGACATCGTCGGGCCGGATCTTGCCGCGGAAACCGCCCGGCGGGCGCGGGCGGTGGCGCTCGACACCGTGCGGGACGCGGATATCGCGCTCGATATCCTCGTCGTGGATCGGCAGGGACGCGCGGTCGCCGAGGCGGACGCCCGCGGGGCGCGGGTGCTCTGAATGACGCGGAACGGGGAGCGGCGCGCGCGGATCCTGGTTCTGGGTGGAACGACGGAGGCCCGCACCCTGTGCGAGGTGCTTGCGACGCGGCCTGACATCGCGGCGACCGCATCGCTTGCCGGAGTGACGGAGCGCCCGCTTGCCTACGCTGTGCCGGTGCGACGGGGTGGCTTCGGCGGGGGTGCAGGGCTCGCGGCCTTTCTGCGGAGTGCCGGGACCGACCTCATGATCGACGCAACCCACCCGTTC
>JBCBAP010000143.1:0-3388 GCA_038532435.1 Pseudomonadota bacterium | reverse complement strand
ACGCGACGGACGTCCCACTTCCCGCATTGAACTCGCGGCATCCATGATGTTGAGTGCCGCGGCTGACTCGCGAGGAAATCATGACCTACTGCCTAGCCCTCAAACTCGATGACGGTCTCGTCTGCCTCGCGGACACGCGCACCAATGCGGGCGTCGACAACATCTCCCGCTTCCGCAAGATGTTCACCTGGCACATTCCCGGCGACCGGGTCATCGTGATGATGACCGCGGGCAACCTCGCCATCACCCAGGCTGTGATCAGCCTGCTTCAGGAAAATATCGACAATCCCAAGGAGGGGATCGAGACGATCACGGAGGCGACGTCCATGTTCCGAGTCGCGGAGATCGTCGGCGACGCCATGCAGTTCGTGCAATCCCGCTACGCCAAAGGGTTCGCCGCGACTGGTGAAAGCGGATCGAGCTCCATCGTGGTGGCAGGCCAACGGGAAGGGGGCACGCCGCGCCTCTTCCAGGTCTACACCGCCGGGAACTTCATCGAGGCGACGGACGATACACCCTATTTCCAGATCGGCGAGTTCAAATACGGCAAGCCGATCCTCGACCGGGTGATCACCACGGATACGCCCATCGACGTCGCTGTGACCGCAAGCCTGCTGTCGATGGATTCGACCCTGCGCTCGAACCTGTCCGTCGGCATGCCGCTCGACCTCGCAGTAATCCGCACGGACACGCTCGATTTCGAACAGCACCGCCGGATCGAGGAGCAGGACGAAGCCTTCGCCGAACTGTCGGAGGCATGGTCGCGGGAACTGCGCGCAGCCTTCGACACCATGGTTCAGATCAAGGCGTAAGCGCTGCCAGATCCTCCGGATCGTAGCTGTTCGGCCCGGGCAGCCCCCGTTTGTGGGCCCAGCAGGCCCGCGCCTCGTCCATGCTGCGCCCGGGGTTCGCGTCGAAGAACGCGCGCACGTAGGCGTTGAACTGGTTGGACGGGGGGATCTCGGCGCGCTTGCCGGCCTTCTTCTCCGCCTCGATTTCCAGCCAGGCCTCCACCGCCTCCCCCATCGTGCGGCCCACATGTGACCGCATCCAGTCCATGAACGCGATGTTGAACGTGAACCGCGCGCCGATCTCGCCCTTGAAGAACGCCCTCGTGTTCGGCCCGTTGGTGTAGCTGTCCGTGATCACGGTATCCCGGGTGATCACGAGATGCGCCCAGTTCACGCCTGAACTGACTTTGCGCCGTGCCCGTCTCGGCGCGGCAGCCCCATCCATATGCGCCGCGATCCGGTCCGTCAGTTCCGCCTTGGATCCCGCCATGCTGAGCCCTTGCGCACGGCAATAGGCGACAAGCTCCTCCTTGAGCCAGTACCAGTCGCGGAACACCGCGGCGTCGGTGAGGGCATCCAGATCGGGGCGTGTTTCTTTGGTCATGGAGGAGGATTTAGCCGCCGATGCGCCGACATCCAGCTTCTTCTGGCTAAAAATATCCAGGCAAACCAGTCGCTTACAAAAAAATTCAGAAAAAATTCAAGTCCGTGTCGATTGAAGCGTCCCTCTCTCGTCATGGGGGTGAAAGCGATGGGCTTTCGCGACCAACAGGAGACAGACCGATGGCACTCAGCACCTTCATCATCGCAGGCGGCGTCGCCCTTTCCGCACTTGCAGCCGTTCCCTACGCCCTGCCGGGCAGCGCGACGGTCGAGCGTTCGGCGATTATCGACGCAACTCCCGAGCAGATCTTCCCGCTGCTCGCCTCCAACGAGGGCTTTCAGAAGATCAATCCGTATCTGGACGCGGATCCGAACCTGAAGATCACCTTGAGCGGGCCGGCATACGGCGTCGGATCCTCCTTCGCCTTCGACGGGAAGGACGGCACCGGCACGCAGACCATCACCGCGATGGAGGAGAACCGCTCCGTCACCAACCTCATCGACCTCGGTGCGATGGGAAAGCCGGTGCAGACCTTCACGCTCATCCCCGTGGAGGGCGGGACGAAGGTGGTGTGGACCACGACCTCCGACTTCGGCATGAACCCCATCGGCCGCGTCATTGGCCTTTTCATGGATGGGTTTCTGGGTGAAACTTATGAGCAGGGCCTCGCCAACATCTCGAACGCCGTCAAGGCGGCCTAAACAGCAAGACCAAGGAGTACTTACAATGCGTTACACACTTTTTCTCTACAACGAAGAAAGCTCCTGGGCAGACATGAGCGAGGCTGACGTGCAGGAGCAACTGGGAATTTTTGGTGCCTATATCCAGGATCTCAAGGATGCGGGCGTGTTCGTCGACACGGACTGGCTGCAGCCCTCCATGGCCGGGACGGTCATAACGCTCAAGGACGGTCAGCGCCGGGTCCAGGACGGCCCCTATGCGGACACCAAGGAGCAGTTGGGCGGGTACTTCGTGATCGATGTGCCGGACCTCGACGCGGCGCTTGCCTGGGCGGAGAAGTGCCCGACAGCCCGGTACGGCCTGATCGAGGTACGCCCCTCGGCGATGCCGACAGAGTAGGCCCCGTGACAACGGCGCAGGCGCGCGCGGAAGAGGTTGCGCGCGCCTCCTACGGAAAGCTCCTCGCGATCCTCGCGGCGGGCTCCAGCGACATCGCGAGGGCGGAGGACGCCCTCGCCGACGCGTTTCGCACAGCGCTTGAGATCTGGCCCGAGCGGGGCATCCCGGACAATCCGGAGGCCTGGCTCATCACCACATCCCGCAACCGCCTGAAGGACGGGTATCGCAGCGCGGCGCATCGGACGACGACCCGGATCGAGGAGGATATCGACATGCCCGCAGCGACCGCCTCACCATCGGAGGACATCCGGGATCCCCGCCTGAAGCTGATGTTCGTCTGCGCCCATCCCGCGATCGGGGACACGGTTCGCGCCCCTTTGATGCTACAGACGGTCCTGGGGCTCGAGGCCGAACAGATCGCGCCCGCCTTCCTCCTGCCCCGGGCGACCCTGGCCCAGCGGCTGGTGCGGGCCAAGCGCAAGATCAAGGAGGCGCGCATTCCCTTCGTCCTGCCGGACCAGGCGGACATGCCGGACCGGCTGGAGGCGGTGCTGGAGGCGATCTACGGCACCTTTGCGCTCGACTGGAACGGCGAGGTATCCGCCAGCGGCGAGGAAGACATGCGGCGGGAGGCGCTGTTCCTCGCGGACCTTCTCGTGGAGATGCTGCCTGATGAGCCAGAGGTACTGGGCCTCGCGGCCATTCTGTCCTTTACCGACGCGCGAAACGGTGCACGTGTCGACAGCCACGGACACTTCCAGCCGCTGGAGACCCAGGATGTGAGGCTCTGGGACCGGATGCGCACGGTGCGCGCCCGCGCGCTTCTCGTCCGGGCGCAGAAGATCGGACGGATCGGGCGGTTCCAGCTCGAGGCAGCGATCCAGGCGGTGCACGCGGACCGGATGATGACCGG
>JBCBAP010000142.1:0-3433 GCA_038532435.1 Pseudomonadota bacterium | reverse complement strand
ATCACCTCCGTCAATCTCGACACGATGAGCCCGGAGCCCAGCATCGACGGCAAGGGTTCCCACGGCGGCTATTGCGGTCCGGCGGTGAAGCCCATCGCGCTCAACATGGTCGCCGAGATCGCCCGGGATGCGGAGACCCGCGGCCTGCCCATCTCCGGCATCGGCGGGGTGACGACCTGGCGCGACGCGGCAGAGTTCCTGACGCTTGGCGCGGGCAACGTGCAGGTCTGCACCGCGGCGATGACCTACGGGTTCAAGGTCGTGCAGGAGATGATCGCCGGCCTCTCCCAATGGATGGACGAAAAGGGCTACGAGACCACGGACGCCTTCGCCGGCAGCGCCGTCCCGAACGTCACAGACTGGCAGTACCTGAACCTCAACTACGTGACCAAGGCACGGATCGATCAGGACCTCTGCATCAAGTGCGGCCGCTGCTACGCGGCGTGCGAGGACACGTCCCACCAGGCGATCTCCATGAGTGCGGACCGCACCTTCGAGGTGATCGACGAGGAATGCGTGGCCTGCAACCTCTGCGTCAATGTCTGCCCGGTGGAGGAGTGCATCACCATGGAGGAGCTGAGCCCCGGCACCGTCGACGCCCGCACGGGCAAGACGGTGGAGGCGGAGCCTTCGGACTGGACCGCGCACCCGAACAATCCCTCGCGCATCGCCGCGGAGTAGGTGCCGAACCGCGCGGCATCGATCTGACCCCCTGGCCGCCCGGGGACCGTGACCCGCCGACAGGTCGGCGGGCACCGTCCTGTGCCGAACAGGTGACCCTCTGGAACGCTGAATGACCGCTGAAAACCCGCCGCGCCGTGAGGCCCTGAGGGGCCACGCCGCGATGCTCGCCTTCTCCGCGCTTGTGGCCGGGTCCTTCAGCCTTGGCGGGCAGGCGGTCGTGTTCATCGACCCGACCGCGATCAATGCGGTGCGGTTCGCCATCGCCGCCGCCCTCATCGGAGGCGTGATCGCGGCGCGGGGCCAGTTCCGGGCGGAACAGGCCGCGTCACCCTGGCGCTACGTGGTGCTGGGCGGCCTCATGGCGCTTTACTTCGTGACGATGTTTGAGGCGCTGCGCCTGACCACCCCGGTCTCGACCGCGGCGGTCTTCACCCTGACGCCGGTGATTTCCGCCATCGCGGGCTGGGTGCTGCTGCGTCAGGTGACGACGCCCGCCATCGCCGCCGCGCTCGCCATCGGTGCCGCCGGGGCGCTCTGGGTGATCTTCGATGCGGATCTCGACGCCCTGCTCGGGTTTCGCATCGGGCTGGGCGAGACGATCTTCTTCTTCGGCGTGGTGGGCCACGGCATCTACACGCCGATGGTGCGCCGCCTCAACCGTGGCGAACCGCCGCTGGTGTTCACCTTCGGCGTGCTGTCGGCCTGCTGCGTGGTGTTGCTGATCTACGGCGCGGGTGAGATCGCGGCGACGGATTGGCAGGCGCTGCCGCCCATCGTCTGGATCACCATCCTCTATGTGGCCATCGCCGCAAGCGCGACGACATTCTTCCTGCTGCAATATGCAAGCCTGCGCCTGCCAAGCGCAAAGGTGATGGCCTACACCTACCTGACGCCGAGCTGGGTGATCCTGTGGGAGGGGGTGTTGCACCGCGGCTGGTCCGACCCGGCGATTCTGCCCGGGATCGGGGCGACGGTCATGGCCCTCGCGCTGTTGCTGCGCGACCGGGACGGGGCGTAGGCCGGTGGCGTCAGCAGCCTCGGATCTCGATCACCCGTTCCGGAAGGATGAGGGAGATGTTGATATCCTTGCGTGAGACCCCCAGCGCGCCCTCCCCGAAATAGGTGAGGTTGGAGCGGGCGGCGACCTGCCCGGCCTGCGCCTTCGTCTCAGCCGGTTCGATCCAGAGGTCCGGATCCGCGATCTCGAACACCGTCACCGGGACGGAACCGAGCGGCTCGTCGAACGCAAGTTCGGCGGCGAGCCCGAAGTCCCCTTCGGCCTCCGATGGGGCAAGGCGGCACGCGACGGACGTCAGGCCCGCCTCCGACCCGGCAACCGCCGCATCGGCAATCGCCGCACCGATCACCGCCTCATTGGCCGCCTGTGCCACGGGCAGCGGCCCGCGCATCGCGGCCTCCGCCGGGATGCAGATGTCGGCGCAGACGCCGTAGGACATGCGCAGCTCGGCAAACGCATCCTCTGCCCCGTCGGACAGGGTCAGACGCATGGGAAAGATCACCCGGTCCGTGTAGCCGATGTTCTGCATGCCGTAGGTGTGAAAGATCTCCGGCGTGGGCCAGAGCACTTCGACAGCCTCGATGTTCGTGGAGCCGGACCAGTCAAACTGCGGCGGAATCCCGCCCATCCCCGGGCTGCGCCAGTACGTCTTCCACCCGCGGCCAAGCTCGACCTGGACCGCCGCCACATAGCTGTTTGGCCCCTCGGCCCAGCCGGGCAGAAGTGTCACCCGGGAATGCCCCTGCACCGTCTGCGCCTGCCCCGGCATGGCAGCCAACATCATCGCGGCGCACCCCAAGAAAGCCACAGGCTTAACAAACCGTTGCATAGAATCCCCATCCGTAACCCAGATGACCATAGCTGCCCGCACCGCTCGCGGTAAATTCACAACACTGCGACGGAATGCTTGAACAACCGGACGGGCAACCCACGTTCTACCCCATGACAGACGAACGCCAGGAAGGCGAGTTTCTGACCGGATCGTTCCTTGTCGCCCTGCCGGGCATGGGGGACCCGAGATTCTCGGAATCCGTGATCCTGCTCTCCGAACATTCGGAGACGGGGGCAATGGGGTTTATCGTGAACAAACCCCTCGACGGGATAGAATTTTCGGATCTGGCAGAGCAGCTCGACATCACCGCGTCCGGCGACCTGCAGGACGTGCCCGTGCTTACCGGCGGCCCGGTGGAACGGCAGCGGGGTTTCGTGCTGCATTCTCCGGACTACGCCATCGATGCGGAAACGCAGGAGGTCAACAGCACCTTCTCCGTCACCGCCCATGCGGACATCCTGCGCGCACTTGCGTCCGGCGAAGGCCCGGTCAACAGGGTGCTCGCACTCGGCTATGCCGGATGGGGGCCGGGGCAGCTTGAGGATGAGATCCGCGCGAACGCGTGGCTCGTGGTGCCGTCCGAGGGCACGCTTGTCTTCGACCTTCCGGCCAAGGTGCGTTGGACCGCGGCCCTTACAGCGGCAGGCGTGGACCCGGCGAAGCTCTCGGGTCTGAGCGGCTCCGCCTGATCTATTCGAGCGACTCGCGCACCCCGGGGCCGGGGTTCAACACGATCACCTGCCGTTCCCGGGGAAGCGTGGCAAGGGAGACCACGAGCTCCTGCCGCGGCTCGCTCGCCACCGCGTAGGAGGCGTCGATCTGCCCCAGAAACCGGTTCAGCGAAAGGTTGCCCCACCAGTGCATGGGCAGCACGATCTGCGCCTTGAACCGCTCCAGCA
>JBCBAP010000141.1:0-3463 GCA_038532435.1 Pseudomonadota bacterium | reverse complement strand
CTGCGCGGCAAGATGCGCACGGAGCTCGCTGAGATGCGCGACACGATCGACAAGAACATGGTCTATGTCACCCATGATCAGGTTGAGGCCATGACGCTCGGCGACCGGATCGTGGTGATGAACGAAGGTGTGATCCAGCAGCAGGGCTCACCCGAGGAGTTGTTCAAAAACCCCGTGAATACGTTCGTCGCGGGCTTCATCGGAAGCCCGACCATGAACCTCATCTCCGGCACGCTGAGCGATGAGGGCGGCCGGGTCATGGTTGCAGGCGACGGATACAAGTTGCCGTTGCCGCCGGAAACGGCGGCGCGGATGGCGTCAGCGGTGAACCGGGAAGTGACGGTGGGCCTCCGTCCCTCCTCGTTCACCGCCGACAACACCGGCGGCGGGGAGATCCTGCTCAAGGTCATCGTTTCCGAATATCTCGGCGCGCAGTCGGTCCTGGTGACCCAGTGCGGCGCCTCGGAAATCCTCGTCGAAACGCAAAGCGCGTCGCCCATCCGGGCGGGCACGGAGCGTTCCTTCGGCGTGATCATCGAAGACATCATGGTTTTCGACAAGCAATCCGGGCTGCGGATCTAACCGCGGCCCCGCATGACTTCAGGGAGGAACCAGACATGCGACACTTGACGAAGAAACTCATGGGAACGGCGGTTGCGCTGTCCATGATGACAGGGGCGGCGATTGCCAACCCGTACGAAGAGTATGCGGGCACCACGCTCGTCGTGAACTTCCCCGCACACCCGCACTACAACGCGGTGATGCAGGTGCTGCCCGCCTTCACCGAAGAGACCGGCATCCGCGTCGAGGTCGACCAGCTTCAGTACCTGAAGATGCGGGAGAAGCAGACCCTCGAGCTCACAAAGAACCGCGGCGACTACGACCTAATCGCCTATGTCGTGTTCTCCAAGGCCGACTATGTCTATGCGGACCAGCTTGAGAACCTCGCCCGGTTCTTCATGAACCCCAAGCTCGCGGATCCGAACTACGACGCGGACGACCTGATCGACGGCTATGTGCAGAACATCGGCGTTGCGGGCGGCAAGAAGGGCTACCTGCCTGGGCCTACCGGATCGCTCTTCGGCATCCCCTTCGGCTCCGAGACCTCCGTGCTCGGCTACCGTAAGGACATCTTCGAGAAGCACGGCATCGACGTGCCGGAGACCTATGACGAGCTGCTCGACGTGGCATGCAAGATCCCCGAGCTCGAGCCGGGCATGGGCGGCATGGCCTCCCGCGCCGCATCCGGGCACCAGGCCTCCCACGCGTTCCTGCTGCACCTCGCACCGCTCGGCGGGCGGGTGTTCGACGATCAGTGGCAGCCGATCGTGAACAACGAGGCCGGTGTTGAGGCGGCAAACGCACTCAAGACCATCATCGATTGCGGCGTCGAGGGGTCCGAAACCTTCGGTCCTGCAGAGGCTGCTGCGTCCTTCGCGCAGGGCCAGTCCGCGATGTTCCTCGACTCCATCGCGTTCGCCGCAGGCTTTGAGGATCCGTCCAAGTCCCGCGTCGCTGGCAATGTCGGCTGGGCACTGCACCCGATGGGTGTGCGCCGCGGCAGCCAGACCGGCGGGTTCGGCATCGGGATCCCGCGCAACGCAGAGAACAAGGAAGCGGCCTTCCTGCTTATGCAGTGGCTGACCTCCAAGAAAGGCGATTTGATGGTGGCGATGGCTGGCGGAAACCCGTCCCGCTTCTCCACCTACGAAAACGCAGAGCTGAATGCGAAGTTCCCCTACTCCGCAACCTTCGGCGAGGCGCTCAAGTACGCCGACCCGGACTGGCGTCCGATCATCCCGACCTGGGGCAAGATCAACGCTGATATCGGCACATCGCTCAGCAAGGTGCTGACCGAAGGCGCGGACATTCAGGAGACGCTCGACGGCGTCGCCGACCGCGCCCGCGCCATCATGGATGAGGCCGGGTACTACACCTGGAACTGATCCATCCTCGCCGGGGCGGTCCCAGACCCGCCCCGGCACCTCTGACCCCTCACCGGATAGACCGATGCAGATCGCGCACGCAAACCGCCTGACACCCTACCTGTTCCTCGCCCCCGCGGTCGTGGTGCTGGCCATCGCCCTGCTCTACCCGGTCGGCTACATGATTTATGCGAGCTTCCTCGACTGGAACCCGAGCCAGCGCATCGGCGAGGCGGACTTCGTCGGCCTGCGTAACTACACGAACCTTCTGAACGACGCGGCATTCCTTGAAAGCTTTGCCGTCACGCTGACCTTCGCCAGCATCGTGGTGACACTGGAGATGGTGATCGGCGTCGGCCTCGCCCTTCTGCTCGACCGCAACATCCGGGGCATGTCGGCCCTGCGCACCCTCTTTATCCTGCCGATGATGATTGCACCCATCGTGGTGGGCCTGATGTGGCGGTACATGTACCACCCCTCCGTCGGCATCTTTAACCGCACCCTCAAATCCTGGGGGTTCGAGCCGGTACCGTGGCTTTCTGACGGGTGGTGGTCGCTGACCTCGGTCATCATCGCGGATGTCTGGCAGTGGACCCCGTTCATATTCATTCTCGCCCTGGCGGCCCTGCAGTCCCTGCCCCAGTCGGCGATGGAGGCGGCACGGATCGATGGTGCGAACGCGTGGGAAACCATCTGGTTCATCAAGCTTCCGCTGATGATGCCGGTCCTCATCGTCACCTGCCTGCTGCGGCTGATCGATGCGTTCAAGGTGCTGGAGGTGATCCTTGTCCTGACCAACGGCGGCCCAGGCCTCTCGACGGAGATCCTCAGTTTGCGCATCTCCCGCACCGCGTCCGAATTCCGGGAGCTGGGTGAGGCGGCGGCGATGTCGAACTACCTGCTGATCCTGCTGCTGCTACTGACCCTCGCCATGTTCCTTTATTCGAAGATCGCCGACGCCCGCGCGGCCCGTATCCGCGCCGCGGCGGAGGGAGACGACTGATGGCTGCCACCCACGAAAAGCAGAACCCGGCCTTCTACGCGCTTCTCGTCGCGCTGGTGGTCATGTCCGTCGGGCCCATCGTGCTGATGCTCGCGACGTCGCTGCGCCTCAACGTTGATATCCTGTCGGAGACGTCGAGCATCTTCTTCATGCCCACGCTCCGGAACTACGAGACCGCGCTTTGCGATGTGCTGTGGTACACACCCGAGCACGTGGGATACTGCGACCCGACCTTCGGACGCGCGCTCGGCAACTCGCTGATCATCGCGCTGATCTCGACAGGCCTCACGCTCGTGATCGGCTGCATGGCCGCCTATGCCATCGTGCGCTTCCGTTTCTTCGGGCGGGACACGGTAAGCCTCACGACGCTTCTCATGCGCATGGTGCCGCCCGCGGTCCTGCTGGTGCCCGTCTTCGGCATCTGGACCTTCCAGTTCTGCTTTGGCGATGAATGCGCGGCGGGCACGCTCTGGGGCATCATCCTGATCTATGTGGCGATGAACCTGCCCTTCGTGATCTGGATCCTGCAAAGCTT
>JBCBAP010000140.1:0-3552 GCA_038532435.1 Pseudomonadota bacterium | reverse complement strand
TCTTCCTCGGTGATTTCTCCGCACGCGGTGAGGGCAAGCCCTAACAACGCGCTCATGGTCCATGCCAGAAGCCGGTTGCTCGTCATATCTGCCTCAAGGTTTTGTATCGTTCTTGACGAGAAGATACCGTCCGTGGCCCCTTCGTTCCAGTATATAATCGGGTTCGACAAATGGCGGCTCGTTCGCTTCGATCTGTTCGATGCGTTTTTGCGCCACAAAAAGGTTCTGTCTGACCACCGCTGTGTCCCCTCCCGGGATCAGGAAGGCGGTGCGGAATGCGTTGACCGCGGCGCGGTACCGCTTGCGATCCTCCAGCACGACACCGAGGTTGTTCCAGGCAGAGATGCTGTTGGGGTTCTGGTTGATCGCGGCGCGCAGGAAGTCTTCTGCCTGGCCGAGCCGCCCGAGCCCGTGGCTCGCCGCACCCAGACCGACCAGAACTGCCTCGTCCACGTTCTGGGTGCCTGCGCGTTTGAAGGCGCGCAGGGCGTTGTTGTAGTCCTTAACCGCGAGCAGCTTGTACCCGGTTTCCACCGGGTCGACGGCCTCATCAACGTCGAAAGGGGTGACCGCGTTGTATCTGGGCCCGAAATACCCATCGGGCGGGCTGTGGTCATAGCAGCCCGACAGGACTGCCAGAGCGATAACCGCGATCAACCGAATGTCAGATACCACCGCCGAGCGTTTGCATGATCTCGAGGATGGAAGGACCGACGAGAATGATCAAGAGCGGAGGAACGGTGAAAAGCATTGTTCCCACAGTGAGCTTCGTCGGCAACACGTTCGCCTTTTCCTCGGCGCGCATGACCCGCTTGTCCCGCATCTCTCCCGCATAGACCCGCAGGGCGCTCGCAATCGACGTACCGAAGCTCGCGGACTGGATCAGAACGGTGACGAAGGAGCTCACGTCCGGCACGCCGCAGCGTTCAGCCATGTCGCGCAGAACGGTCACCCGGTCCTTACCGGCGCGGATCTCGTTCGCGACGATCTCGAATTCTTCGGCGAGCGTCGGATAGCCCGGCTTGATCTCTTCGGACACGCGCAGGATCGATTGATCAAGGGACTGGCCGGCCTCGACGCAAACCAGCATCAGGTCGAGCGCGTCCGGAAAGCCGGAGGAGATCTCCTCCTGCCGCTGCTGCACCCGCCGGGTGACCCAGTAGCTCGGACCGAAATAGCCGATGATACCGGGCACCAGCACCGTCAGGATCGACTGTGCGATGTCATCGCTGCCGCCGGACACGAGCAGGGCCATGAGGCCGAAGCCGAGCATGCCGAGCCCGATGGCAACACGCAGGAAGTTGTAGGTGGAGACGGCCGAGCGGGACCGGTAGCCCGCCTGGGTCAGCTTCAGTCGGGAGGCGGAAAACTCCTGCTGATCCTGCGGCTCAAGGTACTGCGCGAACGCCTCCAGCGTCGAGTTGGACTCGTGGCGCAGCTTGACGTTCTCGACCGGGTTCGCGTCGGGCCGGTCGGACGTAGCCTGCGGGCGCGTCTCACCGGTGGAGAACCGATCCAGCGGATCCTCCGGTTTCTTGAGCGCGATGGGCAGGGCCATCAGGATCAGGAACAGGCCGAACACGCCGATGGCATAGAGCGGTCCGAGGGGGCCAAACGCCGCCTCGAGGAAGCGGTAGGCGTAGTCGAAGGATGTGATCAGCGTTTCCGTCATGGTCAGACCTTAATGTTAACCATGGCGCGCATGAAGATAATGTTCACCACCAGCAGCACCCCGACGACGATCATCGCCGGCACGAAGAGGGAGGTCTGCTGCACGTCGTCATAGTAGTCGGGCTGCACGAGCTGGATGAAAATCATCGCGATGATCGGGAACATCGAAAGGAACCAGCCGGAGAACCGCGCCTCTGCCGTGATCGCCTTCACCCGGCGGAAAAGCTTGAAGCGGGAACGGATCACGTTGGACAGTCCCTCCAGAACCTCAGCGAGGTTACCACCGGACTGGGCCTGGATGGACACGGCGACGGACAGGAACCGGACATCCTGCATATCGATCCGCTCCGCCATTCGGCCGAGGGATTCAGTGATGTCCATGCCGTAGGTTGCCTCGTCCGCGATGATCCCGAATTCGGTGCCGAGCGGATCCGCCATTTCTTGCGCCACGATCGACACCGCGGACGAAAAGGGGTGTCCGACCTTAAGGGAGCGGACGATCAGTTCGACGGCGTCCGGCAACTGCTCCTCGAAGAGCGCCATACGCTTCTTTGCCTTGTTGTTGAGCCACGTGTAGACCGCGCCGTAGCCCATAACGAGGGACACGCCCACCCGAACGACAATGTCGGCGGTGGAGAAGAGGCTGAGCAGGATGAACACGATCCCTGCCATCCCCGCCATCACCATCACGATGCCCGAGGGTGTAAAGGCAATGTTCGCCTTGGCCGCCCGCTCATAGAGCGGCGCCAGGATCGGGATGCCGGTGTTCTTCCGATGCTGGTCCCGCTCCTGCCGAAGGGTTTCAAGGACCTGTTCGGGGTCCTCACCCTTCTCCAGCAGTTCGAGGCGGCGGTTGACCTTCGATTCCAGTCGGACGGACGAGCCGAAGATGAGGAGGTAGATCCCCTCCACCATCAGCAGGACGCCGACGAAGATCAGAGCATAGATGAGCGGTTCAAACGACATCGAGGTGCCTCAAGCAGTCCGTACCGGAGTATAGATCGAGTTCGGCAAGTCGTATCCCCATTGTTTGAACCGTTCCGCGAATGCTGAGCGTAGACCGGTTGCGGTAAAGTGTCCGTGTATGGTGCCGTCTTCGCCAAGGCCGGTGCGCTGGAACTTGAAGATCTCCTGCATGGAGATGATCTCGCCCTCCATGCCCGTCACCTCGGTGATGGAGACCATCCGGCGGGAGCCATCCTGCAGACGGCTCGCCTGCACGAGAAGGTTCACAGCGGCGGAGATCTGCTTTCGGCTCGCGGTGAGCGGCATCTCCACACCGGTCATGGCGATCATGTTCTCAAGTCGGCTCACCGCGTCACGGGCGGAGTTCGCGTGGATCGTGGTCATCGAACCGTCGTGGCCGGTGTTCATGGCCTGAAGCATGTCGATCACCTCGTCCCCCCGGGTTTCCCCGACGATGATCCGGTCCGGACGCATCCGCAGTGCGTTGCGCAGCAGGTCACGCTGGGTGACCTCGCCGCGGCCTTCCACGTTAGGCGGGCGGCTTTCCATCCGCCCCACGTGGATCTGCTGGAGCTGGAGTTCCGCTGTATCCTCGATCGTCACGATCCGCTCGGCATTGTCGATGAACGAGGACAGCGCGTTCAGCGTTGTCGTCTTACCGGAGCCCGTACCGCCGGAGACGATAATGTTCAGCCGGGTCGCCACCGCCGCCTGAAGGTAAGCGGCCATCTCCTCGGTAAACGCACCGAAGCTGATCAGGTCATCGACTGAAAGCTTCTCCTTGGTGAATTTCCGGATGGAAACCAGCGGCCCGTCCACGGCACAGGGTGGGACGAGTGCGTTGAAGCGGGAGCCGTCCTGAAGTCGGGCGTCAACATAGGGATTCGATTCGTCGACACGACGACCCACGGCGGA
>JBCBAP010000139.1:0-3578 GCA_038532435.1 Pseudomonadota bacterium | reverse complement strand
TTTGCCCTGACGGGCGGTGGCCCCACCCACCCCCCCTCCCGCGCCCCTGGTGGGTGACGCGCGAGGTGTGCGGGTGGTGTGGGGTTTGAGACTGGGAGAGCCTCCGGCGGGGATATTTTGGGCCAGAAGAAGGGGAGTGCGGGCCGCGCTGAGGCACGCGTCGGGCCGGGCCGGCTTTCGCGGGCGCATTTGCGGTGTGGCGCGGTCAGTAGTGCGGTGGGGTCTCGTCGCCAAAGACCGTGCCGCCGGTGCCCGCAGCTTCGGATTCCGCTGCCCGCTGCATGAGGAGCGCCACCCGGCGCTCGAGCAGCTCGATGCGGGTCGCCTGATCCGCAATCACGATGTTCAGCTCTTCGATCGCACGCGCCTGATGGGCGAGCGTTTCCTCCAGCGCGGTGATGCGATGTGTCATACCGGGTTCGGCACCGGTCGGCCCGCAAAGAATGCCTCGAGATTGTCGAGGGCCATGTTGCCCATCGCCTCCCGCACGCCGAGCGTGGCGGACCCCAGGTGGGGCAGGAGCACGACGTTGTCGAGGGTGCGGAGGCGGTTGGGCACGTGCGGTTCGTGTTCGTAGACATCGAGCCCGGCGCCGAAGATGGCCCCCCGTTCGAGCGTGTCCATCAGAGCAGCCTCGTCGATCACGTCGCCCCGGGCGGTATTGACGAGGATCCCCGTGGGTTTCATCGCGGCAAGCTCGGCCTTACCGATCAGGTGGGTGTTGGCACCCCCGCCCGGGGTGTGCAGGGCCACGATGTCCGCCTCGGCCATGACCTCCGCTATCGTCTCCAGCCGGACGGCGGGGAAGTCGACCGCCTTGGGCGATCGGTTGTAGTAGATGACCTTCATGCCGAAGCCGAAATGAGCTTTGCGCGCCATCGCCTGGCCGATGCGGCCGAAACCGATGATGCCGAGGGTGCGGCCGGTGACGTCCTGCCCCAGCATCTGGGTCGGGTGCCAGCCTGGCCATGCCCCGGAACGGGCGAGCCGTTCGCCCTCGCCGGCACGGCGGGCGACCATCAGCATCAGCGTCATGGCGATGTCGGCCGTCGCTTCGGTCAGCACCCCGGGCGTGTTGGTGACCGTGATGTCCCGGGCGCGGGCGGCCTCGACG
The DNA here is from genome assembly GCA_038532435.1 of Pseudomonadota bacterium. Taxonomy (GTDB): domain Bacteria; phylum Pseudomonadota; class Alphaproteobacteria; order Rhodobacterales; family Rhodobacteraceae; genus JBCBAP01. Next base: position 2,464 of record JBCBAP010000139.1, on the reverse strand, counting down.
TCGATATGATTGTAGCCGACACCGAAATTGGCGATCACCCGGGCCCGGATCTGGCCGGCGGCGGCGAAGACCTCCGGCGTGAAGCCGTCGCCGAGGGTTGCGAGAACCCCGTCATTTTCCCGGAGCGCGCGGGCAAGCGCGTCCGGACCCAGCGGTGTCGTGGATGGTGTCGTGGTCGCATCGAAGCGGGCGTGGGCGCGGGCCTCGACACGTTCGGGCAGATGGCGGGAGATCCAGACCTTGGTCATGGCTCAGGCCAGCCGCGCGCCGACGGGCACGTCCCGGTCCGGGGTGGCCAACACGATCGCCCCGTCCTCATCCGCGAAACCGAGCACCAGCACTTCCGACATGAACGGACCGATCTGGCGGGGCGGGAAGTTTGTGACGCCCATCACCGTGCGGCCCACCAGACCCTCCGGCGTGTAGTGCGCGGTGATCTGGGCGGAGCTCTTGCGTTCCCCGATCTCCGGCCCGAAGTCGATCCAGAGCTTGATGGCAGGCTTGCGCGCCTCCGGGAACGGTTCGGCGCGCAGCACGCGGCCCGTGTGGATCTCGACTTTCATGAAGTCGTCGAAGGTGATCTCGGACATGAAAAGGGCGCCTCCCGCGATGGTTGGCGCCCATAAAGGCGGCTCGCCCCGGTCAGGGCAAGCCTCAATTGCGTTGGATCACTTGGCGGCCTTGGCCGCCATATCCTGAAGTTCCGCCAGCGATTCCTTCATGCGGGCGGAAACCACCTCGAAGGCTGCGGAGTTTGCGTCCTTCGCGGCGGTTGCAAGCTCGGTCATGTGCGCGATGGCTTTCTCGTAGGCCGCACGGGTGACCTCCGCGCTCGCCTGTGCGGTTTCCGGCGTCATCTTGGACATGTCGAATTCGGCGAGCTGCGTGCGTGCCTCGGCCATGGTCTCTTCAAAGATTGCGATCTGCTTTTTGAAGAGGTCCTGGTAGCCGGCGGCGGCGGCCTTGTTGGCCTCCATCAGCGCGTCCATGTTCTTTTTCTGGCTTTCGGCGAGGGCCGCGGCGTCGAAGCCGGGGACCTTCATCTTTTCCATCATCTTGGTGAGGTCCGCCGATTTGAACATCTCGGCGAATTGCTCGGGCTTCATCGGGAACGGGCTGTTCTCGAACATCGTGGTCTCCTCCGGGGCAGTTTCTGGGCAGTGACTTCACGAGATATGGTGCGACGCAGCAGATAAATCAATGAAAATGTTGCGATGCAGCAACCGGTCTATGAGCCGAGCGCGCGACTTCGGTCCGCGGCCGCGGCGACGGCCCGCTGCATGAGCGGGGCAAGCCCGTCTTCCGCCATCAGGACCTCGAGTGCCGCGGCGGTCGTGCCCGCGGGGGAGGTGACATTGATGCGGAGCTGTTCAGCGCTCTGAGGTGACTGGGCGGCGAGCGCGCCCGCCCCGTCCACGGTCGCTATCGCCAGACGCATGGCGAGATCCTCAGGCAACCCTTCGGCGGCACCTGCCGCGGCCATCGTCTCGATCAGGTTGAAGACATAGGCGGGACCGGATCCCGACACGGCGGTCACCGCGTCCATCTGGCCCTCGTCCTCGAGGCGCACGGTCTGCCCGATTGCCGTGAGCAGCGCCTCCGCAAGGGCGAGGTCCTTGTCGCTGCTCGCCTCATTGCCGACGAGCGCCGTGATCCCCTTTCCGATGGCGGCCGGGGTGTTGGGCATGGCCCGCACGATCACGGCCTGCTGGCCGAGCACCGCCTCGAAGTACTCGATGGAGGTGCCCGCGGCGATCGAGACGAAGAGCGTGTCCGGTCGGGCGAGGTCGCCGATCTGGGGAAGCGCCTCCGCCATCATTTGGGGCTTCACAGCCAGCACGCAGACTGCAGGGCCGTTGGGCAGGTCACCGTTGAGGATCAAACCGTCGGACGTCAGCTCCTCGAGCCGTGCGGACGGGTAGGGGTCGATGACGGTGACGACCCGGGCGGGGATGCCGCTGGCGAGCCATCCTTCCAGCATGGCGGAGCCCATTTTTCCGCAGCCCAGCAGAACCAGGCCACGGGTTTTCACTGCATCTAGGGACATGGCTGCCTCCGGGCTTGAGCGTAACCTCAGGCCCGACCATACGCCTCCGTGAACGCGATGCCCAGCGCTTCCGCCGGGGTCGCATCGCCCCAACAGGCGAGCTGAAATGCGGGATAGAACCGCTCACAGGCATCGACCGCCGCCGCGATCATGTCGTCGATCTGTGTGCCGGTGGCCGTAGCACCGCCGCAGAGGTTCAGGCCGTAACGGAACACCAGCAGCTTCTGATCGGGCCAGGTGGTGAAGCCACCGGTCCAGATCCGGTCGTTCGCGCCGTCGAGTGCTTCGAGCAGCGCGGCCCGTTTCTCCGCCGGTGGGTCCATCTCGAAAGTGCAGATCAGCCGCAGCGTCTCATCGTAGGGAGACCAGGCGAGCGACAGCGAATAGGTCTGCCACGATCCTTCAATTGCCATGGCG
>JBCBAP010000138.1:0-3597 GCA_038532435.1 Pseudomonadota bacterium | reverse complement strand
GGCATCACGCCGGAGATCATGAAGCAGGCGCTTGCGCAGGCGAAGGATGGCCGGTTGCACATCCTCGGCGAGATGGCGAAGGCCCTCACCGGCGCGGCGGAATTCTCCGTGCACGCCCCGCGAATTGAGACCATGACCGTGCCCCAGGACAAGATCCGCGAAGTCATCGGTTCCGGCGGCAAGGTCATCCGCGGCATCGTCGAGGAGTCCGGTGCGAAGGTCGACATCAACGACGATGGCGTCATCAAGATCGCATCCCCGAACGGAGAGGCGATCGAGAAAGCCCGCGCGATGATCCACTCCATCGTGGCCGAGCCCGAGGTGGGTGAGATCTACACCGGCAAGGTCGTCAAGCTGATGGATTTCGGTGCCTTCGTGAACTTCTTCGGCAAGCGGGACGGGCTCGTCCACGTCTCCCAATTGTCGAACGAACGCGTCGGCCATCCGAAGGATATCCTGAAGGAAGGTCAGGAAGTGAAGGTCAAGCTCATGGGCTTCGACGACCGCGGCAAGGTGCGCCTGTCCATGAAGGTCGTGGACCAGGAAACCGGTGCCGAGCTGACGGACTGACGGCACTCAACACGCGACATGTCAGCCCCCGGCGTCAATGCCGGGGGCTTTTTTTATTGCATAGGGGGGAGGTGTCATGATGAATTAATTTGAAGTGATACTTTAATGAACGGATGTTTTTTGACAATGTAATTGAACGTTAAGCAGCTATTGGTTGCGGGTATTATTCTTCTGGTTGCGGCCTGTTCCGGTGGCGGTGACAACGAACCTGACTCGGTCGAACTGCTTCCAGATACAGATCCCTCTTTCCGTGCGGCCTCGCCGGTGGCGGCTGGCACCAGCCTGTCGGATGCGGGGGCGATGCCATTTGAGCAGAAGCTTTTGATCAGCAGTTTCGAAGAGAACGCGTTCATCCGGTCCAGTCGCCTGCTGACAAATGTCGACTTCAGTCGAGGACGAACCGGCACCTCGTTGGAGATCGAAACCTCCCGCTTCGGAACCTTCAGACAATCACCCAGTTCGACAGTCAGCGACGCGAACGTTTATCTCCTCAACAGCGAAAGCTCCCGTGGGCGCATCGTCGGCGGTGCGGTGGCTTTGGACTACTCCATGATTGGCAGTTGGCTGCTGAGTGATGACAGCAACACCGTCGGCGTTGGAGCGGCCGGACATGCAGGGCTTCGGACGCCCCCGGCCGACATGCCCGGGGACCGTGTCGTGACCTATGTCGGTGACGCGCTTGGTTTCATCTCGGATCGAAACGGTGCCCCTAAGACACCGGATCTCGTTGCCGGTGTCGTGGCACTGATCGCGGACTTCCGGAGTGGGTCCGTCCCCGGTATGGTTGATCGGCTCTAGGGTTATGACTCCGACGGAAGCTCGTACGATCTGAACCAGATTGAGCTTTCGGGGAGCATCTCCAAGGCACGTTTTTCCGGACGGGCGGAGGCGCAGCCCTCGATCAGCCGCGACGCCTTCTCCACCGGTGTGTCCGGCCCGTTGAATGGACAGTTTTACGGCCCCGCTGCTGAAGAGGTCGGGGGCGTGCTGACCAAGGAGGAGCGAGGCCGCCAGATGGTGCTGAGCATCGGCGCGCGGTAGATCGGTTGCACGTTTCCGCTGTTGCGACGATGCGGGAGCGTAAGCGTCGCCCTCTGGACGATCTGGTCTCGGTTGGCGTCGGTCCCACGTGCGCGTGCAAACCAACCAGCGTGAGACGCACCGAGGCCGAATAAAAGGCAAACTCCGGCCATCACGCCGGGGTTTTCATTTTACATGGCCCCAATCACCCCTGATATTGTTTAAACGACCGACGTTTGACTGACATGTGTGCGTAGATTCGGGGTCAAATTAATGAAATTCAAAGTCGTGCTGTGCGTGACGACTGCTCTTCTTTCAGCATGTGGAGGTGGTGGCGACGGTGAAGACAGCGCCGTTGTGACGATAGGCGGACTGCCCATCATTCCCGTTACTCCAACCGTGACACCGGCGCCGACGGTCACCGCGTCGTCTTCGACGGAAATCGTGGCGACATCGACGGCGAAACTCCCGGTGACCAACCGCCGCATTCAGATCGATGCGCTCGCCTCAACGGCGACCCTTGAGGCGCCCATCGTCGCCAACGTCACCTTCAACTCCGGCGTTTCCGGAACAGGGGAGGTCGAGCTGGATGGCCTCACCCCGTTCGATGCTGCGGTGACGACCGGCGGTGTGCTGAGGGTCATTGACCCGGATGGTCTGCTGGCCGAGGTCGCCAACGGTGCAGGCTCAGACACGCGCGGCTCCGGCACGATCGTCGGGTTTCTGTCGAACCACGCCTCCTTCGGGTTTTGGAGCAGGGCAGTCTCCACATCGCTGACCCGCGTCGATCTTGGCATGTATCATGCCGGACTTCAGACCCCCGCCGCGCGGGCCGTACCTTCCGGCACGGTGGTCTTTGAGGGGACGGCCATCGGGGTGGTTTTGGCAAAGACCGCGATTTCCTCGACGCCTGTTACCACCAATCTTGCGGGCGACCTTTCCCTCAGAGTGGAACCGGGCGGCGCGGTCAATGGAACCATCGAGAGCGACGGGACCGCGCTCGGGTTCAACCCGATCACGCTCACCGGGACCCTCACCGGCGCGACGTACGAGGGGACTGTGACGGTGGGGTCCGGCACTGTCCCGCTCAGTTCCGCACAACGGCTCGAGCCCGGAACGACGGGCACCTTCGAAGGTGCGCTCTACGGCTTCGATGCGACGGAGACCGCGGGCACCCTGTCCGCGGAGGATACCGACACCGTTCTCGTCATGGGCTTTGCCGGGGTGAAGTAGGTTTGCCGTCGGTCCCGGTCAGGACCACGCCCGCAACCATCCAAGACCGTCCTCAACCGGGCCCCGCGCGCGGTACTCGCAGCCAAAGGCACCATCGTAGCCCTCCGCGATCAGCGCGGGGAGCAGGGAGGCATAGTCAAGGTCACCCCCATCCGGCTCCGCTCGCTCCGGGACGGAGGCGATCTGGACATGACCGACGATATCCGCGTGTGCCTTGTAGCGGGCCAGACACTCCCCGTGTTCCGTTTCGATATGGAAGCAGTCGAACATCACCTTGATGTTCGCCCGCCCCAGATCGGCAATGACCGACGCCGCCTGATCGAGACTGTGGAGGAAGTAGCCGGGCATGGCCGCCCTGCAGATCGGCTCGATCAGAAGGGTATGCGTGGTTTGCTGCGCGGCCCAGTCCAGATGGGCGAGGTAGGCGTCCCGCGCACCCGGTTCCGCCGTCTTGCCCGCGGTCACATGGATGGCGGCGGCGTCCACCCGCTCCGCCACGGCCAGCGCCGCGTCGAAGTCGCGCCGTGCCTGATCTCCAGCGCCTGGGATCGCTGCGCAGCCCACGGTCTCTCCCATCCGTGTGTTGAGACCCAGTACCTGCAGGCCCGCCTGACCGAGCGCATCCGAAAGCGCGCCGCTCTCTTCTCCTTGAGCTTCGTCGTGAAACTCCAGCGCGTGGAACCCGGCAGACGCAGCCCGCGCGATCCGCTCCAGAAAAGGAAGCTCCTTCCACAGAAACCCGGTGTTGGCAGAGAACCTCATGCATCACCTCCC
>JBCBAP010000137.1:0-3765 GCA_038532435.1 Pseudomonadota bacterium | reverse complement strand
TCGTCAGGCTCATAACCTGAAGGTCAGAGGTTCAAATCCTCTCCCCGCAACCAAACGATCCCATCATCCTAGGTTCCGCAACGGGCACCACTGTCCGGTTGAGTTGCGGGGAGAGGCGCACGGCCTTCAGCCTTACGCGGCAATTCGTTTGAAGACGCCCCAAGCGTGGAGTACATCCATCATATGCGGGTGATATCCAACCCAGGGGTGGGGCCGGAAAAGGCCGATGATACGGACGCTGATGCCGCCTTGCTGGCGCGCATCGAAGCTGGTGACATGTCCGCCATGAAGGCGCTCTATGTCGCCCACTCCGCCGCTGTCCACCGTTTCGTCCGGTCGCGCATCCGAGACGAGTTTGAGGCTGCGGACATCGTTCACGAGACCATGCTGAGCGTGTGGCGCGGGGCGAGCGGATTTCAGCACCGGTCGAGCGTTCTCTCCTGGATCCTGACGCTTGCGCGCAACAAGACCGTGGATCATTTGCGCAAGCAGTCCCGTGTCTCCCTCGCCGAACCGGACGAGACGATCCCGGACGGGGACCCGGATGCGGAGACGGTGCTGGGCGCCGCCCAGGATGCGGAGCGGGTGCGCGCTTGCGTCAGCGAGTTGCCCGAGCGCCAGCGCTCCGCGGTCCATCTTGCCTTCTTCCAGGATCTCACCTGCGCCCAGATCGCGGAGATCGAGGACGTTCCAGAAGGCACCGTTAAGACCCGGATCTACCACGCCAAGAAGCTGCTCATGCGGTGCCTTGCCCGATGCGGTAAAAAAGAATGAACCGAGAGGGATCCTCGCACGTCTATCTATAGGGACGCACGGGATACCAATGGAGACTTGAATGGACAGTCGGGACGCTTTCACGGAGGATGACCTCCTTGCCCATGTCCGCGGTGAGAGCTCGGCGGATCTGTCCGCGCGTATCGAGGCTGCAGCGGAACAGGATGCACAGTTTCGCTCTGAACTCGGCCTGATGCGCGGGTTGCGGGCGGCACTTCAGGATGAGGATGTGGGTAACCCGCCGGGGGAGCTCGGCTGGCGGCGCCTTGAAGCAGCGATTGCGCAGGAGAGCCGCCAAAGTGCCTCGGTTTCCACGACCAGCACCTGGTGGCGCGTCGCTGCCGTCTTCCTCGGGATCGCTGTTCTGGGGCAGGGCACGTTCATCGCCTCCCGCTTCGCCTCCGGTGAGGATCCGCTGTATCGTACTGTGACGGCACCGACGGACCAGTTTGTGCTGGGCATTGCTTTCGCATCAACAGCTTCTTTGGGCGATATATCCGCCCTGTTGCAGGAGTTCGATGGCCAGATGGTTGAGGGACCGAGTGCCATCGGCTTTTATCGGGTTGCGTTCGAGGATCAGGGGGCCCTGGCGGCGGCTCGCGCCGCGTTTGAGCAATCCCCGCTCATCGAGCTTGTCGCGGAAGAATAAGTTCGAAGAGGACCTCATGCGCCTCCTTCCTCTCCTGGTTCCCCTTGCCCTAACAGTACCCGGCTGCGTTCCGGCCGGTTCTCAGACCCCACCGCCGAATGTGGTTGCTCAGGCGGAGGTGCGGGATGAGCGGGAACTCATCGTGCTCACCAAACCGCCCGCCGATACCCTGATTCAGGAGGCGGAAGCGCTCGGGTACGAACTGCGCGCGGTCCACCCGCTCGACGAGTTGGGGGACATGCTCGTCGTGTTCCGCATTCCCGAGGGGCGGACGATTGCCGAAGCGATCGAGGAGACGGAGCGGGCGGTTCCCGGTGTCACCGCGGGCGCCCATCATCTCTACCGAATTCAATCCACCCTGCCGGCAGACCATGATTATGCAACAGCGTTGATCGGCTGGCCCGAGGGCGGGTGTAAGGCACTTCGCCGGGTCGGTCTGATCGATGCAGGCGTGGCCCCTGGCCATCCCGCGCTCAGCGATGGACGTGTGGCGCAGGAAAGGTTCGTGCCCGGAGAGGCGCCGCCCTCCACCAGCCATGGCACGCTGATGGCGGAGCTGTTGGTCGGGCCGGGCAAGTTGCGCGACACGACCGTCTATAGCGCCGTGGTCGTCGATCCCGTCGCCAATGGTGGCGACGCGGCAGGCGTGACCTCCATCCTGCGCTCGATCAACTGGATGCGTGGCGAGGGGGTCGAGCTGGTGAATATCAGCCTTGCCGGACCGCGGAACAAGCTCATGAACCGTGCGCTTGGCCAGGCGTCGGAGGACGGCATGATCCTCGTCGCGGCGGCAGGCAATCTCGGCCCAACGGCCCCGCCGCAGTATCCTGCGGCATTTCCGTTTTCCCTCGCCGTGACGGCCGTCGACCGCGAAGGGGCGGTCTATCGGCGCGCGGTGCAGGGCGACCATATCGACGTCGCTGCACCCGGCGTGGACATCCTGATCTCGTCGGAAGGGCGACTTCGCGTTTCCAGCGGAACGTCGGTGGCGGCACCGTTTGTCACGGCGGTGCTGGCCGCTGATCCCGCGCTGTCTGCTGAAGATGTCGGCACGGTACGTGACAAGCTTTTGCAGCGGACCGTGGACCTGGGTCAGCCCGGACCCGACGAAACCTACGGCGCAGGACTGATCTCCGCGCCGCCGGACTGCTGATCGCCCCACGGTTTAGACCGGTAGTCTCTGGCCGATCCTTGCCGAGTTTGCGACAGAACCTCTTCGATGATACCGGCGCGGTGCTCGAGACCGCGTTCCTCGACGAGTCAGACTTCTTCTGATGAGAGCGGGCGAGCCGAAGGCCCGGACGTTGCGATCAACGCCCGGCCCTTTTCTTTGGGACGTGCACGCACCTGCGCCAGCGACGCTGCCGAGAAAAGGGGACGTCCGTCCACATAGAGCGGGACGCCGGTCCATGGTGGGAAGACCACCCCTCCGGTAGATACTGTTTTCATCACATCCCAACGACCTCCAGGAGCGGTGCATCACCTGTTCAGCCGCGGAACGGAGGGGCGATGGGCGCATTTAGGCATCGGCCGATGGGAAGGGGAAAGCCCACGGCCGGAAACACCCTGGGGGATAGAACATGGCAGAGTGGAACTATAGCGGCTGGATTGCCTACGAGCTCGACGGCGGGACCTACGACATCGACCCGTTTTCGGAGAACTTCGATTCGCCGGACACCTTCGGCAACGGTCTCCCTGGCGACACGTTTAGCGAAGGTGATCTCATCCTCAATGACGACGAATTCTATGTCGGCACAATTACAGTCGACGGTGTCGTTGTCGTCCTGTCGGAAATCGACACGACAATCTACCTTAACGTGCCGGAGGGCGTGGATGGCAATGACCTGACATTGCCCAACTCCATCGCACCGGAGGACATCAACACGAGCGACGTCACCGTCTGCTTCCTTGCGGGCACAGGTATCGCGACCCCCATAGGCGAGGTGGCCGTTGAGGCGCTCTCGATCGGGGACTGGATCTGCACCGCCGATGGCGGCACCACCCGGGTAAAGTGGATCGGCGTGAAGCGGGTTCTGAAGATGTTCGGCTGCGCGGAGCGGTTGCATCCCATCGAGATCAAGGCCCATGCGTTCGGCCCAAACCTGCCGATCCGGGATCTGGGCGTCTCCGCCGATCACGGCATGGCCTTTGATGGTGTGATCGTGCACGCGGGCGCTCTGGTGAACGGAACGACCGTGATCCGGCGGCGCTTGGCCGACTTGCCGGATGTCATCTCCTACTACCATATCGAAACCGAACGGCACGAAATCGTGCTGGCCAATGGCTGCCCGGCGGAGACATTCGTGGACAACGTCACGCGGGCAACGTTCGACAACTATGCG
>JBCBAP010000136.1:0-3783 GCA_038532435.1 Pseudomonadota bacterium | reverse complement strand
TGAGCGCGTTGTTAGGGCTTGCCCTCACCGCGTGCGGAGAAATCACCGAGGAAGAAAAGAACGCCGACCTCGGCCCCTTGAACGCAATTGACGCGACCAACCTCACCGAGATCATGCTCACGGTCTCCGACCCCGGTGACGCGGTGGACTTCTTCCAGGCTTCCCTGGCGGAAGAACCGGACCGGGTCGATTTCAAGCGCGGACTCGCCAAATCCCTCGCCCGCGCAGGCCGCTACCGGGAAAGCGCACGCGGCTACGAGGAGATGGACGAAGCGGGAGAGATGGAGCGGGATGACCGCCTGGTCTTCGCCGAGGTGCTGGTGCGGGAAAACCAGTGGCCCCAGGCGGAGGCACAACTCTCCCTGGTCAGCGAAGGCGACGCGGACTATCGCTACAACCTTCTCAATGCCCTGATCGCGGACAACTACCAGAACTGGGAGGTCGCGGACCGCTACTACGCCAACGCCCGCAGCCTGACGACACGGCCCGTGGCCGTGCTCAACAACTGGGGCGTCTCGCACATGTCCCGGGGGGAGGTGCGGGAAGCGGTCGATATCTTCGAAGAGGCGGTCGCCATGGACGGCACGTCCTTCGGGCCGAAGAACAACCTCGTCATCGCCCGTGGCCTTACCGGGAACTATCAGCTTCCCGTCATGCCGTTGAATGAGGAGGAGCGGGCGCAGCTCTACCACAACCTTGCTCTCGTCGCCCTGCGCAGTGGCAATCAGGACATCGCGAAGGGTCTGCTGCAACAGGCCGTGGATGAGCATCCGCGCTACTTCCCGGCGGCGGCGGACAAGCTTGCAGCCTTGCAAGGGATCGTGGAGCGCTGATCCCCATGACGGCGACGGTGCATATGATCCTTGTGGTCCTGCCGTGTTTCATTGCGGCCTACACGGACCTCAAGGAGATGAAGATCCCCAACATCCTGTCCATCGTGATGGTGTTGGGCTTCGTCGTGACGGCACCGTTCCTTCTGACACTCGAAGAGATCGGGTGGCGGGTGTTCTATGCCGGGATCGCCTTTGCGATCGGGTTCGCGCTGAACGCCGTTGGCAAGATGGGGGGAGGTGACGTGAAGTTCGGCTCCGCCTCACTGCTCTATGTGGCCCCGATCGATATCGGCTTCTATCTGCAGGTGCTCGGGCTGATGGCCCTCGCGGGCGTTCTCACCCATCGGTTTGTCCGCGGCATACCCGCGATCCGCAATATCGTGGGTCACTGGCGATCCTGGGGGGAACGGGCGAATTTCCCGCTCGGCTTCGTGCTCGCCGGATCACTGCTTTATTACCTCTCTTTGGTCATATTCTTCCAGTAGAGCATCTCCCATCGCACGCGGCTTATGGGGGAATGCGCGTTTTGACGATGATGGATTCAACGACTGGCTTCGCGCCAATTACGCCCACACGGCTCGAAGATATGGGCCTGCCGACCACGCTCATGCAGAACCTGCTGCTCAAGGCCGTGTTCCGCATGGGACTGCAGACACCGTCGCAGATGGCGGAGGCCTGCGCCGTTTCCCCCCCGATCATCGACTCGCTGATCACGCTGAGCCGGGAGGAGAACCTCTTCGAAACCCTCGGCAACAGAGGCGCCTCGGCGAGCGAGGAGATGCGCTATCAGTTGACCGAAGCAGGTCGGTCCCGGGCGCTCGACGCGTTGGGGCAATCCGAGTACTACGGCGCGTTCCCGATCCCGCTCAGCCTCTTTGAATCGCAGAGCAACAAGCAATCCATCAAGAACGCCGTCATCACGAAGGAGGCGCTGGAGCGTGCGACCTCACACCTCGTGCTGCCCGACGGTATGCTCGACAAGCTCGGCCCGGCGGTGAATTCCGGCCGCGCCATGCTTCTCTACGGCCCGCCGGGCAACGGTAAGTCCGCGATCTCGGACGGCATCTGCGGAGCGCTCGGGGATGCGATATACGTGCCCGCGGTGGTCGAGGCGTTTGGCCAGATCATCGGCGTCTACGATCCGATCGTCCACGAGCGGATCACGGAAGAGGAAAGCGAGGGCTCCAGCCTCCGCCTGCGCAGGGACGCGCCCCACGATCCACGCTTCTACAAGTGCAAGCGCCCCACGGTGATGACCGGGGGTGAACTCACCCTCGACATGCTGGATCTGAACTTCAACCCGATCTCCCGCACCTATCAGGCGCCGCTGCAGATGAAGGCAACGGGCGGGGTGTTCATCGTCGACGATCTCGGACGCCAGCGGGAAAGCCCCCAGGCGCTGATGAACCGCTGGATCGTTCCCATTGAACAGCGCTACGACCTTCTGGCGCTCCAGTCAGGGCAGAAATTCACCGTGCCGTTCGACACGCTGGTGATCTTCTCCACCAACTTCGCCCCCAAGAAGCTCTTCGACGGCGCAGCGCTTCGCCGGATCTACTATAAGATCAAGATCGAGGGGCCGAGTCAGCGCGACTTCATCGAGATCTTCGCCCGCGTGGCGAAGAAATACCGGGTGAAGCCGAGCGAGGAGGTCCTGGCGCACATGCTGACCCGCCTCTACCCGTCGCCGAACGGACCGTTCGCATCCTTCCACGCGCCGTTCCTCATCGATCAGATGATGTCCATCGTCGAATACGAACAGCGCCCGCGGGAAATGACTGTCGATCTTGTGGAGCGGGCCTGGGCCAACCTCTTCGTCGCCGACGAGGAAAACACCCTCTAGTTCGCTGCACTTCTCCGGTTGACCCAGAGCGCACCGAGGGCGAGAGCCGCGGGCAGGGTCTGCACGATGAGCGTTGTCGGCGTTACCGTCACCGCTCCGTAGAGCCCCGCAACCGCGACGAAGTACAAAAAGCAGGTCGCGACCTTCCGGCGCCAGAGCCCGTCCCGGATCGTGAGGGCCCAGATCAGCCCCGCCGCGAGAAATCCGTTGTAGAGACCCTGATTGGCAGCCATCGATGCGGTCGCCGCGAACATGTCCGGCGCCCCATCTGGAAACAGACCGTCAAACACGACAGGTCCGCGCGCCTCCCACGCGAACATTTCCATCCACAGGATGTAGAGATGGATCAACGCGTTGAGCCCGATCAGTCCGGTTGCAACATATGCCATGGATGGTCCCCCTTTCCCACAGGCTAACCCAACGGCAGTTGGACCGACAACCTGCCATCCCCGCTTGCGTCGTTGCCAGCCGCCGCCATACTGCGGGCGACCAGCAGGGAGGCCGCCATGTCCGACAGGGTAACCGTCGAAGTCGCCGATCACATCGCGCATGTCACGCTCAATAGGGCGGACAAGATGAACGCAGTGGACCGGGCCATGCTGGAGGGCCTGGCCGAGGCGGCAGCACAGGTTGCAGCCTCCGACGCGCGGGTCGCGATCCTCTCCGGTGACGGAAAGGCCTTCTGCGCAGGGCTCGATGTGGCAAGTTTCGCGTCCGTGGCACAAGACAAGGACGTGCTGCTCGGACGGTCCCACGGTGACGGAAACATTTTCCAGCATGCGAGCCTTGCCTGGCACGACCTGCCGATCCCGGTGATCGGCGCGCTGCACCACACCGTTTTTGGTGCCGGTTTCCAGATTGCGATCGGCGCGGACATCCGGATAGCGGCGCCCAAGACACGGTTCTCGATCATGGAAATGAAGTGGGGGCTCGTGCCGGATATGGGCGGCATGGTCCTGCTTCCACGGCTCGCACCCGCGGATGTCGTCCGCCGCCTTACCTACACAGCGGAGGTGTTCGAGGCGGACGATGCGCTGGCCTGGGGTCTGATCACGGAGATTGCTGACGATCCCCACGCCCGCGCCCAGGACCTCGCGACCGAGATCG
>JBCBAP010000135.1:0-3829 GCA_038532435.1 Pseudomonadota bacterium | reverse complement strand
CGTCGCCCGCATAGACACCATCAAACGCGCTGATGGTCAACACGGTCATCCGGTCGTTGACCTCGGTGAAGGCCCGCCAGAACCGGGGGGCCGCCCCCTCGACGAGGGGGTCGGAATTGTCTTCGATGAGCACATAGAGCGTGTCGCCCCGGCGACGGGTCTGCAGCAGCCGGGTCTGCTCCGGATCCCCGCCGCGGCCCAGCAATGCCTTGCCGATGCCCGATTGCAGCGCGCCCTCGAGTTCGGCAACCTTCTCTCCCTTGGGCACATCGACCAGCATGGGCTCGGTGCCGACGGACGCGCTCAGGATCGCGTGGATCGGTGCGGTCCGGTCCGATACCGCGGAGGGGCGCGGCTGCGGCACGAAGCCGAGGACGGGAACCGGATCGATGGTGCCGCAATCGCCGAGCAGGACGAAAGCGCCCGCGGTGCCGGTCACTGCCGTCTCGGGATCGATGCAGAAGCCACGGGGCGGCACAATGGCCACGGGCGTGCCCGCCGCATCGAGCACCGCGTTGCGCGGATCGACCGGTTGCGGCTGGAGCGAGCCCGGATCGACCTCGCCGACCCGGTATCCTACGGTACAGCCCACGATAACAGCCCCGGCAAGCGCCAGCACCGCGTACTTCCCAATGCGTGAAATCGACGTCTTAAAGGTCCATGTAGACATGTTTCTCCGCCTTGCCCCCCGGATGTGTGACCGCCCCCTGGTAGGTTGGTCCAACAAGTTGCGCATACTTCCAGAGCGCGCCGGAGGCATAGATCGTCTCCTGCGCGCCACCCCATGCTGCCTTACGCTCTGCGAGTTCCTCGTCGCTCAATGCCACGCTGATCTCCCCTGCCAGCGCGTTGAGCGTGATCATGTCGCCGTTCTTGAGAAGCCCGATGGGACCGCCATGTGCGGCTTCTGGCCCGACATGGCCGACACAGAAGCCGCGCGTAGCGCCGGAAAAACGGCCATCGGTGATCAGGGCGACCTTCTTGCCCATTCCCTGGCCGCTCAGCGCCGCAGTGGTCGCCAGCATCTCCCGCATGCCCGGACCGCCGGAGGGCCCCTCGTTGCGGATGACGATGACTTCGCCTTCCTCGTAGTTGCGGGCCTGGACAGCCTCGAAGGCGTCCTGTTCGCATTCGAAGACGCGGGCCGGGCCGGTGAAGGCCAGCTCGTTGCCGGTCATCCCGGCGATTTTCACGATCGCCCCTTCCGGTGCGAGGTTGCCCTTGAGACCCACGACACCGCCGGTCGTGGAGATCGGGGTTTCCACCGGGTAGATCACCTTGCCGTCGGCCTCAGCCGTCACCCGATCAATCTCCTCCCCGATGGAGTATCCGGTGACCGTCATGCAGTCGCGGTGGATCAGACCCGCTTTGTCGAGCTCCTTGAGCACGACCGGCACGCCACCCGCCTCGTAGAGATCCTTCGCCACGTACTGCCCGCCGGGCTTGAGATCGACGAAGTAGGGTGTGTCGCGGAAGATGTCGGTCACATCCTCGAGGAAAAAGTCGATGCCCGCCTCGTGCGCGATCGCAGGCAAGTGGAGGCCCGCGTTCGTGGAGCCGCCGGTGCAGGCCACTATGCGCGCTGCGTTCTCGAGGCTTTGCCGGGTCACAACGTCCCGTGCGCGGATGTTCTTCTCGATAAGGTTCATGACCGCCCGGCCCGACGCCTCACCATACTGGTCGCGGCTCTCGTAGGGCGCAGGCGCGCCGGAGGAATTCGGCAGCGCGAGACCGATGGCCTCGGACACGCAGGCCATGGTGTTGGCGGTGAACTGCCCGCCGCACGCGCCAGCGGAAGGACACGCAACCGCCTCCAGCTTCTCCAGCTCGCAGGTGGAAAGGTTGCCGGCCTGATGCTGGCCCACCGCCTCGAAAACATCCTGCACGGTGACGTCCCGGCCCTCGTAGCGGCCCGGAAGGATCGACCCGCCGTAGACAAAGACGGACGGTGTGTTGAGCCGGACCATCGCCATCATCATCCCCGGCAGGGACTTGTCGCACCCCGCGAGGCCCACGATCGCGTCATAGGCATGGCCGCGCATGGTAAGCTCGACCGTGTCCGCGATCGCCTCCCGCGACGCCAGAGAGGAGCGCATGCCCTCATGACCCATCGCGATCCCGTCGGTCACGGTGATGGTGGTAAACTCTCGGGGCGTGCCCATGGCGGCCTTCACGCCCAGTTTGACGGCCTGGGCCTGACGGTTGAGCGCGATGTTACAGGGGGCCGCTTCATTCCAGCAGGTGGCGACACCGACGAAGGGCTGATGGATCTCCGCCTCGCTCAAGCCCATCGCGTAGAAATAGCTGCGGTGGGGTGCCCGCTCCGGGCCCTCCGTGACGTTACGGCTTGGCAATTTCGACTTATCGAACCGCGCGGCGTCCATGTTCATGCTCCTCCCAAGATGGCCGTTAGCGCGGAAATGCGGCAGATTCCCGGCAAGAGCAAGGCGAAAGCGCCCAGATTGCCCCTGTACCCGCCACCCGTCACAGCGCTGCTGTGTAGATTGCGAGCGCGTCGTCGTAGGTCAGCGCGCGGGGGTTATTGACCAGAAGCCGGGTCTGCTTCATCGCGTCCTCGGCCAGCATCGGCAGGTGATTGTGGCCGACGCCCACCTCGCTCAGCCGCGTGCTCAGGCCGATCCGGGGGGCAAGGGCGCGGAAGTTCTCCGCCAGGTCTCCACCTCCGGGGAACGCAATCGGCGCAAGCTCTGCATAAAGCGCGGCGGCAGAGGGCGCGTTGAACTCAAGGACGTGGGGCAGCACGAGACAGTTCGACAGGCCGTGAGGTACGTGGAAATGCCCGCCGAGGGGATAGGCAAGCGCGTGGACCGCCGCGACGGGTGCGTTGGCGAAAGCCATGCCCGCAAGGCAGGACCCCAGCAGCATCGCCTGTCGGGCCTCCACATCGTCGGGTATCTCGCAGACCCGCTCGATGTTGGTGCCCAGCAGGCGGAGCGCCTCCCGCGCGAGCGCATCCGAAAGGGGGTTCTTGCGATGGCGGGACGTGTACGCCTCGATCGCGTGTACCATCGCATCGATGCCGGTGGCCGCGGTGACAGCCCTTGGCAAGCCCAGCGTCAGCGTCGCATCGAGGATCGCCACGTCCGGCAGGAGCTGCGGGGACACGACGCCCATCTTCTGCGCCTCACCTGTCGTGATGATGGAAATCGGGGTAACCTCCGACCCGGTTCCAGCGGTCGTCGGCGCGAGGATGAGCGGCAGTCGCCCGCCCGTCACCTGATCGACGCCATACATCTCCGACAGGGGCTGTTCCCCGGCGCAAAGGACCGCGACGAGCTTGGCGACGTCGAGCGACGATCCACCACCCACGGACACAATCGCGTCGCATCCCGCTAGATGCGCAACCGCGGCGTGCACCAGCGCCTCCGGCGGATCGGGCACGATGTCGCTGACAATCGAAACCTCACAGCCTGCCGCGTGGATGCTGTCGAGTGCGGGCGTGGCAAGGCCAAGATCGAGGATCGTCTGATCGGTGACGAAGCCCACATGCGCTGCACCACGATCCCGCAGAAGCGTTCCGATGCTTGCGGTCGCGCCTGCCTCGCTGATGACCCGAGGTGTCGTCCGGAACTGAAAACCGGTCATGTTCTGCTCGCCTTTCGGGGGCCGTCTCGTGCAACCCTCCTGCGCTTAAGGGTGCGACAATCGCGCCCGTCAGACAAGCCTTTTCTCCTGACCTGCCGGGGCCCGGCCAACCGCATTTTTCCCCTTGCGGCCCCGAACTCCCCTGAGTAAGACACAGCACCGTTCGCGTTGGGGTGTAGCCAAGTGGTAAGGCAGCGGTTTTTGGTACCGTGTATCGTAGGTT
>JBCBAP010000134.1:0-3980 GCA_038532435.1 Pseudomonadota bacterium | reverse complement strand
GCCGCCTGCATCATGTGCATGAGCTGCGCCTCCCAGGCGTGGCTCTCGCCGGAGCGGCGGGATTTGTAGAACCCGCCGACGGGCAGCACGTTGGAGGCCTGCCGGTAGGCGCGGGCGTGCACGTCGCGCACGGCCTTTTCGATGCCTGCAATCCCGATGCCGGAAATCCTGGAAGGCATGCCAGGAAAGAACTCGGCGACGAGCGCGCGGGAGAGGCCCACAGCCTCGAAGTTCAGGCCGCCGCGATAAGAGGAAATGACGGAGATCCCCATCTTCGACATGATCTTGAGCAGACCCTGATCGACCGCCTCCCGGAACCGGTCCATCGCCGTGGAGAGCGGACCGTCGAGGAGGCCGCGTTCGATCCGGTCGGCGATACTGTCCTGGGCGAGGTAGGCGTTGACGGTCGTCGCCCCCGCACCGACCAGTACAGCGAAGTAGTGTGGGTCGACGCACTCGGCTGACCGCACGTTGATCGAGCAGAAGGTGCGCAGGCCCTTGCGGGTGAGCCAGGAATGCACGGCGGAGGTTGCGAGGATCATCGGCATCGGCACGCGATCTTCGCTTTGGGCCATGTCGGTCAGGATGATGTGATTGGCCCCGGCGCGCACGGCCTGTTCCGCTGCTGCGCGGATCTCGTCGAGCCGCTCCCGCAGGGTTCCGCCCTGCGCGGCGAAGGTGCAGTCGATCTCCGTCGCGGTGTCGCCGAGATACTTGAGCATCTCCGCAAAGCGGGCGTTGGTGACGACCGGGCTTTCCAGCGTCAGAATCTCCGTCTGCGCGCTGGTCTGTTCGAGCACGTTCTTGAGGTTGCCGAAACGGGTGCGCAGGCTCATCACCCGGTGCTCCCTCAGGCTGTCGATCGGCGGGTTGGTCACCTGGCTGAAATTCTGGCGGAAGAAATGCGACAGCGGGCGGTAACGCTCACTCAGCACTGCCGAGGGCGTGTCATCGCCCATGGAGGCGAGGGCCTCCTTTGCGTCCTCGACCATGGGGTGCAGGATGGTCTCCAGCACTTCGATGTCGTAGCCCGCAGCGATCTGCCGCCTGCGCAGGTCCTCGCCGGAGAACTCGGTGCCCTCGGTCGCCACGTCCATCTGCGCATCGAGGTCGGTTATGCGCTCCACCCAGTCGCCGAAAGGCTGCGCTGCGGCGAGCTCGTCCTTGATCTCCACATCGTGGAGCAGACGCTGGCCCACCATATCCACGGCGAGCATCTGGCCCGGGCCGAGGGCGCCCTTCTCCACCACGGTCATCTCATCCGTGGGGACCATGCCCGCCTCGGAGCCTGCGATGACGAGCCCGTCGCCGGTGACGACGTAGCGCATGGGACGCAGGCCGTTCCGGTCGAGCCCGGCGCACACCCAGCGCCCGTCCGTCATGGCAAGCGCCGCGGGGCCGTCCCACGGCTCCATTACGGAGTTAGAATAGGAGTACATGTTCCGCCACGCCTCGGGCATCTTGGTCGCGGTCTTCGACCATGCTTCGGGCACCAGCATCGTCTTTGCCATCGGTGCATTGCGGCCGGCACGGACCATCACCTCGAACACCGCGTCGAGCGCGGCGGAATCGGAGGAGCCGTCGGCGACGATCGGCTTGATGTCCTCCGCCATCTCCCCGAAATAGCCGGAGGCCATGCGGATCTCGTGGCTCTTCATCCAGTTCAGGTTGCCCTTGAGCGTGTTGATCTCGCCGTTGTGGGCGAGCATGCGGAAGGGCTGTGCGAGCCACCATTGCGGGAAGGTGTTGGTAGAATAACGCTGGTGATAGATCGCAAACGCGCTCTCGAACCGCTCATCCTTCAGGTCTGGATAGAACTCCGCGACCTGCTCCGCGAGCATCATCCCCTTGTAGATGATCGACCGGCAGGACAGGGAACAGATGTAGAGGTCCTTCATCGTCGTGGTCTGTTTCTCCACCCGGCGGCGGATGACGTAGAGCTCACGTTCGAAGGTTTCCTCGTCCACACCCTTTGCATTGGAGATGAGGATCTGCTCGATCTCCGGCCGGGTCGCGTTCGCCTTTTCCCCGAGCACCTCGACATTCACGGGTACGTGGCGCCAGCCATAGATGGTGTAGCCCATGCGGAGGATCTCGGTCTCCACGATGGTCCTGCATGCTTCCTGCGCGCCGAAATCCGTGCGCGGCAGGAAGATCTGGCCCACGGCGATCAGCTCTCCGCGATGTTCGTGACCGGTGCGCGCGATCTGGTCCTGGAAGAACGGGACGGGGATCTGGACATGGATGCCCGCGCCGTCGCCGGTCTTCCCGTCCGCATCAACCGCGCCCCGATGCCAGATCGCCTTGAGCGCGGTGATGCCCGCCTCGACGACCTGCCGGCGCGGGGCGCCGTCAACCGCAACCACGAGACCGACGCCGCAGGAGGCATGCTCCTCCTCCGGCAGATACATTCCCGTCTTGGCCATACGGTCCGCCTGCGCTTCGTACTCGGCGATGAACTGGTCTGCGTCGGTCATGAGTTTTCTCCTTTCAGAAACGCGTGGAGCTTAGCCATCTCCTCGGCTTCCGTGCTTTGCGTCGCGCCGGCCCATGGCGGAAACCATTCAGGGCGCGCGTCGATAAATATTTCATGGGTCACCGCATAGTCGGACTGGTCGTCCAGAAGCCCGACGGTGACGTAGGCGGGCTGTCGGTCGCGCATGCTCCAGTAGAGCGTGGTGCCGCAGGTGCCGCAGAACGCGCGCTCCCCCCACTCGCTCACATGGAAGGTGCGGATCGCGTCCTCACCTTCCACCTTCAGATCGTGAACGCGCACGGAGGTGAGCGGGCCCCCGCCCGTCCACCGGCGGCACTGGCCGCAATGGCAGGCCTGAATCGCCCGTTCCTCAACAGTGCCGGAGATCCGCACTGCGCCGCACAGGCACTGACCGGTTACCGCGTCAGCCATGGCCTGCTCCATCCGGTGGGGGTGCGAACATGGCCATGATCTCGGCCTCGGTCAGGCGCTTCCGCTCGCCGGCGAAGGCATGGCTGACCGGCTTATGGTCGATGTAGACTTCCTGAGCGAACTCAAGCCCTTCGAGGCTGTCGAGTGATCCTGCGCTGAGCGCCAGAAGCCCCTGCATCGGGCCCGGTGCGGTGAGGCGCCAGAACAGGCTCGAACCGCACGTGTCGCAGAACCCGCGCTCCGCCCACTCGGACGAAACAAAGGTCTTGATGTGATCCTCACCGGTCCAGGCGATGCCACCGGGCGGTACCTCAAGCCCGAGCTCGATGCCACCGCTGAACTTCCGGCACATCCCGCAATGGCAGGCGCCGTAGGTCTTCGGTTCCGTGGTCAGGGTGTAGGTGACGGCGCCGCACAGGCAGCCTCCGGTGGTTGCAGTCATGTCAAACTCCTTCGATCCGCGCCGGACTGGCGCAGGTGGGAGGATGCATGGGGGTCCTGACAAATCCTGTCAGCAGGGCCCCATCGATCGCGCGTGCACCCCGAACCGGACGCACGTGTGCAGCCGTTTCGGACAGCATCTGGATATGCCTGACGCGTGACCGCTGCATGACGATTACTCGGCGGCAACGGAGGCGGATTTCTCCGCGATGTAGGACATGATTGCCTCCGCAGCCTCGCGCCCGTCGCGGATCGCCCAAACGACGAGCGACGCGCCACGCACGATGTCGCCCGCAGCGTAAACGCCGGGGATCGCGGTTGCGTGGGTGCGGAAATCCGCTTTGATCGTGCCCCAGCGGGTGACCTCTAGCTCGGGCACATCCCACAATGTCGGCAGCGCCTCGGGCTCGAACCCCAGCGCCTTGATCACCAGATCTGCGTCCTCCGTATAGTCCGCCCCCGGGATCTCCTCCGGGCTCTGGCGGCCGGTCGCATCCGGAGCGCCGAGGCGCATTTTCGCCACGCGCACGCCGGCGACATGTCCCGCCTGCGCCGACGGAGCAGCTGCATAGATCTCCGCCAGATCGCCGACGAAGCCCTTGGGGGCGGAGAGCCAGACGAACTCGACGCC
>JBCBAP010000133.1:0-3983 GCA_038532435.1 Pseudomonadota bacterium | reverse complement strand
ACGAAACGGCGGTGGCAGGCAAGACCGATCTCAAGGCCGATGCCCGCAGCAGTGCCCGGGCAGGCCCAGGCGACAGGCTTGCCACCCTTGTTGGTCTTCGGATCCATGGTGTTGCGCTCGATTTTGCGAAGGAGCTGGTGCATCCGCATCGTGCCGTCGAAGAGGCCCTGCGCGGGAGCGTCGCCCGCATCCTCTTTCATCTTGGCAAGGATGTTGAGGTCCATGCCCCCGGCGAAGTCCTTCTTCGCGGAGGTGATCACAATCCCCTTCACCGCGTCATCGGCGATGGCCTTGTCGAGCCCGTCATTGAGTTCCGCGAGGCCCTCCAGCGTCATCACGTTCATGGACTTGCCCGGCAGGTCCCAGGTGAGCGTCGCGATCCCGTCGGCATCGACGTCATAGTGGAAAATGGTCATGAGGTGTCTCCCTCCCTCTGGTGGTCCGGCGCATGGGATGATCCGCAGGGGTCGACCCGCATGCACCGGTCATGCGGTGCGTATGGTGGTGCCGGGGCCACGCGGTGGCCCGGGCGTCGTCTGGTGTCCTGTCCCCACCGTGCCGCGTGAGCGGGGGAGGGGTCAGATATGGGTCTCCGGCCCGACGGTTCCCGCGCTGCTGACGAAGGCGGGACGCCGGGCGTACTCGTTATGGGACACGTGAAAGGCAAACCGCAGATGATCGCCATGGGGACGCAGACCGCACGTGCACTCGTGGCGCACGATCTCATCGCCCTGGGCGGTCATATACCGCCACTCAACGGAGGCGATGATCAGCCCTGCTTCGAACCGTTCCTCGGACAGGATGGTGTACTTCATGTCTGCCAGCCCCAGCCGGGCGTAGGCCTCCCGGATGGCGTTCGCATCCGCGATAAACCCGGCCCGATCCGGTTGCACGATGTTCTGCCGCGCCCTGAAATAGACGAACGGCGTGTCGTACAGATCCGCGATCGTATCGCCATCATTGGCAAGGAACGCGGTTCGGAACGTGTCGAATATCCTTGTAATCTCCATTGGGAACTAACTCCTAATCTGCACTTCATACGCTAATGACCACCAGTACCCGGTCGACATTCGATGAACGTACGTCCCGAGGCAAGCGGTTCGACAGCGCAGAGCAGCTTTGGAAGGGCCCAAGGGAGCGCAACCGACCCCGTAAGGAAGGTTGCCGGTCCCTAATGACGCGGCGATGGGCAGGCAACAGGCCCCGGTGCGGACGCTGCCGCACCGGTCCGGTCGACCCGGTGATGACCCTGTTGTCGCCCATGTCGCCCATCGCGTCCTACACGCGCTCGATGATCGTCGCGGCACCCATGCCGGAGGCGACACAGAGCGTGGCAAGTGCCGTGCCCTTGCCGGATCGCTCGAGCTCGTCGAGTGCGGTGCCGATGATCATCGCGCCGGTCGCGCCCAGCGGGTGCCCCATGGCGATCGCGCCGCCGTTCACGTTGACCTTGTCATGGTCCACATCGAAGGCCTGCATGAAGCGCAGAACGACAGAGGCGAACGCCTCGTTCACCTCGAAGAGGTCGATGTCGGAGATTGCCATGCCGTTGTCGGCCAGGATCTTCTCCGTCACCGGAACCGGGCCGGTCAGCATGATGGTCGGGTCGGTGCCGATCTTCGACGTCGCCTTGATCCGGGCGCGGGGCTTCAGGTCGTGCTTCTCGCCGAACTCCTTGGTGCCGATCAGAAGGCCAGCGGAGCCGTCGACGATCCCCGAGGAGTTGCCCGCGTGGTGAACGTGGTTGATCTTCTCCAGGTGCGGGTACTTGAGCAGCGCCACCGCGTCGAAGCCTGGCATCACCTCGCCCATCTCCTTGAAGGACGCCTTCAGGGAGCCGAGCGACTGCATGTCGGTGCCCGGGCGCATGTACTCGTCCTTGTCGAGGATGGTCAGACCGTTCTGGTCCTTCACCGTCATCACCGACTTCTCGAACCGGTTGTCCGCCCAGGCCGCCGCCGCGCGCTTCTGGCTTTCCACCGCGTAGGCGTCGCAATCATCGCGGGAGAAACCGTACTCGGTCGCGATAATGTCGGCGGAAATGCCCTGGGGCACGAAGTAGGTCTTCATCGCCACAGCCGGATCCACGGCGATCGCTGCACCGTCGGAACCCATGGGCACCCGGCCCATCATCTCGACACCGCCCGCGATGTAGGCATGGCCCGCGCCGCCGCGCACCTGGTTGCCCGCGACGTTCACGGCCTCAAGGCCCGAGGCGCAGAAGCGGTTGATGCTGAGGCCCGGCGCCCGCTCGTCGAAGTCGGAATAGAGCACGGCGGTCCGCGCGAGGCAGCCGCCCTGTTCGCCCACCTGGGTCACGTTGCCCCAGATCACGTCTTCGATCTCTTCGGTTGCGAGGTTGTTGCGCCGCTTGAGCTCGTTGAGCACCTCAGCGGAGAGGCGTGCCGCGGTCACCTCGTGGAGGGAGCCGTCCTTGCGGCCCTTCCCCCGGGGCGTTCGCACGCTGTCATAGATATAGGCGTCGGTCATATCGAGCTCTCCTTCATGAGACGAATGAGGTCCAAAGGTAGGCGGTGGCCAGCACGCTCGCGATGGCGAGCAGCCGGTCCAGCCGGTAGATCGGAAACAGAAGGGCGGTGCCGCGCAGCAGCAGGTGGGCGGCCAGCATCGCACCGGCGAGCGCGAGCGGCACGCCGACCCCCGCTTGCACGAGCGCAAGCAGCAGGATCGATGCAATGCTGATCCCGGCGACGAAGAGTGCTGCCGCCTCGTTCAGCGGCTCCTCAGGTCGCATGTCGCTGGGGTGCGGCGTGCGGCGCCGGGCTGCGGCAACGGTGAAGGGCAGGGTGCCCGCCCCGATACCGATAACCCATGCTATGAGGCGATCCGGCTCCATCAACCCGCCTTCATCAGGTCGTAGGGAGCCTGCCAGCCCTCGAGGCCGCGGATCCTCTCAAGCCATGCGGCCACCGCCGGAAAGCTCTCCGCATCGTAGCCGAGTGCCTCTGGGTAGAAGAGGTATCCGCAGATGGAGATGTCGGCGATCGTAGGCCGGTCTGCGACCACCCAGTCGCGCCCCTCCAGATGCCGGTTCAGCACCTTCAGCCCGCCGCGTGTGCGCGCGGTCAGGAACGCGTTGACGTCGCCGCTCTGCTTGTCCTGGGGCACGAAATTGAGGGCGAAGCGGGACGCGGCCATCTGGGTCGATCCCTTGTGGTTGTCCCAGAAAAGCCAGCGCAGGATCTCCCGACGTTCAGCCTCGTCCGCGGGGCCGAAGCGACCCGTTTCGGCGGCGAGGTAGTCGAGGATGAGTGCGGACTGCGTGAGCACAAGGTCGCCGTGTTCGAGCACGGGTAGTTCGTTCATGACGTTGAAGTCCATGAACTCCTGTGTCCGCGTCGCCCCGGCGAACATGTCGACGAAAACGGGCTCCCAGCTCTGCCCGGTCAGTTCGAGCATCAGCGCTGCCTTGTAGCAGTTTCCGGACTGCGGCACATAGTGGAGACGGTAGCTAGACATGTCAGCTCCTCATTAAGGGAAACGGAGTGTGGCGCATGCCCGCATGCGCCCGGCACCCGGGCCGCAGGCCCGCCGCGATGTGTCGTTCGATGCGCACATCCATCTCCCCAAAATCGATCCGGTTCAGCCGGAATTCTCGAACCGCCCCCCGGGCGGCCCCGACCGTCACAGATTGCGTGCGATCAGCTCTTTCATGATCTCGTTGGTGCCGCCGTAGATCTTCTGCACCCGGGCATCTGTCCACATCTCCGCGATGGGATACTCCATCATGTAGCCATAGCCCCCGTGCAATTGAAGGCACTCGTCGATGACCGTGTTCTGCACGTCGCTGAGCCAGTATTTGGCCATCGAGGCGGTGTCGTTGCCGAGCTCCCCCTTCAGGTGTGCAGCGACGCAGCTGTCATAGAAGCTGCGGGCAACGATGGTTTGCGTTTTCGCCTCTGCCAGCTTGAACCGGGTGTTCTGGAACTGGGTGAGGGGGCCGCCGAACGCCTCCCGCTCCT
>JBCBAP010000132.1:0-4108 GCA_038532435.1 Pseudomonadota bacterium | reverse complement strand
CGAACCGGAGCCCGTGCTCGAAACGGTTGAGGCGACATCCGAACCCGCAGCCCCACCGAAACCGAAGAAGCGCGGCTGGTGGTCGCGCGGCTGATCCATCCCACGTCAAATGCAAACGCCCCGGTTCGTCCGGGGCGTTTTGCGTTTGGCTAGAGTGTCGGCAGCCAGTCCTTCAACCGCCGCACAGCCTCCTCCATCGCAGGCGTGGCCCCGGCGTAGGAGAACCGCACGGTCGCATCCCCCCGCTCCGGATCGAAGTCGAGCCCCGGCGTGGCTGCGACACCGATCTCATCGAGCATGCGGGCTGCGAAGGTGCGCGCATCGATCCCCCAGCGGGCGATGTTCGCGTAGATGTAGAACGCCCCGTCCGGCGGGGCGATATCGTCGAAGCCCATACCGGGAAGGGCGTTCATCAGCACCTCCCGGTTGCGGGCGTAGACCGCGCAGTTCGCCTCCAGTTCCTCGTCCGCATCGAGGGCGGCGAGCGCCGCGATCTGGCTCGCGTGGGGCGGACAGATGAAGAGGTTCTGGGCGAGTCGCTCCACCGTCCGCACGTGGGTGTCGGGCACCACCATCCAGCCGACGCGCCACCCGGTCATCGAAAAATATTTCGAGAAGGAATTGATCACGAAAACATCGTCGCTGACCTCGAGCGCGGTCACCGGACGCTTTCCGTACTGGATGCCGTGATAGATCTCGTCTGAGATGAAGGCGATACCGCGCGCTGCGCATCCGTCGATGAGGGCCGTGAGATGCGCGCGGTCGAGCATCGATCCGGTCGGGTTTGCGGGCGAGGCCGCGAGCAATCCCGCAAGCCCCGGGGCAAGATCTGACACGGTTGGCTGGAACCGGTTGGCCAATGTTCCCTCGATCCGTGCGGGAACAAGGTCCAACGCCTTGAGAATGTTGCGATAGCTCGGGTAGCCCGGGTCGGCGATCCCCACCGCCTCCCCCGCATCGAACAGGCTCAGGAAGCTGAGTAGGAACCCGGCGGAGGAGCCGGATGTGATCACGATCCGGTCGGGCGAGACTTCCACCCCGTACCAGTCGTGGTACAGCTGGGCGATCCGTTCCCGCAGCGCTGGCAGGCCGAGCGCGACCGTGTAGCCGAGCGCACCGGCGGACATGGCGGTCGCCAGCGCCTCCCGCGCGCGGGCCGGGGCCGGTGTCGCCGGCTGGCCAACCTCCATGTGGATCACGTCCCTGCCCTGCACTTCCGCCTGGCGGGCACGCTCCATCACGTCCATCACAATGAAACTATCGACGGCGCTTCGCCTTGAAATCCGCATGCCCCTGTCCCTACGATAGAGAGGCCCCGGGGGACGGGGCCAGCTAAGGGGGCGTAGCATCCGGTTCGGAGCATGGCAATTCATGGCGGTCTGCCTGGCAGGACTGGTCCTGCTGGCCCAGTCCGTGCAGGCCCAGACCATCATTCGGGACACGGAAATCGAGGAAACGCTCGACGACATGATGACACCCCTGCTGCGCGCGGCGGGGATGCCCGAGGGTGCTGTCGAGATCTACGTGCTGCGGGACCCGAGCGTGAACGCCTTCGTTTCCGGCGGGGCGAACATCTTCATCTATACCGGCCTGATTGAGGCCATGGACCGGGTGGACATGCTGCAGGCGGTGATGGCCCACGAACTGGCCCACATCACCTCCGGCCACCAGGCGCGGCGCGGGATCAATGCCCAGAACGCCAACACGGCGAGCGCGGTCGGCATACTGCTCGGCATTGCCGCCGGTCTGGCCGGTGCGCCGGAGGCGGGGATCGCGGTCGTCGCGGGCTCCCAACGGTCGGTCCAGCGGAGCTTCTTTGCCTATACGCGCAGCGAGGAGGCCGGGGCCGATCAGGCAGGGTTCGGCTTCATGGACCGGGCGGGCATCAATCCCGAGGCGATGATTGACGTGCTTAATCTCTTTCGCGGGCAGGACCTGGTGAGCGAACGCTACCAGGATCCCTACGCGCGCAGCCACCCGCTCAGCTCCAACCGGATCAGCTTGCTTGAGGGCCGCATCGCGAAGGCCCGCTCAAAGGGTGCGGCACCGCCGCCGGACCTCGTCGACCGCTATGCGCGGATGAAGGGTAAGCTCGACGGCTTCCTCCTCTCCCCGCGGGACGTCTTGCGCCGCCAGCCCCGCCCGGACTCGGTCGCCGATCAGGTCGCACGCGCGATCGCACTGCACCGCAAGCCGGATCTGGAGGAGGCCCTCAGCGCCATGGACGCGCTCATCGCACAGGAGCCGCGAAACCCCTACCATTACGAACTCAAGGGGCAGTTCCTGCTCGAGGACGGGCGTCCTGCCGCGGCCATCCCCTACTATGAGCGCGCGTTGTCCCTGAAGCCGGACGCACCCATGATCTCCGTCGGTCTGGGGCGCAGCCTTCTCGCGCTCGATACGCCGGAAACCAACGCAAGGGCGCTGAAGATCCTCACCGAGTCCCGCGACGGCGCCGTCGGAACACCGCACGCCATGCGCGCTCTGGCCATGGCCCATGCGCGCGCGGGCAATGAGGGCTATGCCGCGTCCGTCACGGCGGAGCGCATGGTGCTTGCCCGCCGGTTCAGCGATGCGGAGCGCTTTGCCACACAGGCGGCCTCACTCTTGCCCAATGGCTCGCCAGAATGGATAAGGGTGCAGGACCTTCTGAGGCAGATCAAACGACGCGGGGCACAATAGAAATGATGCGCGATGCAGGACTTATGGTGGGCGCCGCCGGTGTGGGCGCGCTGATCCTCGTGGGCGCGATGCTGGCCCGGACCCCGCCGGTGGCCCCGGCAGCTCCGGTCGCGGAAGCCCCGCGGGCCGCACCCGCGGCACTTACGGATGTGAGCAGCCTCTTCGCCGAGACCTCCGTCACGCCGGAACAGCGCGAGGTGCTGCACGCGGAGATGCGGCGCTACCTGCTCACCAACCCGGACGTGATCACCGAGGTTGTCGGCATTCTGGAGGCCCGCCGCGCCGCGGAGACGGCGCAGGCCGAGCTGTCCATGGTGTCGGACAACGCCCCCGAGATCTTCGCCGACGGGTTTTCCTACGTCGGGGGCAACCCGAACGGCACGATCAATGTCGTGGAGTTCTCCGACTACAAGTGCCCGTTCTGCAAGCGGGCACATCCGGAGATCGCGGCCCTTCTCGAAAATAACGATGACATCCGCTTCATCTACAAGGAATACCCGGTCCTCGGGCAGGAGAGCATCTATGCCAGCCGGGCCGCCCTTGCGGTTCTGAGGATCAGCGACGACGAGACCTACCGCAAGTTCAACGACCAGCTCATGGCGTTCGGCGGGACGGTGAGCGAGCAGGTCGTGCGCCGCTATGCGGAGCGGTTCGGACTTGAGGGCGACGCGGTGATGGAGGCGATGAACCATCCGGAGATCGAGGCGCAGATTCGCCGGAACCATGAACTGGGCCGGACGCTCGGCATCACCGGAACGCCGACTTTCATCTTCGGCGAGCAGATCATCCGCGGGTACGTTCCCGTCGCGCAGATGGAAGAGGCGGTGGAGCTGGTTCGTCGGATCGTCGAGTAAGATCAGACCTTTCAACTCGTTTCGACGCACCCTATAACCGCAGGACCTGAGGCAGTTCCGGGGGCCCAGCAACGTACCCCGGCCACACATCGCGGGGATGGGCATGAGCGAAGAAAAATACGCCGCAGACATTGCATTTATCCGGGCACTTGCAGAGCTTCTGAAAGAGACCGACCTGGCGGAGATCGAAGTCGAGCGCAAGTTCGGCGAGGATGACGAGCTGGAGGTGCGCGTCTCCCGCCAGGGCCCCATGATCTCCTCACCGATGCCGGTCTACGCCGCACCGGCAGCGCCAGCCCCCGTGACAGCGGCCCCCGCCCCCGCCGCCCCTGCAGCAGCGCCCACACCGGCGGCACCTGCGGTGAGCAACGATCCGGCGGACATGCCGGGTGCTGTGACTTCTCCAATGGTCGGCACGGTCTACCTGCAGGCCGAGCCCGGCACGCCGCCCTTCGTCAGCGTCGGGACCGAGGTGAGCGAGGGGCAGACCCTGCTCATCATCGAAGCCATGAAGACCATGAACCAGATCCCCTCCCCCCGCGCGGGCACGGTGAAGCGGATCCTGATCGACG
>JBCBAP010000131.1:0-4212 GCA_038532435.1 Pseudomonadota bacterium | reverse complement strand
AGACACAACCGCAGACACCGCAACACCAACACCCGTCAACATCACAATCGAGGCGCAGTCCGATGTCGCGGATGATCTGGTGGAGGGGCTCGATCCGGGGCCGCAGACCTTCGATCCGCTGGCCAATGATGAGAGCGTGACGGGCGATCCGCTCGATCCGACGACGGTCCGGTTCGTCAATGCACCCATCGGCAGCACCCTGTCGCCGGACGGCAAGACGCTGATCGTGCCGGGACAGGGCACCTGGCGGGTGGATCCCGCGACAGGCGCGGTGACGTTCACGCCGGAGAGCGGGTTCACCGGCGATCCGGCACCGGTGGACTACACGGTGCAGGACAGCGACGGCGACCTCTTCGGCCCGGCCACCATCGCGTTCGACTACCGTCCCGTCGCAACGCCGGACGAGGTGACCTTCGCGCTCGGCGAGCCGGTGGTCATCGATGTGCTCGCCAACGATACAACGGGCGATGCCCCGGACCCGGCAACCGTGCAGCTCGAGGGCACGGCGAACCCGGGCGATCCGCTGGAGATCCCGGGCGTCGGCACCTGGAGCATCGATCCCGGCACGGGCGCGATCACCTTCATCCCGGTGCCCGGCAACACGGAGGCCCCGCCGCCGGTCAGCTATACGGTCGCGGATTCAAGCGGGCTGCGGTCGGACCCGGCCACGATCACGGTGACCTACACCATCTCGAGCGGCGGGATCGATCTGCCCGACCGGAAGGAAGACATCCGGGTGCCGCAGTCGATCCTCGATCCGCGAGGCCTCTCCGGTCTCCAGGCGGAGCTGCCGACTTTCGATGTGGCACCGATCGTCGACGTCACCGCGAACACGATCAAGGATCTGGGCTCCTACCCCGCGCTGCAGGCGTTCCGCCCGATCCTGAGCGCGATCAACAGCGTCACGGATCTGAACGGCGTCAGCGTTCTGCCGACCCAGGACCTCGACTATTTCGCGCAGGTCGCTGCACCCTACCCGATCACCATTGCGGTGGAGAACGTGGACCCCGGGGAGTTCCTGTCCGCGCTGGCCAAACTGTCCTACGATCTGTTCGAGCAGATCCGCCAGTTCTTCCCGGAAGGGTTCACGGGGCAGCGGATCTATTTCCTCGTTGGGTATGACAACCTGCTGATCCTGAGCTCGGCCATCGGCAGCGAAGGGGCCGTGATTCAGGTCACCGGCGCCGGCACGGACAGCGAGATTGCCCCGCTGGAGACGGCTGTCTTTGGCGCCGAGGGACGGATCCTGCCCGAGGGCGTCACGGGCGACCGGCCCGGCGTGGTCGAGGTCGCGGCAAACGGGGCAGTCGACCGGGCTTTGCACCTGGTCGCGACCCTGCCGAACGGCGACACGCTGGAGGCACGCCTTACGCTCGACTTCGCCGGGGAGACGGTCACCGCCCAGATCCTCTCAGCCGGGGAGACATCGTCCCTCAGCTCCCATCTCGACACCATAGCCAATGCGCAGGATGACGAAATCGCCAGCCTTGCCAAGGCGTTGATGTTCTAACTCCACCGCACCACACGTCGTTCTCACCAAGTCTGGAATAACAAAATGCAGATCACACTGATGATGAAAACCGGACGCGCCCTTCTCGCCGGAACAGCCCTGCTGTCACTCGCCGCCTGCACCGTTCCCCGCACGGACGCCCTGACCGATGCGGAGATGGCGGAGCTTGCCCAGGACCGGCTGGACCGGATGATCGGAGAGGATGAGGAACCGGTAACCGGTCCGATCGACATCTACGAGGCGATGGCACGGGCGATCAAGTACAACCTCGACCAGCTCGTGGAGGTGCGCGAGGAGATCCTGAGAAACGAGGAGCTCAACGTCGAATCCTACGACCTGCTTCCCGATCTGGTAGCCAACGCAAACTATTCCGGGCGCAACAATCTGCCGGGGTCCCAGTCCACGGACGTGCCAAACGGGGCGACGATCAGCCCGCCGTCGCGCTCCTCGGACAAGACCGAACTGAACGCGGAACTGACGCTGAGCTGGGACGTGCTGGACTTCGGCCTCGGCTGGGTGCGGGCGAAGCAATCCTCCGACGAGATCTACATCGCGGAGGAACAGCGCCGCGCCACGATCAACCGGGTGATCGAGGATGTGCGGACCGCCTACTGGCGGGCCGTCGCCTCCCAGCGGCTGATGGGCCGGATCGACCGGCTGGAACGATCGGCGGTGGCTGCGCTCAACTCATCCGAACGGCAGGCGGCGGAGCGGACGGGCAACCCGCTCGACGCGCTCAACTACCAACGGGAGCTGCTCGGCGTGCTGCGCAGCGTGCAGGAGCTGCGCCGCGACCTTGGCGTGGCCAAGAACCAGCTTGCCGCGCTGATGAACCTGCGCCAGGGGCAGGAGTACGATGTCATCGTGCGGCCCCATGCGGACCTGAGCGCACCGATCGTCGACGCGGATCCGGAAGAGCTGGTGTTCATGGCGCTTCAGAACCGCCCGGAACTGCGGGAGATCACCTATCGCCTGCGGATCAACGAGCGGGAGAAGGACGTGGCCCTGCTCGAGGTGCTGCCGTCGATCAGCGGCTTCCTCGGGATCAACTATTCGGACAACAAGTTCCTCTACAACTCCAACTGGCTGGGCTACGGCGCGCGCGCGTCCTGGAACCTTCTTAACGTGTTCCGCCTGCCCGCCCGACAGGACGCGCTGGAGGCCGGAGACGAGTTGCTCGACGCCCGCGCGCTTGCGCTGACACAGGCGGTCGCGACCCAGGTCTTCGTCGCCAAAGCGCGGGTGCTGTCCTTGAGCGAGGAGGCGAACCTTGCCCGCCGCTATCACAACCTGTCCGACCGCATCTCCACCCAGACCCGGGTTCAGGTCCGCGAAGGACAGCTCGGCCAGTTGCAGGGCGTGCGGGAGGAGCTGAACGCGGTGCTTGGCTCCCTGCGCTACGATGTGACCTACGCGGATCTGCAGAGCGCGTTTGCCAACCTCTATTCCTCCGTCGGGCTCGACCCGTACGCGCCGGGCCTCAACGGGGATGAGAGCATCGACGAGATGGCGCAAGCGCTTCGGGAGCTCTGGTTCGACCGCGGCGACAGCATGGCGTTCAACGTTGCTTCGAACTGATCCGAGGGGGTCGGGATTGGCGGTTGCCCCCGCGCGGGACGGGCGCATACTGGACCGGACCCCGTGACAGGAGCCGCCATGCGCGCGACAGCCCTCACAGCCTGCCTTCTCTGCGCCTTGCCCGCGATGGCGCAGGATCAGCCCGTTGCGCCGGCCGTGTTGCGCGCAGTACAGGAGGCGACGATCGCCACGGAGGTCGGCGCGCAGATCGTGGAACTGCCCTTCGAGGAGGGCGAGGCCTTCGCCGCCGGTGACCTGCTCGCCCGTTTCGATTGCGATCGCATCGAGGCGGAGGCGGAGGCAGCCCGCGCGAGCCACCGCGCCGCGGACGAAATCCGCCGCACGAACGAACGGCTCGACCGGTTGGGCGCCATCGGGAAGGGCGAGGCGCGCCGGGCAGCGGCTGAGGCGGAAGCAGCGGACGCGAGCGCCAAGGCGCTGGAGATCGTCGTCGCCGACTGCGAGATCCGCGCGCCCTATGCCGGACGGCTCGTGGCACGCCTCGTCAACCCGTTCGAAACGCTGGAAGTGGGTCAGGATGTGCTCTCCATCGTGGGAACCGACCTGCCCCGGGTCGAGCTCATCGTCCCCTCGGTCTGGCTGCGCTGGTTGCGGGAGGGCGACCGGTTCACACTCGCCGTCAACGAAGTCGAGGCGACGGTCCCGGCGCAGGTCCTTCGCATCGGTGCGGCCATCGATCCGGTGAGCCGGACGGTCCGGGTCACCGGTGTGATCACGAACGAGGATGCGGGACGGATGGGCCTTTTGCCCGGCATGTCCGGCAGCGCGCGCTTCCAGGCCCCCAATGGCTGAGGGGCCCGAACCGTCCCAGGGCAAGACCGTTCACCTGCGGCGGTCGAAACCCCGGGTCGCGACATCCGACGGAAAACCGACGGAAGATGCCGCTCAGGCCCAGCTCGACAATGCATTGCGTCTGTTGCAGGTGGAAGCGGACATCCGCCGCGCCCGGACCGTGGCGGAGCTGAGCTACCACCTCGCCAACGAAACCCGTCCCCTGCTCGGCTACCGGCAGCTCTTTCTCCTGCGGCGCAAGGGTGGGCGCCTGCGGCTCGACACGGTTTCGTCGGTCGCGAGCTTTGAGAAGAACGCCCCGCTCACCCGAT
>JBCBAP010000130.1:2149-4258 GCA_038532435.1 Pseudomonadota bacterium | reverse complement strand
CGATCCGGCTGCGGGTCCAGAGACCACCGCCAGCGATCGTGCCCCGCCGGGCGGTATCATAGTGCCCCGGAGGTGTGGCGTTCACCATGTCCGAGAACATGCCGCCCATTTGGGTGCGCATATCGACTTGGGCGGTGGCGGTGCATGGCAGTGCGAGGGTGATGAGGGCCGTGAAGAGGAGGAGGGTGGCGGACTTGCGAGCGAGGTGCGCGCAAAGCGTGGAACAGTGTTGCATCATGGCTTCCTCATCATGGCGGTGAGATAGGCGGAAAGGCGGGCGGGATCGTCGAGGACGTCTTGCGGGATGTCGTGGGGGGTCACAGGCCGGCGCATGGAGCGCGCGGTGCGTGTGGTCTGGTACGCCTCTTCGGAGACCCAGCCGGCGGAGCGGGCGAGCAGCACGGTGCGCTGGATGAGATCGGAATAGGTGTAGGGCCCAGCCCCAACAGGAATGAGCCCGTCCGGTGGGCGCATCAGATAGACGGCCGGCACGCCGGGCACGCCCATGGCGGCGGCCTGGCCCGCATCCACAACCGTGGTCTCGCGCATGGCCCCGGAGGTCAGCGGTGCGCCATCGAGCGTCACGACGAGGCTTTCGATGCCCGTGAGCCGCTGGAGTTGTTCGAGCACCTCCACCTGGGTCTCACAGAGCGCGCAGGTGCTATCCACGAAGATCATGACGCCGACTGTCCGGGACATGTCCTTCAGGAGGGCGTTCCTGGCCTCACCGGCGGAGCGATCCACCTGCTGGACGCCACGGGGCGACAGGGGCCTCTCAAAGGTCGCATCGAGAAGCGGATTGCCGATGGTGGCCGACTTCATGGCCTCGGCAAAGGCGCGGGAGCGATCGAGCGAAAGCCGCTGCAGCAACGCAAAGGTCTCGACGTTCTCTGTCGATGGTTCATCGATGGCCGCCTCGAGCGCTTGCGGAAGGCGCTCGCGGAGCCAGGCCGTGGAGAGTGGTGTTGGCCCAACCTCCGCAGGCTCAGCAGCTTCAGGTGGCATAGGTGGTGTCGCAGCAGCCGCGGGTTGGACTGGTATCTCGGCTTCAGGCTCTTCCTCATTCACGGGAGGCGGATCGCGATAGAAGTGCCAACCGTCGCGCACGTCCTCGCCAAAGTGTGGGTTGTCGGCCGCCAGTGCTCCACCGGCGAACGTGATTCCGAGCAGAAACGTTGCGAGGGCCGTGAAGAGGGAAAAGGTTCGCCGGTCGCGCGAGAGGGTCGAGGTTGCACTTTTCCCGTCACGGAATAGGTCTAATGCCGGTCGTTGGTGTTTGTTTAGAGCATCGATCCGTTGATTATATTTAACATAAGAAGTCTTACGGTGTTCAAGGAATAGCCTGCTGACAGTCACCATCTGCGACCCTCCCCACCGACATCCACATGGGTAAAGTTCCGGTAGACGCCGATGCCGGCCGCACCGCAGGTTTGCGCCAGGTGGGCTGTTTCGCTCGGCCGGACCCCATCGAGCCAGAGATCACCCGCGCGTCCCTTGCAGTGCTGTGAATTCTTCGCCGCGGCCGGGATCGTCGCGTTGCGCTCGCGTGTTCTGTACCCGCTCGTCAGATGCAGGCAGACAGCCCGACCGGACGCAATCGTCGCGCGGGTCTGCATCAGCGCAAGACAGTCGAACAGCCTGTAGTCGATCCACGTAAACGCATCGTGGTCCCGCCAGTCCCGCCACGTCCAGGACAGCTCCTGCACACCGCGATCAATCAGCCGCCCATCCGGCGTTCGGAACCGCACATGCGCCTGCTCATCCCGCCCCGCAAGCCGCACCCAAAGCGTGCCCGCATCAATGCCAGGAACCTGCGAGCGCTGAAGCTGGAAGGCTTCCGCTGGCAGCGCGGCACTCACCGCCATCGCGCCCGCGCCGAACAGAACGCTTCGCCGTGAAAGGGGCATCTGTCCTGGCGCTACAGGTGTTCCCCAACAGCGGGGTTCCGCCTGTCGTGTGCCATTCCTATCGGCTATCGTAGACCTCTGGCTCATCACTCCCCCCTCACGGCTGTTGGCAGGTTTGCCCCGCGGCTCAACGCCCGGATCTCACCCAGCAGATCCGCAATCCGCATCTGCCGCTCAAACGCAGCGGCCTCCGCCTGGGAGA
>JBCBAP010000130.1:0-2049 GCA_038532435.1 Pseudomonadota bacterium | reverse complement strand
AGCAGATCCGCAATCCGCATCTGCCGCTCAAACGCAGCGGCCTCCGCCTGGGAGATCTGCTCCGCATCTGAGTCCGTTGGTTCCGCTATCACCGCGTGAACCGCGATCAGCAAAGGCTCTCCGGGCCGCGCAAGCAGTGCGCCGGCGAGATCATCCGTGAGGTGGAGAAGTCCCGCCTCGGGGTAGACCACGAGACCAGGTGCAAGCTGGTGGACTGCATGAAGCGTGAACTGCTCCGGCAGCGGCGCGCCGGTGAAGACCAATTCGGGACGTGGATGGTCCGGAAGCCAAAGGCCGATCACATAGCGGGGCTCCGTCACAGTTGATTGAGCTTGCGCCGTGGCAGTGCCCTGCCCCGTGAAGAGGAGGAGGAGTGCCAGAAGGACCCGCATCACTCGCGCCCCCGGAAGGCGTCGAGCGCTCGGTCGTGCAGCTCCTGCTCATCGATGTCGGCTGCATAGCCTTCGGTGCGCTCTATGACGTTCTGCCGGTCCGTGTCGCCGGAGATCACCGCAAGCGAACTGCCCGATCCCGTCAGGCTGTCCGGCGTGTGGTTCAGCGCGTCATCAAGGAGACCGTTGTTGAGCAGGATCGCCTGCCACTCGGAAAGATCGATCGCGGTCATATCCGCGCCCTCGAGCTCAGCAACCGTCAGCCCCGGACAGGACGTGTGCTGCGCACTCCCCCAGCTCATCCCGGTCTGGGACCGGATCTCCTGCTGCATGATCCGCGCAAGCGGAGAGGAAAAGCAGCAATAGGCCCGGCGCCGGGTGTTGCAGCCCCCAAAGAAGTTCCGGTCCGAGCAGTAGCTCCCCACATAATGGCAGGAGTCGAGCTCCCGCTGCACATGCAGGTGCATCTCGCTGTCGTTGCACTCCCAGATGAGCGAGGCGAGGAGCGCCGTCACCTCGTAGAGCCCGAACGCGGCCATCACGTTCACTGCCATGGAGCCGTCCGTCTTGAACTGGGGCGCGAACGAGATGGTTGAGAGCGTGCCGATCGCGCTGATCGCACCCCCCGCCTCGAGGAACATCGTGCCCGCCATCTCGTGGCCAAACACACCCCGGGTCCACATGGCCGTCTGGTTCATCATGTCCTGGCGCGCGGCATCCAGCAGATCCGCCATCACATCCGGTGACGGGTCCGTCAGCGCCTCCCCGAGCCTGGTGTTGACGTTGTTGAGATAGATCATCTCGATCAGCGCCTCGGGCGGATACCCAGCCGTGAAGGGATGGTTCACCAGAGCATCGACCGTGTTCGTGGCATAGGTCGCCCCCGCCTTACCCGCGAGCTCCGCCATGCGGAACATCAGCTGCAGATACTCCCGCAGGCTCACATGCGCACCGGGGTTGCGGCAGCAATCCACGATGCCCCAGATCGAGCGCTTGCAGGTCCGCCGCTGGCCCTTGAAGATCCGGCACTCCGCAAGGCTTTCGCCCGCCTCATCATCCACACCGCAATCCGTGTCCGCCGCCAGCATCTGTGCGGCCGAAAGATGCGCTGCGACCGACGCGAGCGATGCGGGCTCCTCGTTCTCGATGGTGATCAGATCATCGCCAACCCCGCGAATGCCCGAGGGACACTTGAGGGACGTCGAGGCGAGCTCATCCTCCACTTCCGTGCTGCGCTCGCAGATATAGCGGTCCTCGGCGAGCTGGTCCTCGCCAAGCGCGCCTTCGATGATGCTCGAGTCCACATAGAGACAGGCGGGATCCTCCGCCAGCGGCGCGCAGGACTCGCCAGGCTTCACTGGCGGCAGGCAGCTTGCGTAGGAGATCCGGTACTCAGACCCGAACCGGCTCGTGCGCAGCTCATCGGGATCGACAGGTGCGGGCGAGAGCGCATCGCCCTGAGCCGTGCCAGGACAGATCGCAACGCCGCCCGCGTCGTAGCAATTGCCGTCCCGATAGCTCGATATGTCGATGATGGTGGGCGTGCAGCCCCGCTCTTCGGCGCCAAGGATGTTGGCCAGAACTTCAGGCGGGGCCCATTCATCCTTCGTGATCTCCACCGCCCTGGTGTGCAGCCGGAACCAGTTGCGCCCCAGAC
>JBCBAP010000129.1:0-4269 GCA_038532435.1 Pseudomonadota bacterium | reverse complement strand
CAGATAGATGGCTACGAAAGACACTCTTACCCGGCGCGGCGCACTAGGTGCCCTCGCCCTCGGTGCGGCGGCACCGCTCGCGGCTCCGGTATACGCGCAAGGCAAGCGCGAGCTTCGGATGGTGACCTCCTGGCCCGGCGGGCTGGCACTGCTCTCCGGCGCGGCCAAGCGCGCGGCGCGCAACATCTCCGACCTGTCCGACGGCCGGATGCAGGTCACAGTCTACAGCGCCGGCGAACTGGTCGGCCCGTTCGACGTGCATGACGCGGTCGCGGATGGCCGGGCGGAGCTTTACCACACCGCCGAGTACTATTTTCAGGGCAAGCATCGGGGGTACAACTTCTTCACCTCCGTGCCGCTCGGCCTTCTGATGACGGAACAGCATGGCTGGCTCCAGTTCGGGGGCGGTCAGGCGCTCTGGGACGAACTCAACGCCATCCACGGCGTGAAGAGCTTCGCCTGCGGCGGAACGGGCGTTCAGATGGGCGGCTGGTTCAACCAGCCCATCGAAACGGTCGAGGACTACCGCAATTTCACGATGCGGATCCCGGGCCTCGGCGGCGCCGTGCTGCGGGAACTCGGCGCAGACACGGTCGTGACCCCCGCCGGTCAGATCGTCGACGCGCTGTTCGCCGGTGACATCGACGCGCTGGAGTGGGTCGGTCCTGCGGACGATCTCAACTTCGGCTTCCCGAAGCTGCTGACGACCTATGTCTTCCCCGGCTTCCAGGAGCCTGGCACCGTGTCCGCCCTCGGCATCAACCGGGCGATGTGGGACCAGATGGACGAGCGGGACCGGATGGTCATCCAGACCGCGGCGGAGATGGAGAACTCCTCCCTCTGCTCCGACTACTACGCCAACAACGGCCTTGCGCTGACGCAGATGCGCAACGAGTTCGGCACCCAGCCGACCCGCCTGCCGGACAGCGTGTTCGACAAGCTTGCAGAGGTTTCCCTCCGCGTGCGTGCCGATGTGGGCAATGACGACGACCTCGGTCGTCGGATCATGGAAAGCTACAACGCCTACCAGTCCGGTCTGGTCGAGTGGAACGCGAAGAGCTTCGCGGCCTATTTTGACCGGCGTCAGGTACGGGGCGGCGTCTACGAGGAGCTTTTCTGAGCAGTCAGGCGACACCCCTCCAACCGCTCGTCGCGGCGGGTGTTTGTCAGCGAAAGACGTCCGGGCAGGGGGCAGCCCGGGCGTCTTGTCTTTTGTCGAACAGGAGTGTCGCGGTCGGCCGATCTGTGACCACCGCCGCGTCCTAGCTCGCCGTCGCCGCCGCCCGGCGGAAGGCGGGTCGTGCGCGGCACCGTTTCGAATAGGCAAGCACCGTCTCGTCGGTCACGTCGAACTTCGCCGCCCTGCCCCAGTTCAGGCAATGCACGGCGAAGATGTCGGGGACGGAGAACGTGTCTCCCATCAGGTAGTCGCTTGAGCCCAGCCGCTTGGACAATCTGGCGACGGCCTGATCGTACTCGAACTTCACGACCGGCTTGATCTCCTTCACCCGCATCCCCTCGGGATAGATGAAGCTGTTCTTGGACGCAGTCCAGAGTGGCGCATCCATCTCCTCAGCGATGAAGTGGAGGTGGCTGTCCTGGATCGCCCGGTCGACACTGCCCGCCGGTGCGGTGAACGCACCGTGGCGGTCGGCGAGGAACGTGACGATGGCAAACGAGTCCGTAAGGATGTCATCGCCGATCTTCATGGCGGGCACCTTACCCGTGCCATTGGCTGCCTTGATCTCTTCGGACCGGGGCGGCGCGGGGACGATGTCGTAGGGCTGTTCCAGCTCCTCCAGCATCCAGATGACCCGCATCGCGCGGGTCTGGGGCATGCCGATGACAGTGTACATGGATGTTTCCTCTGGTTTTTTGGTTTTGTCAGCGCGGTCGCATCATGGCGATGCGGATGAAGGCCCGTTCCAGCACCGCCATCTGCGGGGCGGAGCTGCTGGAACGCAGGGCGAGGTCGGTGTCCATCAGTTCCTTGAGTGCCCGCTCCAGCCGGGGCGCCCCCCAGCTCCGGATCTGGGCGGCCATGGCGTCCCGTCGGGGACCGAAGACAGGCGGGCGCAGCCGACCGAGCGCCTCATCGGGTCTGCCGCCAGAACTCGCCGCGGCGTGGAGCTGGCGGAAGTGACGGGTCGCCGAGATGCAGAGCGTCGTCGGTCCGGTACCTTGTGCACCCAGACGCGCCATCTGCCTGCCGATCCCGGGCACGTCCCCGTTTGCCATGGCGGCGATCGCGTCGTCGACCGCGGCCTCCGTGACCACGGGGGCGACTGCGATCAGATCGTCCGGCGACACCGGCTCCCCATCGCCATGTTTGTAGAGCGCGAGCTTTTCCACGGTCTGGGCAAAGTCACCGGCATCAAGCGTCTGGGCGAGGGTCAGAATGTCCCGCATCCCCTCCGGGGAGACATTCCCGACGCCCGCCTTGGACAGCATGCCTTCGACCTCATCCCTGCTCGGTGGATCCGCATAAATGGCAAGCGCGTAAGCCTCCCCCGCACCCTCGAACGTTTTGCGAAGTGCTGACCGCGCGGCGAGCTGGCCTGCAGTGGCGACCAGAAAGGCATCCCCGGCTTTCCACTCTTCCAACGCGGCGGCGAACGCTTTCGCAGTACCGTCCGTCGCGTCCTCGACGAACACGAGGCGCTGGCCGGGGAAGAACCCCTGCGCCTTCAGCGCGTCGATCAGCGCCGCGGGGTCGCTGCGCAGGTCCGCACCGCTGAGGCGCACGAGGCGCATCTCCGCCTCTGCCTCCGGCCCGACAACCGCCTCTATCAGGGCCTTGCGCCGGAGGGTGATGCGTGCCGGATCCGCGCCATAGATGAGGATACCGGCCTTCGTGAGGTCGGGCCGCTTCACGAACCCCACCGCATCGCGACTGTTGAGCTTCACCGCACCACCCGGTCAGCGCTGAGGAACACGCGGTTCGCGATCTTCTCCGCAAGATCCTCCGCGACCCGCTGCAGGGCGTCCTGTTCGGCCACGGACGTCGCATAGGGTGAGGAGGTGGCGGAGTAACCGGCGGTGGAGCGTACCGTGCCCTCCATCTTCTGCCCATCCCCGTCAGACCGGGTCAGGCTGAAGTCCGCGATGCCGTTCACGTTGTAGCGCGTGATCTCCGCCGTCGCAGTGATCGCAAGCCCCTCCTGGGAGGAGGTGAAATCGGCGGAGAGGATGTAGGGCGCATCCGTTGCCGGATCGCCGAACCGGCGCAGCAGACGTTCCCGCAGGAAGTATCCATCACGCCCGGATATGGGCGCGACCACGATTTGCGATTTCAGGGACCGCGCCTCGGACCCGGAGGAAAAGAGCGGGCTGAACCCGCAGCCCGCGAGACCCGCCGCGGGCAGGCCGACCAGAAAGCCGCGCCTAGACCACCACATTGACGATGCGTCCGGGGACGACGATCAGCTTCTTCGGCGCGCCACCCTCGAGGAAGCGTTGTACGGCTGCATCGGCAAGCACCATCTCTTCTATCGCCGCCTTGTCCGCATCCTTTGCGACCACAAGCTCCGAGCGGCGCTTTCCATTCACCTGGATCGGAAGCGTGATCGTGTCGTCAACGAGCATCGCGGGATCGGCCTGCGGCCACGGGGCCGTCGTCACGAACCCTTCCCCGCCGAGCGCTGTCCAGGCTTCCTCCGCCAGATGCGGCACGATGGGCTGCATCAGCTGGGCCAGTGTCCGCAGGGCAAAAAGGCGAGCAGCGCCGGTACCGGGGCCGGACGTCTTGGCAATCGCGTTGGTCAGCTCGTAAAGCTTTGCCACGGACTTGTTGAACACGAACCCTTCGATCCCTTGGGTGACTTCGGCGATGGTCCGGTGGGTGACACGGCGCAGCGCAAGCCCTTCCGCGCTCTCGGTCTCGTCCGCGGCGGTCGCATCGGTCTCATCTATGAGGCGCCAGACGCGCTGGAGATGCTTCCACGCACCCTCGACGCCAGCAACGGTCCACTCCACATCCCGCTCCGGCGGACTGTCGGACATGACGAACCAGCGGGCGGTGTCGGCGCCAAACTGATCGATAATATCCTCGGGCGCGATCACGTTCTTCTTGGACTTCGACATCTTGACTGAGGGGCCGACGGTGATCGGCAACCCGTTGTAGGTCGCACCATCGGCGGTCCGCACGATCTCCTCCGGCGTGAGCCAGATGGTGCGGCCGTTCTCGTCCTTCATCGAATAGGTCTCGTGGGTCAGCATGCCCTGGGTGAAGAGCGCGTTGAACGGCTCAATCGCGAAGGCAGGCAGGTG
>JBCBAP010000128.1:0-4344 GCA_038532435.1 Pseudomonadota bacterium | reverse complement strand
CCCTCGCCTCGATGGCGACGCGCCGGGCGGACGCCTTGTCGCCGAGCTTGCGCATAGTCTCCGCCTTCGGCCCGATGAAGGTGATGCCCGCGGCGACGCAGGCATCGACGAAGTCCGGGTTTTCCGACAGAAGACCATAGCCCGGATGGATCGCATCGGCGCCGGAGAGCTTGGCGACGCGGATGATCTCCTCGATCGAGAGGTAGGCCGCGACGGGGCCGAGCCCCTCGCCGATCTTGTAGGCCTCATCCGCCTTGAACCTGTGAAGGCCGAGCTTATCCTCCTCCGCATAGACCGCGACGGTCTTTTTCCCCATCTCATTGGCTGCCCGCATGACGCGGATGGCAATCTCTCCGCGGTTGGCGATCAGGATCTTCTTGAACTGGGGCATGGATGGAGGTCCTCTCGAGGCAGGGGCCGAGACCGGCGGCACAGGCTCGTTAGCAAGCGCAGCATTGCATCGCAATACGCAGTACTCCTGAGCCCGGCGCGTTTCTGGCAGGAAAACGCCTCTGATCCAAGGGTATTCCGCGCGAGAACGGGGCCAAGGCTGGTCGTCCAGCCGATCTTTGCGGCCGGTTCCGGGTCGCGTTGGCGCGCGTTGAAGGACAGATCCAGGGCATCTCAACAGCAAGTCAGGAACGTCCCATGGACCTTGAAGGAAAGACCGTCATCATCACCGGTGCGAGCAGCGGGATCGGGGCAGCGGCAGCGCGTCTCTTTGCACGCAACGGGGCGCAGGTCGTCCTCGGCGCCCGCCGCGCAGGGCACCTTGAGACCCTCGTTACTGAAATACGCGCCCGGGGCGGCACGGCGGTCCACCTCGCGGGAGATGTGCGGGAGGAGGCGTATGCCCGGGCGCTGGTGGACACCGCGCTGGAGACGTTTGGCGGGCTCGACGCCGCGTTCAACAATGCGGGCATCACCGGCAAGCTCGGACCCGTTCCAGAGATGGAGAGCAGCACCTGGGACGAGGTGCAGGCGGTCAACCTCACGAGCGCGTTTCTCGCGGCGAAGCACCAGATCCCCGCCCTGCAGGCACGGGACGGCGGTGCCCTCGTCTTCACCTCCTCCTTCGTCGGTCACACGATAGGTTTGCCCGGCATGGCCGCCTACGCAGCAGCCAAGGCAGGGCTTGTCGGGCTCGTGCAGGTGCTGGCGGCGGAGCATGGAGGAGAGGGCATCCGGATCAACGCCCTCCTGCCCGGTGGCACCCGCACACCCATGGCCGGACAGGACCCCGCGGTTCTCGATCATGTGGCCGGGTTTCACGCGCTGAAGAGGCTCGCCACACCGGATGAGATTGCGGAGGCCGCACTCTTCCTGATCTCCGACCGCGCCTCCTTCGTCACCGGAAGCGCGATGCTTGCGGACGGGGGCAACTCAATTCTGAAGGCGTGACGGCGTCAGGGCAGCGGGCGGGTGAGGATCAACGCATCTGCCCCGCGCTGCCCCTGTCGGGCGTAATAGCGCTTGCGCTGTCCAGAGAGGACATACCCCGCCCGGTCGTACAAGGCTCGCGCGGCGGCGTTGTCCGCGGCGACTTCGAGGACCGAAACCTGCGCCCCTGCGCGTACCGCACGATCATGGTACGCCGCGAGCAGCGTGGCTCCCGTGCCCTGCCTCCGCATGTCGGGGTCGACGGCGATGGTCAGAAGTTCAGCCTCCTCCGCGATGACCCGGCCAACGGCGAACCCTCCCCCGGTCGTGACAAGGATCCCACCCGCCTGCTCCGCAAGCTCAACGATCTCCTCAGCGGACCACGGCCGCGGTCCGACGGAGAAGGACGCCGCGTGGATCGTGGCCATCGCCTCCGGTGTCATGGCAGGATGCGGGGCGGCGGATCGCTCGGCACCGCGGCATCCGCCGGTCGCAGGTAGAAAGGCGCCGCCGGGGGCACGTCCGGCCCCAGCGTGCGCAGCGCGGCCGCCGCGACGGCAGCGAGCGGCGGCTGGACCGTCGCGTCCCACGACGGCGCTCCAACGGATCGCGCCAGCGGCTCCGCATCGTGACCGCGCACGTGGGCGACACCTCGCGCGGCTTCCGCGAAGTCCGCAGGCGTTCCGATCTGAGGATCCTGACCGCGCTCCATCTGCCACGCGAGGTCATCTCCCCGGGCGGTGAGAACCACCACCCCGCCCTCGGGCATCCCATAGCGGAGCGCGTCGAACAGGGTCACA
This sequence comes from Pseudomonadota bacterium, assembly GCA_038532435.1. Classification (GTDB taxonomy): domain Bacteria; phylum Pseudomonadota; class Alphaproteobacteria; order Rhodobacterales; family Rhodobacteraceae; genus JBCBAP01. The sequence continues at coordinate 2,164 of JBCBAP010000128.1, read as the reverse complement.
CCGACGGACGGGATCCCCAGGCCCATTGAAAGCCCTCGCGCCGCCGCTACCGAAATGCGGATACCGGTGAAGTTTCCGGGTCCTGTGAGAACTGCCAGCGCATCAAGGTCGCGCCACGCAATGCCCCCCCGTTTCAGGACTTCCTCGAGCAGAGGCATCAACCGCTCCGCCTGTCCCCGCGCCATGGGTTCGACCTGCTCCGCGAGGCAATCTGTACCCCGGAACAAAGCGGCCGCGCAGTGCGCGGCCGATGTGTCGAAGACAAGGATGTAGGGTGCGTCAGACACCGACCGGTCGAACCTCGGTCACTTCGGGGATGTAGTGCCGCAAGAGGTTCTCGATCCCCATCTTCAGCGTCATCGTCGAGGACGGGCAGCCCGCACAGGCCCCCTGCATGTGCAGATAGACGACCCCGCGGTCGAAACCGTGGAACGTAATGTCGCCACCATCCTGAGCGACTGCCGGGCGGACCCGCGTGTCTAGGAGGGTCTTGATCTGTCCCACGACCTCCGCGTCCGGGCCATCATGGTCCGCATGGCCAACCGCGCCCACGTCATCCTTCAACACCGGCTCGCCGGACTGGAAGTGCTCCATAATAGCCCCGAGGATCCCCGGTTTGATGTGCGCCCAGTCCACGCTCTCCGCCTTCGTCACGGTCACGAAATCCGGGCCGAAGAACACGCCGGTGACCCCCTCGACGCCGAAGACGCGATGGGCGAGCGGGGAGGCTTCCCCCGCCTCGGCCGTCGGGAAATCGGCTGTCCCGGTCTGCATGACAGCTTGCCCGGGAAGGAATTTCAGCGTCGCCGGGTTCGGCGTGGATTCGGTCTGGATGAACATGGCCTGCCCTCTCACAGTGTCAGGCTGCAGATATGGACAAAATCGGTCGGGAAATCAAGGGAGCTTAGAAAGGTTCTAAAGTATACGAACCTTACGTGTGTGCGCCAACAGCGGTCTCAGCGCGTTACGCATGCCGTGGTCAGCAGATATCTGCCCCTGATATCAGACCACTAGAGCCATGGTCCGACCCGGACGGCTCATCCGCAGCGCGTTCAAGTTGGACGGCCCGCGCTGGGCGCTATTCCCTGACCTGCGCACCGGGATGCTCCATTCAGCAGATGGTCCGCAATTGCTCCAGCGTCAGGCCACCGGGGACGACAGTCACGGGAACGGGCATTTGCCCCACCATCCGACCGGCAAGTTCCTTGACGAGCGGGCCCGGGCCGTCTCCCTGCGTGCCGGCGGCGAGCACCAGGACCCCGATTTCCGGGTCATCCTTGATCTGGGCGAGCACTTCCTTCGCCGTCGTGCCCTCGCGGATCACCAGCTCCGGCGTGATGCCCTCGTTCTGCTCCATCTTCTCCTTGAAGAACGCATAGCGCTCCTCGATCTTCTCCCGCGCCTCCGCGCGCATCAGATCACCCACGCCGATCCAGTGCTGAAATTCCTCCGGCTGGATCACGGCAAGGATCTGCACCCCACCGGTGGTATTGCAGGCTCGAAGCGCTGCAAAACGCATCGCGTTGATGCATTCCGGGCTGTCGTCCATCACGACCAGAAACTTGCGCATGATGTCCTCATATCCGAAAGGCCAAGCCGACGGAGCTTCGCCGATCCGGACGCTGAGCGCAACGAAAGATAGTTGCGGAAGGGGAACCGCAGCCCTTTCCCACCCGGTCAGTCGACGATTAGGCGGACCCCCAGGGCCCCCAGAACGGTGCCGCATACCCGGTCGACGGCCGGTTTCACACGGACAAACCCGGCCCGCGCCCTCTGCCCGCCGATAAGCAGGGCGACGCACGTATACCATATGAATTCATTGATAAAAACGATGGCAAACACGATTCCGAGCAGGCCCGCATCCGGGGCGGGCGGCAGGATCAAAAGGAAAATTGAGCCGAAGAAGACGGCAACCTTCGGATTTGCAAGCTGAGTGAGCAGCCCCAGCCGCGCCGCGGCGAGATCGCCGACAGGTGCGGAGGTCCCGCCCTCCCCGGCAAGCGCCATCGGCGCCGCCGCGTGCCGCCACATCATGACCGCCAGATAAATCAGATAAAGCGCGCCAGCCCAGGTCAGAACCGTGAGCAGCACCGGCGCAACGCTGAACAGCGCGGCAAGGCCGAACCAAGCCCCCATGGCCCAGATCAGCGTGCCGAACCCCATC
>JBCBAP010000127.1:0-4976 GCA_038532435.1 Pseudomonadota bacterium | reverse complement strand
CCACTCTGGCACAATGCGGCGCCGTCTGATGGGGGGTATCCAACCCATCACGGCCATCAAGAGCCGATTCCAAAGTGCCCCGACACAATCAAAGTGCCCCGACACAATCAAGGTGCGCGCGGCAGGCCGTTGCGCAAAATCCCCAACGCCGGCATCATCGGCGTGACGATGAAGGAACAACCATGATCGCACGCAAGTCATTCACACGGGACGATCCGGCCTTGCCGATGAACTATCCGGGCTTCGTCTTTCGGACGCTCCGCGAAGCAGGCTACCCGGGGGACACACTGCTCGCGGAAACAGGCCTCGACGAAGCGCATTTGAGCGATCCGTATTTCCGATGCGGCTTTCGGCCACTCCGGCGACTTTTTCTGAATTCCATCGAGCGAACCGGAGATCCGGATCTTGGCGTCATTCTGGCTCTCAAGTTCCAGCCCACCTATATCGGGCTACCCGCCTACACCGCTATGAACGCAGGACGGTTCGAGGACGGGCTCGCCGTTCTGAAACGGTTCTTCTTTTTGAACTTCCCCGCTTTCGAAGTCAGCTTGGTCGAAGACCATTCCGGTCTTCAAGCTGGGGAAGCGTCCCTTCGCCTGCGCTCCAAGTTTCCTTTCGAAGATATCGAGTATTTCGGGTTCAGCAGCGCCATCGTCGGCATCAGTGGCTTGCTGAAAGCGATGCTGCAGACGGACCAGGCCGCCACCCGTGCCGAGATGACGGTCGGACGACCGGCGAACTGGCCCTCAATCGAAGCCAAGGTCGGGTTTCCTGTCCGCTTTGAGGCCGCTGAAAACCAGATCATCTTTCCAGAGGACCTGTTGGACCGGCCGCTCCCCGGTGCCGATCCAATCAATCATGCCCGCCTGCTGGGCCTATGCGAGCAATTCGCCGAAGAGATGGCGTTCGAGACGACGCCGGTCACTCAAGTCGTCGCGGTCCTGGAGGGCGCGCCGTCCCTGACGGTGCCGCTCGCGGATATCGCCGCAGAATTGGGCTACTCGGAGCGCGGTTTGCGCCGGCGACTAGAGCGGTCGGGCACGTCGTATCGCAAACTGGTGGATCAGGTCCGCGAGACCCGCGCACGTGCCCTGCTGTCCGGCAGCAAACAACCGATTAAGGCGATTGCGGGCGCGCTCGGTTTCGAGTCGCCCTCGAACTTCGCCCGCAGTTTTAAGCGCTGGACGGGAGTCACTCCGAAAGCCTTCCGCGACCAGGCGCTAGCTCAGGACGACGCTGGCCGAAAATGAATGCCCTCTGACCGCAAGTGATCCTGACTTGCGGTCGAAGGACGCATTCCTCGCCGTATATGCTGCGCATGCACAATACGCGGAGGGGTGCATGCCGAGCATATGCAAAGTTGATGTAGGCACCGAAGGCGGCGCGACCCATGCGCTCTGTCGGCGCCTATTCGCAGCACTGTCATGCGTGATGGCCGTTGCATCGCCCAGCTTCGCGGATGTCACCAGCCTTGATCTGACTGATACCACCGCGGATGCGGCCTTGCCACGCGAGAGCGGCGGCCAATCCGCCGAGCTTCTGTCCGCGTTCTTTGGCCTCGACAACGCCTTGCCGCGTCTGTCCCGGTTGATCTGTCGCGGTGCCCCCGGAAAGGATGGCATGCCGGTGATTTTCTCGACGGAGATCGACCACACGACCCTGCAGGCGGGCGATTTCCGAGTCACCACCGCCTCGGGTGTGACCGGCGACATGAATTGCGTCACCCTCCTCCCTGCAACCGATGCTGGCGAGTTGCGGACGGTTTTGCTGGTGGGCGAATTCGGCGATGCCGAAGCCGATCCGCCGGTGTCAGTCGAAATCGTAGGTCACCTTCACTCGATCGATGGCAAGTTGGACTTCCGTGGGACGCGGGTCGATGTGACTCCCTTGGCGCCCGGCCCGAGCCTTGTGATGGCTGAAATCGCGGATCCAACCGCCCCAGACCTCGGTCTTGGTCAGCGCCGCACCGACGGCGACGACTGCCCTTCGGAGGGTATTCAGCAAGCGGTGCGGGTGGTCTGGGCAGGCGGCGTCACCTTGGCGAACGGCGATGAGCCGGGCGAAGCGGAGCGCGACCTCTACCGTGTGACCGTGCGCGCCGCCGACGGAACGGAGCGCGACATCGCGCCGGTCGCTTTGGCCGATCTCGGGGATGGCGACAACAACCACCTGCTGTGTCTCGACACCACCGATACGCCCCTATCCGTCGCGTTCCCCGCGGGCGTCCTGACCGATCCGAATGATGACCTGAACCCCGCGACCTCGGTCGCTGTCCGTCGGGCGCAGCAGTGACGCGCTGCGGCACGCCCATTTCTCCGCATTGAGCAAAAGGCCCGTAATATGATTGGATCCACTCGCACCGTGCTGGGTGCGCTGACACTCACCGCAATGGCGGCTCTGCCTGCAGGTGCGCAGGAGACTCGTCCGAACATCCTAGTGGTACTGTTCGACGATGTCGGCTTCACCGGCTTCGGGGCCTATGGCGGGGACGCGAAGACGCACAATATCGACGCGCTGGCGCAGTCGGGCACGCTGTTCTCGCGCTACTACTCCTCGCCCTTCTGTGGACCGAGCCGCGCGATGCTGATGACGGGTCTGGACAATCATCAGACAGGCATGGGCACACTGGTGGAAACCGTGACGCCGGAGCAGAGTGAACTGCCCGGGTATTCCATGGTCTGGGACGACGATCAGGCGACGGTCGCGAGCCTTCTGTCGGAAGCCGGATACCAGACCTACGTGACCGGGAAATGGGGCATCGGGGCCAAAGGCGCGAACTTGCCCGACCGCTTCGGCTTCGACCGCTCCTACGTCATGGATTCGACGGGCGGCAGCAACTACGACCATACCCACTACCTGCCAGGTTATCCGGAGGTGTCGTGGTACGAGGACGGTGAGTCCGTTCGGTTGCCCGAAGATTTCTATTCGTCGCGCAATCTCGTGGATCAGATGATCCGCTACATCGATGAAGGCGATGCGGATCAGCCGTTCTTCGGCTTCCTGTCGCTCCAGGCGATCCACATTCCCGTACAGGCGCCCATTGAGTTCATCGACAAATATGACGGCGTCTTCGATGCCGGGTGGGATCTGATGCGCGAGGAGCGCTGGCGGCGCACCATGGAGCTTGGACTGGTGCCCGAGACCACGACGCTCGCGCCCGTGCACGCAGATCACCGCGCCTGGGATGACCTTTCGCCCGAGGAGCAGGCGGTCGCGGCCCGCGAGATGCAGGTGAATGCCGGCATGATCGAAGCGGCCGATTTCCACATCGGACGATTGCTGAACCATCTGGAGACCACTGGCCAGCTTGAGAACACGATCGTCGTCGTAACCTCCGACAACGGCCCGGATTCCGCTGTCACGTCGCTCGGAAACCCGATCGCCAATCTTCTCCTCAACGGAATCCATCGCCTCGAAGGAATCGACACCTCGTCTAAAAACATGGGTCTGCCCGGCAGTCTGACCGCCATTGGCCCGGAATGGGCGTCTGTCTCTGCATCGCCGTTCAGCCTCTACAAGTTCTACTCCAGCGAGGGCGGGCTGCGCGTGCCGCTGGTGATTGCGGGTCCCGGGGTCGCGGCACGCGGGGTCGAGGACGCCCCTGTGCACGTCGCCGACCTGATGCCGACCCTGCTCGACGCCGCCGGTGTGGCCTATGACGCATCGTCGCTTTACGGGCAGAGCGTCCTTCCCGTGCTCACCGGGGAGGCCGACGAGACGCGCGGCCCGGAGGAAAGCTTCGGTGTTGAGGTCAGCGGCAACGCCGCGCTCTATCGCGGCAACTGGAAGCTCGTGCGGACCGCGCTTCCCCGCGGCGACTTCACCTGGCGGCTTTTCGACCTGTCGGTCGATCCGGGCGAAACCACCGATCTGTCGGGCGAAAACCCGGAGTTGTTCGCGGAGATGCGGGCCGAGTACGAGGCCTATGCGACCGAGACCGGCGTTTTCGACCTCGGACGCGACGACTTTGCCACGGCGCAATTGGCTTCGAACCTGACCGAGCGCGTGATCGGCAAGTACTGGCCATATCTGGCTGGTCTCGTCGTGGCGTTGCTCGCTGGCCTCTACATCCTCTTCAGGCTTGCCCGGATGGTGGTCCACCGCCCGGGGCACTGATCCTCAGACTTATGCGTGCCCTGCGTCCGGGGTGCCTCCCTCAATCCCTGACTTCGGAGACCTGTCATGAACTGGATCGTCATCACCCTTCTCGTTTTAGCCGCTCTGGCCATCCTCACATATCTCTACCTGCCCGCGTTCTTGCGACTTCTGGGCATCCATCGGCACTACACGATCCCTGATTTCGACATGAAGGGGCGGCGGGCGCTGATGATCTGCACCAACCACAACAGACTTGATCCCCTGAAGCGCGACACTGGCGCGTTCGGCTCGGAATTCACGGTGCCCTACTACGCGTTCATCAATGCCGGGATGGAGGTCGACATGGCCTCGCCCAAGGGTGGCGAGATCCCGATCCAGCCCGGGTCCTGGTCCTGGCCGCTGGCATGCGCGGACGACAAACGCTTCATGCGCGACAAAAAAGCGATGCATGACCTCAAGAACTCCAAGGCGATCCCCGATCTGGACCCCAACGACTATGACGTGATCTTCATGGCTGGTGGCTGGGGCGCAGCTTATGACCTGATGCAGAGCGATGAACTGGCCGACTTCATCACCCGTGCAAACGCCGCGGGCAAGATCCTCGGTTCGGTCTGTCACGGTGCTCTGGGGCTGTGCAGCGCCAAGGGGCTCGACGGTGAGCCGTTGGTCAAAGGCCGCCGGGTCACCGGTGTCACCAACGGTCAAATCAACACCTTCGGGATCGCGGTCACGCCGAAGCACCCCGAGGAAGAGTTGCGCAAACTGGGCGCGATCTACGAATGCCAGCACGCGTTCCGCGACCCGTTCGCGACACATACTTCGATCGACGGCAACCTGATCACCGGCCAGAACCAGAACAGCGGCTACGAGACGGCGCA
>JBCBAP010000126.1:0-5135 GCA_038532435.1 Pseudomonadota bacterium | reverse complement strand
CCGCCAGATCGCCGACGAAGCCCTTGGGGGCGGAGAGCCAGACGAACTCGACGCCTTCCTCTTCCGCATTCGCAACCTCCCGCTGGGAACCGGGCATGTTTGCCCGGTCACGGCGGTAGAGGCACTTCACGCTGGTCGCGCCCTGCCGGACCGCGGTCCGCACGCAGTCCATCGCGGTGTCACCGCCACCGATGACCACCACGCGCTTGCCCTCCGCGTTGAACTGTCCGCTGTCGAACTCCGCGACCGTGTCGCCGAGCCCGACCTTGTTGGAGGCGGTAAGGTAGTCGATCGCCCGCTCGATGCCGGACAGACCCGCGCCCGGCCCGCCAAGCTCCCGTGACTTGTAGACACCGGTCGCGATCAGCACTGCGTCGTGGGCGGACTGGATCTCCTGGAACGAGATGTCCTCGCCGACGGAGCAGTTGAGCCGGAAGGTCACGCCGCCTTCCTCGAACTGGGTGTTCCGGCGCTCGACCACATCTTTCTCAAGCTTGAAGCCCGGGATGCCGTAAATCATGAGGCCGCCCGCACGGTCGTACCGGTCATAGACGGTGACCTGAAAGCCCTGCCGCCGGAGCACGTCCGCCGCCGCGAGCCCGCCGGGGCCTGCGCCGATGATGCCGACGCTCTCGGGCCGTTCTGCATGGTTGGTGATCGGCTGGACCCAGCCATTCTCCCACGCCGTGTCGGTGATGTATTTCTCGACAGAGCCGATGGTGACGGTACCGTGCCCGGACTGCTCAATCACGCAGTTCCCCTCGCAGAGCCGATCCTGCGGGCAGATGCGGCCGCAGATCTCCGGGAAAGTATTCGTAGCCTGGCTGACATCGTAGGCCTCCTGCAGACGCCCTTCAGCGGTCAGCTTCAGCCAGTCGGGGATGTTGTTGTGAAGCGGGCAGTGGGACTGGCAGAACGGCACGCCACACTGCGAACAGCGGGACGCCTGCTCAGCCGCTTTAGCCTCGGCAAACTCCCGGTAGATCTCATCGAAATCCTCACGCCGGTCAGACACGTCACGCTTTTCGGGCATGGCACGGTCGACGGAGATGAATTTGAGCATCGGCTGCTTGGCCATGGTGAGTTTCCTCGGCAGACAGAGACGGATCGCAGGGCGCGACCTCTTTGCGGGCGTGCTACACTATCTTATCCTCAAGGAAAAGTCACTTTTGCTGACCTAATAACGGAAAGCCGCGTAAAAACACAACCATAGAGTGTGTGAATTGGCTTGTCTGTCAAATATTATGTCAGCATAACTGTCTTATATTTCAACTGCGACACCGGTTTCGCCGGGGGCGGGCCCGGTCTACGGTCCTCGGGCGTCGAATCATCCCGGACCAGCCTCAGCCCATGCCGTTGCTCGATCTCATTATCCTTGCCTTGATTCAAGGGGTTACGGAGTTTCTGCCGATCTCCTCCTCAGGTCATCTCATCCTGTTGCCGGAGCTTACGGGCCGGGAGGATCAGGGGGTGATCCTGGACGTGGCCGTTCATGTCGGCACGCTGTTTGCCGTGATGCTCTACTTCCGGTCCGACGTGCTAAGGGCGGTTCGGGGAGGATTCCAGCTTCTGCGTGGGCGGGTTGCGACGGCGGAGGCGTGGCTCGCACTCCTTCTGATCATCTCGACGATCCCGGTCATCCTGTTCGGCGTGTTCCTCAAGCTGACGGGGCTGGTGGATGCGATGCGATCGATGGAGGTGATCGGCTGGACCATGCTCATCTTCGGCCTCGTCCTTTATTGGGCGGACAAGACCGGCGTGGAGGAAAAGCGAGCGGGCGAGTGGCTGATGAAGGACGCGCTGATCATGGGCCTCTGGCAGGCGCTCGCGCTAATCCCGGGTACCTCCCGCTCCGGCGCCACGATCACGGCGTCCCGGTTCCTCGGCTATCGGCGCGAAGATGGGGCTAAGCTTGCCATGCTGATGTCGATCCCGACGATCATCGCGAGCGGTGCGGTGATCTCCCTCGACATCGCCGGGGGCTCCCCCGGCGTCTTCCGCGATGCGGCGATTGCGGCGGGACTGGCGTTTGTCTCCGCACTTGCAGCACTTGCTCTGATGATGCGCCTGCTCGCGAGCGTGAGCTTTACGCCCTACGTGATTTACCGGGTCATCCTCGGCGTCATTCTACTCGTCGTGGCCTACACCTGAGCGCCGCGATCGAAGGCTCCCGCCCACAGCCCGTCACTCCGAACGCAGGTTCTTCGCGCTCTCGGTCAGGGCGGTGTATTGGCCATAGGGGCGGTAGCTGTAGAGGTAGCTCTCGAGGATCGCGTCCATGTCCCGCGGGGTGATCCCCAAATCGGCGAACGACTTCGCCCCGTCGGAGACCACATTGTCGGACTTCAGTAGCTCCACCTGATCCGGGGTGAGCAAGCTGTTCGGCACAAGCCCGAGCGTCACGACGGGGATCAGGTTGAGCACCCTGCCCTGGAGCTTCGCAAGGCCGAATGGCAGGGACAGGAGCAGCCTCCGCCGCCGGATGATCCGCAGCATGCGCTCCATGAGAGCACGGAAGGACTCCGTGTCCGGCCCGCCAAGTTCGTAGATCCCGGGTGCCGCCTCGCCAACTGCCGCCTTCACCGCCGCGTCGGCCACGTCGTCGACATAGACCGGCTGGAAAAGGGTGTCGGCGCCGACGACCGGAAGCGCCGGGCTCATCTTCGCCATCCCGGCAAACCGGTTAAAGAACCCGTCCTCGGGTCCGAAAACGATGGACGGTCGCAGGATCACCGCCTCGGGATACTCCGCGAGGACCGCTGCTTCGCCCGCAGCCTTGGTGCGGGCATAGTCGCTCTCGCTGTCCGCGTTTGCGCCGATGGCGGAGATGTGGACGAAACGGCTGACGCCTTCCGCCCGGGCCATCGAGGCGACCCGGCCCGCGCCCTCATCCTGCACCGCGTCGAACTGCTGCTTCCCATCGGGAAAAAGGATGCCGACGCAGTTGATCACTACCTCCGCGCCGGTGCACGCTGCCCGTGTGGAGGCGGTGTCGCGGATGTTGGCCTGCACGGGCTCCACCTGACCGACGCTGCCGTAGGTCCGCACGAAAAGCGCTTCGTTCGGCCGCCGCACCGCGACCCGTACACGCCAGCCCGCCCGCGCAAGTCCCTGCACGATGTAGCGTCCGACAAATCCGGACCCTCCGAAGACCGTTGCGATCGGTGCGGTAGATGCCATGGGAAGCGCCCTTTTTCTGCCTTGGCCAGCCGTTGGCACATGCTTAGTCACATCGTGCCCGGGTCACAAGATGCGGTGGCGTCGCGGCAGTCAGGAGAAACGTTCCCACGCTGCCTGTCGGGAAATGTCGAGCGCCGCACCGATGGCCGCCCAGCTCACCTCTCTCCCGCGCAGCGCATCGATCCGGGCTTGAAGCGCATCGCGGGCCCGGTCGACCTGCATCTCGGTCGGCTTCAGACTGTGCAGCAGGTCCTCGTCGGTAATCTCGGCCCAGGCATGATCCTGCACCGGTCTGTCCTCCAGCGCATCTGTCACCGCGAGCGTGCGGTTACAGACAGCCACGCATTCGTCGCAGATGTAGACACTCGGCCCGGAGATGAGCCGCTCCACCTGGGTCTGGTCCTTTCCACAGAAGGAACAGAGGAGAAGGGACTGGCGTCGCGCAAGCATCGTGACCTCCTTTTGTCAGGGTTTCCCTGACATGGAGAGTCGCAGACGCCGCGTCAAGGATCCCCTGACAAGATTCCCCGCAGCAGCCCGTTGACAGCACCGATGGCCCGGTATAACTCCACGGCTCACCACGACACCTGCCCAGGTGGCGGAATTGGTAGACGCGCTGGCTTCAGGTGCCAGTTTCCGAAAGGAAGTGGAAGTTCGAGTCTTCTCCTGGGCACCAGCTTATTTTTTCATAGACAGCCAGGACGCATCCAAATACCTTTGATTTATAGGTATTTTTTGCTTTGACCTGACCATGCTACTTCATAGCGCCCCACTGTTTTTCCATGTATCGGGGTGGCCCAAAGGGTGGGCTGAAGTTAGGTGCTGAAAGGTGGGCTATGACACTTTTGAACGCGCTGACCCAACTCAAGGTCAAAAACCTTGGCCCTGGCAAACATTTTGATGGCCAGGGTTTGATGCTGGTGAAAAGCCGCAAAGAGGTCGGTAAGTGGATGTTGCGCTTGATCGTCGCCGGAAAACGGCGGGAAATGGGCTTGGGTCGCTGGCCGGATGTACCTTTGGCCGAAGCGCGAGAGCGCGCATCAGATGCACGGCGCCAGTTGCGCGAAGGCGTCGATCCCATCCAAGCGCGGCAAGCTGCGATGCGTCATGAGCAGCGGTTGACTGTGGCCGATGCGATCCAGCAGTGCTTCGTTGCGCGCCAAGCCGAGCTCAAGAATGATGGCCAAGCCGGTCGCTGGCTCTCTCCCCTCTCGGTGCATGTCGTCCCAAAAATTGGAACCATGGCCGTCGAGGATGTCGATCAGCATGTTCTCAAGAAGACGCTTGAACCAATCTGGCATAAGAAAGCCGATACCGCGCGCAAAGCCATGAACCGGATGAACCTGACGCTAAAGCACGCGGCGGCACTCGGGCTGGAGGTCGATCTGCAAGCCGTGATGAAGGCGCAAGCGCTCTTAGGAAAGCGACGACACCAGACCAAACACATTCCATCTCTCCCCTACCAAAAGGCCCCCAAGTTTTATCGCTGGCTGACGCAGCAGAATTTTCCTTCTGCCTTCGCACTGCGTTTTTTGATCCTGACTGTCGCGCGCACGAGTGAGGTGCGGTTTGCGGTACCGTCTGAGATTGCAGATGATGTCTGGACGCTCGATTCGAAGCGCACGAAAACGGCGACGGTGCATCGGGTGCCACTTTCGCCTGAGGCGCAGCGCGTCATCGAAACCCGCCCGATCCTGGCCGGGTCTGATTTCCTGTTTCCGTCACCGCGCGGCAAGCCGATGTCAGACGCAACCATGAGCCGGTTGATGGAGCGAGAAGAAATGGAAGCCCGGCCCCACGGCTTTCGGGCGACGTTTCGGACGTGGGTGGAAGAAACCACGGACACCCCCTTCGAGGTCAAAGAGACGGCGCTGGGGCACCAAGTTGGCAGTGAAGTTGAGCGGTTCTGTCGCAAACTCAGCGAGGTTCGGCTAACCAGGGTGCGCCCAACAGCA
>JBCBAP010000125.1:0-5144 GCA_038532435.1 Pseudomonadota bacterium | reverse complement strand
TTCAGTTCTTGTGCTTCGAGCAGGGTCAGACCGACGATTTGCTCTGCAAGTGCTTTAAGATCAGCCATTGTTCAGTTCCTAGATCAGTTGTTCTGTCCGATGCGTGCGATTTCGCTCTGCACCGATCTCATCCATTGCCTTACGCCGCCTCGCGCTCTTCCAAAGTCGAAAGAATGCCCGCGATGTTCGAAGCAGGTGCGCCAATCGCGCCGGCGATGTTGGATGCCGGAGCACCGATGCAGCCCACGATGGAAGCAATGAGCTCCTCGCGGGACGGCATCGCCGCCACAGCCTTCACACCGGCCGCATCGAGCACGGTTTCGCCCATGGCCCCGCCAATCACCTCGAGCTTGTCGTTGCTCTTGGCGAAATCCTCGACAGCTTTCGCTGCCGCGACGGGGTCCTCCGAATAGGCGAGAACCGTCATGCCCGTGAGAAGGTCACCCATGCCTGCGGCGGGGTGGCCTTCGAGTGCGATTTTGGCGAGCCTGTTCTTGGCGACGCGCACCTTACCACCGGCCTCACGGACGGTAGCGCGGAACGCTGTCATTTCGGCAACCGTGAGACCGGCGTAGTGAGACACCACGACGACACCAGAGTCCGCGAAGATTTGGCCGAGTTCCGCGACCACTGCTTCTTTTTGGGCTCTATCCACAGTTTCACTCCAAGTTTGGCAGGGCAAACCCCACCGGCTCAATTTCGGGAGAGCGGCCAAGGCCCCTGCCCCGTCTCGGGTCCCGTCCGGAGACCAGCCAAAACCGCCGCCCGAAGGCTTTGATCCTGATCCTGTCCCCGTCTATGGCAGGGTTTACTGTCGGCCAGATCGCCGACCACCCACCGTCTCGGACGGATGAAAGCGGGCGAGCCCGCTTTCTGAACACCCCCGGCTCTCGCCGGGGGATCTCGGTTTACTCGGCGGTCGCGCCCGCCACGTCGATGGTCACGCCCGGCCCCATGGTGGAGGCAAGCGAGATCGACTTCATATACGTGCCCTTCGCGCCGGAGGGCTTCGCCTTGTTCACTGCATCGACGAAGGCCTTCACGTTTTCGACGATCTTCGCCTCTTCGAAGGATGCCTTGCCGACACCTGCGTGGACGACACCGGCCTTCTCAGCCTTGAACTGGACCTGCCCGCCCTTCGCGTCCTGAACCGCCTGCTTGACGTCCATGGTCACGGTGCCGACCCGGGGGTTCGGCATCAGGTTGCGGGGGCCGAGGATCTTACCCAGGCGTCCCACGATCGGCATCATGTCCGGCGTCGCGATGCAACGGTCGAACTCGATGGTGCCGCCCTGGATGGTTTCCATCAGGTCCTCTGCACCGACGATGTCCGCGCCCGCCTCCTGCGCCTCTTCCGCTTTCGGCCCGCGGGCGAAAACGGCGACGCGCACGGTCTTGCCAGTGCCGTTCGGCAGGGCGACGACACCACGGACCATCTGGTCCGCGTGGCGCGGGTCGACGCCGAGGTTCATTGCGATCTCGATCGTCTCGTCGAACTTGGCGGTCGCGTTGGACTTCACCAGCGACACCGCCTCCTCGATCGACAGGTTGGACTTGCCCTCGACAGTGCTCCGGGCAGCCTTTGTGCGTTTTGCAATCTTCGCCATGACTTACCCTTTCACCTCGATACCCATCGAGCGGGCGGAGCCCAGAATGATCTGCATCGCGCCTTCGATATCGTTGGCGTTGAGATCCTGCATCTTGGCTTCCGCGATCTCACGCACCTGCTTGGCAGTGACGGAGCCGACGGTTTCCTTGCCCGGCAGTTTTGCTGCGGACTTCAGCTTCGCCGCCTTCTTGAGGTAGTAGGAGGCGGGCGGCGTCTTGATGTCCATCGTGAAGGACTTGTCGACATAATAGGTGATGATCGTCGGGCAGGGTGCGCCAACTTCCATCTCCTGCGTCTTCGCGTTGAACGCCTTGCAGAATTCCATGATGTTGATCCCGCGCTGACCCAGCGCAGGGCCTACGGGCGGGGAGGGGTTTGCCTTACCGGCGGGGACCTGAAGCTTCAGCGTCCCGGCAACTTTCTTGGCCATGATGGCCTCCTTGCTTTCTCACGCCCTTGGGTCGCGACCCGTGGGCTTCGGTCGTGATGTGGTCCGGTCCGGACGGCGCGCCGCCCTCGCCTCCCACAGCTTGCGCGCCTATTCGCCCTTGCGAACCTGCGCGTACTCCAGTTCGACCGGGGTGGCCCGGCCAAAGATCGAGACGGTGACCTTCAGGCGGCTGTTCTCCTCATCCACCTCTTCCACCATCCCGGCAAAGCCTTCGAACGGACCGTCGGTGACGGTGATCTGTTCGCCAGTCTCGAAGGTGATGAGCGACCGCGGCCGTTCGATCCCCTCCTGAACCTGGTTGACGATCCGGTCCACCTCCGCCTGACGCAGCGGCGTCGGCTTGCCCTGCGGGCCGAGGAAGCCGGTCACTCGGTTCGTGTCATTCACGAGGTGGTAGGCCCGGTCGGTCATCTCCATGTTCACAAGCACGTAGCCTGGCATGAAGCGCTTCTCGGTCTGCACCTTCTTGCCCTTGCGGATCTCCACCACTTCCTCGGTCGGGACGAGCACCTGCGTGATCTCGTCTTCGAGGCCGTGCTGGGCCACCTGCTCCATGATCGACTCGGCCACCTTCTTTTCGAAGTTCGAAAGGACGTGAACCGTGTACCACCGCGCTGCCATTGCTGCCCCGTATCCTCAGTCGTCTTGGGGTCGCATCCGACCCGGAATTCCAGTTCCCGAAAACGCAATCAGGCGCGCTCAACGAATCGTCCTGCGCGCCATGCTGTGGGAAGTTTGAGGCGTGTACCCCCGCGCCCGGGCAAGATCAAGAGGCGGCGGACAGAATTGTCTCAAGCCCGAACGAAATGATCTGGTCGATCAGGAAAAAGAAGAGAGCGGCCAGCGTCGCCATGACGAACACCATCGCGGTCGTCAGCAACGTCTCCTGCCGCGTCGGCCAGACGACCTTCGCCACTTCGCCGCGCACCTGCTGCATGAACTGGAACGGATTGGCCATGTGCTTTCCCCTTGATCACGGGCCGGAACTGGCAGGGGCGGAGGGACTCGAACCCCCGGCCCTCGGTTTTGGAGACCGATGCTCTACCAACTGAGCTACACCCCTTCACGCCGCTCCGGCTGGGGTGAGATACTCGTTGATCGGGGTGAGCGCAAGCCCGCCGGGCGTCAAAACCAGCGCAACCAGCGCAACAGGACCACCTGCCCCACCGCGAGCAGGGCAAGGCCACCGCTCACGAGCCAGAAGGCCCCGGCGGACTCCGTCCCCGGAATGCCCCCCACATTCACACCCAAAAGCCCCGTTAGGAACCCCAACGGCAGGAAAATCGCGGAGATGATGGCAAGGAGGTAGAGGTTCCGGTTCAGCCGCTCTGCCTGCAGGTTGGCAAGCTCGTCCTTGGCAACCTGCAACCGGTCGCGCAGTGCATCGAGATCCTCCACATACCGCAAGAGCCGATCACCGGTTTCGTTGAGGCTGCGCCGGTCGCTCTGGATGATCCAGCTCAGGCCCGCATTCTGAAGGGCCGAGATCGCTTCCCGCTGGGGCGCGAGAAAGCGGCGCAGAAGGATCGCCCGCCGCCGCAACTCGACGATCTGGCGGCGCAGGTCCCGTGCATCCTCGGCGATAACCCTCTCTTCGACCGAAAGCGCCGCATCGTCGAGAGCGCCGAGCGTTGCCTCCATCCGTTCCGCCAGGCACTGAACCAGCGTGGCGAGGACAGCGCCGCTCGTCCCGCCCGTGCGGACCAACCGGTCCCTCGTGTCCTGAACTGCGCGCAACTGGCGAAGCTGCACGCTGACGATCCGCTCCGCGTCGATCCAGATACGCAGGGAGACCATGTCCTCCGGATCGGCGTCCGCATTGAGGTTGACGCCCCGCAGGATCACGATCGCGCCGTCGCCGATCGGCGTGACCCTCGGGCGGGTCTCGGCGGCCAGCAGAGCCTCCCCGACCACCGGATCAAGACCCTCGAGCACGTCCGTTAGGGCCGTTTCGACGTCGCGGGATGTCCCATCGAAATGGGTCCAGCCCCCGTGCCCCGGCGCCGCAACCGCCTCGTGAAAGAGGATTGCCGCCATCTACTCCGCGGCCAGAGTGACCGCCTCTGATCGCACGAAGACCGGCGCCTGCGGCGTGGAGAGGTCGGGGCGGTACGCGTACCCGTCCCGGTCGAAGGACAGAAGATCCTCCGGCCCTTGCGCCCGGGTCTCGACCAGGTAGCGGGCCATGGCGCCGCGCGCGCGCTTTACGTTGAAGCTGATGATCTTGAGCGCGCCGCCGCGATCCTCCTTGAAGACCGGATGGATCACGGGCGTTTTCATCGCCTGCTCCCGCGCCGCCGTGAAATACTCGATGGAGGCGAGGTTGACCACATGGCTCGCACCGATCGCCGCCGCCTGCGCATCGAGCGTGCGGGCAATGCGGTCGCGCCAGAAGTCATAAAGCGTTTCGCCCCGCCGCGTCTTCAGCCGGCGCCCCATCTCCAGACGGTAGGGCTGGATCCCGTCGAGGGGCCGCAACACGCCATAAAGGCCGGACAGGATCCTCAGATGCGCCTGTGCATAATCCATGTCCGCCGGGGTGAGCGCGGAGAACGCGAGGCCCTGATAAGTGTCGCCATTGAAGGCGAGCGCTGCAGGTTTCACCCGCCCGGGATCCGGCGCGTCATCGAACGCCTTGAACCGCTGATAGTTCAGATCGGTGAGGCTGTCGGACAGCTCCATCATCGCCTTGAGCCGCGCCTTCGACAGCCGACCCGCGGCACGCGCAAGCAGCACCGCGTCAGCCGAGAAAGCAGGCTCGGTCGCCGGAACGCCAACCGGGTCGAAGTTGAGGTTCTTTGCAGGAGAGATGACGGAAAGCATGGCTGTATCCCGTTCGGTTGCGGTTTCCGGCACAATATCTAGCGGATTGCGGGGGAAGGCAAAGCGAATTTCCGCAAGGTGGTGATGTTCGGACAGCACCGCGTCCCGGGATGTCGCAGGCGGTCAGCGGACCTCCGCGCCCCGCCCAAGCCCCCCTACAACGAAAAACGCCGCGCTCCGAAGAACGCGGCGTCCGGAAGTCGTTTTATCGAGGATTACTCGATGATGGCGGAGACGACGCCTGCGCCGACGGTGCGGCCG
>JBCBAP010000124.1:0-5156 GCA_038532435.1 Pseudomonadota bacterium | reverse complement strand
GCAAAGATGACAAGACCCGCTTCACCCGCGTCGGCGTGATGTGGGAGAACACCCGGAATGACACCGGCGAGGTCTTCTTCAAGCTCGAGCTCGACTACCCGGTGGGCGCCACCGAGATCGTTCTCTTCCCGCCCAAAGACGTATCCGCCGATCAGCAGGACTGATCGGCAGGGGCGCGGTGTAACCACCGCGCCCTTATCTCGACCGTGATGGTGTTGTGCGATGTCGTTGCGGATCGGGCGGAGCTTCAGATCTCCGATGAGGCCGGACCCATCGGATCATCAACAAACTACGTCTCGTTCAATCCGTTCGCGTCCACCCTTCACGGATCCTGCTCGCATCGGTCGGCTTGGATGTTGCAGCGAGACAGCCTGCCCGATCCCGGTCTTGGGCCACCCGCTGCGCGGGCCGGGCTCTAGTCTCCGCTCCGCTCCGACCGAAGCCGCAAGGGCGTCTCCGCACATGCGTGTCACGATCCCTTGGCCAGGGCGGGATCCCGAATAGCGGTTACGCATCGAGTGTGTGTCAGCACTATGCCTCACGTCCGCTGCGCGTCCGTCGCGCCTCTGCGCGATCCTGTTTGGCGTCCCCATAGGGGGGACGCGAGAGGAGGGCCAGCCCTCCCCACGCAAGGGCAAGCGCCGGCCTGCGGCCGTCGTCGTCCACGGGTCTCACGAGGGGTGGGTCCTCCCCGTGCTCAGATTTTTTCGGCGAGGTCGGACATGGTGAACCGGAGTGCCAGTTCCGCATGCGTCGAGCGTGCATCGACGGCATAGCCCGAGAAAAAAATCCTGCGCGCGGGTCCGGTCCCGCGAGCGCCCTCGTGAGCCCCGCGGCCGACCCCTGCGCGGGCCCCCTCCCGCTCTCGCCGAGGGGCAGGCTTTGATGAGAGAGACGCCCCCTCCGGGGTCGCATCTCACCTCAAACCCAGCCCCCCATTTTGAAAGAGGGCACGAGTGGAAAGGACACGAACCATGACCCCCTATGATGCAATCGAACTCTTTGGCCTCACCGAAAACGGCCCGGAGGATCTGCCCGTCCCGAGCGCCGAAGAGATCGAAACGCTTGCCATTCGTTCCGCGATGGATGCGGTGCTTGAGCAGTTGAGCGGCACCGGACTTGAAGCCGACGCGGAACCGATCGCCCATGCACTCGCCACCGTGTTCGACCGTCGCAAGAAGGTCCTGGAGACGCAGCTCGACAAGGAAACCCAGAAGCTCCGCGCGCTCGTCTATGCCCGCGACGGCAGCGAAGTCACCGAGATCGAGATTGAGCGCAGCCAGCGCCAGCTTGAGACGCTGCAAGATCGGATCGACGCATTCGCCGTCATGGCCGAGGAAGCCGGGCGCGGATACGAGCGGCACATCGGGAAGCGCTTCGTTCCGGCAAGTGCTGGGCGGATCACCAGAGCCGCGAAAGAGGCGGGAGCGATCTATGAGGCAAAGGCATTCCTAGAAGATCAGGCCAAGGCACAAGCCGACGCGCGCAAGCTCCCCGAAGGCCCCCGCGTCATCGTGGCAGGCGATGCGGACTGGACCGATGTGCAAACCGTGTTCGACACCCTCGACAAGGTGCGGGAGCGGCACCCGGACATGCTGATCGCGATCAAGCAGGCGAAGGGGGCCGAAGCCACAGCCGCATCCTGGGCCGGGCAGCGGGGCGTTCACGTCATCCGCTACCAGACCCAGTTCAACGCACACGGGCGAGCCGCGCCCTTCCGCGCAAACGAAGACATGCTCAACCTCAACCCCATCGGTGTGCTGGCGTTTGGCTCCGGCGGGTCCGTCAAGCACATGGCCGAGATCGCAGAGGCCAAGGGCATTCGCGCCAAGGTCTTCGAGAACACGAGCCGCGAGAAGAAGGGGACCGTGAAGAAGAAAGAGCGCGCTTACGCCTGACGCCAACACCTAGACCCAAGCGAGCGTCCCCACACCGGGGGCGCTTTTTTGTGTTCGGTCCGCACGGGGCCACACACGTGCGTGACCTACGTAGAGCGGGGCTCTCCCCACAGCGGACTGCGCGTTAACTTTTCTTCACCACGCACGCTTCTTTGCTGTGAGTGGCGGAAGACGCTTCGCACAAACCGGAGCAGCACTTCTAGCACGCTGCTGTGCACGACCGCTGCACAGGTCGGTGCACGTCCGGGTGCATGAGCGACTGCACAGGAACGTGCACGCGGCGCTGCACGTCGTCCTGCACGGACAACTGCACGGCATCGCGCACGCGCCGTTGCACGGATCGCTGCACGCCGCCTCGCACAGGCCGTCGCACGCCCGTTTTCCTCGAACTCCTCCGGCTCCCGTAATCGGCGGTTTTACTTGCCGTCCCGCCCCGCCGGGGGCGGATAGACCCTCGGCGATCTCCAGGGCAGGCAGGCGGCGACACCGCCACCCGATAGACCCTGTTCCCCACCTCGCGAGGCTCGGCAGGGCCCCGAAGAAGAAATCGGCACACAAGATGGA
This sequence comes from Pseudomonadota bacterium, assembly GCA_038532435.1. Taxonomy (GTDB): domain Bacteria; phylum Pseudomonadota; class Alphaproteobacteria; order Rhodobacterales; family Rhodobacteraceae; genus JBCBAP01. Next base: position 2,694 of record JBCBAP010000124.1, on the reverse strand, counting down.
GGTGTTAAGTATCTGAAATAACGTCAGAAAAGTGTTCGGGACGTCCATTTGCATCGTTTGATGCTGTCTCTAATAACGATTTATTATCAATAGGTTACAGCCGCCCAAAAGCATCATTTGATGCTTCCCAAACCTGTCCACAGCATCAGGCGATGCTATCCCTTCTAAGGCGCTGTTTATACGCCGGAATTTCTAGGGCATCTTTTGATGCTCATTGGATCTTGGCGGAGCGCCGTGTCCATCGATCCTGGCCAACACCGATCATGATCCGCTCAGTCTAGAGCATCATTCGACGCTCTCGATGACGATTTCCCGAAAGTCAGTATCTTGGGGGAATTCAGGTGCATACAGCGGTATGCTCGCGCGAATGCGCCTGAGTTCCCCAATGAAAACAGCATTTTGGCTTGCCAACGAAATTTCCCATCAGGCATTATTGGCTTAACGGAAGAAACGGTTTGTAAAAAGCTACGTCTTCACGTCCATCAAAATAATAACCTGACCCATACTGGAGACATGTCAATGCCTACAGTCACTATACGTCTGTCTGACGAACAGTTTAATTGGCTAAAGGATATATCGCCTGCGCGCCGCGTCACGACAACGACCTATTTTCTTATCTCTGCTTTGCACGACGAGTTCGGCAGTGCCAACTACGGTGAGATCATCGCCGATATCCATCGTCGAAGTTCCCGCGGAGCAGTACCGCTTTCACACTCTGAAGCCGGGGGGCGACCGGTATGACGACCCCCTTGAGAGATGGCGAAGGAACTCGCACGACTGTCCGCCTCACCCCCGAGGAGGTCGCTGGTCTACCTCCTGGACGGACCCTTCCGCAGAGGCTCTACGAGGCGCTGAAGGAACGCGACACACTGCTTGGAGATCGTACACCGGACGATCTCACCACCGCATACCAGAAGCAACTCGCGGACTTCCGATCGGCCCATGAGCTCCTGGATGCGCTGGTGGAGAACCTCGTTCCCATCGTCCAGGACGTGGTGGATCGGCGGCTGGTGGACCGCTCGGAAGCGCTCCACAAAGCCATGCTTGGGCTCATCGAAGGGCTTGCGGAAATGGCTACGGGGCAGGCCAACAGTGCCGCGCAAACCACGCTTATCTACCGCGCCATCCTCGAGCGGGAGGGGCTGTCGGGCAACGAAGCGCGCCACCTGCGCGACCAGATCGCCATCGAAGAAGGGGCCCGGGTCTACACCAAACTGACCCAGATCCTCGACGCGTTTGCCGTCGCGGAAGGCAAGCAGCAGCGGTCCCAGAACGTGCGGACGCCGGGCACGTTTGATGGTGCCTATGACTGAGATCCGCCTCCTGGACCTTGCCGTGAAGGGGGAGGGGAGGGCTGCGGAAGCACTCGTCTCACTCCTCTCACGAACGTCCTCTGACCCTCTCATTCGGGAGTAGTTGAGCCATGGGAAAGCCCATTGAGAAGCGCACACCGATGGCCGATGCGTTCGCGCGCGGCTTCGATATCCTCCGCCTCGGCGTTCTCATCAACGCCAAATCCGTCGGTCTTCTCTTCAAGATCATGCTCCTCTTCGTGCTCCTGGGCACCGGGGTCTGGGTCGCGCTGTTCGTGCCTCCCCATGTGCTTCTCGGAGCCGGACGGTATGGCGCATCGTTCCTTCTCGCCGAGGGTATGGGGGCGGGCCATGTCCCGTTCGAGGTGACGACCAGCACTGGCCCGGAGCTTTGGTCCGCGCAGATCATCGCCGCCGATCCGTGGCACCGCGGCGCGCTCGACACCTCTCTGCAGACCCTCTGGGTGGGCTTCTCGATCTCCATGGTCCTCGCCATCCCCGTGAGCCTTCTGGTCTGCCTTGGGGCCTACCGGCGCGGCCGGGAAGCCACCGCGGATCTCCTCGCGCGGGGTGAACGCCTGCTCTCGGAGCGCCAGCTCACCCGCCTGGTCCGGCAGCGCGCCACCCCCTCTCGGATCCAGATCGGCACGGTGCCGATCCCCACGAAAGCCCTCAACAGGGGCTTCGTGGCCATCGGCTCACCGCAGTCCGGCAAGTCCGTTGTCCTGAAGCGGATGCTGCGCGAAGCCCGCCGGGCCGGGGACTTGGTGATCGTCTTCGACAAGGTGGGTGACATCGTCGGGGAGCACTACGATCCGGACCGTGGGGACGTGATCCTCAACCCGGATGATGAGCGCTCGCCCCCCTGGTCCCCCTGGTCCGAGATGGGGGAGGCCGCGGACGCCTACCGCATGGCGAAGGCGCTCATACCTTCCGTCGAAGGGCAGAACAACTTCTTCCATGTGGCCGCCCAGCAGGTCTTCTCCGCCCTCCTGACCCGGCTCTGGCATCTCGAGGATCGGTCCTTGAGCGCCATGCTCGAGACCTTCCTGACCGGCACCCGTGAGGAGAAGGCGGAGCTTCTGAAGGGCACGGATGCGGGCATGCACTTCACCGGGGACAATCGTTCCGGCCATGATGTGGAGGCCACGGCCCGGGTCTATACCCAGTCGCTCGCCTTCCTCCCCAAGACCTCCGGCACGGGCCAGGATTTCTCCATCCGGCGGTTCATCGAAGGCGTCATCACCCGCCAGGAGGCGACGGTCGAGGACGCGATCCGGCGGCTCCAATCCATCTATGACCGCGAGATCAGCGCTGTTATGGAGGCCCGGGAGGCCCTGCGCGAGGGACGGCTCGGGGCCGTCGAGCGGACCATCGGGCG
>JBCBAP010000123.1:0-5228 GCA_038532435.1 Pseudomonadota bacterium | reverse complement strand
ACCCACCGGTCCTGCGGTGCCTTCTTCGTTAACTCAAAAGTGTGCGACAGATCCAGGGTGAGGACGAGATCCGTTCTAGCAGAAGAAGCCTCGCGGCCAAACCCGGACCATTTGGCATGTCACCAGTGCGCTCCAGAAGTTCTAGCAGAAGAAGCCTCGCGGCCAAACCCGGACGAAGTGGGCGATAACCCGAACGATTACATCGTTCTAGCAGAAGAAGCCTCGCGGCCAAACCCGAAACAAGACCGGCCAGACTGCTCGGCATTCAAAGTCCGCTTTGCGGCTTCTGAAGATTCTCGCTGCAAAGCGGCGAATTCACACTCTCCGCCCGACGCGCTGCTGGTGAGATTGCTACGTGTGCGTGATTTCGGGATTGGCCTCTCCTCTCCAAACAAAGGTCCACGTATCGCCTTGGCGGACGTTCTGGACCAAGTGCGGACGAAACGCGACGAGGCAGCGCCCGCCGTCTCGGCGTGTCGAGGGGTAGAGCAGCCCATTGCCCCCTGAACCCAGCACGTCCTGCGCAAGCGTTTGGCCGATCGGATAGGCGATGCGCGGGTCCGAGCTCAGAACCTCCTCCCCTGCCCTGTCCGTCAGATCATGGAGTCGCGTCGTGAAACCGGCGAGCAGTTCGCGATAGGCCGTGAGATTCTCGAAGACACCCGTTGCTTCCAACTCGCGCGTCAGATGCCAGGACACCTCAGCCTGCGCTGTGAGGGCCGCGTCCTCGCCGTAGCTTGCATACCAGGCCCCGCGTTCCGGGCCGTTGAATCGGTTGCCTGTCGCCCGTGTGTAGCAAAACGCGGCATTGATGTAGGTCCATCCATACCCGGCCGCCGCGGTCAGCAACTCGGCGGGGTCAAGCCCTCCCGGGATCGGAAGCGTGACCGTCCGACGCGCTGACGTCAGCCCTTCAATCTCTTCTAGGATTGCCAGATCGTCTTCATCGTCGGCCAAAGGCGCCATTGCTGGCTCGTCGATATAGGCTGTCGAGATCAGACGGATTGTCGTCGGATCGGTGAAGTCAACTTGGTCAAGGTCTTCGGCTCGGATCACACACCGCCCCGGAGCGCATCGATGTGCTGCCTGACCTTCATCATCGCCGGAATGCCGCCATCGCACATGACCTGAACCGGGCTCCGACCGTTGAATCCAGGGCCGGTGTTCGCGGTTTTCGGCCAGCCATAGGTCAACGGACCGTTAAACAAGAGCCGGAGTCCTTTGAAGAGACCGATCAGAAGGCTCGCCCGTGTGACTTTGTCCTGATCGAGCGTGCCTTTGTACGTGCCGGCCTTCATTCTGCTCCACGTTGCACTGGGAACATCAAAGAGTGCCGCAGCCTCAGTGTTCGACAAACCCCATGCGTCTGCAGCGCGGACGACCGCCTTGACGATGGCCGTGATTTTGTCAGCCTCCGCAACGGGCTGCACGGTGCCATTTTCAGGAGCAAACTGAACGGGTTCCAACATAGACATCTCCATATGATGCGATATACATAGTCATATGACGCAAAATAGTCAAGGAATCGTTGGCTGCGAGTTCGATGGGATCTCAAACTCTGACCTGCGGTATCAGACAACCAGAAGCATCGACACCGAACGGAGGGAAGCGCTCTTTCACTGCACTCCTGGGCTGACGATCGCCGTCATCACCTCAATGCAAAACTACAAAATCGACGCCTCGCTTGACGCGCATCAACACGCTCCGAACGCCCATATGTATTGGATTCCCGGCGACATGATGCTTAATGCTACCAGCGGAATCGCGCCGATATCATAACATCGTCGCTGCTCGGCTCTGGAGTAACTGGTGGCGGTGTCGCCTAGCACTTAAATGTGAGAATGCGGTCGTTTTGAAGAATTTTGGCACTTTAATCTGAGAATCATTGGGTCCAGTTCTCAAATGAGTTGGTACTGCTGGGGTGGTCCCCATTCGGTCGCCGGAGTTACCAAATGGTCGGTCGCCATGGCAAATCGGTTTTTGTTGTCTCCCATCATGTGCCCTTGCAGCATCTTCAGCATCGGGGGTCCTGCGCGGTCGATGATCGCCACGCCTGCCAGGAGGGCGGGACGGATGTGTAGCGGCAGGATGGGGTGTTTTGGCGAGTACGGGAATGAGGTCTCCTCGGCGAGTATGGCATCGAAATCGGGAACGATGGCGCCGAGAAGTCGGTAGCGCCAAAGATCGCCGTCACTCGGGGGCGGCCTGGGGATGCGGCGCATGAGCAGCAGGCGCGCAATCTCCAGAGGTTGCAACCATGTTTCCGCGCCGCGTTCTGCGTGGTTATGCAGCAGTGTCTCACCGCGACGTGCTACAGCACGATAAGGTGCCAGCGTCTGATCGCCATCGCGTGTGGTCTTGTCCTGGTATGGTTCCCCACAGTGCGGGCAAGTGATCCGCCATCCTTGCAATTCGCTTCGAAGGATTGGCGGTGGGCTGACATCGGTTTGAGTGCAACGCGCGCAGCGCTGCATAGGACTCTTGGAGATGAACTGGTGAGCGGCTTTTGGGGCATCCGCGAAGCTCAGGCTGCGAACAAGTTTCGGGCTGACGCCGAACACCTCCGCAATCCGTCTCGCCCGGGCTTTCGTCAGAGAACAGTCGATCGCCCCAAGCGACGTAGCGTCGGATACTCCATGGCGGAGCATGGTCAACGGCATAAACCCATAGAATTCCGCGTGGCGACTGATCCAGGATGACAGGAGTTCGCCGCGCAAGGGTGGCAAGGTGACGGGCAGGGGTCCCGTCATGCGAAAGCCGCCTCGGTATCAAATGCGGGCACCCACGCCTCGACGGCGCTGTCGGTGATCTGTTCGGCACCGCTTTCGATCGCCTCGATCGCAAGGCTGCCCAGCATCTGAAAGATGTTCGCCGTGATACCGTCCGTTATCTGCAGAATGCGCCGAAGCGATTTGGGCGTCAGCACAGTGGGTCGCCGCAATGGAGTATTGCGCAGGATCGACGCGATCAGCGTCTCGAAATCCTCATTGGCCGCCCAACGGTTCAGGGTGAGTTGCTCGAAGCGGCGCGCAAGTTGAACGTCGCCGCCGATGGCCTCCCGGGCGTCGTTCACGCCGAAGCAGACCAGTGAGATTTGGAGTCGATTGCTGAGAAAGCGCAGCATGTTGAGCACGATACGTTGCTCTCGATAGGTCCCTGCAAGGATGTTGTGAACCTCGTCGATGACCAGCACCTGGACGCCGATGGCCTTCATGATCCGCATGGTCGCCTGATCCATCTGAGCAATATCGGCCCGTGGTGTTTGGGGCGCGCCGAGGAGGGAAAGCAGTTCACCATAGAACCGCCGCTCTCCGGGGCGGCTGACCATTTCCATGGCCAGGACCGGTGTCTTCAAAATTCCGGTCCGGCGGTCAAGACATGGCGGATGCTGATCGCGGAAGCGTTGCATGATCATGGTCTTGCCCATCCCGCTGTCGCCATAGATCGCGACAGACGGCATGCGGGGGCCCCTCGGATGATCAAGGAGCGTCTCAAGGCGATCGAGGGCTTGCTTTGCGCGAGGGTAGAGAACCCAACGGCGGGACCTGATAGCGCGAATGCGTCCAACTTGGGACTCAGACAGCAGGGCCGCCGCCTCGGCGGTCAGATGAGGGTGATCGTTCGTCATTGTGGCTCCAGCTCATTCGGTGTCCTCAACAAAAGGCACCGGTTTGCTGGAGTCGACACCACGGAGTGTGCCCGTGTCCCGGAGGTCATCGCCCCGCCTCGGCTGAGCCTTGCCGCGACGCGCGGTAGCGGTTTTGATTACGGCCTCGTCAACCAACTTCCGCTGTTCGAGCGCGGTCCTAACGACCGCGCGGCTATCGACTTCCCGCCGCCCTTTCTCACGCAGGGTGCGACGCGCCGTCAAAGCCTCGTGCAGGGAAATGGGTGCCAGAGTCAGGTCCGCGTAGCGGGCCTCAACGAAGTTGCCCGAGGGCCGCCGCACGAACACGCGCGACATGTCACGCGGATCATACTTCACCAGAAGCCGCCGCTCAGTGCGGCCGACATCGGCGCTGAGCGCGGGAGACCAGTAGCGCAGATCAAACAGATGAATGCCGGTCGGGCGCAAGGTCCGCTCCTGTTCCGGCAGGAAAGAGACCCAGAACTGCAGTCGATCCTCCGGAAGCCGCAGAGGGATATCACCTTCATGGTCCCGCCAGACGGCGAGGGGAGGGCGGCTCAGCGAGCTGTGGATGGATTGATGATAGGACCCGACAATGTCGAGGGCGATATATCGCTCCAACTCGCGCAAGGTCAGCGCCGCATGTTTCTTTGAATCATACTCCGCGAGGTCCTGAGCGTTGCTGAAGGTCGTACCGGGCAGAAGGTGCAGCCGTCCCATCTGGGTGCCGATCAGCCGCTCGATATGTCCGCCGAAGCGCGGTGTACCCGGCGGCCGCCAGTCGATCGCAATGCCTGCATTCTCGCAGCCACGCTTGAAGGCGCGGCTCCGGAAATCCGCGCCGTTGTCAACATGAACCCGGTTGGGAAGGCCGGCCACGGGCCAGGGCTCTTCGATCTCGCGCGCTTTCAGCCAGGCAGTCTTGTCATAAACCGAATGCAGCAGGCAGAGGCTCGTCGAAAGCCGGGATGGCGCGTCCATGGTCAGGTAGAACCCCGTTACCATGCGGCTGAAGACATCCATGGCCAGGGTCAGCCAGGGCCGTCCGATCGGTTCGCGGGTTTCCTCATCGACGACGAAGATGTCGGCCTTCGTGTGATCGATCTGAACAATCTCGAGGGGTCGAGTGGTGCTCAGTGTTCCCGGGACCGGCATCGTCGCTTTCTCGATTCGCGTCTCGCCACGACGTCGTGCCCGGTGGCGCAGATCTAGGTCATCCAGACGACGCTCGATCGTTCGACGATGCGGTGGCTTCAATCCTGCCGCGGCACAATCCGTTTCAATGTCCCGCACCAACTGCGAGACCGTCGGCTGGGTTGGTTTCAGAAAGTACGTGCGGATTGCCTTCTCGATGATCTCTTCGCGTCGAGCATCCAAAGCGCGATGGCCCGTCGGACGTCCGCGCTTGGTCTCAACGAGCGACATCACGGTTCCGTCCGTGCGAAACCGTCTCAGCAAGCGGTAGGTCGTCGCTTGGCTCACCTGCAGTTTGGAGGCAAGATCGGCTACGGTGGACTCACTGGAACTGGACTCCAGGAATCTGCGGATCGCAGCCGCACGGCGACAGGCTTCCGCCCACAGAGCATCGTCTACCTCGTCT
>JBCBAP010000122.1:3944-5370 GCA_038532435.1 Pseudomonadota bacterium | reverse complement strand
TTGACCGGCTGGTGGGCTATCTGGTGTCGCCGCTGGCGTGCAAGGCGCTGGATGGACGCCTGAGTGCCGGACGGGTGCAGAGCGTGGCGCTGCGACTGGTGGTCGAACGTGAGCGCGAGATCGACGGCTTTACGCCCGAAGCCTACTGGACACTGCGGGCTGTCCTGGATGCGGATGGCTCACAGTTTGAAGCGGTACTGCACCGTCTGAAAGACGCGGATGTGCGTTTCACTGCACCCGAGCAGGCGGACAAGCTGGTCGGTCTGTTACAGGGTGCGACCTTCTGGACGGGCAAAGCCGGACAGACGCTCAAGCTGCGCAACCCGCTGCCGCCGTTTACAACCAGTAGCTTACAGCAGGCCGCCGCCAAGGGGCTGGGTCTGTCACCGGAAAAGACGATGCAGTTGGCGCAGACGCTGTATGAGGGGGGACGCATTACCTACCACCGTACCGACGGGGTATCGGTGGCACCGGAAGCGCAGACAGTTGCACGGGATGTTATTCAACGCGAGTACGGTGATGGCTACCTGCCACCCACACCCCCGACCTATAAGGTGAAGTCGAAGGGGGCACAGGAGGCGCACGAGGCGATCCGCCCGACGGATGTTGCCAAACTGCCTGATGAGAACGCCGAGGGTGATGGCGCGAAACTCTACGCGCTGATCTGGCGGCGCTTCATCGCCTCGCAGATGACCCCGGCGCGTTACACCGTCACCGGGGCGCTGATCCACGCGGGGAAGACAACCGACAAACCGTTTCCGCTGGCCTTCAAGGCGAGCGGACGCGAGCTGGTCTTCGATGGCTTCCTGCGCGTCTACGAGGAGCCGGACGATGTGGATGAAGAAACAGAAGCGAGTGGCACGATGCCCGTCCTCAAGGAAGGGCAGTCGCTGATGCTGGTCGATCTACCCGTCGATGAGAAACAGACCCGCCCGCCGTCACGCTACAGCGAAGCGTCGCTGGTGGGGGCGCTGGAACGGCACGGGGTCGGCAGACCGTCCACGTTTGCCTCGATGGTGGCGGTCATCAAGGACAAAAAGTATGTGACGGTGAAGGCGAAACGCCTGATACCGACCGAGACGGGTACGCGCCTGTGTGATTTTGTGGTGACACGCTTTCCGGGCGTGTTCGACCTCGGCTATACCGCTCGTCTGGAAGCGGCACTCGACCGGGTGGCGGCAGGCGATATGCGCCAGATCGAGGTGCTGGAGACCTTCTGGCGCGGCTTCCAACCGCAGTTGAAGACCGCCACCGAGTACGCGCTGGCGCAGGTCAAAGCCCGACCGAAGGCACAACCCATCGGTGAGACCTGTCCTGAATGTGGGGGTGATCTGGTCGAACGGCAGGGATCGCACGGGCCGTTCGTGGGCTGCGCGACCTATCCGACCTGCACGTATACCCGCAACGTCGAGCACAAGCCGCTGGT
>JBCBAP010000122.1:0-3844 GCA_038532435.1 Pseudomonadota bacterium | reverse complement strand
ATTCCCGACGACTATGCGCCGGATGATCGCGAGATGTTACCGGACATACCGCCGCCCGGTCAGGATGGGTTGCAGGGTTTCGAGACACCTGAGCCAACCGATGAAGCCTGGGCGTGGCACGATGCCCGCCTGATCGGGGTGGATCGCGGCGACGAGGCGGGGGAGAACCGCTACGAGATCGGGGCGATTGACCTCTACGCCAATGCTGATACCGGCGACCTGGGCGGCAGTTACCTGCCGGTGGCGGCCTTCGGTGAGGAAGCGCCCGCCGTCGACACCTACCACGATCTGCAACGCCAGATTCACGAGGCGGGGCTGGCGACTTACCAGGTGCCCGATTTCGCTGAGGCGCGGGCGTTTGAGATGAATGCGGAGCCGGAGAACTGGCGCGGCGCGGAAGCGGCGGAATATGACGCCTACGAGTACCTGCGCGACCTGGAGGCTTTCGACCGGGCACTGGCGGACGAGCCACCGGAGGAAGCGATTGACCCGCTGATCCAGACGGCCATCGAACTCGGTGGGGTCGTGGTTGAGCAGGAGATCGAACCGGAGCTGGAGGTGGATGAAGCTGCGTTTCAGGCTTTGAATGCCATCGGGGTTGAGGCGGAGAACTTTGACCCGACCACCGATCCGCCGCCGTTCTATGACACCGAGACGGGCACTGCCTACTGGATCGGGGTTTTCCAGCCCGACAAGGACGACCGTGAGAACTGTGTCACCAGCATCCTGTCGTTGGGACGTGACCCGGAAACGGGTGGGATGGAAGCGCAGCTCGCGCCCTGCGTGCCCGGCGACTGGGACAAAACCTATGGTGCCGCCGAGCATCTCATTCGGGTGGCACAGAAGGGCGACCTCGAGCAGGTCTTTGATACTGCCGAGGGCATGGCGCTGGCGACCGATCAGCGTGAGCTGTGGGAGGCCGAGCGCGGCGTGCCGTTGGAGGCGGATGCTGCCCGCGACATTGCCGACTATGCCAAGTGGGAGGTGGAGCTATGAGCGAGTCCGTAACCCGTGACTACAGCCTGACCGTGCGCCTCTCACCGGAGGAGAAAGCGGCGCTGGAAGCTCTCGCCGAGCGTTTCGATCTGGACAAGTCGGCCACCGTGCGTCACGCGCTGACACTGGTCTTGCACAACGAACCATCGCCGGTGGCGGGGAGTGTGCTGCCCAGCAGCGGGCAGTTCGTGCCGCTGAATGGCGATGGCATCACCATCCCGGTGCGCCTGAGTGGAAAGGAGCCGCATGACGGATAAGCCAGTCCGCCACATTGATGAGGATGGGGCGATTTACGCCGCCGAGATTGTGCCGCCGGAACGCGACACCTATGGCGCGAAGTACCACGTTGATCTGGTACGCGCTTCGGTTGATGACTACGGGCTGGGTCGCGAGCAGCGCCTCACCGTCGGTCAGCACAACTCCTGGATGGAGGCCGAAGAACAGCTTTATGAGGTCGAGGACACGCTCGAACAGGACGGGATCATCGGTTGGGGTGAGGATGCCGACCGGCTGCGCGGGCAGCCCTTTGAGGAGGAGGTCTTCTACATGACCGCTGTCTATCCACCTGACGCGCCCGAAGGACGTGACAGTGCCGCCCAACTCCTGGCGCTCACCGAGAGCGGGATTGAGGGAGCGACTCTGGCAGTGGGGGAGCGCGAGTCGGTGGAGCAGGTGGTTGACCGGATCGACACGCTGGGGGCTGAAGAAGGCAGCGATCGGCTGCTGGAAGCGGCTCAGGTCGAGGCGCAGATCAACGGGGGCTTGCCACCCGCCACACCCCTCTTTGACCGCGATGATGGCGCGGTACGTCACATCGACGGCGGCGGCACGGCGCACTGGTTTGCGATTACCGAGCGAGATGCGCCGGATGAGACCGAACCGTATGAGCTGCGCTACTTCCGCGCATTGGAGATGGACGACGGCACGGGACACACGGATTCGTATCCGGTCATGCCATTGCCCGATGATGACCCCGGTTTCGCCTGGGCACTGCCGGGACTGGAAATGGTTCTGGAGAAAGGGGATGTCACCATGACACAGCAGTTCGCGCATGATGTGGCGGACAGTTACGGGGAGGAATTTCCCGAACCGATGGATTTACCCGCGCTCGACCCGCGTGCCGAATACGACTTCGGCTACGGTGTTGGGCCGTCTGACTCGCCTAGCCTGGAAGCGGGGCCCATGGACGGGGCAGAGCGGCGTTTCGACACGCTGACGGTGGGTGAGTACGGCAGTTTCGATGAAGCCGCTGTCGATGAGCGCGAGTTGGAGACGCTGCTCGATGAGCAGGGCGTGGAAGCCGCCATGAACCTGGCGGAGACGATGGCAGTGACGGGCGGCTATCTTGACCCCGACCGCGATGATCCGCGTATCTTCTTTGAGGATGACGCGCCGCCCGACCCCTTCACCACCGAACGCGCAAGAGTGCTGGCGGAGCCTGAACTGGAACCCGACGAAGTCGGGCTAACCGATCCGCTTTACACCTTCGACCTGACGCGCGATGAAGATGACGAGTCGCTGACCCTACAGGCGAAGAAGTGGTGGGGCGCGTCCGACATGGGGTACGACCATCAGGATCAACTGACGGTGGCGACCTATACCCCCGAAGAACGAGAAGCCGCCGAAGCCCAGCATGAGGCACTGGAAGTATCGCGACTGCGTGAGGGACTGGAACCGGCGATGAACCGGGCGGAGACGCTGGCAGTCGCCAATGAGTATCTCGACCCGGAGCGTGAGGACGGACGCATTTTCTTTGCTGAGAACGCGCCACCTGATCCCTTCACCACCAATCGCCAACGCGAGCTGGGACTTGATGTGGCGGCTGAAACACAGGTGGACTACGACTTCACGCTGGTGCAGGCCGACCCGGAGACACTCGAACTCCGCGCCGAGAAGACCTGGGGTGATGGCGACGATGTGGGGGTAGAGGTCATCGCGCTGCGCGAGTATGACACCGATATACCCGACCATCACATCGACGGTGTGCGCGAAACGGCGGCGATGGATCGTGAAGACCTGGTGCGTGTGCGTGAGGACGATGGGTTGCAGACGGCGATGCAGCGGGCGGAGGGCATGGCGGTCGAACTGGGGACACTCGACCCTGAGCGTGACGACCCGCGCCTGTTCACACAGGGACCGCCTGATCCGTTTGCCACCACCCGCGAACGCGAATTGGCCGGACCGGAGTACAGTGTCAGGGCGGTTTCCGCCAATGGTGAGTCCTTCCTCGATGTCATGAAGACCTGGAATGCGACCGGGTCGTACGACGACTACGAACGACTGGTGGTTCCCCAACCGGACTGGGAGATGGCACGGGAGGCAGCGGTACGCGCCAACGACCTGCTGGAACAGGGTCAGCTTGAAGGTGCGATGCAACGGGTCGAAGATCAGGGCGTAGCCGCCGGGGTGATTGACCCCGAACGCGATGACCCCCGATTGTTCACGCAGGGTCCGCCCGATCCCTTCACCACCATCCGTGAGGAGGAGATCGACGATGAACTGGCGCGTTATGGTGTGACCTGGCGCGAGACGCAGGAATGGGCACAGCCGGCGCAGCCCGAACTGGATGCGGAGGTGGGCAATCCCTATTGGCGCATGGAGACGTTGCCCGTGAATGATCCTGACGGTGAACCGCTGGGGCATTCGCTGCACATGGTCGTCTACGATGGGGTTGAGCATGACCCGGATAGGGTCGGTACGCCTGCGATCCCTGAAGATGAACCCTTTCGTATGTTGGAGATGGCACACTTCGAAACAACCGATGCGGCGGACAAGTTCGGGGTGGAGTTCAATGGCTACCTGATGCCGGGGCTGCTGGAAGGTCCCGAACTGGCTGAGGAGGTAGCCC
>JBCBAP010000121.1:0-5510 GCA_038532435.1 Pseudomonadota bacterium | reverse complement strand
GCAAGCGGACCGTCAGGAAACGCACCACTCTGGGACTGCTTGCGCGGTTGCGTGGCAACTTCCTGACAGGACTGGTGATCGTGGCCCCGGTCGGTCTCACGATCTGGCTGATCTGGTCGGTGATCGAGATCATCGATGCGCAGGTCGTGCCGCTGGTGCCGCAGATCTATCGCCCCGAAACCTACGGCTACAATGTGCCGGGCTTCGGTGTGATCATCTTCCTGCTGTTCACCGCCCTCGTCGGCTATCTCGCGCGGGGCATCTTCGGCCGGCAGATCCTGAATTGGGGTGAAGCGCTCGTTGAGCGCATGCCGATCGTGCGCTCCATCTACAATGGTCTCAAGCAGATCGCTGAAACGATCCTCAGCCAGTCGAACAACTCGTTCAAGAGCGCCTGCCTCGTCGAGTATCCGCGCCGGGACATCTGGGCGGTCGCCTTCATTTCCACCGACACCAAGGGCGAAGTGGCGCAGAAGGTGAACGAGGAGATGGTGAGTGTGTTCCTGCCCACCACGCCGAACCCGACTTCCGGCTTCCTGCTGTTCGTGCCCCGGCGGGACATTATCCTGCTCGACATGGAGGTAGAGGATGCCGCGAAGCTCATCATCTCCGCCGGGCTGGTGACGCCCCCTACCCCGGCAGAACGCGCCGCCGGGATCCGGGTTGTTGGCAAGTAGTTACTCGGACCACCAGACGTCCGGCATGAACCCGATCCAATCCCCGTAGATCGGCAGGGTTTCCGGGAAGCTCAGTTCCGACTTGTGGGCAACAAGGCTCGTCGGATTATGCCAGAACGGGATCACATAGCGCCCCGTGGTCAGCACGCGGTCGAGCGCCTTCACCGCGGTCACGAACTCGTCCCGGGTCGTCGATGACAGGATCGCGTCGATCATCGCGTCCGCTGCTTCTCCACCACGACCCATGTAATTCCGGGTTCCTTGCGTCTCCACCCCGTCGGACCCCCAGTAGTTATACTGTTCGTTCCCGGGGCTGAGCGACAGCGCCCAGCGGTGCACGATCATGTCGAAATCATAGTCCGCCAACCGCTCCGTGTACTGCGCGCCATCGATGAGGTTGAGCGTGACGGCGATGCCCAGACGCTCCAGCGCATCGGAGTAGATGTTCGCGATGCCCTCGTTGGCGGAGGACCGCAGCAGGATCTCGAAGGTAAACGGCACCCCTGCCTCGTTCTTCAGCACACCATCCTGAATGGTCCAGCCCGCCTCGGCGAGAAGCTGGGTCGCCTTGCGCAGGTTGCGCCGGTTGCGCAGGTCACCCGTCGACTGGGGCAGCGCGTAGGCGGTCAGCGCATCATCGTTCAACTCGTCCATGTAGGGTGCGAGCAACGCCCGCTCCGCCTCACTCGCCTCCCCGTCGAAAGCGAGTTGCGAATTGGCAAAGAAGCTCGTCATGCGCGGATAGGCCCCGGCATTGAGCCGCTCGTTGATCCATTCGAAGTTAAAGGCGTGCAGGAGCGCATCGCGGACCCGCACATCCTCGAAGAGCGGCTTTCGCGTGTTGAAGACGAACCCTTTCATGCCGGAGGGGCGCTGATGGGGTATCTCGGATCTCACCACATCGCCGTTCTCCGCCCGGGGGAAGTCGTAGCCCGTCTCCCACTTCGTGATGTCGCCCTCCCGGAACACGGAGATCTCTCCCGCGGTGAAGGACTGCCAGACGACGGAGGCATCGCCGAAGAATTCATAGCGGATGCGGTCAAGCTTGTGCCGGCCGGCGTTGAACGGCTCATCCCTACCCCAGTAGTCCGGGTTTCGGTCGAAGTTGATGAACCGGTTCGGTTCGAGATCCCCGATCACATAGGCGCCGGACGCGATGAGCGGCCGCAGACTGCTCTCCGCAAACGGGATGCCGTCCCAGTCGGCCTTCTTCAGGATCGGACGAAGGCCGAGGATAAGCGGAAGCTCGCGATCTTCTCCGGACAGGTTGAAGCGGACGGATCGCTCCCCGGTCTGCTCCCAGCTTTCCACCTTGTCCCAGGACGAACGGAAGTTCGGGCGCCCTTCCTCGGCGAGGGTCTGCATGGACCACACGACATCTTCGACCGTCACCGGGCTGCCGTCGGAGAAGGCCGCCTTGGGGTTCAGGTGAAACTCCACCCACTCCCGCTCCGTCCCGACCTCGACCGATTCGGCGAGCAAACCATAGAGCGCGAAGGGTTCATCCCAGTTCCGCCCGAGCAGGCTCTCGACCACATGCGCCCGAACGCCCCAGGGCGCCCTCCCCTTTAAGATGTAGGGGTTGAGACTGTCGAAGCCCGCGGCCTCCCCGAACACGATTTCACCGCCTGTCGGTGCCGCCGGGTTCGCATAGGGCAGATGCTCAAAATCTGGTGGTAGCGCCGGGTCCCCATACATCGAAAGCCCATGTTGTGGGGCTGCGACCGCTGCTGTTGTCAGGCAGCCAATCGTTGCGACCGTGATCAGAAGTCGTGACATTTGTGCACCATTCGCCTCAATGTGATTGTCGTTTTCAACCGAGGGTACAGGAAGCCCCGATCCGCTGCAAAAAAATATCTTGGGTTTCGGGACTCTAGGGCGTAATGTGAGGGCACTGCTCGATAGGTTTCTTGCCTGTATGAAACCTGCCTCAATAACTTAACGCCCTCCTTGCGAGGGCGTTTTTTTTGTTCCCACCCGAATGCGCCAGCCTCGCATTTCGCATGTGCGGTATGTATCTTGCAATGCGAAGCGTACCGTCACTTGGGGAGCAGCACATGTCCGTCGCAGGCAAGACCGCCATCATCACGGGATCAAATTCGGGCATCGGGCTCGGCGTGGCGGAGGAGCTGGCGAAGCTCGGCGCTAACGTCGTTCTCAACTCGTTCACGGACTCCGCGGAAGATCACGCGCTCGCTGAGCGGATCGCCGCCGAAACCGACACGAAGGCGATCTACGTCAGCGCCGACATGTCAAAGCCCGAAGCCTGCCGCGCGCTGGTGACGACAGCCTATGAGAAGCTCGGTTCCGCCGACATCCTGATCAACAATGCGGGCATCCAATTCGTCGCGGGTATCGACGAATTCCCGACAGCGAAGTGGGACGCGATCATTGCGATCAACATGAGTTCCGCATTCCACACCACCGCGGCCGCCCTGCCTCTGATGCGGGACGCGGGCTGGGGTCGGGTGGTGAACATTGCCTCCGCCCACGGGCTCACAGCCTCGCCCTACAAGTCCGCCTATGTGGCCGCCAAACATGGGGTTGTGGGCTTGAGCAAGGTGGTCGCCCTCGAAACCGCAGAGGAGCCGATTACCTGCAACGCGGTCTGCCCGGGCTACGTGCTGACCCCCCTCGTGGAGGAACAGATCCCGGATACGATGGAAAAGTACGGCATGGACCGGGAAACGGTGATCCGGGAGGTGCTGCTTGAGCGGCAACCCTCAAAGGAGTTTGCCACTGTCGCCCAGCTCGGCGGGACGGTCGCTTTCCTCTGCTCCGACGCGGCGGCCCAGATCACGGGCACGACGATTTCAGTAGATGGCGGTTGGACCGCGCTGTGACCGCGCGCAAGAAGATCAATCTCGCCCTGCAGGGGGGCGGTGCCCATGGCGCGCTCACCTGGGGGGCCCTCGACCGGCTGCTCGAGGAGGAGACGCTCGATTTCGAAGGCATCACCGCGACCTCAGCAGGTGCCATGAACGCGGCGGTGATGAAGCATGGCCTCGTCAGCGGGAACCGGGAGACCGCCAAGGCAGCACTCGCCGACTTCTGGACCCAGATTGCCGCGATGGGCCGCAAATCAAACCCCCTGCGCAGTTGGCTCAAGGCGGTCACGCCGGAGCATTCCCCGTTCAAGCCAAGCGTGGATCCCGCTTATCTCGCAGGCGAGTTCGTGAGCCGGATCTTCTCCCCTTACGATTTTAACCCGCTCAATCTGCACCCGCTTGACCCCCTGCTGCGGGACCTCGACTTCGGTCTCGTCTGTCGATCCTGCGAGCCCAAGCTCTTCATCTGCGCGACGAACGTGCGGTCCGGCAAGATCAAGGTGTTTCAGGGTGACGAGATTTCGGTCGAGGCGATCCTGGCTTCCGCCTGCCTGCCGACCCTCTTTCAGGCGATCGAGATCGAGGATCCTTGCACCAAGAAAGTGGAGGCCTATTGGGACGGTGGCTATATCGGCAATCCCGCCCTGTTCCCGCTTTTCTACGAGACCAAGACCCGGGACGTACTGATCGTCCACATCAATCCCATCGAGCGGTCGGACGTGCCCACCTCCGCCAGCGACATCCTTAACCGCGTGAACGAGATCAGCTTCAACTCCTCACTGCTGCGCGAGTTGCGGGCAATCGACTTCGTCAAGCGGTTGCTCGAGGATGGACATCTGGGCCCGGGAACCATGAAGGATGTGCTGATCCACTCGATCCGGGACGACGCGACCATGGCGGCCCTGAACGTCGCGACGAAGCTGCAGCCCGACGACGCCCTGCTCAACGATCTGTTCGAAAAGGGGTACGCAGCGGCGGATGCATTCCTCAAGGCGCACTGGGGTGATCTCAACGAGCGCAGCAGCGTCGACCTGCGCGCCATGTTCCAGTGAGCATGCCCCGGCGCACGGTCCCGATCGGCGCGCCCTGCGGCGCATTCCCCTGAGCCCTTCGGGCGATTGGCGCCCGTTGATCCGGCCGGCGCTGCAGCCAGCCATTCTGCGCGCTTGGATTGCGGATCAGGCGGCGGCATCGGCCCGCGCGGGAGGGTAGCCGAACCGCTGCCACATGAGCCATTCCCGCTCCCGCACCGCGGCTTGCAGGTTTGCGGGAAGGCGGGAGATGTCGAACGCGCTCGCAAGCGGGCTTGCGTTGCGTCGGATGCCCTTCGCCAGCTCCCGTTTTAGCTCTGGCCGTCCGTACCTGAGGGGCAGTTCGAGGGTTCTCACGGCGTCGAGAAGGTCCATCTCAAGCCGCTCACACCGGATGATCGCGTGCGGCGAGTGGGCCGGACGATCGAAGCGGACGGTGACATCATGGCGCGTCTCCATCTCCCCGATCAGGCGGTCGCTGCCCGGCAGCCCCATCCGGATCACCTGGAACGAGGCGAAGCCCACGAGGTCAGCGATCCGCCCGGCCCCGTAGCCGTGCCCGAGGACTGCCCCGTTTTCCGGATCGAGCATCCATTCGAGCCAACGGTGGAATCCGGCCTGATCGGCCTGATACAGATCCGCATGCCCCGCCTCCTGCAGCCGCGCATGAACCCGCCCCCGCCCGCCGCACCCGTAGGCGAAGAGTGAACGGTAGAACTGAACCGGATGGCGGACGCTCAGCAGCCGCGCTCGCCGCGGATCGTATCGGGCGGACAATGGACGATGCCGGACCCCCCCCTCATAGGGCGCATTGAGATGAGTCCGCAGCACCTCGGCGATGCGGCTGCTGCCGGTCTTGGGCACATCCAGATAGTAGAGACAACCGAAGGCCAGCACGGCCCCCTCCTCAGATCACTCCAGCGACGTGATCCAGAGGATGTAGGCATCTTCTTCAGAAATCGTTATCACGTTGT
>JBCBAP010000120.1:0-5548 GCA_038532435.1 Pseudomonadota bacterium | reverse complement strand
CGGAAGATATGGAGCGGCAGGTCGAGCGCGGCCCAGGCGGCCTCCGCCATCTTGCGCATCTGCCCGCGTCTGGTGGCCGGGTTGAGCGGGGCGGTTTCGTCTACCCAGCCGCCATCATGGTCACCATAGACCCCGGTCGTTGACAGGTAGCCGACCCAGTCAAACCCGCCCGCCGCGATCTGCGAACCATGGTGGCGGAGGACCGGATCCCCGTCCGGGTCGGGGGCCACGGACGTCAGAAGATGCGTTGCCTCATCCAGTGCGGGGCCCAGGTCAGACCCCGGCCAGATCAGCGGCTCGATCCCCTCCGACCGCAGCAGCTCCGCCTTATCCCCGGACCGGGTAGTGCCGATGATGCGCCAGTCCGGGAGCCGGCAGGCGAGCGCCCGGGCGGAGTAGCCGTGGCCGATGCTGAGGAGGGTGGGCATGGGGGTTCCTTGTCTGGGAGATCTCCTCCTAGCGCGGGCGGGGGCGTGGCATCAACCGTGGGAGCCTCCGGCGGGGATATTTGACGCCAGAAGAAGGGGTGACGTGACGCGTCCGGGGCGGTCAGGTGGTCGCTTGGGTCAGAGGTACGTCCGCGGGCCTGTGAAGTGGAGATTTGGACAGGGGCGGCTGGATGGTTTGGAGGGCTGGGCGGTTCGGGGTGGTTGCGTCCGCGCTCGGGGTGATTACGGGCTCTGCTTGGTTCGAAATGTTGATGGCGTGGAAAGCGTTGGATCAGGGGCGCAGGCGCGCAAGGGCCCAGGTGGCGGCGTCGGCGACGACCGGGTTGGGGTCGGCGACATGGGGTTCGGCGGCGGCGGCGAGGCGGGACAGGCCGGAATTGCCGATGGCGTAGAGCACGTTGCGCAGGAAGCGGTCGCGGCCGATCCGCTTGATCGGCGAGCCGGCAAAGATCTCCCGGAAGGCCGCATCGTCGAGGGCTGCAAGATCCGCGAGGTCCGGTGCCAACAGCTCGACGCGCGCCCAGTAGCCCGCCTCCCGCGCCTCAGCCGCGAATTTGTTCCAGGGGCACACGGCCAGGCAATCGTCGCATCCATAGATCCTGTTGCCGAGCTTCGGGCGCAGCTCTTCGGGCACCGGCCCCTTGTGCTCGATCGTGAGGTAGGAGATGCAGCGGCGCGCATCGAGGCGGAAGGGGGCGGGGAACGCGTCTGTCGGGCAGATGTCGAGGCAGGCGCGGCAGGAGCCGCAATGCTCCTCCTCCGGTGGGTCCCGGGGCAGATCGAGGCTGGTGAAGATCACGCCGAGAAAGAACCAGTTGCCAAGGTCGCGGGAGAGCAGGTTGGTGTGCTTTCCCTGCCAGCCGAGCCCCGCCGCCTGACCGAGGGGTTTTTCCATGACCGGGGCGGTGTCCACGAAGACCTTGATCTCTCCCCCCGCCCGGTCGATCAGCCAGCGGCCCAGCCTCTTCAGCCGCTTCTTGACCAGGTCGTGATAGTCGCGGTTGCGCGCATAGACTGAGATACTGGCCTTGTCCGGCTGGTCGAGGAGGGCGAGCGGGTCGATGTCCGGAGTGTAGGGTTCGGCAAGGACGATGACGCTGCGCGCTTCGGGCCAGAGAGCCGTGGGATCGCCGCGCCAGTGGGCGCGGTCCGCGAGCCAGTCCATCGTGCCGTGATGCCCATCGGCGAGGAAGCGGGCGAGGTGTCCAGCAGCCTGCGGGATCGCGTCCGGGGCGCAAATGCCGACGCTGGCAAACCCCTCGGCGCGGGCTTTCGTGCGCAGCGCGTCGGCGAGGCCGGTCAGAAGTCCAGGTCCGCGTAGTGGGCCGGGGGCTGGAAGCCGGGCAGGCTGTCGGTCAGCAGGGTCCGGAACGCCGGGCGCGATTTGATCCGTGCGTACCAGTCCTTGACCGGCTGGGATCGGCTCCAGTCCACGTCACCGACGAAATCGAGGCAGCTCAGGTGGGCGGCGGCGGCGAAATCAGCCAGGGAAAGCTGATCGCCCGCGAGCCATTTGCGCCGGTCCGTGAGCCAGTCGAGATAGTCGAGGTGGAACTTGATGTTGGCGATGCCCGCCTTGATCCGCGCACTGTCCGGATAGCCGGATTTGCGCAGGCGCTTGTTCACGCGCTCATAGATGAGGTTCTCGGTGACTTCCCGGTGGAACTTGTCATCGAACCAGGCGACGAGGCGGCGCGCCTCCGCGCGATCAGTGGCGGATTTGGGCAGAAGAGGAGGGTCCGGGATGACCTCGTCGAGATATTCCGCCACTGCGTTGGAATCCGCGTAGACATCCCGTCCGTCCACATAGACCGGCACGGTGCCTGCCGGGTTGAGGCGGAGAAACTCGATCCGCCGCTCCCACGGTTTTTCGTCGCGCAGTTCCACCTCGACCCGCTTTTCCGCCAGCACAAGGCGCAGCTTGCGGCAGAAGGGGGAGAGCGGCATGTGGTAGACGACGCGCATCGCGGGCTCCGGCAGGGGTCGCCCCTTACCTGCCGTGCCGCGGCGGGTTTGACAAGCGGGAAGGGGGACGGTGCGCCGCGGTATGATGGGTGCAGCGTACGGGTGGGGGTGGTGCGATGAGGCGTCAGCCGGTAGCCAGGCAGTCCAGCCGGTCCTCTGCCTCCAGCGTCTCCATGCTGCCGCGGATGGAGCGGACGCGGCGGTCGAGAAACGGGGTCAGGCTGACCGGTGAGCGGGACTTCGGGTTCGGCAGGATGGCCGCGAGGCGGGCGGCCTCGGCGGCACTCAGATCGGCGGCGGACCGGCCGAAATGGTGACGCGCCGCGGCCTCCGCGCCGAAGACACCTTCCCCAAACTCGGCCACGTTGAGATAGACCTCGACGATGCGCGCCTTGGGCCAGAGAAGCTCGATGAGCACGGTGAAGCCCGCCTCGAGCCCTTTCCGCAGCCAGCTTCGATCCGGCCAGAGGAAGACGTTCTTCGCAACCTGCTGGCTGATCGTGGAGCCGCCGCGCAGGCGGCTGTCATCCTCGAACGCCGCGCGGATCGCCTCGAAATCGAAGCCCGCATGCGCGCAGAACTTCACATCCTCCGCGGCGATGACTGCGACGGGCAGGTGCGGGGACATGCGCGCAGCGGGTGTCCAGCGGCGGGCAACCTTCCCGAGGCGGACATGCTCCGCCATGACGTAGTAGGTCGTGGGCGGCGGCAGCCAGCGGAACGCGAAAACGAGTAGGACGGCCGCCATGGCTGCCAGAGCGAACGCCCGGAAGAGCCAGATCAGGAGGCGGCGGAGGCGCTGTGTCACGGATGGTGGTCCCTGTCAGCGGTGTGGAGGTGGTCTGCGGCGGTCCGGAGGCTTGAGAAACGGGGAAATGTGGGCGCGGGGTTGAGGGGTGTGGAGCCTCCGGCGGGGATATTTGGGACCAGAAGAAGGGTGGGATCGGCTGTACGTGGCGGGGTCCCGGTCGGTGAAAGACCAGGACCCTGTAATCTTTGGGGCGGGCACGCCATCGTCGGCTCAGGCCCGCTGCGGGGTCAGGCGGTGGCTGCCTCCGCTTCGTCCGAGAGCGGAGCGGGCAGGCGGCTCAGCATCTCCTTCGGGCAGATCTGGAGGAAGCGGACCCGCTCGATGTCCCAGTCGCGCAAGAGGCGCTCCGCCTTGGCGCTGCCCGTCTCTGCCAGATGGGTGCGGACGAGGTCGAGCAGCCGGTCCTCCCAGAAGCGGGAGGCGAGCGGCTGTGCGACGATCGTCTCCGGGTTCATGCGGCTTTCGAAGTCCGCATCCGCGTCATAGACGAAGGCCATGCCGCCGGTCATGCCGGCACCGAAATTGTCGCCGACCCGACCGAGGATCACCGCGGTGCCTCCGGTCATGTACTCGCATCCGTTCGAGCCGCAGCCCTCCACTACCACCGACGCGCCGGAGTTGCGGACGCAGAACCGTTCCCCTGCACGGCCATTGGCCAGCAGCATGCCGTCGGTCGCGCCGTAGAGCACGGTGTTGCCGATGATCGTGTTCTCCTCCGCCGCGATGGGCGCGCCGAGCATCGGCTTGACCACCACCATGCCCCCGGAGAGGCCCTTGCCCACGTAATCGTTGGCGTCGCCGGAGACCTCGATCTTGAGCCCCGGTGCGGCGAACGCACCAAGGGACTGGCCCGCGGAGCCTGCGAGCTTCACCGTCAGATGGTCCCGCTGCAGGTCGTTGCGCATGCCGAAGCGGCGCACGATGTGCGAGCTGACCCGGGTGCCGATGGTGCGCGAGGTGTTCTCCACGGAATAGGAGAGCTGCATCTTTTCCCCGTCCTTGAAGAACGGCTGCGCGTCCTTGACGATCTGGGCGTCGAGCGTGTCGTCGACGGCCTGACGCGGGCGCGTGCGGTCATAGACGATGTCATGCCCTTCATCGACCGCGATCAGCATCGGGTTGAGATCGAGATCGTCGAGATGGGCCGCACCCCGGCTCACCTGAGCCAGAAGGTCGGCGCGCCCGATCACCTCGTCGAGGGAGCGGAAACCGATGCTCGCGAGCACCTCACGCACCTCCTGCGCGTAGAAGGTGATGAGGTTCACCACCTTGTCCGCGGTGCCGGTGAACTTGTCTCGCAGCTCCTGATCCTGGGTGCAGACGCCAACCGGGCAGGTGTTGGACTGGCACTGGCGGACCATGATGCAGCCCATGGCGATGAGGGCCGCGGTGCCGATGCCGTATTCCTCCGCCCCCATCATGGCGGCGATGACGATGTCCCGGCCCGTGCGCAGACCGCCATCGGTGCGCAGCGTCACCCGGTCCCGCAGGTTGTTGAGCGCGAGGACCTGGTGCGCCTCGGTGATGCCCATCTCCCACGGCAGGCCCGCGAACTTGATGGAGGTCGCGGGGCTTGCGCCGGTGCCGCCATTGTGGCCGGAGATCAGGATGACGTCCGCCTTCGCCTTCGCCACGCCCGCGGCGATGGTTCCGACGCCGGTGGAGGCCACGAGCTTCACACAGACCTTCGCGTCCGGGTTGATCTGCTTGAGATCGTAGATGAGCTGGGCGAGATCCTCGATCGAGTAGATGTCGTGATGCGGCGGCGGGGAGATCAGGGTGACCCCCGGGGTCGAGTGCCGCAGCTTCGCGATCATCTCGGTCACCTTGAAGCCGGGGAGCTGGCCACCCTCCCCGGGCTTCGCACCCTGGGCGACCTTGATCTCCAGTTCCTGGCAATGGTTGAGATACTCAGCGGTGACGCCGAAGCGACCGGAGGCGACCTGCTTGATCTTCGCCGACGGGTTGTCACCGTTGGGCTCCGGATGGAAGTGCTTGGGATCCTCGCCGCCCTCGCCGCTGTCGGACTTGGCCCCGATGCGGTTCATGGCGACGTTGAGCGTCTTGTGCGCCTCGGGCGAGAGCGCGCCGAGGGACATGCCCGGGGTCACGAACCGCTTCCGGATCGCGGTGATGCTCTCGACCTCCTCCACCGGGATCGGATCCCGGGTCGGCTTGAAGTCGAGCAGATCGCGCAGGTGGATCGGCGCGCGGTTGCGCATGGCCTTGGAGTATTCCGACCAGAGCTTGTACGAGCCCCGGTCGCAGGCCGCCTGCATCATGTGCATGAGCTGCGCCTCCCAGGCGTGGCTCTCGCCGGAGC
>JBCBAP010000119.1:4283-5653 GCA_038532435.1 Pseudomonadota bacterium | reverse complement strand
ACGCTTCGGGCCCGAACCAAAACCAACGAGACCTCCCAGGAGAGGACTCACTAGCTTCGCGTACGGGCGTGACAGGGCTCGTACGCAAGAAGGGATACTAGCATGAACAACCAGCAAAAGACAGAAAAGACCACCACCAACAGCTTCTCAGGCGTCGAGCTTTCACCCGATGAGGCTCGGGCACTGAGAGCATTGGCCTCCGCCAGCGGGGTCAAGATTGGCGAGTTCCTCGCGGACTGCTTTCGGACAATGCTCAAGTCGCAGTACGCCGAATTCGTCCAGGCTATGCCAAAGCCAGTAGACACTAGCCCGCTGCACTTGGCCGCCGCTGACTAACAGCTCGAAGACCCAGAACCAAAACCAATGAAACCGTGCGGAGCGCTGAAGGGGCGCTCCGCACCACCCCAGGAGCGTCATGAACAACCTCAACGCCTCAATCCTCGTTCAAGAGGCCAGTCGACGTGCGCGCGCATTTGTAAACTCTTGGCGGGTCATCGCCCCGCTGGAACGCGGCCATCTGCGCCTTCGTCACCTGTCGACACATATCGGCATCCTGGGCGGAACCGGTGCCGGAAAGTCTTCGGCGGTTGTTCGCACCATCGTCGCGACCAGCTCACGCGGACGCGTGCCTGTCGTCGCTTTTGCGGCCAAGGACAGCGATGCGAAGTTCTATCAGGCGGCCTGGGAGGGGCATGAGCCGCCCATCGTTTTCGCGCCGGGCAGCGATTTCGTTTTTGATTGGCTCGGCTACCTTCAAGGCCTGGGTCTGTATGCCGCGGAAATCACCAACGTCTTCATGGGGGCGGCAGCCACGGTGAATCCGAACGCCGCCGCCGGCGAAGCCTTTTGGGATAACTCGACGCGAAACCTGCTCACGTCCGTCATCGAGGTGCTGAGGGCGGCCCAGGTGCCGGTCACGCTCGGCGCCATCGATCGCTTTGTGAATGAGCTTCCCCAAGGCCCTCCCGACACCCGACCCCCGGGACCTTTCGTGACTCACGTTCTGTCGACCTTTACGGACGGAGATGGCCGGTTAGCCAAACAGGGGCACCCGCCGGCCTTATCGGCAGCTTTTGATCACTTGCTGCAGGCCTGGCCACAACAGGATGCTCGAACAGCCTCCAACATTCTGTCGTCTTGGCAGAGCGTGAGCGGCGTCCTGCAGCAGTCGCCCCTGAAGGAGCTACTGACGACCCCCGCAGAAGGGCAAAAAGTGCTGTCGCCTGCGGACGTTTTTGACCATGGGCGGTCGATCATCGTCGACCTTCCGACGCTCACGACCCCGCTGGCCGGCCGCGTGCTGCAGGCCATTTGGTTGCGCTGTTTGCTGTTAGGTGCCGCTCGACAAACCCGCCGACGACAGATTCTGG
>JBCBAP010000119.1:0-4183 GCA_038532435.1 Pseudomonadota bacterium | reverse complement strand
GAACTGAGGCCGGAGGCCTTCAGTCGACTCAAAGGCCCGAGCAAATGGCGGGTCGATTGCGAAGCTATCGTCGTTAAAGACGGCCGTGCGTCTCCCGTCGTGTTTCGACGTTCGCGACGGCCAGCCAAGCGATTCGGCTATCGAATGCGGCGTGCCAAATGGGCGCTCATAACGATGATGGCCGCCGGCATAGGCGCTCTGTTCACCCCCCAAGGGCAGTCGGTGTTCGCTCAGACGACCGCCTTCATCACTTCACTCACGGAGGACCGCCGTTAGAGCAGTCGATCACGAACAATGACGTGACCACTAGAACGATGAGCAAGCAGGAGGTGGAAAATGCGATCACTTGAAGATGTCCAGACGAAGTGCATCGAGCTTGCGGAAGCACTTAAAAAGAATATGGAAGCAAAGCAGGCGGCCTACGTTCGGACGTTCACGGACCCCAGCAAGGCCGCCCGATGCCCTTTGTTGCTCCCGGATCTCGAACTGACCCGCGAGGCCCTGTTGTGGATCGATGAATGGAAGCATCGCGGTGCGTTAGTCAAACCCATCATCGACGCATGGGGGCGGGGAGAGGAGGAGATGAGAAGCTACTGCGAAAACGGTGTCGACTGGCGAACCGGCAGTTTCGACCTGCCGCTATCTAGATGGTTGGAGATGTCGCCGGAGCCAAGGCCGAAACCGAGGCTGACATTGATTAAAGGCGGTTCGTGAACGAGAGACCGTAACACCTCAACAACCCCATCTAACGACTGGTACGCCATCAGGCTTTCAGTCGAAATGGAGAGAGCATCATGAGCCATGAAGACCTTCTTAAGACCGCGCTACACACCGTGCGGATCAATGAAACCTCTGCGCTGGACCAGACGCGGAACGAAGAAACGCATCCGCTCCCCAAGGATGCAGAGCTTTGGCGGCTATATCGGGCCACCTGGGCGCCCTCATGCTCAAGGACGGTGCGAAAACAAGCGAAAGGTCGTAGCCGATAGCGACAGCATCCCGCGATTTTAAAACGAAAGAACCAAAACCAACGAGCCCATCAAGGTCGAGTGACAGCGACCTTGGGGTGAAGGATTCTCAATGAGCAAGACGACGGAAATTGGAAAACTGGATGTCACACCGGAAGATATCGATGCGGCTTCCAGGCAAATCTGCGGCGAACCATTTCAAGAACTGATGGCACGCGTTCGTGGTGATGACACAGGCCGGCAGTGGACACCCACGATCGAACCGTCGTGGGGCCATGCCACGGCGAAATATGTATTGCGTCAAGCCATCCAGACGGAAGGAGGCGATGTCTATCCGGTGGATGCCAAGCTTCTCGCAGACGGTATCGTACCGAAACCAGAAGACCTCCATCGAAATATCGAAGGCTGGAGGGCTTGTTACGTCGAGAATCAGCGGCAAAGGGATCGAATCCACAAAGACTTCGAACGAAGAATCGCCGCAGAACATCAGCCGAGCCGGGGGTTCGGACGATGAGCTTGAATCAAGTGACCTTGATTGGACGCCTGGGTGCAGACCCAAAGGTGAGCTACACCCAAAACGGGAAAGCGGTCGCCAACTTCAGTCTCGCGACCGAAGAGGCGTTCCTCGACGACGATGGGCAGCGCCGAAGACGGACCGAATGGCACCGCATCGTCGTCTGGGGGAAGACGGCGGAAAGCTGTGGTGAATACCTTCGCAAAGGTCGACAGGTCTGCGTGGTCGGTCGCTTGCAGACGCGTGAATGGAGCGATCGCGATGGGCATAAGCGGTTTACGACCGAAGTTGTCGCCATGCGTGTCGAGTTCTTAGGAAGCAGCCCACAGAATTCGACGCCGACGACGAGCCAGGCAACGCATACAGCCAACGCTCAGCGGTACGACAACGGCGCGTCGCACCACCCCGGCGGGCAATCGACATCGTACGGTGTGTACGGCGAGCCACAGAGCTCAGCCTCTTATTCGCACTGAACCGAGAGCCACGAAGATCAAAGACGCGTCACGACGTCTTTGATGAAAGGAGATTACGGATGACACAGGCTCTATCGATGGATGTCTCTTCAATGGTGGGTACATGCAGCGAAGGTCATGTTCGCCCGCAAGCCTTTTGCCAAGGCTGTATTGATCGGGCGCGAGGAAGCACACGAACAGATCGCGCGAAACGTGCGCGGGAAGCCGCTCAAAGAGCGGAAGTCCGTGCCGCAAAGAAGGCGCGAGACCTAGCCCGTAAGCATGCCTACGCCGAGAAGAGATCCGTGGCGTACCGCCAAGAAAAATGCGGCCATACCGAACACATTCAGTTTGGTTGCCGGTATTGCGCGGAAAGCGCTCGGCTTTACGAACGGATTATGGAGAGCAGCAGTCCACTACCGGCCGCGCCTCAAGCCCCATGAGACCGGCGGGCGGTATGTGACAGCGCCGCCCGCCTTCAGGAGAGATCACGATGAGTCCACGACCTTCGTACCTCGTCAGGAACACCATCGCGACAGGACAACACTATGACGGATGACAGAAATCGATACTGGAAAGAACTTCAGGCCGAAGGTAAACATTGGTCTTTGGGCGTCAACCGCAACGGTGTCCGGATGAGGACTGCCGAAGCGCTGTTTCAGGCCGACCGAGACTACTCTTTGGGGCAACGGGCGCCGGGTTTGGGCCGCGCCTCTGCGGAATCGATCGAAAACCAGATCGAGGCGGACTTTCAGCTCGCAGATAGCTACGGTTCTATCGATATTCGCGAACGCGCCTTGCGCGAAGCCCACCGCGCGCTGAGCGGTGGTCAGCCTCGTTACGCGTACACGGACATGCTCCTCGAGCACGCCATCGCCTCATCGGATCATCGCGAAATTGCCGAACTGGGCTGTCTTCCCCAAATCCCTGAGCCTGATTTGTCGTCGATGAGCCGGGGACTTTACGACCGGCAAAAAGACTACAACGGGGTCGTTGCGCGCGCTGAGCGCACCTTGATGCGGCAGGACGTTCATCGAAGCCAACGAGGTGGAGGTCGCGATCGATAAAGCAAGCGCGAACCTCGCTTGAACCAAAACCAACGAGACTGGCTTGAGGCGGGTGACAGCGCCTCGAGCCCCAAAAAGGAGAGACAACGATGAGTCCACGAGTATTGGACGTCTACGACTGGATGATGCGTGCGATTTGCGAGCGCATCACGCCCTACCGAGAAGACCGTTCACCGTACGAAAAAGACTACGTCGAGGTAGACCCTCGCGCCGTACTGGCCGCGCTCGAACGAGAACGCCCGATGATCACCGTTCACTGGTCGTGCATGTTCCCTTGCGGCGGTTACGGAACGATGGATGTGCCGTATGACGAATTAGACATTGATCAGGAGGACACCCGCGAAGACGAAATCGGCGAACTTCGCGTGTACGAAATCCCGGACAATCTCGGGTGCGACCAGTGCGTTCGTCGATTCAATGACGAGGGTCCGGGCGACGACTATATCGACCAAGAGCGAACGCGCGACGAGCTGTACGCGAAGTGGGGCGGTGCATCATGCGGTTGATCGTCGTGGCCGGCGGTCTCGATGTCGACCGCGATACAACCTGGGCGGTTCTTGAAAAGCTGTCTACCACACCGAGATTCTTGCTCTGCAGGCTGCATACGCACCTGATGACCGGCGAAGCCTTAGGGGCTGGTCGATGGGCGGTGGAATGGGCCAAGACGCAAAGGGTGACGGTCATGCACGTGCGGCATGACCGCATGCTTGTGCATCATTCAAAAGCCACACAAACCGCCAAGGGCGGCGGCATCGTTATCGCTTTTCCGGGTGCGCCGTTCGAAGCGTTCGAGGCGGAAGGCATCCCCACCATCGCCTGGACTCATATCCTCAAAGGATCGACGTCATCGGGACCATCGATGGTTTCGACCATGGATCACGCCATCCAAGGGGTGCGGGAGGTGATGTCATGACAGAGCCTCAACGAGACTGGTCTCAGCTGTTCGCGGGGCTGCATAGGATGCCCGATTACGACGCTTATTATGTCGCCGACGTTCTCGATGCCGGTGTCTCTTCGGACGAGCTGTGGCAGGCGCATCGATCGGGGGCGATCGAGCTGACACGCGTCGATCTGACCGACGGACTCGATCAAACCAGGCTCGAGCGGTTCATCGCGCCCATCAAAGGTGCGCGCTTCGATCGGGTTCGGCCTCGACTGAACAGCGACAAAGCTTGCGGGCGT
>JBCBAP010000118.1:0-5695 GCA_038532435.1 Pseudomonadota bacterium | reverse complement strand
CGTGTTTGCACGGGTCGGTCTTGCGGCGGCTGCGGTCTGCCTGATGGTTGCCGGAGCCGTCATGGCCGATGCGAGCTATCAGCGGTTGTCCTATGCAGAGCTTTCCGGCTGGTCTGACGATGACCATGCTGCGGCACTCGCTGCGTTCCGGCGCACCTGCAGGCCTGGCCGGGAGTCACCGCTCCTTGTCGATCAGGATTGGGATGGGGTCTGCGCAGCGCTCGAGCATGCCTATGATCCCAAGGCGTTTTTTGAGGCGACGTTTGAACCCGTCCTCATCACCAACGACACCGACGCGCTCTTCACCGGGTATTTCGAGCCGGAGTTGCGGGCGAGCCGTACCTTCTCCCCCCGGTTTCGCCACCCGCTCTACCGCCCGCCTCCGGAGCTTGCCGGTGCGGCGAAGCCCTGGCTCTCCCGCGGGGAGATCGAGGGAGGCGCGCTTGAGGGACGCGGGCTTGAGATCGCCTGGCTCGAGGATCCGGTCGAATCCTTCTTCCTTCACATCCAGGGGTCCGGCCGCCTCCGCCTGACGGACGGCTCCGTCCTTCGGGTCGGCTATGCCGCGCGCAACGGCCATTCTTACCGGTCTGTCGGGAAGCGGCTGGCGGAGCTGGGCATCATGTCCGTGCACAAGGTCTCCGCCGGCAACATCAAACGCTGGGTGCGGGACAATCCTGGCACTGGGGAGGAGATGCTGAACTATAACCGCTCCTACATCTTCTTTCGTGAGGTGGAGGGGCTGGCGCCGGAGGATGGCCCCCGCGGCGCGCTCAACCGTCCCGTCACTGCAGGACGCAGTGTGGCCATCGACAATCGGTTCACCCCGCTTGGCCTGCCGGTCTGGGTAGAGACAGAAACCCGGGACGGCCCGCTCAACCGGCTCATGATCGCTCAGGATGTGGGAAGTGCCATCAAGGGCGCACAACGCGCCGACATCTTCTTCGGCTCTGGCTCCGATGCCGGGCGTATCGCCGGATCGCAACGGTATCCGGGGCGATTGATCACCTTCCTGCCACGGCAGGCGGCCGCCCGGCTTCTCCCCTCGGACTGACCCATGACACGCCGTCGGAAACCGCGCGCCCTCTCCGCGGAGGACAAGGCGCTTTGGGAGAAGGTCACGGCGACCGCGATCCCCCTGCACGCGCCCGAACCCCGGGCCGAGATCGAGAACCTGCCCGATGCCATTGCTGAGGCACCCTTGCCTCCGGTTCCGGAACCCCGCTCGCTCCGCCCCGGCCCGAAGCCACAACCGTCAAAGGCGACGTTCACGCTCGCACCACCCGTCGAGCTGACCCACGCGGTGGCTCACCCGGACATGGATCGGAAGCGGTTCGAGACGCTGCGCAAGGGCAAGCTGAAGCCCGAGGCGCGTATCGACCTTCACGGGATGACGGCTGACCGGGCGCACGGCGCGCTCATCTCTTTCATCCTGCGCTCCCGGGCCGACGGGTTGCGCCTCCTCCTCGTGATCACCGGGAAGGGGAAGAGACAGGATCCGGATGCCTTCGTTCCCGAGCGGTTGGGTGTCCTTCGGCATGCGGTTCCCGAATGGCTGCGCCAACCGCCGACGGGGCCCATGATCCTTCAGATCGCGACGGCGCACCGGAAGCACGGTGGCGAGGGTGCCTATTACGTCTACCTCCGCAGGCAGCGCTAGGGTGCTGCTTCGCCCCTCAGGCTCGGCGCGATCCGAGCCATGGCACCGGCGCCAACCCCGCACATGACGAGTGTGTAGGCGGACATCCCCGCGAGCTGCACCCTGAAATCGATGCCAAGATCGATGAGAACGCCGGTGATGCCCGGCCCCACCGCTGAGGAGAACACCATCACTGCCGTGGACACGGCCCTCACGGACCCCAGGTGCCGGGTTCCATAGACTTCCGCCCAATAGGCCCCGGAAAGCGCGCCGCCGAACCCCATGCTCAACCCCAAAAATGCCATTGCTCCCGCCGCGAGCCAGAGCGGCCCCGCGACCGCCATCAGGCCGAGCGCCACGGCAAGCGGCAGGTAAGCCACAGGCGCCAACCGGATCGCACCCCAGCGGTCACACATCCAGCCGCCGAGGAACAGCGCCCCCACGTTACACATCGTGAACAAAGGGAAGGTCTGCACGAACCCGGAAAGCGGCCATCCCTTCAGCTCCACCAGATGCACCTGCTGGAAAAAAAGTGCGGTCACGAACACCGGCTGCGCCATGAAGACCGGCAGCATCACCCAGAAAAGCCAGTGCCCCAGCACGCCCGTTCGCGACCAGTGCGCACCGTTCATGCCCCGGCTTCCCGCCTCCTCCGCCAGCGATTGCGGCGTGCGCTCGGCCCTCAGGAGAATGACGAGGAGCGGGATCAGCAGCAGCAGCACGCCGCCCGCAATCATCCAGCTCACCCGCCAGCCGTAGAGCGTCATCAGCGTCACGAATAGGAATGGCAGCATCGCCTCCCCGATGGAGACGCCCAGCACGATCGTCGAGACCGCCCGCCCCCGCGTCGCCGAAAACCAGCGTCCCGCCGCGGTCAGCGGGATGTGGGTCAGCATCCCCTGACCGAAGAACCGCAGGCCAAGCACCAGAACCGGCAGCGTCCAGACCACCGGGTTGAGGCCCATAACCACGCAGACCCCCGCAAGCCCTGCGAGGACCAGCGCCCCGAGAAAGCGCACACGGACCCGGTCCACCACACCGCCGAAAGTGAACAGGATCACGGCCGAGGTGAATGTGCCCGCGGTGTAGATCAGGCCCCAGTCGCCATGGCTCAGGCCGAATTCCCCGCGGATCTCTCCGGCGTAGATTGAAATGAACGAGGTCTGACCGAACGTCGAGGCGAGGGTCATCAGCGCCCCGGCCCCCAGCCAGCGGGCGTTCCCGTGCACGAAGCGGAGATAGCTCATGGGCGGACCATGGGCCCTGCGCACCGAACCGACAATGGAAAAGGCTGGCCTGGGGGCTTGCACAGCGGCAGAGTTCAGCACGATGGAACCACTTGCAACGCTCATCGCTCGCCACGCCGGCCCGGGACAGCTCGACTGGATCGGCATCCGGCCCGCGCGCCGCGCGTCAATGATTGACGTGGCTGCCGTTGATGTGACGGAGGCCGGTCTTTCCGGTGATCACGTCACCGGCCCAGGTAAACGCGCCGTCACCCTTCTTCAGGCAGAGCATCTGCCCGTCGTTGCAGCCCTTGCACGGCGAGAACGCGTCATGCCCGGCGACCTGCGCCGCAACCTCGTGATCTCTGGCCTCAATCTAAACGCCTTGCGTGGGCGGCGCATCACCGTCGGGCTGGTGGAATTTGAGGTCACCGGCCCCTGCGCGCCTTGCTCGCGGATGGAGGAGGCGCTGGGCGCGGGCGGCTACACCGCCATGCGGGGGCATGGCGGTTGGTGCGCTCGGGTCATCCGGCCCGGAAAGATCGCGCTCGGTGACCCGGTTCAGGCGTAGCTGACCACCTCGATCTCGATCCCCTCCGGCCCGTAGAAGTAGAACCGGCGGCCGGGTTCATAGTCTGCGTGGGACCGGGGGGAGAACCCAGCCGCCTTTACCCGTTCCTCGACCGCGTCGAGGTCGCCGACAACGATCCCGATATGGTTGAGCCCGCCCACGGTCGCGTGCGTGCTCGGCCCGTCCTCGGGCTCATCTCCGGGCCGGTAGACGGCAATATAGCTGTCGTCGCCGCCCACATGCACGGACCGACCGGTGCCGAGAGCCGCCCCCGCCCAGCGCACGCGCCAGTCAAAGAGATCGCAGAGCACCGCCGCGAGCGCATCCGGATCCCGGACGGTGAAATTCATATGTTCGAGTGCTGCTTGGGTCATTGTCCGCTCCATTGCTCATGATTGCGGATACCCTTTTCAAACCTCAAGTAAAGTTGAGGTCAAGCAGAGAATTTCCTCTTTTCTTCGACGGTCTTGACGAGGCGGGCACAAGGCCTGAACCGGCCGAACGCAGCCCTCAGGGTTGTGCAGGCACGCTTCGGCCAGATGAACCCCGTTTGGGGCAAAGCCAAAGGCTCCGCGCGGGCGGCGGCCCGGACCGACGCGCCGGCACTCATGTCCCCCTCACAGAATGCTCCCCTGGATTGCAGCCTTGAGGGACAAATCCTGTGGTTCGAAAGGCGGAGCGTCATCCCGCCTGCCGAGCCCTTCAGACCTCGTCCACGATCTTCGCGATCAGCCCGTTCCGCAATTCGAAAAGGGACCGTCCGTCGAACGCCACAGTCTGGTTCGCGACCCAGCCGTTCGGCAGGTCTTGCGCCACGAGCGCGCGGTACCCGATCTCCACCAGCGTCACATCGCGCACCGTGATTGCCGCACGCACGGCTTGTTCGCGGTTCTTGAAGGCGGCGACGCCCATCTCTGCCAAAGCGCGGAAGGCATCCTTTCCGTCCGCCTCCGCCGTCAGAGCGTCGCCCGCATAGTTCTCGAACCGCACATCATCGGTGAGGCAGCCCAGCATGCCCACCACGTCCATCCGATTGTACGCCGAGATGTAGGTTTCAACAGCGGCGGGCAGGTCGGCCATGGACGTCTCCCTAGAGCACGTAGCGGCTCACATCGACGGAGCGGCTGAGCTCGCCCAGATACTGATCGACGAAGGTTGCATCGACGGTCACGGCCTCCCCGGACCGGTCCGGCGCGGTGAAACCCAGCTCCTCGAACACCTTCTCAAGCACGGTGTAGAGCCGCCGCGCACCGATGTTCTCGACGCTCTGATTCACCTCTGCAGCGATGCGGGCGAGGGCGGCGATCCCATCCTCGGTGAAGGTGACCTCCACGCCTTCTGTCCCCATCAGCGCCACATACTGCTTCGTCAGCGCGTTGTCGGTCTCGGTCAAGATCCGGACGAAGTCCTCTTCCGTCAGCGCGCGCAGCTCGACCCGGATCGGCAGACGACCCTGAAGCTCCGGCAGCAGGTCTGACGGTTTGGCGATGTGAAAGGCACCCGAGGCGATGAAAAGGATGTGGTCCGTCTTCACCGGACCATGCTTGGTGCTCACGGTCGTGCCTTCGATGAGCGGCAACAGATCCCGCTGCACCCCCTCGCGGGAGACATCGCCGCCAGACCGCCCTTCGGACTTCGCGACCTTGTCGATCTCGTCGAGGAAGACGATCCCCGCCTCCTCC
This sequence comes from Pseudomonadota bacterium, assembly GCA_038532435.1. Lineage (GTDB taxonomy): Bacteria > Pseudomonadota > Alphaproteobacteria > Rhodobacterales > Rhodobacteraceae > JBCBAP01. The sequence goes on along the minus strand of JBCBAP010000118.1, from coordinate 577 downwards.
ACGCGTTTCAGCGCCTCTGCCGTCACCGTCTCCTGATCCACGAGCTTGTCAGCCTCTTCGGTCAAGAGAACGGCGTAGCTGTCCGCGACCTTCATCTTACGCTTGACCGTCCTGCCGGAGAACGCCTTCCCGAACAGGTCCCCGATGTTCATCATCCCCATGTTTCCCTGCATACCGGGCAGGTCCATCATCGGCATGGGATTTGAGGTGTCCGCGACCTCCAGCTCGATCTCGTGATCGTCGAGCAGACCGTCGCGCAGCTTCTTGCGGAACATCTCGCGGGTCTGTTCCCGCGCGTTTTCCCCGGCGAGCGCCTCGACGACCCGTTCCTCCGCTGCGGTGTGGGCGCGGGTCTTCACATCCTCGCGCTTGTACTCCCGGACCATGACGATTGCCGCGTCCACCAGATCCCGCACGATCTGCTCCACGTCCCGGCCCACATAGCCCACCTCGGTGAACTTCGTTGCCTCGACCTTGAGGAAGGGCGCGCGCGCGAGCTTGGCCAGCCTGCGGGAGATCTCCGTCTTGCCCACACCGGTCGGCCCGATCATCAGGATGTTCTTGGGATAGACCTCGT
>JBCBAP010000117.1:0-5751 GCA_038532435.1 Pseudomonadota bacterium | reverse complement strand
CCCGGCAAGGGGCGACGCGCAGGATGTTTGTGGTGCCGGGGCGGTTGAAGGGCACACCGGCGGTCACGATGATCTTGTCATCCTCCGCCGCGAAACCCTCCCCTGTCGCAGCCCGGGCAGCACTGACCACGGCGAGCTTGAACCGGTCGACTTCCTGACTGATCACGCAATGCAGACCCCAGACGAGGGACATCTTGCGGGCCGTGTCGATCTTCGGCGTCAGCGCGATGATCGGCACCCGGGGTCGTTCCCGCGCGCACAGAAGCGCGGTGGTGCCGGAATGGGTGAAGGTGCAGATCGCCTTCACATCGATGGTCTCTGCCACCTCCCGCGCCGCGGTCGTGATCGCATCGGAGATGTGGCGCTGTGCCCGGGTGCGAGAGGCTTCGATGATCTGACGGTAGATCTCGTCGCGTTCAATCTCCACCGCGACGTCGCTCATCGTCGTCACCGCCTCGATCGGGTAGTCCCCCGCGGCGGACTCAGCGGAGAGCATGACCGCGTCGGCTCCCTCATAGATCGCGTGGGCGACGTCGGATACCTCCGCCCGGGTCGGGACCGGCGCGGTGATCATGCTTTCCATCATCTGGGTCGCAACGATCACCGGCTTGCCGACCTCGCGGCAGGCACGGATGAGCTTTTTCTGGATCGGCGGCACCGCCTGTACGGGCAGTTCCACGCCGAGGTCGCCGCGGGCGACCATCACGCCGTCGGTTGCCGCGAGGATCTCATCGAACGCCTTGACCGCGGCGGGCTTCTCGATCTTTGCGATCAGGCTCGCCCGGTTCTTGGCCAGTGCCCGCGCTTCCTCCACGTCCGCGGCCCGCTGCACGAAGCTGAGGGCGAGCCAGTCGACGCCCAGTTCGCAGACGAACTCAAGGTCGGACTTGTCCTTCTCCGACAGGGCCGCGAGGGGGAGCACCACGTCAGGCACGTTGACGCCCTTGCGGTTCGAAATCTCTCCGCCCACGGTGACCGTGCAGTCAGCGGACGTGCTGTCGCAGCTCTCCACGGTCAGGCGGATCTTCCCATCATTGACGAGCAGCGTCGAACCAGGCTCGAGCGCCTCGAAAATCTCCGTGTGGGGCAGGCAGACGCGGCTCGCGTCGCCTTCCTTTTCGTCGAGGTCGAAGCGGAAGCTGGCGCCCTCCTCCAGCATCTCCGACCCGTTGGCGAAGACGCCGCACCGCAGCTTCGGTCCTTGAAGGTCGGCGAGGATCGAGATCGGGCGCTGCATCTCGTGCTCGACCTCGCGGATGATCTGGTGCCGCTCCGCAATCTCTGCCTGGGTACCGTGGCTCATGTTGAGGCGGAAGACGTCCGCACCGGCCAGGAACAGATCCTTGATCATTGTCCGGGTGCTCGATGCCGGGCCGAGGGTTGCAACGATTTTCACGCGGCGGTCACGTTTCATACGCCCATCCTTAAAGTCAGTCTGCCTCAGGGCACCGAAGGCGCCGCGCCTGTCCTACCCGCTCCCCACAGGGTTGTCCGATAAAAAGCGGGTCATTTCCTGTCTTTTTTCTTTCGTCCACGCCGCAGTGCAACAGGTGGCGCGACTGGTTCGGTGCCCCTATGCTGCGCGGACGCGCGCGTGATGGAGTGACCATGTCATTTGCCCCCTTTGAGAGGATCCCGGGACAGACGGGGTCCAGAACCATCCTGATTTGCGACCATGCATCGAATGCCGTGCCTTCCGAGATACATGGCGGCAGCCTGGGACTGCCGTCGGAGGATATGGAGCGTCACATCGCCTATGATGTGGGCGCCCGCGGCGTGACGCTGAAGCTCGCGGAGCTGCTTGGCGCTGCGGCGGTGCTGTCCACCTTTTCGCGCCTTGTGATCGACCCGAACCGGGATGCGGACGACCCGACCTTGGTGCGACGCATCTATGACGGTTCGGTGATCGAAGGGAACCGGGGTGCGGACGCCGCTGAGGTCGCCCGGAGGAAGGATGCCTACTACCATCCCTATCACCGGCAGATAGATCGGGAGATCGACAGCGTCGCTGCGACCGGTGCCGTGCCCATCGTCATATCGATCCATTCCTTCACCCCGAGGCTCAAGGGGCAGCAACAGCGCCCCTGGCATATCGGCGTGCTCTGGGACGGGATTGACGGGCGGCTCGCCCAGCCCCTCATAGCAAGCCTGAGGTCTGAGCCGGATCTCTGCATCGGGGACAACGAGCCCTACTGGGGCAAGTTTCAGGGTGACTGCGTTGACCAGCACGCGATCGCCCACGGCCTGCCCTACGTGCTGATCGAACTGCGCAACGATCTGATTGCTTCGGAAGCCGACCAGATCGCCTGGGCAGACCGCCTTGCCCCCCATCTGGCGGCCCTGCTAGATCTGGGAGAGAGCCAGCAGAGGCTGGTGCCTGCATGATGGAGGGATCGATGGACGACCAGACGACGCTCGAACTGGAGGCGGCCGCGTTTCGCCGGTTGCGGGACCACCTGGCGGCGCGCACGGACGTGCAGAACATCGATCTGATGAACCTCTCAGGCTTTTGCCGCAATTGTCTCAGCCGCTGGTATCAGGAGGCGGCGGCGGAACGCGGCATCGAGATGTCCAAGGATGACGCGCGGGAGATCGTCTACGGCATGCCCTACGACGCCTGGCGTGCGACTTACCAGACAGAGGCAAGCGCCGAGCAGAAGGCAGCGTTCGAAAGCAAAAAACCCGATCACTAGGCGCGGTCGCCCGTCCCCTCAGACGAGGGTGACCTTCGTGTCCCCCGCCCGCATCTCTCCTCCGGTCCGGTCGAACCGCAGGTAGGCGAGCCCCTCGGACCCCGCGACACTGCGCAAGTCCCCGGCCACCTTCTCGCCTGCAAGGATCTCGGTTCCCGGCTCTGCCGGTCCGTCGAGCGTTACGCGGGCGAGGCCCTTTTTGAGCTCGGCCTTGTGCTTCATCCGCGCGGTCACTTCCTGCCCCACATAGCAGCCCTTGCGGAAATCGACGCCGTTCAGCCTCTCGAACCCCATCTCAAGGATGTAGCTGTCGTTCGAGATCAGATCGACGCCGGAGGATGGCACGCCGAGCGCGATTCTGTGCCCGGTGTAGTCCTCCAAAGTGCCCGTCACTTCAGGAAGGCCGCTCACATACTCCCGGGTTCCAAGGTCCGCGTGCCGCGGGTCGGCGATACCCGCACCAGCCTCGTCGCCCCAACGCAGCACGACCTGCCGTGGGTCCGGCGCGATCTCCACCTTGGCGCGCAGTTTGTACATGCCCAGCCGAAGGGAGAGGCCCGAGGTCTGTGCCGCGGCGCAGTCGAGCACGATCCCGTCCCCATCCGCACTCATGATGAAATCCGCGAGGTATTTTCCCTGCGGCGTGAGCATCGCAGCATAGACCGGTCCGTCATCGATCCGCGTGACATCGTTGGTCACGAGCCCCTGGAGGAAGTCGCGGGACTCCTCTCCGGACACCCGCAGCAGCGCACGGTCGGTGGCGTGAAGAACGGGCATGTGATCCTCCGTGATGGTGAGTCCCGCATATAGGAATCGACGGGCTCTTGAACAGGGTGTAGGTCCCGCAGGCAGGTTTCTGGAGTTTCGATGAGCGCGCCTCTCTCCGTCATCATCCCCACGCTCAACGCGGCCGGCGTGCTCGGAACGACCCTCGCCGCACTCGGGGAGGCGGCAACGACAGGGCTGCTTCGCGAGGTCATCTTCACCGACGGCGGCTCCACGGACGGGACCGACCGGGTCGCCGAGGATGTGGGTGCCGTCTGGATCACCGGTCCCGCGTCGCGGGGTGGGCAGCTCCGACGGGGCGCAGAAACCGCACGCGGGGACTGGCTCCTCTTTCTCCACGCGGACACGGTGCTGGCTGAAGGTTGGGACCGGGCGGTGTTCGACCACCTCTCCGGACCGCCGGACCGTGCCGCAGCCTTCCGCCTGCGCTTCGATGCGGAAGGTTTCGCGCCCGCTCTTGTGGCCCGTTGGGCAAACCTGCGGAGCCGCGCGCTCGCCTTGCCATACGGCGATCAGGGGCTTCTCATCTCCCGCCTGCTTTATGACCGGGTTGGAGGCTACGCGGACATGCCGTTGATGGAGGATGTGGAGATCGCCGGGCGCCTGCGGGGTCGTATCGACCTGCTGCCGCTTTATGCGGTGACCCGCGCCGATCGGTATCGCCGGGACGGATGGCTGCGCCGGGGATGGCGCAATCTCTCCACGCTTGCCCTCTACAAGCTCGGCAAGTCGCCGGAAGCACTGGCAGCGCGATACCGGAGGGGCCAGACGTGACCCGCCCGGCCTGGCGCCGCCGTCTTGTCATCTTCGTCAAGGAGCCGCGGCCCGGGCGGGTCAAGACCAGGCTTGCCGCCGGCATCGGACCGATTCCCGCGACTTGGTGGTTCAGGCATCAGAGCGCCCGACTGATCCGCACCCTCTCCCGCGATCCGCGGTGGGAGACGGTGATCGCTGTATCCCCGGACGAGGCGGGGCTGACGAGCCGCACCTGGCCCCGACATCTGCCGCGATGGCCCCAGGGTGCGGGAGATCTCGGCGACCGCATGGGCCGGGCGCTCAGGGAACTCGGGCCCGGACCGGTGGTCATCATCGGTGCCGACATTCCCGAGATCACTCCCCACCGGATCGCGGCGGCCTTCGGGGCGCTTGGCAATGCGGATGCGGTCTTCGGCCCCGCAACAGACGGCGGATACTGGCTGATCGGACTGCGCAACCAGCCACCGGCAACCCTGTTCGATGGGGTCCGCTGGTCCTCCGCGACGACCCTCTCCGACACGGTCCGCAGCCTGCCGGGCAAGCGGATCGCACTGATCGACACGCTCAGGGACGTGGATACGGCCGAGGACCTGGCCCAGATCTCACAGCGTCCAGTCCGCGCTGCGCCCGTGAAAGTCGCCGCGCCCGAGTGATCGCACCGTGCCGCCGGGCCAGACTGTCAGGGTGAGCGCGGCGGAACGTGGGGTTTCATCAGCCTCCATCGCGAACCGGGCGAACGGGGCCCCCGCGGTTGCGCGGGCGCCCGCAGCGGCAATTGCAGCCTCCGCCCGGCGCGCCACCTCTTCGGGCAGGTACTGCCACATGATCGTGTGAAACAGCAGCCGCAGCCGCCCATTCTGCTGCGGCCTCGCGAGTCTCTCGGAGAGCCAGTCATCTGCGCTCGCAGCCTCGACACGTACGTCCGACCTCGCAACCGTGGCGAGAGCACCCGCCGCGCGGGCCTGACGCTCGGCCTGATCCGGCCAGATGTAGGCCAGCATCCGCTCCCGTGCCTCCTGATCCCGCGCATCCACCGGCGTCAGGTCGCTTCCCGCCCGCGCCACGACAGTCACCTCGTGATCCAGCGACGGTGGGGAGCCCTCCCACGTACAGGCGATGCCCACATCCACAGCGTTGCCGCCCCACCGGCGCCCCTGACCGAGGTCGTAGCCATACTGGTCGAAGAAGAGGTTGACGCCGGCGCTGGCCCCCACCTCCAGGATCTCCATGGGCAGACCGAACTCTGCCGAAAGCTGGAGCGCGGCACCGAGCACGATGCCCGATCGCCCGACCTCGTTGGTCTGTGGGGCAGAGGTGAGCCAGGGTAGCAGATGCTCCGCATCCGCGATCGCCACCTCGCGGACGGTGTTCACGAACAGCGCCTCGCTGGGGGACGCGGGCGGATAGATCTCCGCCAGACGGGGATGCCCGGCGCGGGCAAGCCCGTGAAACGCACCGCAGGCCCGCAGGGCTAGGGCATCTTGTGCGGGATCCCCGGGCCAGTTGGCAATCGCCC
>JBCBAP010000116.1:0-5794 GCA_038532435.1 Pseudomonadota bacterium | reverse complement strand
GCGATGGAGGACATCATGGGATCAGGCGGGCTCGCCTGGCACCAGTGGAAAAAGCACGGGCGCTGCTCCGGATTGGACGGCCCGGACTACCTTGCCCTGTCCCGGGAGGCGTATACGCGGGTGACCCGTCCCCCCATCCTGCGAAAGGTGGCCGAGGAACTCACCCTGCGCCCCGCGGTGATCGAGGCCGCATTTCTCGAGGCAAATCCGGAGATGACGGCGAACGGCATCACCGTGACCTGCCGGGACCGGCGGATCCAGGAGGTCCGCATCTGCCTGTCCCGCGACCTCACCCCGCGCGGCTGCGGGGCGGACGTGATCCGTGATTGCAGCCAGCCCGCCCGCCTGCCGCCGATCCGATGACCCCGCGCGAAACCGTCCTGCGCTTCTGGCAGATGATGAGCACCAATGATTGGGAGGCGGCTGCCGCCTTTTTCGCGGAGGAGTATGTCTGCGACTGGCCCCAGTCCGGCGAGCGGATCGTGGGCCGGGCGAACTTCATCGCGATCCAGGCAAACTACCCCGCCAACGGCCCCTGGCGCTTCACGATCCGCCATGTTTCCGGCGGTGCCCACCACGCGTCGACGGATGTGCACGTCACAGATGGCACCATCGAGGCCACGGCACTGACCTTTTCCACGGTCGAAAACGGGCTCATCACGCGGCAGACCGAGTACTGGCCCGATCCCATGCCCCGCCCTGCATGGAGGGCGGAGTGGATCACGGACATTCCCAGGCCCGACGCCCCCTGACCGACGCACCCGCTCCTTCTTCTGGCCCCAAATATCCCCGCCGGAGGCGCCTGCCCCCGCAAGGTGTTCAGACCGTCAGGACGATCTTGCCGATATGGCCGGAGCTTTCCATCCGCGTGTGCGCGGCGGCCGCCTCCTCAAGTGGAAAGGTCGAATCCATGACCGGTGCGAGACGGCCGGTGTTCAGATGGGGCCACACCTGCGCCTCGAGCGCCCGGGCGATCCGCGCCTTCGCCCCGATCGACTGGGGCCGCAGGGTGGACCCGGTGAGGGTGAGGCGCTTGACCATCACCTGGGCGAAGTTCAGCTCCGCCTTCGCCCCCCCGAGGAACGCGATCATCACCAGCCGCCCGTCGGGGGCGAGCGCCTTCACATCCCGCGGCAGGTAGCTGCCGCCGACCATGTCGAGAATGACATCGACGCCCCGGCCGCTGGTGAGCGTACCTATCTCGCTCACGAAATCCGCCTCGCGGTAGTTGATTGCCGCCTCGGCGCCGAGCGCTTCGCAGGCAGCACATTTCTCCGCCGATCCGGCGGTTACGAACACCCGCGCGCCGAAAATCCTGCCGAGCTGGATCGCCGTTGTCCCGATGCCGGACGAACCACCATGGACCAGCAGGCTCTCGCCTGCTGTCAGCCCGCCGCGCTCGAACACGTTGGTCCAGACCGTAAAGAAGGTCTCGCACAGCGCCGCCGCCTCGGCCATGCCCATGCCCTCGGGCACCGGCAGCGCATGATCGGCGGGCGTCGTGACATATTCCGCATAGCCACCTCCGGGCAGGAGCGCGGTCACAGCGTCCCCGATGGCCCAACGGGAGACGCCGGGGCCGACCGCCACGACAGTCCCCGCAGCCTCCAGTCCGGGCAGATCGGAGGCGCCGGGCGGCGGATCGTAGGCACCGGCCCGTTGCAGCGCGTCCGGACGGTTCACGCCCGCCGCCGCGACCTTGATCAGGATCTCCCCGGCCTCAGGCTGCGGGACCGGCCGGGTGACCGGGGTCAGCACCTCCGGCCCACCGGGGCTCGCGATCTCAACGGCGCGCATGGTGTCAGGCAAAGTCAATGGTCTCTCCCTCAATCCGTCTGGAGCGGTAGTGTTCTGGCATGTCCGACCGGCATGGTTGCCCGGACCCCAACGGCTGGGTCACAACCGTCCGTGAGCATAGTCCCAGTAGAGCGCGCGGGCCTGCGCGGTCACCGGCCCGGGCTGCAGGTCCCGCTCCTCGAACCGGGTGACCGGCGTGATCTTGGAGGCGTTGCCGGTGAGGAAGATCTCATCTGCCGCCCGGAAATCATCGACCGTCAGGCTCGCCTCCTCCACCGGATGCCCGACATCGCCGAGGAGAGCCATCACCCGCTGCCGGGTGATCCCGTTGAGGAAGGTGCCGTTCGGCCGGGGCGTGCACACGTGACCGTCGCGTACGAGGAAGGCGTTGGTCGATGCGGTCTCCGCCACGAACCCCTCCGCATCGAGGCTCAGCGCGTTGTCAAACCCCATGCGCCGCGCCTCCGCGATCATGCGTCCGTTGTTGGGGTAAAGGCAGGCGGCCTTCGCCTCCGTCAGCGCCATGTCGGGCCGCGGGCGGCGGAAACTCGACACGGTCAGCGCCAGGCCGTTGGCGGGGGGCATCGGCAGCGCCTCGATACAGAGGGCGAACGTGCAGCTTTCCGCGTCCGGCGCAATCATGCCCGGAGCTCCCTCCCGTGACCACATCATCGGGCGGATGTAGAGATCTTCGCCATCGAATCTCGCAATCCCCTCCCGCGCGATCGCCTCTACCTCCTCCGCCGTTTCCTGCGGGGCAAGGCCCATGGCGTTGGCGGAGCGTATCAGCCGGATGCAATGCAGATCGAGGTCGGGGGTGACGCCCTCGAACGTGCGTGCGCCGTCAAAGACGAGCGTGCCGAGCCACGTTCCGTGGTCCGCCGCACCCAGGATCGGCAGGTTACCCGCGTGCCAGGCCCCCTCATACCAGGTTTCGATCCGTGTTCCGAATGCCATGCCGTACCCTCGCGCCTTCAGGTGGAGGCCAACCTAGGCAGCACCGCGCGCCGTTGCAATCATCCTCACCGCGCTTTATCTGGGGTCAAACGATGGCAGAGGGGCAGCCTGCACGCATGAGCTGGATTACAGACTTCACCCGTCCGATGATCAACACGCTGTTTTCCCGGCGCGATGTGCCGGAAAACCTGTGGACCAAGTGCGACAGCTGCGGAACCATGCTGTTCCACAGGGAACTGAGCGACGCGCTCAACACCTGCCCCAACTGCAACCATCACATGACGATCACGCCGCGAGACAGGCTGATCGCCCTTTATGATGGCGGCGTGTTCACGGAAGTGTCCGTGCCCGATCCCATCGCCGATCCGCTTCAGTTCAAGGATCAAAAGCGGTACCCGGACCGGATGCGTGACGCGCGCAAGACCACCAGCGAACATGAAGCGATGCTGGTCGCCGAGGGCAAGCTGGGCGGTGTTCGCACGATCGTCGCCTGTCAGAACTACACGTTCATGGCAGGCTCCATGGGAATGTATGTGGGCAACGCGATCATCGCCGCAGCCCAGCGCGCGGTGGAGATGCGTGCACCCCTCATCCTCGTTGCCGCCGCAGGGGGTGCGCGGATGCAGGAGGGGATCCTCAGCCTGATGCAGATGCCGCGCACCACGGTCGCTGTGCAGATGCTGAAGGAAGCGGGCCTGCCCTACATCGTCCTTTTGACCAACGCGACCACTGGCGGTGTGACCGCGAGCTACGCCATGCTCGGCGACGTGCAGATCGCGGAGCCGAACGCGCTCATCTGCTTCGCCGGTCCCCGGGTGATCGAACAGACCATCCGGGAAAAGCTGCCCGAAGGCTTTCAGCGGGCCGAGTACCTGCTCGACCACGGCATGATAGACCGCGTCGTGCACCGCAAGGAGATGCGGGACGAACTTGCGACGCTTGTCCGGCTGATGATGGACCTTCCCCCGCGCAGCCATGGCGACCTGCCCGCACCGGACGAGGGTGCGCAGGCGGCACAAGCAGCCCCGGCAAAGGCTCAGACCGCGGAGGCCAGCCGGGCCGAATGACCGCGCAGACCTCCGACATCATCCTCGACCGGATGATGTCTCTCCATCCGAAAGTCATCGACCTCACGCTCGACCGCATGTGGCGCATCCTCGCCGCGCTCGACGATCCGCAGTCGAAGATTGCCCCGGTGATCCATATCGCCGGCACGAACGGCAAGGGTTCCACGCTAGCGATGCTGCGCGCGGGGCTGGAGGCGTCCGGTGCCTCCGTATGCGCCTACACCTCCCCCCATCTCGCCCGGTTTCATGAGCGCATCCGCCTTCCCGGCGGGCTCATCAATGAAGAAGCCCTGCAGGAGGTTCTCGCCGAATGCGAGGCAGCGAACGGCGGGACGGAGATCACCTATTTCGAGATCACGACAGCCGCCGCGTTCCTTGCGTTTTCCCGGACGCAGGCGGACTGGACGCTGCTCGAGGTCGGCCTGGGCGGCCGCCTCGATGCGACCAACGTGATCACACCGGAAATCTCTGTCATCACACCGGTCTCGATAGATCATCAGGCGTTTCTGGGAGAGACGCTGGAGGAGATCGCATTCGAAAAGGCGGGGATCCTCAAGCCGGGCATCCCCGCAATCATCGCCCGGCAGGATGGCGCAGCGCTCGACGTCATCGAACGCCAGGCCGACACAGTCGGCGCACCGCTCATCGTCGCGGGTCGGGACTGGGACGTGTATGAGCAGCACGGGCGGCTCGTGTTTCAGGACAACGAGGGTCTACTTGACCTGCCGCTGCCCCGTCTCATCGGCGCGCATCAGGTGGAGAATGCGGGCACGGTGCTCGCCACACTTCGCCACCTGCGGCTGAGCGATGAGATGTGCGAGGCGGCGGTGACGCAGGCCATCTGGCCTGCCCGCATGCAGCGGCTGCGCAGCGGTCCGCTCGTTGACGCAGCGGGCCCCGCGGCGGAGGTCTGGCTCGACGGGGGGCACAATCCGGCGGCCGGTTCCGCCCTGGCGGAGGCGCTCGGGCGGCTCACTCCACGCCCGCTTCATGCGATCTGCGGCATGGTCCGCAGCAAGGATGCCGAAGGCTTCCTCACGCCCCTCGCCCCGCGGTTGGAGAGCCTGCACGCGGTCGCCATCGGCGGCACGACGCAAATGACACCGGCGATGGAGATCGCGGAAACGGCATCAGCACTCGGCATCGACGCCACCACGACCGACGACATGGACGCTACAGTCGAACGCATCGTCCGGAAGACGCCCACGGCCCGCATCCTCATCTGCGGAGCGCTTTATCTCGCTGGCGATATCTTGAAGACCCACGAGTGACGCCTTCATCAGCCCGGCGACGCATACCAGTGCGGCTGTCGGCAGTCTGAGCGCACCCCAGAGCCGGATCGATTTGACCGGCGTCTAAGTCTCTCGGGACAGAACCTTCGACGGATCAGCTCCACACCATCACACCTTCGCGACATCCTCACCCGGTCGGCAAGGATGTTCGGGTCGATGCACCCAAAGGTGGGGCCGAGGCTGTTTTCCATTGCGTATTGCAGCACCCGTCGGCATAGCCTCGGGCCGTTGCGGTATAAATTGAGCCTCGCAAACAAAAAGCCCGGGCAGTTGGCCCGGGCTTCATCCGATTGACTGTCGGAGGATCAGAGGTTTTCTTCGATCCAGCCCTGCAAGGCGGCCTTCGGTGCCGCTCCGGTCTTGTTGGACACCACAGCACCGTCCTGGAAGAGGAACAAGGCCGGGATGCCCCGCACGCCGAGCTGCGCAGGCGCGTTGGGGTTTTCGTCCACGTTCACCTTGGCAATCTTCACCCGGCCGTCATACTCGTCGCTCAACTCCTCAAGGGAGGGGCCGATCTGCTTGCAGGGGCCGCACCATTCCGCCCAGAAGTCCACGACGACGGGAATGTCGGATTTCAGGACGTCCGACTCGAACGTTTCATCGGTCACTTTCACGGTTGCCATGGGCGGAGCCTCCTTCAGGGCCAAAACTGCTCGGAGTGAGAAGCTAGGAAGGGTG
>JBCBAP010000115.1:0-6351 GCA_038532435.1 Pseudomonadota bacterium | reverse complement strand
CTCAGATGCTGCGCGCGCGGGCGAGCGTGAACGCGCCGTCCGCAACCATGGTCCAGTTCTGCACCGCGCTGGCGAAGCGGCGATAGGCACGCACGACGCGCTTGCCCTCCGCATCCCGGTCGGCGATGCCATCGAAGACCGGCGTGGCTGCCGCCATCAGACCGGCCCACGCGTCCATGGGCAGTTCGTCGATCGTAAGGCCCGAGCGGAACCGCAGCGCCTGGAACGCAAGCGCGTTGCGCTGCATTGCCGCCGCATTGACCGTGTGGGTGATCGCCGTGGCCGCCGCTGTGAGCTGCCCCCTCTCCCGGCCGGACAGCCCGTCCCAGAGAGCCTTGTTCATCGACAGCGACATCGCGCTGGACGGGCGGGTCGGCGTGTTGGTGTAGAAGTGGCCCATGCCCTCCATGCCGGACTGGTACTGATCCGCGAGCGATCCGGCCTCGAATGCGTCCACACCGCCCACGGAAAGGTCAGCCGCGGGAGTGGCAACCTGAGCACCGAGCCCGGAGAACACGGCGGCGGAGAGACCGCCGGTCGCGATCCGCTTGCCCGCGAACTGCTTGGCGTCGGTGATCGCCGACTTGGTCCACATGTATTCCGCCCCGGTGTCGCCGAGGTAGAGACCCTTGAGGCCGTGGGTGGCGGCGAAGGCGTCCCAGGTGTCCTGGCCCGTGTTCGAGCGGATCCATGCCTCAAGTTCCCGCTCGGTCATTCCGCCGGGCGTGGACGTGAAAAGGCCGAACGCGGGATGCAGGTCAGACCACATCTCTTCGGACCCGACGATCCCGTCCACGTCCCCGCCGCGGACTGCGGTCAGCATCGTGGTGTGATCGGTGTTGCCCCGGTCGATCAGATCGAAGGTGAGAGAGCTGCCGCTGAGCGCCGACACCCGTGCGCCGAGCATCTGAGCGATTTCACCGCGGCCCGCGCCCTTCGCAGACCATGCGTTAACAATTCTTAGTCGGCGGCGGCCCTGTGCCACCGCGGGTGCTGCCAACGTCCCGGCGGCACCGGTCAAGGCAGTGGCCTTAACGAATTCGCGACGCTTCATTTTGTGTCCCCCAGTAATCAAGCAAATGACGCGCAGGACCGAAAGCGCCGACGTCGGCACGAACCACCCCACACCTGCTTCGCACTACGAGGGTAAGTAACGCATCCAGATCACGGCAAAAGTGTGTCCGGATCCGGTCCAATTAATCATATTTTGACGTTTTTAGTCCTGCTGTGCGTACCAACCGCGAACAAACGACGTCGCAACCATTTGGAAACCAGCCGCACGCAGGGCGTGCAACTGGTTATATCGCAACGTCAGCGGGGTGAGGTCTCAGGCAATCAGCCCGATTCGCCTGCGCACATCCTCATCCCGCAGCGACACATCCCCTCCTGCAAACTCCGCGCCATCCGGCCCGCAAAGCCACACGAGCGCCTTCGCAGGCCATGCTGGTGGGATGTGGGCGGACCAGTCGAGCTGGCTGACCGGGTTGATGCCGGAGTCCTTGATCCGGACCTGCATTTCCGTCGCGACCGTGCCGGGGCTGAGGCCGATGACGCGAACGGTCTGCCCGGCCTCCTTGTGCGCACACCGGGTGAGCATCAGGGCAGCGGCCTTCGACGCACAGTAGTGCGACCACCCCTCCAGCGGGCTTGTGGCCGCGCCGGAGGAGATGTTCAGGATCGTGCCTCCGCCTTGCGACTTCATCACCGGAAGGGCGGCGCGGATGCCGTGGTAGGTGCCCGTCGCGTTGACGTTGAACATGCGGGACCACTCCGCCGGATCGCTGTCCGCGATGGGGGCGATCGGATCGATCAGGCCCGCATTGTTGACCATGACGTCGAGTGATCCGTAGGTACGCACCGTGCGGTCGACCGCGTCCTGGACATGGGCATACTCGGCCACGTCGCAGGCCACGACCTGCACTTCTCCTCCGTCGGCCTCGATTTCCCGCGCGATGGCGATCATGGGATCGAGGGACCGGGCTGCCATGGTCACCCGGGCACCACGGGATGCGAACTCCCGCGCCGCGGCGGCTCCGATCCCACGGGACGCTCCTGTGATCAGGACGGCTTTTCCGGACAAGTCGGTCATTGGGTGCTCCTAGTCGAGGCGGGGAAAATAGTCTTCGCAGGTGCCCTCACGCCGCACATCCGCCGTGCAGCAGTGAAGACCTCCGCCAAATGCATAGGCGTCGCGTAACTCGACGGGCACAACCTCGAAGCCGAGCTTGTCGAGCTGTTCGGCCTGGTAGACCTCACTTGCCTCCACGCACACGGTCTTGGGATCCAGAACCAGCACATTCATGGAGAGCCAGGTGGACGAGTAGCACAGCGGCGGTGGTGCGTTGTGCGCGGGCTGCGCAGCATCGATGATCTCCCACCCGTTGGCCTGGAACATGCCCCGCTGATCGTCGGGGAGGCGGCGCTGCGGGTTGTTGAGGATCAGACCGGGGCGCAGGGGCGTGAAGGTGGCGTCGATGTGGATCGGGTAGGGATCGCCGGGGAAATTGACCGCGTGCACCCGATGATCGGGGAAATGCCGGCGCAGCCATTCGATCCCCTTCAGGTTGGTCGTAAACCCGTGTTGCACGACAAGGTCCCGACCGAAACGCAGCACGTCGGCCGCGTCGAAGAGCGGCTCCTCCTCGGTCGTGACGAAGAACTTGTCGGCAGTCCATTCCAGCCGCTTTTCCACCCCGATGCTGTCGCTCAGATAGTCCATGCGGTAGTCCGCATCGGTGAGCCTCGGTTTGGGTGCCGCCTCATGGCGGAAGCCCGGATCCTGGTCGAAATACTGCTGCATCAGCGGGCGGTAGCAGAGATACTCGAACCACCGGCACCGGTAGCTCATCGTCGCCTCCAGCATCTCCCGCCCGACGGTCAGCAGAACGTCGCGCGGCGGCATGCACCCAAACTGACTTTCGGTGTGGAAGTCGGGCGTCGTCGCGGGCAGGGAAAAGTCGATGGGCGTAGGACGGTCCACGCGGATGCCCCGTGCCCGCAACATCGCGGCGAAGGCATCGAGCAGTTCATTGCCCCGGTCGATTGTCTCCTGAGGGCGCTTGCCCCATTGGCCGCGCATGTCGCTGTCCTCGGGCACCTTGGCGTCGAGCGCCGGTTCCGGCGGCGGGATATGGCAGTCCGTCGCGCGGCCCACGATGACGTGGCGCAATGGATCCCATTCGTTCCAGGATTCAACATGTGTGGTGGTGGCGTGATCTCTCATGTCCGCGGCCCTTCTGCTTGGGGGTTTGGCGGTATCCAACGCGTATGTGACCGGCTGTGCAAGCGGTTTCGGACCCACCCCCCGACACGGGACTTGACCTGTCGCGGGCGATGCCACAAGTCAGCCGCATGACCCAATCGCTCTCCCACCTCGCCGAGGCCCTCATCCACGCCGCAACCCAGCACGGAGCCGACGCCGCAGATGCGGTAACAGTCTCTTCTGACAGTCTGTCCGTGGAGGTCCGCAACGGCGCTCTCGAACAGGCCGAGCGGTCGGAAGGAACGGAAATCGGCCTGCGCGTCTTCGTCGGTCAGCGCAGCGCAAGCGTCAGCGCTTCCGACACGCGGCAAGAGACCATTGAGACACTGGCCGAGCGTGCCGTCGCCATGGCCCGCCTCGCACCGGAGGATCCCTACGCGGGTCTCGCCGACCCGGATCAGCTTGCCGCCTCCACAGATGCGGGGGCGTTGGATCTGGTCGATGAGATCGAGCCGGATCCCAAAGCGCTCGAGGTAACGGCGCTTGCCTGTGAAGCAGCTGCGATGGCGGTGCCGGGTGTGATGCAGATGGATGGCGCCTCCGGCAACTACGGGGCCATGCGGTTCCACATGGCAGCCACCAACGGCTTTTCCGCCGGATATGCCCGCACGAGCCACTCCGCCAGCGCCGTCGCGATCAGCGGCGAGGGGCTGAAGATGGAGCGCGATTATGCCTTCGACAGCCGCACCCACCTTGCGGACATGATCTCCGCGGAGGAGATCGGAACCCTCGCGGGCGAGCGCGCCGTCGCACTGCAGAACCCCTCCCGTCCACCGACCGGTGCCTACCCGGTACTCTACGATGAACGGGTTTCGGGAAGCCTGATCGGGCACCTCGTGCAGGCGATCAACGGGTCAGCGATCGCGCGGGGGGCAAGCTGGCTCAAGGACGCGATGGGGGAGGCGGTTCTGCCCGCTGGCATGGACCTTGTGGAGGAGCCTCACCGCGCCCGCACGAGCGGCTCCCGTCCCTTCGACGGCGAGGGGCTCGCAACCGCGTCGCGGTCCCTGGTGACGGCAGGTGTGTTGCAGGGCTGGACGCTCGACCTCGCCACGGCCCGAAAGCTGGGCCTGTCCTCCACCGCGAATGCCAATCGGGGTGTCACCGGCGCACCGAGCCCCGGCCTGTCGAACCTGCGCCTCACCCAGGGCGAACGGGATCGCGATGCTTTGCTGAGGGAGATGGGAACCGGGCTGCTGATCACCTCCCTCATCGGAAGCTCGGTCAACAGCAATACCGGGGACTATTCCCGGGGCGCGTCCGGCTTCTGGGTTGAAAACGGGGAGATCGTCCGGCCCGTCAACGAATGCACCGTCGCGGGCAACCTGAGGGAGATGCTGATGAGCCTCACGGCGGCCAACGACGCCCGCCCGCATCTGAGCCGCGTGATCCCCAGCCTCCGGGTCGAAGGTCTCACGATTGCCGGAAGCTGACGCAGCGGATCTTGCGCTGCTCATCGACGCCGCCCACGCGGCCGGTGAGATTGCGAAGGTCCATTTCGGGCGCAATCCGGAGGTCTGGGAGAAAGCGGACAATGGCGGCCCGGTCAGCGAGGCTGACCTCGCCATAGACCGGATGCTCAACGCAGAGCTTGGCGATGCGCGGCCCGACTATGGCTGGCTGTCGGAAGAGACCGAGGATGGTGCGGCGCGGCTCAATACGGAGCGGCTCTTCATCGTCGATCCCATCGACGGAACCCGCGCATTTGTCGCCGGGCGGCCCACCTTTTCCCACGCGCTTGCGGTGATCGAAGGGGGTGCTGTGACCGCCGCGGCGGTGCACCTGCCAATCCCGGGCCTCACCTTCGCGGCCACCCGTGGCGGTGGGGCGACGGTCAACGGCGCGCCGATCTCCCCATCCCTGCGGGAGGGTCTGTCAGGAGCGGCGGTCCTCACGCACGAGTGGCAGATGAAAGCGAAGAATTGGCCGGGAGGTGTGCCGAACGTGGTGACCCACCACCGCTCGTCGCTCGCCTACCGCCTTTGTCTGATCGCAAACGGCGAGTTCGACGCGATGATTACCCTGCGCAACGCCTGGGAATGGGACGTGGCCGCTGGCGCGCTCATCGTTGCGGAGGCCGGCGGCACGGTCACTGACCGCAACGGCGCCGCGCCAGCCTTCAACAATCCAACTCCCAAACTTCCGGGCATGATCGCGGCACCCGCTCAGCTCCATCCCCAGATCATGGCGCTGCGGTAGAACTGCTTTACAAGGCGACCGAGACCTTAGATTTCCAATTCTGCTCGTCGTCTTCAGCCTCGTTGCTTTGGCTTCAGCCAAGCGGATGGCTGTGCTTGACCAAGTTTCCGGGCACTGACCTCCTGATGCCCAGAAAACCGAAAATGCCTCCGATCCGGCATGCCTACCATAGAGTGCGCAATCCACTCCGCAACTCGATTTGGGCTTCGTAACGGAAAACCGACCCGGCCCTGATCTCGGGTGGCCGGTCAATCTTCAAACTGTCATAGACGGCTCTGATTTCCTCGGGATGCGGATGCTCAAGGGAAAAGGACATCAGGCGGGCTCCCGCGTCCGGGATACCGGACATTTGCGTTGGATCACCGCGATGGTCGATCAGAGACGGAAGCACCCCTCCCATAGGCAAAGAGCCGTCGGCCGGAATGGAAAACGCGAACTCCGGCCGGTCGAAGGGGAGCTCGACGGCGTCGCCAAACTCGGATCGCTGACGGACACTGCCATCGATGGAGGTTGTCGCCGCAACCCATCCTCTCAACCGGCGGTTCTGTTCCCAGTCTGAACGCACCTGTTCAGCATCGTCGACGCCAAACCAACGCGCTCGGCCCGGATCGACGCCATCGGGATCCAGCGCGACAATCTCCAGGTAAACACCGTCGCCAAGCTGAAGACGATGGTTGTGCGTGCCCATGTAGAGGTGGCGTGTGCCGAATGGCACGTCGATGCCGAGACAATCGCGGACATGTTCGACGCCCTCGCGCAGCGTCGGCGCAATGATCGTGAGGTGATCGAGGCTAAGCATGGACACCGGGTATCATGTAAGAAGACCCTCTCGAAAGCTGCCGATCTCTGCACGGGAAGGAACCACCATCCTCTTCAAACGTAGCACGTTG
>JBCBAP010000114.1:0-6605 GCA_038532435.1 Pseudomonadota bacterium | reverse complement strand
CAGGCATCAACGGTGTCGCCATCGACGGGGCGTTGCCCGAACCGGGCGTCTTCGCCACTGTCACCGGCGCCGCATCAGACGGTGTCCTGCGTCAGGACACGCTGAGCATCGGCCGCTTTACCGCTGCTGGTGCGCCGCTCAACAGGATCCTCGCCGAGGGTTATCTGGAGCGCGCACCGGAAGAGGCTGCGGGCTACATCCTGTCCGGTTTCGGCCACAGCTTCGACGCCCGCGCGCGCCTCGATGCGGCGGCGCAGGGCCTGCATCTGTTCCGCGGCCGATACGATCAGGACTTCGCCGTGGAGGAGGCTGTACCGCTTCCCGACTTGCAGGCGGAACGCGCCGCGCTTCTCCTATCTGATTCGCCCTTCGGAGGGGCCATTTCGACCCGTTAACGCCACTCAATTGAGTGGTCGGGCAGAAATTCGCGGCACTTTCACAGCCGCGATGAGCTTTATCGAATCAAGGCGTTAACCTTTTACACATGTTCCAGCCTTCAGGAGGTGCAGGGCCGTTCTCCAATGGAGAGTCCGGTTGATCGCCGCTCTGTGATACAACCTTGCGTAGAATACCTGCCAGACGAAGTGATCTTACGTGTCCTCCCCGTGGAGTGCGTCATGCCCGAGATTCCCGCCGGTACGCTCAAACTCGCCAGAACCGTAAACTCCCTGTCCTCTCTTTCGAGGATCGAGCCGGAGGCGCGTGTCGCCGCAACGGCAACCGCAACCGCGGCCGTGACCCCGATCGTGGAACCGGTCATCGGCGACATCCTCGCCCCCGAAGGACCAACCCCGCTGGTGCGGGTGCCGTTCGTGCGGCCCGACGACCTGCTCGCGGCGCAGTTCGTCTTTCACAATCTCAGCCTGACACCGAGCAAGGAGCAGCTGATCCGAACGGTGCCCTCGCGCAATGCCCACATCTGCTTCGAACTGCAGGGGCAGCATTTCGGCGAGGAGACGCTCTTCGACGGCAACCCGATACCACCCTCCCCGACGGTGATGAGGGCACGCTTTGCCTACCCCAGCCGCATTGTCGTGCTGATGCCGAAGACCGAGCTTTCCGTGCCCTACACGCTCGATGCGCTGCTCGGTGCGATCACGAACTGGCCGCTCAGCCTCGACAGCCTGGTACGGCTGCCGCCGGTCTTCATCCCCGGTTCGGTCTCGTTCGAGGCCCTTTCCGTGGCGGAGACCCAGAACAAGGTGATCGAGGCGGCCGAGGCGCTGAGCGAAGCATCCCTCGATCTGGAGCGGGGTCTGGAAGACGAGGCCCGCGCGGAATCAATCCTCAAACGCGCCAAGCGCAGCGCGGGCGAGGCGGTCAGCGCCATGCGCGTCGGCTCCACCGGGTCCAACGTCACCCGGGACGCCGCCATCGCCCTCAATGCAGAGATGGCCGCCGACGACGGTATCGATGCGGAGCAAATGGAGGTCGCCAACGCCCTCTTCGAAGTTTCCGTCGGCTCAACGATCGCGCGGGAGATCGCGGCGCGGCCCGATCTTGCCACCAACCTCTCCGACAGTCTGGTCGTCGAGCTCGCACCCGCCCTGTTCCTGTCGATGAGCCCGCACAAGCCCGGCAATCTGGTCACGTCGATCGAACTGCCCTATCGGATCATGCAGGCACCGCACAAATCGGCGACGTTTGCCCATCCGGTATCGCCGGTGTCACTCAGCGGACGGACGGAGCTGTGGCGGACCACGCTGAGCCGCCGTACCAACACCGGGCCGCAGCCGCTCACCGCATCGGGCGCGCCGATCATCGCCATGTGGAGCCCGGATTACAATTCCTCCTCCGTTCCCACGGACCCGTTCTCCATGTCCATCAGCGGCTTCCAGCGGAGAGCACTGGTCAAGCTGATGTCCGACCATCTGGCCAAGCAACCCGGGGGTGCGGACTATGTGCCGAGCCCTGCGCGGGCGCGCCGGATGCAGCTGAGCGCCTGGGGTGGCACGCTGGAGGCGGACGGTGCGTGGCCCGTACGCCCCGCGGGTGTGGGGGTCGAATCCTGGCAGCACGACGCCTCCTACGGTCGGGACGAACGGGTGCAGATCGTCGAGGCCGGGTTCCTCTATCCCTGGGGCCACCGGGCATCCCTCGTCACGCTCACGACCCGGGGTGTGGAGGACTGGAACCCCAACGGCTGTGCCGCGACCCTGCGCAAGATCCAGTTCATCCTGATCCGGGAGGTTGAGAAGACGTTTCCCGCCACGGGCCAGGTGCATCAGGGCCGCAAGCTGCCGTTCCAGGTCATCAATTGCCTGACGCGACGCACGCCGCGGCTGCGGGAGAATGTCGCCGCGATCTCCAAGGTCGGCACGCTGAACGGTGCGACGCAGGCGTTCTGGCCCATCGATCTGGTCAGCGGAACGCCGAACCTCTTCGAATTCGAGGCCGCAGACCTCGGCGGTCACAGGACGGTGTTTTCCGCTCCGGCGATCTTCATCCACGAACCATTCCTCGATCAGGCCAACCCGCCGATGCATCAGGTGCACACGGGCTGGGCCGGGTCCGGCAGCAACATCAACCCGCGCAGCCGGGTCGACTATGGCGGCCAGACCGTGCGGATGGCCCCGGTAGGCAGCGGAAACCCGGGCGATGTCGACCTTCCGATCGATGAGATCGTGTTTGAAGGGACCCCGGCGAGCGGTTCGGTCCGCCCCCCCTATCACCCTGCCGTGCGCTGCGCGGACGCCCAACTCAAGGCGCTGAAGGGGATCACGGGAAAGGTGACGTCGGAGACGGTGGAGTACGAGACCTCCACCTATCTGCCCAACGGATACACCAACAATCCCTGGCGCGTCTTCCTGTCCCTCAAATCACCCTATCAGGTCTCCATGGGTGCGGATGTCCCGACGGACAAGGTCGGCGGCATCGCCCAGCCGAGTCAGACGCTCAGCGCGATCTCGAACGGACAGGGCGCAGTCAGCGGCTCGACCTCCGCGCTCACGAGCGGGACGGTCCAGCCGGATGATCTGTTCCCGGACGCGAAGATCCTCGGCGGTTTCGACCTCAAGGACATCATCGCCCCGCTCGTCGCCGTCGTCGCCGACGCGATCCCGGGCTTCAAGACCGAGCGGTTCCCCGACCGGGTGGAGACAAGCTGGGAATTCAAGCGGGAGAGCGTCAATTCCCCGATCCCGGGCCTTGTCACCGGACAGGGCGGGGACAGCGAACTGGAACTGACGGCGAAGCTGACAGCCTATCTGGTCGTCGACGATCCTGATCTGGGCTTCCTCGATCTGGAGGGCGATCCGCGTCCGGACTTCGGCGCGGGCAACGACCCGGGCTTCAAGGATCCGGAGGTCAAGGCCACCGGCAAGCTGACCAATTTCAAGCTGAACTTCTTCGGTTTTGTCATCGTCTGGTTTGACGAGTTCGGCTTTGAATCCTCGCTGAAGAACAAGTTCAAACCGAACCCGAAGCTCAACGACGACGCGCCGGTGGTGTTCGGCGGACCGCTCGAGTTCGTCAACAAGCTCGCGGATCTGATCCCGGCCGGAGGCTTCTCCGACCCCCCGATAATCAAGCCCAGCTTCTCCGACCTCAAGGTCGGCTACGACTTCAAACTCCCCAACGTGGAGGTGGGGATATTTGCGCTGAAGAACATGAAAATCGGCGCCTACCTCACGATCCCGTTCAAGGGTGATCCGGTCTCGCTCAAGTTCTTCTTCAACACACGGGAGGCACCCTTCCTGCTCACGGTCTCCATGTTCGGGGGTGGCGGCTTCTTCGCCCTCGTCACGACTGCGGAGGGCATCACGGAGATCGAGGCCGCGTTCGAGTTTGGTGCCTTTGCCTCCTTCGATGTCGGGGTTGCCTCCGGCGGCGTCTATGTGAAGGCGGGCGTCTACTTCCACTGGAAGCAGGATGCAGTGACGCTTGAGGGTTATGTGGAGATGGGGGGTGAACTCTCCGTGCTCGGCCTCATCTCCGTCTCCGTCACGCTGCACCTGTCGCTCGGCTACTACAAGGCGGATGCGAAATCCTTCGTGAAGGGGCAGGCGACCATCAAGATCGAGGTGCAGGTCCTCTTCTTCTCCACCACCGTCAAGGTGACGGCGGAGCGGAAGTTCTCCGGCTCCGACAGCGACCCGACATTCGCACAGCTCATCACCGACCAATCCACCTGGGACCGCTACTGCGCGGCGTTCGCGTAAGGGAGGCGAGTATCATGGCCGACTTTTCCCAAAAGCTGATCTGGACCGCCCTGCCGAACGGCACCGCGGACGACCACGCGCTGCTGACCGCCTACGCCTCCCCCCGGTTAACCCTGACGGTGGACCCGGCCGCACCGCTCGACAATTGGCCGGATTTCATGATCTGGGCGGAACTGATGCTCAACGCGGAGTTTCAGGTCGATTTCGGCGGGACGGCGTTGCCCGCGGAACGGGTATCGGAACCGGACCCGAACGTGTGGCAGGCGCTTTTTACCAGCGAAACCGTCGTGCGCAACCACGCCTACGAGGATATGCGGGGATCGAGGATCCTGTCCTACCCGGTCGCCCGCGTGAACGATTTCGTGTCGGACACCTACGCGGACATCGGCCTAGATGCAGTGGACGAGTTGCCGGAGCCTGCAGACCTCTTCCCCGAGATCCGCGATCTTGCCCGCCCGCAGGAGGATGACGAGACCTACCAGCGCATGGTGCTTTCTGCGCTGCAGGACCCCAAGCGGAAAGACTATCAGGACGTTTCCGGAGCCTTCCAGCTTCAGGAAATCTACCACATGCCGCTCGCGGTGCGGGATCCCGTCGGCGGCAGCTACACCAAGCAGGGACCGGACGACATCCGCGAGGATGCGCAGTGGCGGCACCACAAGTTCGAGCCATTGCCCGATCCCATGGACTTCGCCGACCGGATCGACTTCCACGAGGTCGTCTCCGCCATCACGCAATATCCCCGATTGATGCGCCTGACGGGCATCGCGGTGGATCTGCGCATCCCGCTGAGTGACATGCCCGGTGGCGCCCTGACCGACCGGGTGATGCTCAACGTGACCCGGCCCTCGCCCTCGGCGGACAACGGCGTCGATGTGGAGCCGGATACGACGCCCGGGACGATCACCGAATGGAACGCGCCACGCTTCTTCGCCGTCCGCCGCTCCTCTGCCAGCCCGATCTCGAACCGGATGCTCAACCTCGATGGGGAGCGGTTCCGCGTAATCCAGATGGATGTGGACGGCGCAGGGATCAAGCTGCGCAACACCGCCCGCAGCTTCTCCCGCAGGGGCGGGCGGAAGGAAAATCCGGAGCTCGATGACCGCGCCGGTGTCGCCAACATCCGTACGGCGGGGCTGCAACTGGTGGAGGTGGACCGCCACCTGAGCCTCGACGAACTCTTCAACAACAACGGCGCGATGAACGATGCGCTGGTGTCAAACTCCCCCATCGACCTGTTTGCCGACGACATTCTGCGAGGGTTCCACGCGGATATCATCGACCTTTCCACAGGCGCACCGTGGCAGTCACTCTGCCGGCGGGACGGAACCTACGAGCTTTTGAACTCAAGCCAGACCCTCAATTTCGAAGATGAAGAGGGCATGATCCGCCTCGCCGCGCAGGAGGCCGCGGACCCCAACGAGGCGCTGTTCCAGGGCGTGCGCAAGATCAGCGAGCTGATCTTTGCTTGGTCGGGCTGGAGCCTGACGACGCCGCGCCCCGGGCTCGCGATTTCCAACGACGACCTGCCGGAGACGGCAGCAAACACGGCTCCGCCGCGGATCCCCCTGGAAACCTCATTCCGCGTGCGGGCGGGAAGCCTGCCCCTCCTGCGCTTCGGGCACGAGTATCAGGTGAAGGTGCGCGTCGCGGATCTCGCCGGGAACGCCACAGCCTTCACCCCGGGCGACACCGCGATCCCGAACGAGGCGAGCCCGCCGGAAACCTTCCGCCGGTACGAGCCCGTTGGCATTCCGGTCAACGCGCTCGTTGATGGCCCGGGCGGCGTGGAGCCAACAGAGGATGGGGAGGCGATGACCCGGCTCGCCATCCGGTCCTTCAACGAAACCCCGGCAGACAACACCATCCCGACGACGGACCAGACCCGCCGCCACGTGATCCCGCCGCGGACCTCCCACGTGATGGCGGAGATGCATGGGGCGCTCGACGATCCCTCAGGCCGGCCGGATCCGTCGCGTTACGGCATGCTCGCCTCTCGGGACGAGAACCTCGTGGAAGTCAAGGTGCTGCACGAGGATCCGGAGGTCGGCGCGAGCGACCTGGTGAAGTACTCCGCAATGCCAGAGAGCTTCACGCTGCCCTACCTGCCGGACGTGCTCGCGCGCGACGCGGTTGTGCGGCTCGACTTCCTGCCGGGCACAGGCCCGACCCAGCGTGTGAACGTGCCCTACTACATGAGCGGGACCTGGCCTGATGCGGAGCCGTTCAAGATCCTCATCCACGAGGATGCCGCAGCCCCCATCGCCTTCGACGATGGCACCCGCACACTGACCGTTCCGCTGGCGAAGGCGGAGATGATGCGCGTGCGCATCTCCCACCGGCTGGAGGATGCGGACCTCGACCTGATGGCGCTCTGGCACAGCATGCGGTTCCGGCCACGGATGAACGAGGATCTGCGTGCCGCCCTGCGAGAGCGGATCCTGC
>JBCBAP010000113.1:0-6654 GCA_038532435.1 Pseudomonadota bacterium | reverse complement strand
CGCAGCCGTCGGACCTCGCGCGGATCCGCGAAATCGCTCAGGCGGCGTTCGAGCGGTATGTTTCAGAGATCGGACGGCGCCCCGCCACGATGGACGCGGACTTCGAGAACGCGATTGCGGGCGGAGGCGTCATCGTCTTCGGCACCGTGCCCCTTGGATATCTTGCGAGCCGGACAGAGGGCAACGCGCTTCAGATCGACAACCTTGCCGTGGACCCTGCGACCCAGTCACGGGGCATCGGGCGCACTCTCCTCGATGCCGCGTTTCGCACGGCGCGCGACGAACGGCTAGCGCGGGTCACACTCTACACGAATGCCGCGATGCTCGAAGCCCGGGACTGCTACGCCAGCCTCGGCTTTCGCCAGTCCGACCGACGGGTCGAGGATGGCTTTGACAGGGTCTATTTCGACCGGGGACTACATCCCCTAGACCCCACTGGAAATTCGCCTTGACGCCCCACAGCGCCAAGGATATCCAACGCACCACTTCGCTGCCTGCGGACAGTGAAAGTGGGCGACAGGCCGCAAGGTGTGGCAGGGGACTGTAACTCCCTCGCGGAGACGCATGCCTGGTTCGATTCCAGGGTCGCCCACCATTTTCTCCTAAAATTTGGCTTCCTGTAGGGCCGCGCCGATCGAAAGCGTCCCGCACTGTCATCTTGTCCCCGAAGTCTTCCGTGGTCGATCAAGATCAAATTACGAAGTGTCAACTTGCGGAGACATTGCAGGGCAAAGTCATCGGTGATGCGGCTCATACCTCTGATTTCAAAAGGTTATTGGATCAGATGGCCGCTGAGGATTTCAATCTGGAACCATTTAGTACTGGAAGCGCTCGCTTAAAAGTTGATTTAATTCCGCGCGTGTAATCTCGCACTGGCACAATCGTTTTCGGCCGTTATCTTACCTTGAAGCGCGAGTGAGACTCTTTACCTACCGTCATTCTTAAAAGTGTCCGTCAGAACAAGATTCGAACATCATTTTTTCGCAATCGGTCGTCATTAAGGATCGTGTCGAGGTCGCAGTGGTCATATCATCGCCCCGCGCGCACCTGAGTGGATGAAAAGGACAGTACCACGAACCTGATCAGACTGGTCTACTACAGCCAGCGCAACCCGTCGCTTTCGTTGGAGATGCGCGATCTGATCGCGAGCTGTCACCGCAACAACACGCCCAACAACATCACCGGAATTCTGCACTATAACGGCACCTACTTCCTGCAGGTTCTTGAAGGTGGGCGCGCTGAGGTGAGCTCGACGTATCACCGGATCGCAAAGGATCCGCGCCACATCAACGTGATCCTGATTTCCTGTTCGGACGTGCGCGAGCGCATGTTCCCGACCTGGTCGATGGGTTTGCACGAGGGTATGGACGACAAGACCAAGAAAGTGTTCCTGCGTTACTTCTCGAACGCGGAAGTGAACCCGGAAACGGTCAACGTCGACAGCCTTCTGGATGTTCTTCAGGATCTCTCGGCAGAGCTGAGCTGAGCCTGTACCAAGGCGATGAAAAAAGGGCGGGCCGCGAGGCCCGCCCTTTTTAATTCAAGTTTTAGATGTCTTACACGACACGAACGCGGCTGGGGGCGCGGTTGCTTCCCCGGCGGCGCAGGCGGTCCGCCTCGGTCCGTGCGCGGGTGAGCTCTCCACGAAGCGATGCAATCTCCCGACGCTGGCGGTTGATCTCTTCGGCAAACGCATCCTCAAGCGCGTCCACGGGCTGCGGTCCGTCCGGCGTTTCCACCATCACCGCGTCACGCGCGCCGCGTTTGCTGAACCGACCGGCCATGAACCCACACAGGGCGATCGCAAGGATCACCAGTACCGGCAGGGAAAGCTCAAACCCGATTCCGTTCAGGACCGTCATCATGGTGCCTTGTGCTTCTTCGTTCATCGTTTCGTCCTCTCTCAGCCCGCGCGGGGCCGTACATTACTTGATACCAACTTC
This sequence comes from Pseudomonadota bacterium, assembly GCA_038532435.1. Taxonomy (GTDB): domain Bacteria; phylum Pseudomonadota; class Alphaproteobacteria; order Rhodobacterales; family Rhodobacteraceae; genus JBCBAP01. Next base: position 4,711 of record JBCBAP010000113.1, on the reverse strand, counting down.
CACATAGCGGTGGTGTGAGTCTTCAAAGGTCTGCGCCCGCGTCGGCACTCCATGGCCGACGGCGGTGTAGTGCTCCATCTGAAAGCCTGCGGCCTCCAGATGTTCGAAAACGGTCTGGGCCCGACGCCAGCTCAGGAGCGTTGACGGCCGACCCCCATCGTCGGGGTCTGCATATCCATCGATGCGCAGGCGCACCGGATCGCAGGCATCCACGAGTGCCGCATAGTCTTCGATCTGCTTCGCGGACTCGGGCGCGAGAGCGCTGTCCCCGGGCAGGAATTCGATCCGCAGGGGTTCAAGCTGTGCGTGCAGTTCTCCTGCACATCCCCGGCGCACGACAGGCGCGGTGTTCTCCGCGGCCATCGCGTAATTCTCCACGACAGCTTCCGGTTCTTGGACCGGCTCGACGATGGCTGCCACTGCGAGAGTTTCCTGGGGCTGAGGGTCCTCCTCGGCCTCGGCAACGACGATCTCGCCGGCCGCTTCCGCGGGCTCCGCTTCAAGTTGCGAATCGACGATGTCGGTCTCTTCTGTCTTCTCTGCGGGCGTCGCAACCGGGGCGAGCACTTCTGCGCCCGACACAGCCAGAGAAACCTCTCCCGGCGTCACGCCAGGCCACATCGTGTAGCCTGCAGTCAAAGCTGCGGCGGCAGCGATCACGCAAAGCGAAACCGCCAGAGTTTTACTTCTACTTTTAGGAGTGGTGGGAGGTGTTTCTTCCGCCTCCGCCGCAGGTGCACCCTGCGAAACCTCCGCCAGCCGTTCTGCCCTGGCGAGGCTGAGCCCTGCGCGCCGACCCTTCTGTACAGCGCTGAGGGCTTGTTCTTCTTTACTCTGTCCCGGTTTTTCCCGGGATGTATCGCTCCCCATAACTCATCACCTCACTCACTTCCTGAATATAAAGACACATCGTTCGCCTTCTACGTGTTTCTGTACTTTGACGCCTAGCATCGCACAGACGTCATGCAGCATCTGTTCGTTGTCTGCCAAAGATAGGTCTGTGTTTTCGTCACTCAACATCAGCGTAAGGCCAAGTTCCTTCACGCACTGCTGAATCACGCCCTGTATCCGGTGCGAGTAGAGAATCTTCGACACATTGCACTCCGTAGATCGGCCGTTGTTGTTGTCTTCGATGGCTCGGAGTAAAAGACAAAAGTGACAAAAGTAAGTGCCAGTTGAGGCAAAGGATCGAGCGGAGGGGTGGTTATGGATTTTGGAACATGGATAGGACAGGCGGAGGCGCCTGAGGCGGCAATTCTCACCGGCGGGAATGAAGCGATGTTCGAGATGATCGCGACGAACCGGTTTCCCCGGCAGACGCGCATTCTGTGCACGGACGAGTTGGCCAGCGAGATCACGTTGCGTGCAAGCGCTGCGGACAAGCAGGTGCCGGAGCTGTTGATCAGCCGCGGTCTGCGCAGCGATCTCGCTGATTTTGCTGTGGGAATGGCAGAGATTGCGACTTTCATCCCAAACCCGATGATCCGGGACTATGTGGACACGGAGACTCGGCGTGTGGGAGCCGAGGCGGATCTGGTGTCCGGATACCCGACGCCAGCGGATCTGCTTTTCGCCGCGGTGCTGGCGGATCTGTCGGACCGGTTCGCCCATGCCGCCCGTCGGTCGAAGGCGGTCCTTGTCATCCATGACCGGGACGGTGTTCTGGTGCGCAGGGATGCGAAATTCTGCCGCACGTTCTCAATGCCGACAGGCGAACTCAGCGAGATCGAAAGCGCGGAGATAGAGGCGCCCGCGGCTGCGGATCCGGAGGATGTGACCCGCAGCAAGCTGCGTGAGCAGGTGGACTTCATTCTTTCCACGGATGAAGACGCGCTCAAGGCGATGCACAGCACCATCGGGCGGCCCGCGTTCAGCGCCATCCATGCATTCTGGCTCGGCAATCTGCGCGGCACCTCCGGGGACAGCGATTTCGACGAGCGGGCGAAGTCCGCAGCAACCAAGCTTGAGGACATGTTGGCCCACACCGCCGCATGAGGCTATGCTAGTGCGCCGCGCCCCTTCCGGCGCGGCGGCCGAACACCGTTCCGGACGTGAGACCTGACCCACCGGGATAGCCCCCGTGGAACACTCCGCCGACAAGCTCGCCGCAGGCGTGCAGGCCTGCGATCTCAGAACCATCCGTGCGCAGGACCTGTCCTTGCGCGCCCACCTGCAGACCGCCATAGGTGAACGTGATGCCTCCGGTTACCGGGTAGGCGCGGAAAGGTGCCGTGTCGAACCGCTGGGCCCAGTTCGACTTTGCCAGCGACAGACCGGACGTCCCCTTCCCATCGAGGATCGTGGGATCGAATGTGACATCACTCTCGACCGCGTCGTTGAATGCCGTAAGCGTGCGGAGTGCGGCATCCGCATCCACCCCATCAAGCTTGCCGACGAGGTCCTCGAGCGTGGACGCCTCGACGAAATGCGCATCCTCAAACCAGTATTCGTCATAGAGCAGGTCAAAGACCTTCGCGTCGAAGATCTGCCAGGCGAAGTGGCCGGGCTGCTCAAGCACCGCGCGCCCGAACTGAGCGTAGGTGTAGTTGCGGAAGTTGATCCCCTCATCGACGAACCGGTCCCCCGCGGCGTTTAGCATCACACCGAGGAAGTAACAGATCTTCCGGTACTTCTTGCGCTCGATGGGGGGCAGGTCGAGATTGCCGAAGTCCTTCATGTGAAGGTCCATCGGCGTCGCATGACAGCCGGTGTAGCTGCCGTGGCGCGCAGCCCCCAACGCCCACGCCATACGAAGACCATCGCCCGTGTTCATGGGCGTGCCGCGTACCTTTGCCGCAGACCAGTCAGGGCCGATATTGTCGACCCGCATGGTCTCGTCCGCCTCGAACCCGCCGCAGGCCAGAATGACGGCATCGGCGACGACCTCCTCCGTTCCAACCTGAACGCCGGTGACCCGGTCGCCGGTGGTGATCAGCCCGGTGACGCCAGCGTTGTAGCGGAGCGTCCCGCCCAACCTGCCGAACGCTGCACGCTCCATGTCATAGAGACCCACACCCTCGTGCGCAGCCGCGAGGGTCAGCCCGCCCCAGAAGACGAACCTTCCGTCCTTCTCGAACGACTGGCGGGAATAGATCGGCTCGTACCTGACTTCGTGGCCCGCGAGCCAGCGCACCGCGTCGTAGGACTCACCGACGAGGACCTTTTGCTCCGGCGACAGCGGTGCGCCGTCGTTAAAGCCCGCGAGGTCGGCTGCGAACTTATCCTCCGAATAAGCGCCAAAGTCCGTGCGGGGAATGCGCGGGTCATCCGGGTGCGCAAGAAGGGGGAGCAGGTCGTCTGAGCTTTCGTAGGCGAACCGCATCGCACCGGCGGTGTATTTGGTGTTGCCACCGGCGAAGGCTTCGCCGCCCTTTTCGAGCATCACCACCTCGGCCCCGGATTCCAGTGCGGCGATACCTGCGCTCATCGCGGCGTTGCCCGATCCGACAATGACTACCTTCTTGGGCATGCGTTTCTCTCCCATTTTGTATCCACTTGGATACAGCATGGTTCAGCGCAAGAGATCAAGCCATGTCCTTGCCCTGCGGCGATTGGAGCCAAACATCCGGATTGATCATGTGGATCGGTTCTCCGCCTGCGAACGCGTTGATCTGCTCGAAGATGTCCATGAACTGGAGGTCAAACTCGTCTTCGGTGACGTAGCCGATATGGGGCGTTGGCAGCACGTTCGGGTGCGTCAAAAGAGGATGGGATGGGTCGCGCAAGGGTTCCTTGTCGAACACGTCGACTGCTGCTGAGATGCGACCACGGGCGACCTCCGCCTCGAGCGCGCCTTCGGCGATCAGTCCAGAGCGGGAGGTGTTCACGAGCAGGGCCCGCGGTGACATCGACGCGAGATCCTCCGCCGTGATCACGCCGCGGGTGGCGGGTTTGAGCCGCACATGCAGGCTGACCACATCGGAGGTGGCGAAGAACTCCGGTCGGCTCTCCGGCACGTCTCGACCATCGTCACAGGCGCGGGCCCTGCCCTCCTCCGATCCCCACCACTGCACCCTCATGCCGATGGCATCGGCCATGTCAGCAACCGCCGTCGCGATGCGACCGTAGCCGTAGAGGCCAAGAGTCCGACCCCGCAAGGTCCGCCCAACACCCATCTGCCAGCGCCCCTGCCTTAGCGAGGCCACCTGTTCGGGGATCTGTCGATAGCTTGCCAGGATCAGCGCGAGTGTCAGCTCCGCCGCAGCGTAGGACGGCGTGCCCGCATGCATGTTCGAGCACAGGAGCACGCCGTTTCGGGAGCACGCCTCCACGTCGACATGGGGGTACACGCTGCGCTGGGAGATCAGCCGCAGGTTTGTCAGCCGCTCCAGCAGATCCGCGCCAATGGGGGTACGCTCCCGAAAGAGGACGAGCACCTCCGCGTCCTGAATCCGTGCCGCGAGTCGCGCGGGATCCGGCTCGTGATCGGTCCAAACACTGACCTCGTGATCGTCGAGCAGGCGGAAGCAGGGCAGCGTGCGCAGCGTGTCGAACCAGTCGTCGAGGATGTGGACCTTCACCGGCTCTCCACCGCGGCGCCCACGACGGGAATGCGCGGCGTCGCCACGAACCTCGGCGTGGCAAGGGCAGCAAGCGCGTCCGCCACCGCGTGGCGCTGCCCTATCAAGTGGTTGTACTGCACATCGCACCCGGAGACCGGGGTCGGATAGTTCTGCAGCTCCTCGCGAATGGTATCCTGCGCGGCCTTCAG
>JBCBAP010000112.1:0-6997 GCA_038532435.1 Pseudomonadota bacterium | reverse complement strand
AGCAGGTCGATCACGATTTGCATGTTTTCAGCAAGGTCACGGTAGAGCCGTGCGGCTTGCGTCACATAAGACGGCGCGCTCTCACGGCCGGATCCCTTGTCTGATGTCATCCTGGGTCCACGCTGTCCGAAAACCAAACGCCGCGGACCATCCGCGGCGCCCCCACTTCTTCCAGCTTGCCTAGATGTATACACTTGACCGTTCGCATTGTCAATATAAAACGACACTGCGCCCGCAATTTAAAGTATTAACAAAGTATAAACGGCAGTCTTTACTGAGACTGAAGTCTGCTCCGCTCGATCTCGCGCCACTTCGCGACATTGCGGTTATGCTCTTGAAGAGTCTCGGCAAACGCGTGCCCGCCGGTGCCATCCGCAACGAAAAAGACGAACGGGGTTTCCGCCGGATCCAGTGCCGCTTCGATGGACGCGCGGCCCGGATTGGCGATCGGCGTCGGCGGCAATCCATCGATCTGGTAGGTGTTGTAGGCGGTCCTGCGATCCAGCTCGGAGCGTCTGAGTCCCCGCCCCAGCGGTCCCTGCCCCAGCGTGATCCCGTAGATCACCGTGGGGTCCGTCTGCAGCCGCATACCCCGTTCCAGCCGGTTGACGAAGACGGAGGCGACCTGCCGCCGCTCCTCCGGTACCCCGGTCTCCTTCTCGATGATCGAGGCGAGGATCAGGGCTTCTTCACGGGTCGAAAGCGGCAGATCCTCAACGCGCCCGGCCCAGGCCGCGTCCAGGATCCGCTCCTGCGCATCCTGCATCCGCGCAATGACCGACGCGCGGCTGTCGTTGCGGTTGACCCCGTAGGTGTTCGGCGCAAGAGAACCCTCCGCGGGCACCTCCGCAATCTCCCCCGTCAGGATCTCTTCTTCCTTGAGAAGCTCCACGACCTCCCAGGAGGTCAGTCCCTCGGGCACAGTGACGAAATACTGGATCGACCTGCCGGAGGTCAGCAGCTCCACGATGTCGGACATGGATGCGCCCGCAGGGATCTCGTACTCGCCGAACTTGAGCCGCCGGTTCACCTCCGCATAGCGCGCACCAATCCGAAACACGGTCTCGTTGCCGATTGCACCCACCTCGACCAGGTCCTCGGTCACGTCGTTGAGGTTCCCGCCGCGGGGCACGGTGACCACCGTTGTCTCCTCAAGCGGACCCGGCGCGACAAATGTTTGCTGACCCCAGTAGACCGTCGCGGACAGAACCACGAGGGCAAGGATCAGCAGCGTCAGCACATTGGCCGCGAGGTTGCGCAGCGTCCGGCCCATGGCCATCAGTCGACCCGACCGAACAGGACCGATGCGTTGGTGCCGCCGAAGCCGAATGAGTTCGACAGCGCGTAGCGCACGTTTCGTTCCCGCTTCTCATGGGGGGCAAGATCGATGGCGCTTTCCACATCCGGCGTGTCGAGGTTGAGCGTCGGTGGGGCAACCTGATCGCGGATCGCGAGGATCGAGAAGATCGCCTCGATCGCCCCCGCCGCGCCCAGAAGGTGCCCGGTCGCCGATTTGGTCGACGACATGGTCACCGACGCCGCTGCGTCGCCGAGCAGGCGCGCAACCGCGCCCAACTCGATCGTGTCCGCCATCGTGGAGGTGCCGTGCGCATTCACGTAGTCGATCTCACCCGGCGCGATCCCGGCCCGCTCGACCGCTGCGGTCATCGACCGGAACGCCCCGTCGCCATCCTCCGCCGGGGCGGTGATGTGGTAGGCGTCGCCGCTCAGCCCGTAGCCGAGCACCTCCGCATAGATCTTCGCGCCCCGGGCCTTCGCATGGTCGTAGTCCTCGACCACGACAACCCCGGCACCTTCGCCCATCACAAACCCGTCCCGATCCCGGTCATAGGGGCGGGAGGCTTTCTCCGGCGTGTCATTGAACTTGGTGGAAAGGGCCTTGCAGGCGTTAAACCCGGCGATCCCGAGTTCGGAGATCGGGCTTTCCGCCCCGCCCGCGATCATCACGTCCGCATCGCCCCACTGGATCAGCCGTGCGGCATCACCGATGGCATGTGCGCCGGTGGAGCAGGCGGTGACGACCGCATGGTTCGGCCCCTTGAACCCGTACTTGATCGACACCTGACCGGAGCAGAGGTTGATCAGCGCCGAGGGAATGAAGAAGGGTGAGACCCGCCGCGGCCCCTTGTCCCGCAGGGTGAGCGTGGTCTCCGAAATCGCCGTCAGACCGCCGATGCCCGAGCCGATCATCACGCCGGTGCGCAGCCGATCCGCCTCATCCTCGGGCATCCAGTTGGCATCCTGCACGGCCATTTCCGCAGCAGCCATGGCGTAAAGGATGAACGTGTCGACCTTCCGCGCCTCCTTCGGCGCCATCCAGTCATCGGGGTTGAACGTCCCGTCGCTGCCATCGCCATAGGGCACTTCACAGGCGATCCGGGTGGCCAGATGATCCGCGTCAAATCGCGTGATTGGCCCCGCGCCGGAGCGGCCATCGAGGATCCGGCTCCAGGTCTCTTCCACACCGCAGGCGAGGGGGGACACCATTCCAAGTCCGGTGATGACAACACGCCGCATTCCGCTCACTCTCCGCCTCATCTTGTTTGGGTGGGGTATATATGAGCGGGCCTTCGCTCCGCAAGGCCAGCAGGGCAATCGAGGGGGGGCGCGTGCGGTCCGCAATCATCCTCAGAACTGCAAGCCTGCTGAAGCCGCTCGTGACCCGCATCACCCCTTCCGAACCGCAGACCATCACGAACGAAAGCGCAGGTCCGGCGGTCCTGCTGCCGGAGGCGGTCGAGGATCCGCTGACGATCCTCGCACCGGGAACAACCCTCACGGGCTGCTTCGACGGGTTCGCGCTTCCTGACGTCCGTCCGGAGCAGGTGTTCAAGCTTGTCGACGGGGTCAGCGCTCGGATCACGCCCTCGGGTGAGGTGCGCACGACCGCGCCCTTGGCACTCCTGCGAACCGCCCAAGCCCTGATCGGCGGATGGTACGGCCCGGGCGCCCTGCCCGCCGACTGGGACAGGCTCTTTGCCGCCAGCGCACAAAAAAAGGCGCCGTAAAAGGCGCCTTTTCCCGTCTATCCGACGATGTGTCAGCCGGTCGCTTCGGTGATGAAGTTCACCGCGTCTCCGACGGTCTGGATCGTCTCGGCCGCATCGTCCGGGATCTCGATGCCGAATTCCTCTTCGAACGCCATGACCAGCTCAACGGTATCAAGGCTGTCCGCACCCAGATCATCGATGAACGACGCTTCAGTCGTCACCTTCCCTGCTTCAACTCCCAGATGCTCGACAACAATCTTGCTGACCCGTTCCTGGATTGTGCTCATAGGCTTGTCCTCTAATCTGTTCTCGAGACGAATGTCCCGTCCGGTGGTCCCATCGATCCGGGCCCGTCCCGGAATTGCACTAGCCCGCGACGTGTGTGACGCCACGGAAAAGTTCGACTGATGCGGCGCGCTGATAACACACCTTCGCCGGATGGCAAATGGTTTCGCACAGCGGTCGCCGCAAGGGTCAAAGCATCACCATGCCCCCGTTGACGTGCAGAGTCTGCCCGGTGACATAGGCGGCCTCCGGGCTGGCGAGATAGACCGCAGCACCGGCGATTTCCGCTGCATCTCCCATCCGGCCCGCGGGAATGGTGCCCAGAAGAGCCTCCCGCTGCGCATCGCTGAGCTTGTCCGTCATGGCCGTGGTGATGAACCCCGGCGCGATGCAGTTCGCCGTCACCCCGCGGGAGGCGACCTCCTGCGCGACGGCCTTTGTCATGCCGGTCAGTCCCGCCTTCGCCGCCGCGTAGTTCGCCTGCCCCGGATTGCCCACCGCACCCACGACGGAGGTCACATTGATGATGCGGCCCCAGCGCGCCTTCATCATGCCGCGCATCACGCCGCGGCTGAGCCGCATGGCTGCCGACAGGTTGACCGCCAGCACCGTGTCCCATTCCTCGTCGGACATCCGCATAAAGAGGTTGTCCCGGGTGATGCCCGCATTGTTGATCAGGATGTCCACGCTGCCCATCGCCGCCGCCGCGTCCTTGGGCAGGGCGGCAACCGCCTCCATGTCGGACAGATTGCACGGCACCACGTGGGCCCGGTCGCCGAGCTCACCCTGCAGGGCCTCCAGCGGCTCCACCCGCGTGCCTGACAGCGCCACCGTGGCACCCGCCCCGTGCAGTGCCCGGGCGATCTCTCCGCCGATACCGCCGGAGGCGCCCGTCACGAGGGCATTCTTGCCCGTTAAATCAAACATGCCGTTATCCTTCCCTTACCAGCCCATTGTCCGGGCCGGTGCACGATACAATCTCATATCCCGACGCGTTCAGCCCGCGGCGAGCGCGGCCACATCCTCCGGCGTGCCGACCGCTCTGGTCACCACGGATTTGTCGATGCGCCGCACCATCCCGCTGAGCGCCTTGCCCGCGCCAACCTCGACGATCTCCGTCACGCCCTGCCCAGCCATCCAGGCCACGCTTTCCCGCCAGCGGACCGAGCCGGTCACCTGCTCGACCAGCAGCGCCCGGATCACCGTCGGGTCGCTGACCGCCTCCGCCCGCACGTTGGCCACCAGCGGCGGTATGGGTGCCGCGATTTCCACCTCGCCGAGCGCCTCCGCCATCACGTCCGCCGCCGGCGCCATCATCGCGCAATGGAACGGCGCGCTGACGGGAAGCAGAACCGCCCGTTTGGCCCCTTTCTCCTTGGCAAGATCAACGGCCCGCTCCACCGCCGCGCGGGAGCCGGAAACGACCACCTGTCCGGGATCATTGTCGTTCGCGGCCTGACACACTTCATCCTGTGCTGCCGCGGCGGCAATGTCCGATGCGGTCGCAAAATCGAGGCCCAGAAGAGCGGCCATGGCCCCTTCGCCCACGGCCACCGCAGCCTGCATCGCCTGCCCCCGCTTTTTGAGCAGGCGCGCGGTGTCCGCAAGGCTGATCGCGCCCGCCGCACACAGGGCGGAGTATTCGCCAAGAGAATGGCCCGCGACGAACGCACCCTCCGAGACCGAAACGCCGGACGCCTCCAGCGCGCGCACCGCCGCCATGGAGGTGGCCATCAGCGCGGGCTGCGCGTTTTCCGTCAGGGTCAGCTCTTCGATCGGTCCGTCCCAGATCAGACGGGAAAGCGGGGTGGACAGTGCGTCGTCCACCTCGTCGAACACGGCTTTCGCCTCGGGAAACGCCTCTGCAAGGGCCCGCCCCATGCCGACGGCCTGCGCCCCCTGCCCCGGAAAAACATACGCGCGTGCCATGGGTTCCCTCCGCATCTTCGCCTTTGGGCCTCGGGTCTAGCCCGTTCGCCCCCATGCGTCCAGAGCCGTTGAGCACCCGCGCGCGCGCTCAGCCGGAGGGTGCAAATCCGCCCACAGGCTCCACAAACCGGTCCAAATTTAGACAAATAGTTCTCCCATAACAGGGCACGCGAGTGACAGTTGCGCGGGACTACTTGAAGTGGGGATGGATATGTCACCGGTCATACGTTTGTCGATCATTGGCCTCATGATGCTGGCAATCGGCCTTCTGGGCGCGGTGACCTTCGCCATGCGTGGGGAAACCCGGGAGAGCATCGGCGAGCACCCGGTGCTTGTGCGCAGCCTCGAGACCAAGGTGATGCGGGTTGCCTCGATCCGCCCGACACCTGCGCTCGACCGCGCCTTTGCCCAGTTTGCCCGCTCCGCCTACTACGGCGCATTTGCAGCCTCGCCGGACGGGGTCTGGGGGTTCATCGCCGAGCTGCACAATCCGGGCACCGCCCGGACTGTCGCGCTCGACATATGTAACTCCAAGCGTGTGAACGGTCAGATCCCCTGCCGGATCGTCGCCGAGCTGAAGCCCAAGGACGACAATATCGGCCCGGGCATCACGCTGAACCCGGAGGGTACGAAAGCCTTCCTCGACTATATGGACACGGACGGTGCCGCCGCCTTCGCCATCGCCAAGAACGGCGCGATCGCCGCGGTGGCCGGGCTGCGCGACCGGGAGAAGGCGGAGCAGCGCGCGCTGCGCACCTGTGAGGCCCGCGCGGGCATGCAGATCGCCTGGGCCGATCCCTCCGTCCAGACCTGCCGCATCATCCACACCCGCGCCGGCGAGCTGTAAGGCGCGGCCCAGCGGGGCATTTCCGAGTGATCACGGGAACGGGTCCCGGTCGGCGTTCATCCGCAGCTGCGCGTCACCCCGGGCAATCCCAATCCCGCCCCTGATCGACCAAACCCTCCCACGTCACTCCTTGAGCGCGGGACAATCGTCCTCGCCGTTGCCTCGGGAATGAGCCTTCGGACCTGTCCAATCCTGTCTATCAAGGCCTTCAGACCACCGCCTCACGTCCGACCTCGCAAGAATCTCGGCAGTCGCGGCAGGAATCTCCGCCTCCGACGCCCCGTCGCCCTTGTCCCGACCCGCGTTTCATGTCATTGCCCCTCCACCGCCGAACCGATGGATCTGCGTCGCCTCTCGTATGCGCCCCGGCGGGTTTTGGGCCAGCATTTTGAAGCGCGCTTGAAATGGGAAGATACGATGCCTCTTTACGAGCATACGTTCATTGCGCGGCAGGATCTGTCCACCACGCAAGCAGAAGGGCTCATCGAGCACTTCAGCCAGGTTCTGACCGACAATGGTGGCTCCGTCACCGGTCACGAATACTGGGGCCTCAAGACGATGGCCTACAAGATCAACAAGAACCGCAAGGGCCACTACGCCTACGTGAAGTCCGATGCCCCCTCCGCCGCCGTGCAGGAGATGGAGCGCCTGATGGGCCTCCACGAGGACGTCATGCGCGTGCTGACCGTCCGCGTTGACGAGCACGAGGAAGGGCCGTCCGCGGTCATCCAGGCCAAGAACGCCCGCGACGAGCGTGGCCCGCGCCGCGACCGTGGCGACCGCCGGGACCGGGACGAGCGTCCCCGCCCCCGCCGTGACGACGCGTAAAGGAGATCAGGCACATGGCACGCAAACCGTTTTTCCGCCGTCGCAAGACCTGCCCGTTCTCCGGCGATAACGCGCCGAAGATCGACTACAAGGACGT
>JBCBAP010000111.1:0-7277 GCA_038532435.1 Pseudomonadota bacterium | reverse complement strand
TTTCCGACGGGACCGAGCCCAATACCCTCTACGATACCGGCGATTTCGAACGAAACGAACCGATGGAGTTTGGTACGTTCGACTTCGTCAACGGGTTTCAGGCGACGACACCGGATGCGGGCCTGTTCATTGGCGAGGTCAATGTCAGCGGCACGCCGCTTCTCGCGGTCTACGAGGAAAACCCCTCCGGCGGTCCGGACAGCGTGACGCTCTACTTCTCTCACCGATCCTTCGACAGCTTCTTCAGCTTTCCGTCCGAGATCGACTTCGAGTTCGCGACCGGAGAGGCGGTGCCCTGCTTCGCCACGGGCACTTTGATCGACGGCGCGGACGAGGAAGTTCCCGTCGAAAGCCTGAAGATCGGCGATCTTCTTCGAACGCAAAACGGCACGTTGGTCCCTGTCAAATGGGTCGGCCATCGCCGGATCCTGAAGCTCTTCCGTCATAAGATGCGCGACCAGATCGTGCGCATCGAGGCGGGCGCGCTTGGGCTCAATGTGCCGACCTCTCCCCTCACCGTAACTGCAGACCATGCACTCCTGCTCGACGGTATCCTCTGTGCCGCGGGCGCGCTGGTGAATGGGGAGACGATCCGCACGGTGCCCGTTGATGCGCTTGAGTCGGATTTCACGGTCTTCCATGTCGAGACCGCGGAACACGATATCATCCGCGCCAACGGTGCACCGGCGGAGACTTTCGTGGATTCTATTTCACGGCGGGCGTTCTCCAACTATGCGGAGTATGAGGCGCTTTACGGAGCGGAACTCGAGACTGTCCCGACGCTCGAACTGCCGCGTGCGATGTCGCCCCGGCAGCTCCCGGGAAAGATCCGCGCGCGGCTGGGGCGTACAGCAGCGGCCTGACGACGCGCCGGGTCCCGGAACAGATCCGGGACCCTTTCCCTTGCCTCCGTTTCGCGGCACAGTCCGCGTAACGGCATCGGCGCAAGGCATCCCATGACCCTCCTCGACAATCATCGGCCCACCGAAGAGCTTCAGTCCCTCGACGGCGCGCACCACCTTCATCCGTTCACCGACACGGCGGGTTTGCGTCAGAAAGGGGCGCGGGTCATCACCTCGGCTGACGGGGTCTACCTGACGGACAATGACGGCGCACGCATCCTCGACGGAATGGCCGGGCTTTGGTGCGTCAACATCGGCTACGGACGGCGGGAACTGGCGGAGGCCGCGGCGCGGCAGATGGCGCAGCTTCCCTACTACAACACCTTCTTCCAGACGACGCACCCGCCGGCGGTCGCACTCTCCCAGGCCTTGGCCGAGGTCGCGCCGGGGGACAAGACACGGGTCTTCTATGCGGGCTCCGGGTCGGAGGCGAACGACACCAACCTGCGCCTCGTCCGCCACTACTGGGCGACACTCGGCAAACCGGAAAAACGCATCGTCATCGCCCGGAAGAATGCCTACCACGGTTCCTCCGTCGGCTCCGCGAGCCTTGGGGGCATGGCGGCGATGCACAGCCAGGGTGGGCTGCCGATCCCGGACATCCACCATATCGACCAGCCCCACTGGTACGCGGAAGGGGGCGATCTGAGCCCTGCCGAATTCGGCCTTGCCCGCGCCCGCCAGCTTGAGGAGGCTATCGACCTGCTCGGCGAGGACAAGATCGCGGCCTTCATCGCCGAACCGATCCAGGGTGCGGGCGGGGTCATCATCCCGCCGGACACCTACTGGCCCGAGATTTCCCGCATCTGTCGCGAGCGGGAGATCCTGCTGATCGCCGATGAGGTCATCTGCGGCTTCGGCCGGACCGGAAATTGGTTCGGCTCCCAAACCTACGGTATCGATCCGGACATCATGACGATCGCTAAGGGGCTCTCATCCGGCTATCAGCCCATCGGCGGGTCGATCCTGCGCGAAAGCGTCGCCCAGGTGATCGAGGATGGTGGCGAGTTTTACCACGGCTACACCTACTCCTCCCATCCGGTCGCGGCTGCTGTCGCGCTGGAGAATATCCGCATCCTGCGGGAGGAAGGGATCGTGGACCGGGTTCGGACCCATACCGCCGCCTACATGGCCGAGCGTTGGCTGAAACTCGGTGAGCATCCCATGGTGGGTGAAGCACGGATCACGGGCCTGATGGGCGCGCTCGAGCTCACGCCGGACAGTTCCGCCCGCGCGCCGTTCGCCTATCCCGGGGAAGTGGGGCTCCTGACCCGCGAGCGGAGCTTCATGAACGGCCTCGTGATGCGCCATGTGGGGGACAAGATGATCATCTCGCCCCCGCTCATCATCTCTGACGAGGAGATCGACCGGCTGATCGAGCTGGTGTGGAAGACCCTCGACGAGGGGATGGCCGACGCGAAAGCCGCCGGCTTCTTCCGCGCCGCGTGACCCGGTGAAGAGCGCCAGGGCTCAAGTTCTGCGAAATGGGATCGCGGCCCGTTGGCCCGCTTGAAAGCCTCTAAGGCCCTGTACACCTGATGGGGCACACCGCAGGAAAACCGGCCCTCTTCGGCAGAAAGGATCATCGCACATGATGAACCTGCTCTATGCAAACGACGCGCCCGGCACCTATCCGGACAGTTACTACGCCGCCACAGCCCCGCTGGCCCCACCACGCCCGGCGTTGGAGGGGTACGCACGGGCCGATGTCTGCGTCATCGGCGCAGGGTATACGGGCCTGTCCGCGGCCCTCCATCTTGCCAAGGCCGGTGCGAACGTGTTGCTGCTGGAGGCGCACCGGGTCGGCTGGGGCGCGTCCGGACGCAACGGCGGGCAACTCGGGTCCGGGCAGCGGGTCGATCAGGAAGAGCTGAAGGACCGGTTGGGCACCGATGCCGCCCGGGCGCTGTGGTCCCTCGGCCAGGATGCGAAGGCTCTCGTCAAGGGCCTGATCGCCGAACACGAGATCCCCTGCGACCTCACCCCCGGTATCGCCTACACGACTGCGAAGTCCGGAGAGAACTATGTTTGGAAGGCGCGCGCGAAGGACATGCGCAACACCTACGGCTATGACGCCGTCGACTATCTCGACCGAGATGCGGTTGTCGCGGCGACCGGATCCGAACGCTATGTCTGCGGCGTGATGGACCGGGATGCGGCCCATCTCCACCCGCTCGCCTATGCCCTCGGCCTCGGTCGGGCGGCGGAGGCTGCAGGTGTCCGCATTCTCGAAAACAGCCCTGTGACCACCGTGGAGGACGGCCCGCCTGCCCGGGTTCAAACCCGTCACGGAACAGTCCGTGCCGATCAGGTCGTCTACGCGTGCAACGGCTATCTTGGCGGGCTGGCACCTTCGGTCGGGTCCCGCGTCATGCCGATAAACAACTACATCCTCGCCACCGAACCGCTTGGGCCGGACTTCGCCGAGATTCTGCCGGATCGTATCGCGGTGGCGGATTCGAAGTTTGTGGTGAACTACTTCCGGAAAAGCGCGGACAACCGGCTGCTCTTCGGCGGGGGAGAAAGCTACTCCTACAGGTTTCCGCGGGACATTGCCGCCCTGACCCGGCGGGCCATGCTTACGATATATCCGCAGCTCGGGGACGTTCGGATCGACTATGCGTGGGGTGGCACCCTTGCGATAACCCTGAGCCGGCTGCCATACCTCGCGCGGTTGGCACCCCACATCCTGTCCGCAAGCGGCTATTCCGGCCACGGCGTGGGCATGGCGACCCTGTCCGGCAAACTTATCGCCGACGCCTTGCGCGGCCAGGCGGACGGGTTCGATACGCTGGCGCGACTGCCCAGCGCGCCCTTCCCAGGAGGTCGCTCAGCCCGAAGCCCACTGCTGACGCTCGCGATGAGCTGGTACGCCCTGCGCGACCGCCTCGGCGTCTGACGGGCGGCGCCTTACTCCCACCAGGGATCTATCGCTGCGATATCATCGTCGGACCAGCCAAGGTGATGGGCAAACTCATGGACGAGGACATGAGCGACCAGGTGGTCGATCGGAACATCCCCGCGCTCGATCCACTCCAGCAGGATCGGCATCTGGAAGAGCCAGACCGTGTCGGGCTTGAGCGGCTGGTCGAAGCTCGACTTTTCCGGCAGCGGGACCCCGTCGTAGAGACCGGTCAGCGTCCACGGGCTCTCGATCTCCAGATCGTCGCAGAGATCGTCGTCGGGCATCTCCGCGACCCGGATCGCGACGTCCGCACAGTTGCTGAGGAACGGTTCGGGCATGGCAGCCCGGGCGGCCTGCGCGAGCGCCTCGATGTCCGCGAGTGACGGGGGCAGATGCTGTGTCATGGCCCCTGCCTACCTCACCGATCCGCCCTCGACCATGGCCGATGCGACGATTGGTGCCCGCGCTGCCCTCCCGCCCGGGATTGACCCGGCACGGCGGAGGGTTATCTCCTGCGCCAGATCCCGATACAACAGGATGATGAACCGCATGCGCGACCTCAGCCAGCCCGATCTGCCCCACGCCGTCATCGATCAACCCGGCGAAGGGCGGCTTGCTCATGCGAACGGCGATCACCCGCCGGTTCCGCAGGCGAAGGTAGGGGTGGTGCTGGCCAATCTCGGCACGCCGGACGGGACCGACTACTGGTCCATGCGCCGGTACCTCAACGAGTTTCTGTCCGACCGACGCGTCATCGACTACAGCCCGTGGATCTGGCAGCCGCTCCTTCAACTCATCATCCTGACGAAGCGGCCCTTCTCCTCCGGCGAAGCGTATCGCGGCATCTGGAACACGGAAAAGGACGAAAGCCCGCTTCTGACAATCACCCGCTCCCAGACGGAAAAACTGGCGGAGGCCATGGCAGACCGTTTCGGCGATTCCGTGATCGTCGATTTCGCGATGCGCTACGGCAACCCGTCGACCCCATCGGTGATGCAGAAGCTGAAAGATCAGGGCTGCGAGCGGATCGTGTTCTTCCCGCTCTATCCCCAGTACTCGGCGCCGACGACGGGGACCGCAAACGATCAGGCGTTCCGGTCGCTCATGCAGATGAAATGGCAGCCCTACATCCGCACGGTGCCCGCCTACTACCAGCAGCCGCTCTACATCGAGGCACTCGCCCAGTCGGTGGAGCGCGCCTACGCGGAGATGGAGACAAAGCCGGACATCCTTGTCACCTCCTACCACGGTGTGCCGATCCGCTACCTCAAGGAGGGCGACCCGTATCACTGCCAGTGCCAGAAGACGACGCGCCTGCTCAAGGAGCGTCTGGGCTGGGCCGATACGGACATCGTGACGACATTCCAGTCCAAATTCGGACCGGAAGAATGGCTGCAACCCTATACGGTGGAGCATGTGGCCAAGCTCGCCGAGGAGGGCAAGAAGAACATCGCCATCATGGCGCCCGCCTTTTCGTCCGACTGTGTCGAAACGCTCGAAGAGATCAACGAGGAGATCAAGGAGAGCTTCGAGGAGGCGGGCGGCGAACACTTCCACTACATCCCGTGCCTTAACGACGACGCAGCTCATATCGACATGATGATGGCAGTTCTCGAACAGGAAATGGCGGGCTGGGTCGCCCGCTGACCTAGTGTCGCCAGCCGATGAACTTAAGATTGGGCGCTCCGCCGCCCAACTGCTGCAGGATGGCGTACTTAGCGCCCTGCGGGAACGGCGGAATGGGTTGCACCATGTAACCGGACCCGTTCATCGTCCCGCGCTGGTTGGACTGATAGAATGAAACCGTTGCCCCTCCCCCTCCACCTTGCGGAACACCCTGCCCCGTCCCGTAGGGAGCCCAGGTGCCAGGAACTGCAGTATTGCCAGATGTGCGCGCGCGGGACCGCACCGTGGAGGTTTGCCAAGCATTCCATGCGGGAGCGGCGACCGGCGCCGCTTGCGTTTTTTGCGTGCGGTAACTCATGACAATGTCCGCGTCGGGCATGTTGCTTGCCGGGACGATGGCCGAGTTTGCCTGCACATCGACCTCCATGTAGCCGTAGTTGGCAAGCGACAGGTTGGCGGAATTGGGCTGGTTGTAGAGTTCCTCCTTCATCTCCCGTTCCATGCCGCTCGACATCACCTCATTGGCGTAGCTCGTGATCGGGTAGAGATTGTTGGCGAGACCCAGCCCACCGAGCTTGCTGTTCAGCAGGTGACCGCGGAACCAGGTTCCTCCGTTCCGATGGATGATGTCGGCAAAGAGCGCTGCGGGAACCTGGCCGCTCCCGACGTCGGAGCCCTTGATCGGATCGGTGAGGTCAAGCCGGGCTCTGACACTCGACCCGACGTCAGAGTCTTGCTGCAACATGATCTGGCCCACAGGATTGCTGTACTGGAACTGTTGCGGGGGGCCATAGTCGATCTGGGAGATGCGCTGGACAGGCACCCGCCTGTCCGCCGCCGCTTGCACCGCCATCAAGTCCTCCCCCTTCTTCGCTCCCTCGGCCCGGGCTGCAAGCCGCTGGAGCGTGGCGTTCGGAGACTGGCGCCCCCTTGGTTGCGATATCCGTCGGGGACTCGGAGCTGCGATTGGGGCGAGACGGGCTTTCATGGCATGCCTCCGTGGATGCGAGGTGAACGGATCGAGTCTACCACGCATCACCCCTATCGAGTCCGCCTTGACACCTGCTACGCCCGGGTCCATATGCGGGCCAACCGCAGAGCTTCCGCCGCGTGAGCGGACCACCGGTCGACACTCCGACCCGCGTACAGTTCTGCGATCTGCCGTTCACGATGACGGCCCGATCTGGTTCCCACATCACGCAGGGGTTCCGCGGTGCATCGACCCTTGGGCATTCGGCCCCGGGGTGAGCCTGCGCCGCAACCCGACAGGCACCGGACGCCCCGGTGCGAGCTGCGGGGCATGGCAGGGCCATGTCCCCTGAAAGGTACTCTATTGACGACGTTTGACGCCCTCGGGCTTTCCCCGCGCGTGCTCAAGGCACTTACCGAACGGGGCTTTGACACTCCCACACCGATCCAGGAGCAAGCCATTCCGGTTGTGCTCGATGACCGGGACATCATGGGCCTCGCCCAGACGGGCACCGGCAAGACGGCGGCCTTTGGCCTGCCGCTCATCCACAAGATGCTCGGTTTCGGCGTGAAGCCGGAGCCCAAGACCGTGCGCGCTCTTATCCTTGCCCCCACGCGGGAGCTTGCGAAACAGATCTCCGATGAGCTGAAGCTGCTGGTGCAGAAAACGCCGCTGAAAATCGCGCTCGTGGTCGGTGGTGCCTCGCTCAACGCGCAGGCCAACCGGCTGCAGCGGGGTACGGACATTCTGGTCGCGACGCCGGGCCGGCTGATCGATCTGATGGACCGCCGCGCGCTGACACTGACGAAGACCGGGTTCCTGGTGCTCGACGAGGCGGACCAGATGCTCGACATGGGCTTCATCCCCGCCCTTC
>JBCBAP010000110.1:0-7292 GCA_038532435.1 Pseudomonadota bacterium | reverse complement strand
TCAACCGGAGGGTGGTGCGATGACGTTTCCCGCGTGGCAGGATGTGGCGGCGGATCTGGTGGCGGTCGCGGCGGGGCGTGCGCCGGCGGATCTGGTGATCCGGGGCGGGCGCTGGGTGAATGTCCACAGCCGGGAAGTGCTCGCGGATCAGGACATCGCCATCAAGGCCGGGCGGTTCGCCTATTGCGGGCCGGATGCCTCCCACTGCATCGGCGAGGGGACAGAGATCGTGGAGGCGGAGGGGCGCTTCATGGTGCCCGGCCTCTGCGACGGGCACATGCATATCGAAAGCGGGATGCTGACCGTCACCCAGTTCGCCCGCGCGGTGATGCCCCACGGGACCACGAGCATGTTTGTCGATCCCCACGAGGTGGCGAACGTCCTGGGCCTGCCCGGCGTGCGGATGATGCACGACGAGGCGCTGGAACAGCCGGTCAATGTCTATGTCCAGATGCCCTCCTGCGCGCCGTCGGCCCCGGGGCTTGAGACCACCGGCGCGGAGCTTGGGCCTGCGGAGGTCGCCGAGGCGATGGGCTGGCCCAACATCATCGGGCTCGGCGAGATGATGAACTTTCCCGGTGTGATCAACGGCTCCCAGGCGATGCTGGGGGAGATCGCGGCGACCCAGGCGGCGGGCAAAACCGTGGGCGGGCACTATGCCTCCCCGGATCTGGGACCCGCCTTCCACGCCTACGCCGCGGGCGGGCCCGCGGATGATCATGAGGGCACGCGGGAGGAGGATGCGATCGCGCGGGTCCGGCAGGGGATGCGGGCGATGCTTCGCCTCGGCTCCGCCTGGTACGATGTGGAGAGCCAGATCACGGCGGTGACTGAAAAGGGGCTCGACCCACGGGGCTTCATCCTGTGCACCGACGACTGCCATTCCGGTACCCTGGTCAACGAAGGACACATGAACCGGGTTGTGCGCCACGCGATCGCCTGCGGTTGCGATCCGCTGGTTGCGCTGCAGATGGCGACGATCAACACCGCGACCCATTTCGGGCTGGAGCGGGAGATCGGGTCCATCGCACCGGGACGGCGGGCGGATCTGATCCTGACATCGGATCTCGCGACCTTGCCCGTCGAGGTCGTCTATGCCCGCGGGGTGCGGGTGGCGGAGGACGGGCAGCTCTTCGCCCCGGAGCCCGCCTATCGCTGGCCGGAGAGCGCGAAAAGCACGGTCAACATGGCGCGGAACCTCGTCTCGTCGGATTTCGACATCCCAGCCACAGGGGATCGGGTGCGCGCCCGGGTGATCGGCGTGGTGGAGAACGCGGCCCCGACCCGCGCGCTGGAGGCGGAGATGCCGGTGTTGGGCGGGCTCGTGCAGATGGACCGGGCCGGGGACATCGCCCAGATCGCTCTCGTCGAACGGCACCGCGCCACCGGTGGGGTCATCAACGGCTTCGTCAGCGGCTTCGGCTACGACGCGGACTGCGCGATGGCCTCGACGGTCGCCCATGACAGTCACCATATGATCGTGGTGGGCACGGACAAAGGCGCGATGGCCCGCGCCGCCAATCGTCTGCGCGAGGTGGGCGGCGGCATCACCGTCTTCAAGGACGGGGAGGAGATCGCCCTCGTCCCGCTGCCCATCGCGGGGCTGATGAGCGACGCGCCCGCGGCAGATGTTGCGGCACAGGCGGAGCGCATGGTCAGGGCGATGGCGACCTGCGGCTGCACGCTCAACAATGCCTACATGCAGCATTCGCTGCTCGCCCTCGTCGTGATCCCGGAGCTGCGCATCTCCGATCTGGGGCTGGTGGATGTCACCCGGTTCGAGAAGGTGCCGCTTCTGGTGGAGTGAGGTCTGGAGATCAGGCGGCGCGGGTCTTGAGGGTGCGGGATTTGCCCTGACGGGCGGTGGCCCCACCCGCCCCTCAGCCTTGCCCCTGTCCCACGGAGCGCGACAGGACAGGATGGTGCGCGCTTGGATAAGTCAGAGCCTCCGGCGGGGATATTTCGGGCCAGAAGAAGGAGGGTGCGGGCGCGCCCTTGGGAGATGCATGTGCGCGGCGTCGAAGTGGTGCCACCCACTTAGGGATTTCCCGGGTTCCGGGACGCGGCGGGACGGGCTACAAGGCCCAAAGCGATTGAGAGGTCCGCATGCGTCTGCCCCAGCCCGTCCCCGAAATTCCCGTTCTGACCCCGGACGCGCCGGCGCCCGCCTCCTTCTCCGACCCCGGAGAGGCGGTGGCGGCGGTGATCGCTCTTTATGACGGGGCGACGGCGTTTCTGCGGGAGCGTTTCGCGGCGGTGATGTCCGGCGCGGCGCCGGAAGGGCGGTACCGGGCCTTCTACCCGCGGGTGCAGATCACCACGCAGAGCTTCAGCCGGGTGGACAGCCGGCTCGCCTTCGGCCATGTGCCGGATCCGGGAACCTATGCGGCCACGCTTTCCCGCCCCGATCTTTTCCGTAACTACCTCACCCAGCAGCTCGGCCTCTTGATCGAAAACCACGGGGTGTCGATCCAGGTGGAGGTGTCGGACACACCGATCCCGCTGCATTTCGCCCTGCCTGAGGGTGCCCATGTGGAAGGATCGATCGAGGAGCGCATCGGGCGGCCCCTGCGGGACGTGTTCGATGTGCCCGATCTCAACGTCACGAACGACGACATCGCCAACGGCGTTGCCCAGCCCGATCCGGAGGGGCGGAGGCCGCTGGCACCCTTCACCGCGCAACGGGTGGACTACGCGCTCGCCCGGCTGGCGCACTACACCGCCACCAGCCCAAGCCATTTCCAGAACCATGTGCTGTTCACGAACTACCAGTTCTACATGGAGGAGTTCGTCAGCTACGCCCACGAGGCCCTGCGCGCGGGCGACTACGAAAGCTTCGTGGAGCCGGGAAACCGGATCACCACGCGGGACGGCGTGACCGGCCATCTGGCGGCAAAGATGCCTCAGATGCCGACCTACCACCTGACCCGGCCCGACGGGTCCGGCATCACGATGGTCAATATCGGTGTCGGCCCGTCCAACGCGAAGACGATCACCGACCATGTCGCGGTGCTGCGCCCCCACGCGTGGCTGATGCTCGGCCATTGCGCCGGGCTGCGTCACAGCCAGAACCTCGGCGACTACGTGCTCGCCCACGCCTACGTGCGGGAGGACCATGTGCTCGACGACGATCTGCCGGTCTGGGTGCCGATCCCGGCGCTGGCGGAGATCCAGGTGGCGCTCGAGGGAGCGGTTGCGGAGATCACGGGGCTCGAGGGCTTCGAGCTCAAGAAGATCATGCGCACGGGCACGGTGGTCACCCATGACAACCGCAACTGGGAGCTGCGGGACCAGTCCGGCCCGGTGCAGCGGCTCAGCCAGTCCCGGGCCATCGCGCTCGACATGGAGAGCGCGACGATCGCCGCGAACGGGTTCCGGTTCAGGGTCCCCTACGGCACGCTGCTTTGCGTCTCGGACAAGCCGCTCCATGGTGAGCTGAAGCTGCCGGGGATGGCGACGGAGTTCTACAAGCGCCAGGTGGCCCAGCATCTCAAGATCGGGATTCGCGCGATGGAAGCGCTGCGCGACATGCCGTTGGAGCGCTTGCATTCGAGAAAATTGCGCAGTTTCGAGGAAACCGCCTTCCTCTAACCGCACGTTTTTGACGTTTTTCTCGAAAAAGCAATTGAGCCCGCCCGGACATTCAGGTCAATTGTCCCCCAGACTCCGGGAGGGTCCCAAACAAAAAGCGTACCAGAACAGGGAAAAATTCATGGCACAAAAGGCAATGACAAAGACGCAGCTTGTCGCGGCGCTGGCTGAGGCGAACGAGAGCGACAAGGCCTCCGCGAACCGGTTTCTTGAATCTTTGACGGACATCATCAC
Source organism: Pseudomonadota bacterium (assembly GCA_038532435.1). Taxonomy (GTDB): domain Bacteria; phylum Pseudomonadota; class Alphaproteobacteria; order Rhodobacterales; family Rhodobacteraceae; genus JBCBAP01. The sequence continues at coordinate 3,467 of JBCBAP010000110.1, read as the reverse complement.
CCGTGAGGTCGCCAACGGCGGCGCGGTGACCCTGCCGGGCATCGGCAAGGTGTCCTGCCGGGAGCGGCCCGCGCGCATCGTGCGCAACCCGGCCACGAAGGAAGAGATCCAGAAACCGGCGGACCGGGCCGTGAAGATCACCATTGCCAAGGCTCTGAAGGATCAGGTGAACGCCTGACCGCGGCACCATTGCGCATCTTGGGGGCCGCCTTCTGGGCGGCCTTTCGCGTTTCAAGGAGGGTTGGATGATCGAGGTTTACGGCATGGCGAGCTGCACGACCGTGCGCAACGGGGTGCAGTGGCTGGAGGCGGAGGGCTACACGTTCTCCTACAGTCATTTCGGCAAGGTGGAGGATCTGGCCGACCATCTGCGGCGGTGGATTTCCGCGACGGAACTGACGGCGGTGCTGAACACCCGGGCCGCAAACTTCCGGAAGCTGCCCGAGGTGGAACAGGCGCGTCTGGTCGGAGATACGGAGGCGGCGGTTGCGGCGATGGTCGACAATCCCCGGCTGATCAAGCGGCCGCTGGTGGCCCAGGGGGATGTGGTGATTCCCGGCTTCGATGCGGAGCGCTGGACGGCGGAGCTGACGCGGTAGCATCCTCAGTCCCATTGCCCGGCGTTAGCGCGAGAGCTGTTTGCGTGGGGCCGGCAGTTCTGCTCTTCGCTGAGCTGCAAGTGTTGATCGACGGGACGTTGAGGCCGTGGGGTGTCAACGCAGTGGGGCGCTGAGCATACCCACCAGCCGCTCCCTACCGGTTCAGCGTGCCGAAGGGCGTGTCGGTCGCCCCGAGCTCTTCCAGCAATGGGGCGATTTTCCAGCTTCCGGGACTGTCGTTGGCGACGCTGCGCATGCGGTCGAGCACCGTGCCGGTACCGGCCACATCCGCCTGGAACATGGGCCCACCCAGCCAGCGGGCATGGCCGTAGCCAAGCATCTTGACGATGTCGACGTCCATGGGTCGCTCCGCGACCTCTTCGCCGAGGATGTGGGCGGCCTCGTTCACCTGCACCGCATGAAGACGTTCCACGATCTCCTCGGGGGAGAAGCGGCGGCGCGTGATGCCGCGGGCGCGGGCTTCGTCGAGGATGATCTCTTCGACCTCCGGTGCGGGTGACTTGCTCTTTGGCCCGTTCGGATAGGCGTAGTAGCCCCGCCCTGTCTTTTGCCCGAACCAGCCCTGTTCGCAGATTCGGTCCGCGATGCGCGAGTACCGGATCGCCGGATCCCGGGTCGCCGCGAGCCGCTTGCGCGTGGCCCAGCCAATCTGCAGCCCTGCCATGTCGTACATCTCGAAAGGACCCATGCTGAGGCCCCTGCTGCGCATGGCATCGTCCACCTCCCACGGCAGTGCACCATCCTCCAGAAGATAATGCGCGGCCCGGCCATAGGCGCCGAGGATACGGTTGCCGATGAAGCCGTGGCAGATGCCGGAAAGCACACCAACCTTGCCCATGCGCTTGGCAAGTGTGAAGCCGGTTGCGAGCACGTCCGGTGCCGTCTCCGGGGTCTGCACCACTTCCACTAATCGCATTATGTGGGCGGGGCTGAAAAAGTGTAGGCCAAGCACCCGCTCCGGCCCCGGCACCGCCCCAGTGAACGTGGTCGGGTCGATATAGGAGGTGTTGGAGGCCAGGATTGCCTCCCGGGGCATCGCACGGGCAAGCTGGTCGAACACGCCGCGCTTTACCTCCACATCTTCGAACACCGCCTCGATGGCCATGTCGAACCCGTCGAGGTCCTCGTAATCCGTCGCTCCCTCGAGCCGGGCCAGCATGTCCTGCGCGGTGGCGTTGTCCATGAGGCCCCGGGCCACGGCAGCCTCGACATTACCGGAGACGCGTCCCTCGCCCGTGGCGAGTGCAGGGGTGTCTCGTTCAATCATGCGGACCGTGAGACCTGCCCTCAGGGCCGCGGTCGCGATGCCCGAGCCCATGAGCCCGCCGCCAACCACCGCCAGACGGGTAAGGGCCCGGGGTGCTGCCCCGGCGATCGCACTGGGCTTTGCCACCGCCCGTTCAGCGAAGAAGGCGTGGCGCAGCGCCTTGGACTGGCCGGTCTCCTTCAGTTCGAGGAACGCGCGGCGCTCTTCCGCCAACCCTGCGGTCAAGGGCAGGTCGAAGGCGCGGCGCACGGTGTCGAACGCCCGGACCGGGGAGATCTGACCCTTCGCTGCGCGCACCACGCCGTCCCGCGCCGCGTCCCAGTCGAACGAGCCCGTCGCGGGCTGTTCGTCCGTGTAGGGCACGGGCTCCCCAGCGACCTCCTGTGCGAAGCGAAGTGCATCGGGGATCAGATTCTCCGCGATGCGGTCAGCGAGGCCCATGGCGTGGGCGGCCTTCGCCCCCACGGGTTTGCCTGAGGTGATCATGCGTACCGCCGCCTCCGGCCCCACAAGGCGGGGCAGGCGTTGTGTGCCGCCCGCGCCGGGCAGGATGCCGAGGGCGACCTCCGGCAGGCCGACCCTTGCCCTTGGATCCAGGATCCGGTAGTGGCAGCCGAGCGCTGTCTCCAGCCCACCGCCAAGGGCCGTGCCGTGGATCGCGGCGATCCAGGGTTTGGTTGCCTCGTGGATCCGGTTCACAAGATCGGGCAACCAGGGCTCGAACGGACCCGCGTCGAACTCCCGGATGTCCGCGCCGGCGATGAAGGTGCGCCCGGCACAGGAGAGCACCACGGCCGTGACGGCGTCGTCGGCCTCAGTCTCCGCCACCGCGTCCCACAATGCCTGCCGCACCGCCTGTCCCACCGCGTTGACCGGCGGATTGTCGACAATGACATGGGCGACGGGGCCGTCCCGGTTGATGGTCAGGACGTCGGACATGGGGCTCCCTCCCTTTGGTTTTCGCACACGCTGACCGGTCGCGCCGGTTCCGTCAACCGCCGTGCGAGACGGCTGTCGCGGCCTTCGGCGGCGATGCTTGGAAGTGGGGATGGGTGCACAGGATCAGAGCTCCTCAGGCGTCTCTCTGCCCCAGGGATCCGGGCCCGCTCAGCGCGGGCTCTTCTCACCCTCGAGCAGTGCCGCGAGCCCAGTGCGATAGTCCGGGTAGCGCAGGGTGATGCCCAGCTCCTCCTTTATGCGGCGGTTCGAGACCTTCTTCGATTCCGCGTAGAAGCTGCGGGCCATGGGCGACATCTCAGCTTCCTCGAACGGGATCGCAGGGGGCAGCGGTAGGCCAAGCAACTTGGCTGCATGGGCGATGACATCCTGGGGCGGGGCTGGGTCGTCGTCGCAGACATTGTAGGCAGCACCCGGATCGGGCCGTGCGATCGAGGCGGCGAGGACGCTGGCGATGTCCTCTACATGGATGCGGCTGAAGACCTGCCCCGGCTTGATGATGCGCCGTGCGGTACCCGCGCGGACCTTCGCGAAGGGACCGCGGCCCGGTCCGTAGATGCCCGCCAGTCGGAAGATATGGAGCGGCAGGTCGAGCGCGGCCCAGGCGGCCTCCGCCATCTTGC
>JBCBAP010000109.1:0-7540 GCA_038532435.1 Pseudomonadota bacterium | reverse complement strand
GCCTACACCTCCGCCCTCGCGGGATCCTCGCTGGTGATGCCCGGGCGGGATCTGACGCCTGCGGCCCTCTACGAGTTGCTGGAGATGGGGGTGACGCTGACCGCCGCCGTGCCCACGGTCTGGCTAATGCTCCTCCAACATCTGAAGGCGCATCCGGAACTGAAATTCTCCACCCTTCAGCGGGTGGTGATCGGCGGCTCCTCCTGCCCGAGAGCGGTGATCGAGACATTCCAGAACGTCTATGGCGTGCAGGTTCTGCATGCGTGGGGCATGACCGAGCTGTCGCCGCTCGGCACCATCTGCTCCTTCAAACCGGAGGCGATGGCGCTGGAGAGCGAGGCGCGCATGGACGTGCAGGAGACGACCGGCCATCCGCCCTTCACCGTCGAACTCAAGATCACCGACGACGACGGCGCACGGCTGGCCGAGGATGGGGAGACGCAGGGAAAGCTGTGGGCCCGCGGCCCCTCCGTGGTCGGCACCTACCTCAAGCAGGAGGGCTCGGCGACGGACGCGGAGGGATGGTTCGACACCGGGGACGTCGCCACGATAGACCCGCAGGGCTACATGCGCATCACCGACCGGTCCAAGGATGTGATCAAGTCCGGCGGCGAATGGATCAGCTCCATCGATCTTGAAAATGCCGCCGTTGCCCATCCGCAGATCGCGGAGGCCGCCGCGGTCGGCATTCCGCATCCGAAGTGGGACGAACGCCCGATCCTCGTGGTCGTACCCTCCGGCGACGCTCCGGCGAAGGAGGACGTGCTGGGCCTCGTGGCTGCGAAGTTCGCCAAATGGCAGGTCCCGGACGATGTGGTCTTCGTCGAGGAACTGCCGCACACGGCGACGGGCAAGATCTCCAAGCTCGCGCTGCGCAAACAGCTCGCGGATCGGGGCTACACACTGCCCGCGTGACGCGATACCCCTGCAGGGGCGTGGCGTAAACGGGCAGAGATGGCAAGAACCGCACTCGATCAGTACGACCGGCTGGAGGCGCTCGGCCTCTGGCAGGAGGGGGACGACACGTCCCCCCGAGAGGTGATCGTCAGCTTCGGCGAGGCGACGCTGACCCTGCGGGATGGCGCGGAGGCCCCTCTCGCCCACTGGTCGCTCGCAGCGCTCGAGGTGCTGGCGGAGGAAAAGGAGCGGCTGGTGCTCTCGCCCGATCCGGACGGGGCGGAGACCCTCACCATCACCGACCGGGACATGATCGGCGCAATCGCAACGGTAAGGACGGCGGCCCGCCCCCGTACCCGGGGGCGCAAGCGTCGCATCGGGGCCTGGATGCTCCTGGTCCTGTTGATCCCCCTCGCGGCGGGACTGATCTGGCCCCGGACGCTCGCGGGTGCGCTGGCGCCCTTGGTGCCGGATCCCCTTTGGCTGCCCTTGCCCGCGCAGGTCATGGAGGTCGAGTTCAACCGGCCCGGCCTCTTTCTCTGCCGGGACGGGCGGAGTGCCGGCCTGCCGCCGCCCGCGCTGCGCCGGATGATCCGGCAGGTGGATCCGGACGGGGTGCTCAACGTCCGGTTCGGCAGGTTCGATGGCCCGCCCCTTCTGAACGCGGGAGGGCCGGACACGTTGGTTAACGCGCGCGCCCTGCGGGACATGGTCCAGCCCGAGGAGCTGTCCGGGCTGCTCGCGCTGGCTGCGGCCCGCGCCGTAACGCCAGAATACCGCGCCCGGCTGGGGGAGGCGATCGGCCTGCATGGCCTGCTCACGCTTGGCTTCCAGCGCAACCTCGGCCCCGAGGAGCTGGAGGCGGCGCGGACCCTCACCCGCACCTACAGTGCGGAAAGCAGCGCGGTGGATGAGGAAACCCTGAGGCGGCTTGAGGCTGCGGGCCTGCCGAGCCTGCCCCTCGTTCTGCCGCTCAGCTCCGCCGGGGCACCGGAGCATCGGCTTGAGCGGATCGTTGCGGGCGACTCGGTCCGTGGTGCGGAGTTCGTACCGGCGCTCGGCGACAATGACTGGCTGCGCCTGCAGTCTGCCTGTCAGGAATGAGGCGCGCCTAGGGTTTTCGGAGGGCGGCGAGGAAGTAGCTCCGTTCCCGCGCGACGACCTGCCCGTACCGGACCGACCCCTCCAAGGCGAAGAGTTCCCGCGCGTAGGAGCGCAGGAAGAACGGCACCCTCCGCACCATTCGTCCCCGCCGCGGCTGATCCTCGATCAGCGCGGTGCGCACCTCCTCGCTGATCGACCTCTCGGCCACGAAGTCGAGCCCCGCCCGTTGGCCGAACACCCGAACCCACGGGGGAAGGTCGGTCTCCGGGTTCGGGGTCTGGATCGCCAGCAGCAAGAGCCCACCGGGGGCGAGGACCCGTGCCGCCTCCCGAAAGAAGCCGGGCACATCGGGGAAGGCGGAGACGCTGTCGATGACCATCAGGACATCGCTCGCAGCGTCCGGCAGACCGGTCGCCTCCGCCGTCTTTGGCCGCAGATCGACACCGAAGCGCCTGCGCCCCATCCAGCAGGCGGTGCGCGCAGGCTCGATGCCGATCAGGCCGGCGAACTCCGCCTCCCGCCGGAGCGCATCGAGCCCGCCGCCAATACCCGCGCCAACCTCGACAAGGCGGATCGGACGGTCCGAAAGCCCCGCCTGCCGCCCGAAACCGAAGAGGTCCCGATAGAGCTGAAGCTGGAACCGATCCTCCGCGACGCTGTCCGAAGGAACGATGTCCGGGTCCGCGGGCGCGACGCCGAAGTTGAACGTGGAGTAGAGCCCGCCTGTGGGCCACAGGTAGATCAGTTCGTATTGCAGCCGTGCCCAGAACCGGAAATCCGTGTCGTGAAAGCGGCGGCGGACGAACTCCGCCAGTTTCGATCCCCGGGTTTGCATCATGGCCGTCGCCTCAGATCAGACCATCATAGGCGCGGCGGGGGATCCGCACGTCGATGAGCGTGGGTCCGGTCGCATCGAGCGCTGCACGCATCGCGTCCTCGAGCGCTGCGCCATCGGACACCGCGGTACCGTTCACGCCTATCGCGGTGGCGACGGCGGCATAGTCCGTGTGGCCGAAATCGACGCCCGCGTTTTGTTTCCCATCCCGGCGCTGCTTGAGCTCTATGAGCGCGAGGGAGGCATCGTTCAGCACGACCACGATCACCGGAAGCCCCACATCCCGCAAGGTGGCAAGCTCGCCCAGCACCATGTCGAGGCAGCCGTCCCCCATGACCGCCATCACCGGACGCTCCGGCGCGCCGATCCGGTGGCCGATGGCGAGCGGCAGGGCGCAGCCCATGGTGCAGAGGCCCGTGGACTGCAACAGGCTGCGGGCGGCCTCGCAGGTCCAGACCTGGGACAGAAGGATCCGGTGCGCGCCGCTGTCCACGGTCGTGACTATCTCAGCGGGCTTGAGGCGGTTGAGGATATGAAGCGCCTCGGACGGCCCCCATCCCGGCGGAGCTGCGAACGCCTCCGCTTGCGCGGTGCGCGCACGATCCGGCGTCCCATCGCTCCAGACCGGTCGGGGCGATTGGTCGGCGGCGAGGGCTGCGAGGCCCAGACCGATATCGCAGGTCCAGGCGGCACTGACATGGTGCATGTACTGGGAATCGGGAACGCTGGTGAAGGCGATCGCCCGGGTCGGATCCCACGGATCGCGCCAGCCCGTACGCATCTCGATGGGATCGTACCCGGCACAGATCACCAGATCCGCCTCCGAGAGCACTGGCAGCACCACCGCATCCGATTTCGGGCTGAGCCCGTGCCCGCCGAGCGCGAGCGCATGGCCCTCCGGCAGCACGCCCTTTGCCTTGTAGGTCGTCACGACCGGGATCGAAAACCGCTCCACAACATCCCTCAGGGTGTCGACGCCGCCGGGGCTTTCGAGGATGTCGAGCCCGACCATCAGAACCGGTCGCTCGGCCTGGGCAAACCGATCCCGCGCCGCGTCAAATGCTGCGCCTGCGGGCAGGACAGGGCTGAGCGCCGCCCGTTGCACTGGGCGTGCCGGGAGGTGATCCGCCGCAGCGACGGAGATCGGCAGGTCGATATGCACCGGCCCCGGTTGCGGATCGGTGGCGATCCGGATCGCCTTGTCGATCATGACATCGCATGCGCCTGCGCGGGCCTCGAAGCTTGCCTTGACGACAGGCTTCAGAACCGCCCGATGATCGAAGACCTGATGGGTGTAGGTGAGCGCCTCCGCCTCATCGACCGCGCCTGTGATCACGATCAGGGGTACACGATCCTGCTGCGCATTTGCGGTGACGTTCACCGTGTTGGCCATCCCGGGGCCGACGGTGCCAATCAGTACTGCGGGCGCGCCCGTCGCGTGCCATGTCCCTTCAGCCATGAACCCCGCCGCGTTCTCATGCCGGGACAGCACGAACCGGATCCCTGCCCGCTCGAGCGCATCGATGATCGTCAGCACTTCGCCGCCCGGAACGCCGAACGCGTGACGGACCCCCTCCGCGTAGAGCCGTTGGGCGATGATGTCGGCTGAATTGAGCATGGAACCTCCGGACTTGTCTGTTGGAGGTGCCCGCAGCGGATCAGGCTGTCAAGCTTAGCGCGCTCACATTCCCGCGGTCTGTGTTTGGCCCACATGTGTATGCGTTCCGGCGGGAAACCGGCAGCAAGAGAGGAAAGCCCCACCCGTGGTACGCACACGGATGGGGCTTCGTTGACACAACACCGATCCCGCCGAAGGACGGACCCTGTCAGGCTCCGGCACGGTTGGCAATCAGGTCGTCGACGACGGACGGATCCGCAAGGGTCGAGGTGTCGCCGAGCGTGCCTGTGTCGTTCTCCGCAATCTTGCGCAGGATGCGGCGCATGATCTTGCCCGAGCGGGTCTTGGGCAGGCCCGGTGCCCACTGGATGACGTCCGGCTTGGCAATCGGGCCAATCTCGGTGCGCACCCACGTGGAGAGCTCCTTGCGCAGATCTTCTGTGGCCTTCTGCCCTTCCATCAAGGTGACGTAGCAGTAGATGCCCTGCCCCTTGATGTCGTGGGGATAGCCGACAACCGCCGCTTCTGAGACGGCCACATGAGCGACGAGGGCGCTTTCGACCTCCGCCGTTCCCATCCGGTGGCCGGAGACGTTGATCACGTCATCGACGCGGCCAGTGATCCAGTAGTACCCGTCCGCATCCCGGCGGCAGCCATCGCCGGAGAAGTAGTAGCCCTTGTAGTCAGAGAAATAGGTCTTCACGAACCGTTCATGGTCCCCCCAGACCGTGCGCATCTGACCCGGCCAGCTGTCCTTGAAGCAGAGCACGCCTTCGGCTTCCGTCTCATCAATCTCAGCGCCGCTTTGCGCATCGAGGATGACCGGCTGCACCCCGAAGAAGGGAGTGGTGGCGGAGCCAGGCTTCGTCGGCGTGGCCCCCGGCAAAGGCGTCAGCAGGTGGCCTCCGGTCTCCGTCTGCCACCAGGTGTCGACGATGGGCAGCTTTCCCTTGCCGACAACGTCGTTGTACCAGTTCCAGGCCTCTGGGTTGATCGGCTCGCCGACGGTGCCGAGCAGCTTCAGGCTCGACAGATCGCACTTGGTGACGAAATCCGGCCCCTTGCCCATCAGCGCGCGGATCGCCGTAGGGGCGGTGTAGAACTGGTTCACCTTGTGCTTTTCGCACACCTGCCAGAAGCGGCTCGCGTCCGGATAGGTCGGCACGCCCTCGAACATCAGCGTGGTCGCGCCATTAGCGAGTGGCCCGTAGACGATGTAGCTGTGTCCGGTGACCCAGCCCACATCCGCGGTGCACCAGAACACGTCCCCGTCGTGATAGTCGAACGTGTACTGGTGGGTCATCGCGGCGAACACCAGATAACCCCCCGTGGTGTGCACCACGCCCTTGGGCTTTCCCGTGGAGCCGGAAGTATAGAGGATGAAGAGCGGATCCTCTGCATTCATTGGCTCAACGGGGCAATCCGCGCTCGCCTCCGCCATCTCTGCCCGGACGTCGATGTCACGGCCCGCGACCCAGGTCGTCTGCCCGCCGGTGTGCTTCACAACGAAGCAGGCAACGCTGTCCTTGCAGTGCAGGAGCGCCGCGTCCGCGTTCGACTTGAGCGGTGTTTCCCGCCCGCCCCGGGGTGCGTGGTCCGCCGTGATGATTGCCTTGGCGTCGCAGTCGTTGACCCGGTTGGCGAGCGCATCGGGGGAGAACCCGGCGAAGACGATCGAATGGATCGCCCCGATCCGGGTGCAGGCGAGCATCGCGTAGGCCGCCTCGGGGATCATAGGCAGGTAGATCACGACCCGGTCGCCCTTGCCGATCCCGTGGGCCTTGAAAACGTTCGCCATACGGCAGACCTGCGCGTGCAACTCGCTGTAGGTGATGTGCTGGGCCGGGGTATCCGGGCCGTCCGGCTCCCAGATGATCGCGGTCTGGTCACCCCGGGTCGCGACGTGGCGGTCCACGCAGTTCGCCGCGACGTTCAGCTCCCCGTCCTCGAACCATTTGATCGAGACATCATCATGGGCAAAGGAGGTGTTCTTGATCTTCGTGGGCGGTGTGATCCAGTCGAGCCGCTTGGCCTCCTCCGCCCAGAATGCCTCGGGATCCTTGACGGAGGCGGCATACATCTGGGCGTAGGTGTCCGCGGTCGCGTGGGCGCTGGCGGCGAAGTCCGGGCTGGGCGGGTAGATGGGATCAGTCATGTCGTTTCGCTCCACGAAAGTCTTGTTCGTTCAGGCCTGCAGGCCCCGTGGTTTCCCACAGGACGCCGCAATATTGAGACCGTTGGTCCCGATAACGGGACATTTGTCCCGTATTCCTATCCGCTGATGCGTTAAATGGCGAGATATTCCTCGCGCATTTCCTTGTTGTCGAGCACCTCCTGCGCGGTGCCGTCATAGACGACCTGCCCGGTGTCGAGGATGATGGCGCGGTCCGCGAGCTTGAGCGCCGCGACCGCGTTCTGCTCCACGATCACGGTCGTGATGCCGAGTGCCTTGATCTCAAGAAGGGTCTTTTCGATCTCGTGGACGATGACCGGGGCGAGGCCCTCATAGGGCTCGTCGAGGAGGAGGAGCTTGATGTCCCGGGCCAGCGCCCGACCAATGGCAAGCATCTGCTGCTCCCCGCCGGACAGGGTCGTGCCCTCCTGCTTGCGCCGCTCTCCCAAACGGGGGAAGAGCTCGTAGATCCGCTCGATGCTCCACCCTTTCGGCGGGGCGATCTGGGCGAGCTGGAGGTTCTCCTCCACGGACAGGCCGGAGATGATGCGGCGATCCTCCGGCACCAGCCCGACACCGCACTGCGCGGCCTGGTGGGCTGACATGTCGTGGAGCGGCTGGTGATCGAGCCAGATCTCCCCGTGGGTGACCGCCGGTTCCCCGATCCGTGCGATCGACCGCAAGGTGGAGGTCTTGCCGGCCCCGTTGCGGCCCAGAAGGGCGAGGATCTCGCCCTCATGGACGTTCATGCTCACGCCTTGAACGATGTAGCTCTCACCGTAGTAGGAATGGATGTCCCATGCGGAAAAGTAGGCGGGGGCGGAGGCTGCGCGATTGGTGCTCATGGGTGCATGCTGGTTCATCGTGCTGGTCCCCTAGTGGGCATCGCCGAGGTACGCTTCACGCACCTTCG
>JBCBAP010000108.1:0-7756 GCA_038532435.1 Pseudomonadota bacterium | reverse complement strand
CGGGTCATCGGGCGAAGCCCATCTGCCGTTCGACGAGGCGTGAGACGAGCCCGACGCTTGCGACGAGAAGGGCCGCGAGCACGGCGGCGGCCATCAGCGCGGACCAGATCTGGATGGTCTGACCGTAGTAGCTGCCGGTCAGGAGCCGCGCGCCCAGACCGGCGGAGGCACCGGTGGGAAGCTCGCCCACGATGGTGCCCACGAGGCTCGCGGCCACGGCGACCTTGAGCGACGTGAACAGGTAGGGGACCGATGAGGGCAGGCGCAGGCGACAGAATTCCTGAGCGGCGGAGGCGTTCCACGTGCGCATCTGGTCGCGCTGGATCGGGGACGGGCTGCGCAGGCCCTTGACCATGCCCACGACCACCGGGAAGAAGCTCAGATAGGTGGCGATGATCGCTTTGGGCACGAAGCCCTTGAGCCCTACGGAGGCCATGACGACGATGATCATGGGGGCGATGGCGAGGATAGGGATCGCCTGGCTTGCGATCACCCAGGGCATGACGGAGCGGTCCATGGCCCGGTTGTAGACGATCCCGATGGCAAGAAGTGTGCCCAGCACCGCGCCGAACGCAAAGCCCGCCAGCGTGACGGACAGCGTCACCGTGCCGTGATAGATGAGCGAGCGTTTCGAGGTCAGCCGCTTTTCCACCGTGGTGTCCCAGAGCTCCGCAAAGACCTGATGGGGCGCGGGCAGGACGGGACGCTCCTGACCGTAGGTTTCCGGGATCAGCGCGGGATTACGCAGTGTGAGGACAAGGCCGGAGACGTCCCGGGCGGGCTGCCCTTCTGGCACGCTGACCTCAAGGCCCGCACGCGCCGCCTGCCCCACGGCCCAGGGCATGTTCATGACCGGCACGAAGGCGTACCAGAGTAGAAAGATGCCCGCGACGACGCTGAGCACCGGCAGAAGGAGCCTGCGGATCATGGCCGTGCCCTCCGCACCGGGACGGCAGCCTTCTCGGCGGTCCGTGATCTCACCGATCCTCCCCGGCCACCCGGGCCATCCACATCACCGCGGGAACAAACCCGAGCTGGGCATAGGCGACCGCGAGCCCACCCCAGGGTCCGTCCCATTCCACCACAGCATGGGGCAGCGGGTCCGCCGCGACCGTCAGCGCCCATGTCACGGAGCCGTCGGGGCTTGCCGGGCCGCTGAGCGTGATGTCTCCGGAGGCTCCGACCATTGCTGCGCGCTACTCCGCCACGATTTCGGCGAGCAGGCTCACCGGCACGTAGAGGTCCGTGCGCGTGTCCCGCACGCCGATGTCGAAGATCATGGTTCCGGGCTGGTCGCCCTCCTCCGCCACCACGGTGATGTTGGCGTTGAGGAAGTAGACCCCTGCCTCGGCGGATTCCACTTGCGCGACCCCGCAGTCGATCTCCCGCAGGCGGTCTACCAGCTTGCCGTCCGGGGTGATCATGGTGATGTCGCAGAGCGCCTCGATCCGCTGATCCTCCACGGCCATGCCGGACGCCATCAGCAGGAGCCGCACGGGCTCCCCGGGTTTCATGGTGCGGGTCACATCGAACTGAAGCGCGCCGCGCCCCTCCTCCGATCCCGCAGCCACCCGGCCGCCGGTGGCAAGGAAGGCGCGGACCGTCATGTCCCCGGAGCTTCCCTCGGCGATCGGATCGGCGGCGGCGGGAAGGGGGGCGAGGCACGTCAGGGCAAGGACCAGGGGCAGGACCTTGGGTCGTCTAGGCATGGGGCGTCTCCGTTTGTACTTCCCCATGCTAGCGCCGAATGCCCCCCACGAAAACGATTTGCCGCGCGCACGACCGGCAATTTCGAGCGGCCGGGCTCATTCGTCGAGATGGCCCGCGCGGAGCCCCTCCCGCACCCGATGGGCGACGGCGATGAAGTCCGCGCTGTCCCGGATGTCGAGCGGACGCTCCGCTGGCAGGGGGCTGTCGATCACGTCCGTAACCCGGCCCGGGCGCGGGGACATGACCACGATCTTGGTCGAGAGGTACACAGCCTCAGGGATCGAATGGGTAACAAAGCAAATGGTTTTTGCCGTTCGGGCCCAAAGCGCCAGAAGCTGTTCGTTGAGCCTGTCCCGCACGATCTCATCGAGGGCGCCGAAGGGTTCGTCCATCAGTAGGATATCCGCATCGAACGCGAGCGCCCGGGCGATGGAGGCGCGCTGCTGCATTCCGCCGGAGAGCTGCCAGGGGTACTTTTTTGCAAATCCGTCGAGCTCCACCAGCTCCAGAACGCGGGCAACCCGGGTGGCCTGTTCAGCCTTCGGATAGCCCATGATTTCCAGCGGAAGGCGAATGTTGCCGCCGATGGTCCGCCAGGGGTAGAGCCCGGCGGCCTGGAACACGTAACCGTAGGCCCGGTCCTCGCGGGCCTGGCGTGGCGAGCCTCCATTGACGGTGATGGTGCCGGAGGTCGGCGTTTCCAGATCCGCCATAACCCGAAGGAACGTGGTCTTGCCGCAGCCAGAGGGGCCGATGAAGCTCACGAACTCGCCCTTCCCGATCTCCAGATTGACATCCGAGAGGGCATGCACCGGGCCATCGTTGGTCTGGAAGGTGAGGTTGAGCGATTGAGCGGAGATCATGTGTCTCGCTCGGTCAAGTTGCTTGGCTCAAAGACCTGAACCGCAACGGCAGGCGCAATGAATAGCGCAGCAAGAAAACCAACCCCGGTGAAAGGCACGGCACCATCAATGTCAAAGCCGGAACCCGACGTCATGTATGTGCCACTTACCACAATACCGAAGAGGCCACACAGCGCGGCCATCATGAGCCCCACGACCCGTATCCGCCCAATGATCGAGCGCGACAGTTTTTGAGCGGCCCACACGATCACGGGATAAGCAATGTGGCACAGTAGCGTGAGAGGCACGGCACTCGCCGCGACAAGCACCAGGCCTCCGAATGCGAGCAGACCGGTCAACACGAAAAAACTCTCGAAACCTTGCGGGGACGTCGAAGCAGCGACAGCACCCCAGATTAGCGCAGCGGTAAAAGCGCTTAGCAGGCTCGTCGCCAGAACGAATGGAAAACTGACAGCGATCGGAGGTCTTGTGACCATCAGTTAGCTCTCAAACCCCGCTCGGAATGTTCATCGGATCGCGTTCGATCTTGCGGGGCGTGGTGAGAGCTTTCCACTTCGACAGAGCTTTGGACGCGCTGGCGTAGGCGGGGCGGGGGACGAACTTGCCGCGGCCGGGCCGGGGCTGGCTGTTCTGACCATGGGCCCAGATGACGTCGCCGCGGCTGAGCGTGTAGCGGGACTGCGCCTTCAGCTCGAACCCTTCGAAGACATTGTAATCAATGATGGATTTCTGGGTGGCAACACTCACGGTCTTGTGGATCGTGGGGTCCCAGACGACGATGTCCGCATCGGCGCCGGGCACCAGAGCCCCCTTCATCGGGTAGATGTTGAGGATCTTGGCGATGTTGGTGGAGGTGACGGCCACGAACTCCTCAGGTGTGAGCCGCCCGGTTTCCACCCCGAAGGTCCAGAGCACGGCGAGACGCTCCTCGAGCCCGCCGGTGCCGTTCGGGATCATCGGAAAGCCCTCAAGGCCCATCTGCTTTTGCTTGTCGGTGAAGGCCGCATGGTCCGTCGCCACCACCTGCAGGGAGCCCGCAGCCAGACCGGCCCAGAGCCCGTCCTGATGATCCTTCGACCGAAACGGCGGGGACATGACCCGGCGGGCGGCGTACTGCCAGTCCTTGTTGAAATACTCGCTCTCATCGAGCGTGAGGTGCTGGACAAGCGGCTCCCCATAGACCCGCATCCCCTTCTGCCGGGCGCGCCGGATCGCCTCATGAGCCTGCTCGCAGGAGACGTGCACGATGTAGAGCGGCACACCGGCGGCGTCGGCAATCATGATCGCGCGGTTGGCAGCCTCGCCCTCGACCTCTGGCGGGCGGGAATAGGCGTGGCCCTCGGGGCCGGTGATCCCCGCGGCCATGTATTTCTGCTGAAGTTCCGCGACGATGTCGCCGTTCTCCGCGTGGACGAGCGGCAGGGCGCCAAGCTCGCCGCAGCGCTTGAAGGAGGCGTACATCTCGTCATCCTCCACCATCAGGGCGCCCTTGTAGGCCATGAAGTGCTTGAACGTGTTGATCCCGCGCTTCTGGACCACATCCTGCATCTCCGCGAAGATCTGCTCGTTCCAGCCGGTGATCGCCATGTGGTAGGAGATGTCCGTGCAGATCTGATCTTTGGACTTGCGGTCCCAGTCATCGATCGCGTTGAGGAGGCTGCCATCGGGCCCGGGCAGGCAGAAATCGACCAGCATTGTCGTCCCGCCAGCCGCGGCCGCAAACGTCCCGCTCTCGAAGGTTTCGGCGGCGGTGGTGCCCATGAAGGGCATTTCCAGGTGCGTATGCGGGTCGATGCCTCCGGGGATCACGTAGGCACCCTCCGCATCTATCACCTCGTCACCCGAAAGGTTTTCCCCGATCTGGGCAATCTTCTCTCCCTCGATCAGGATGTCTGCGGCGAACTGCCGGTCTGCGGTGACGATCGTGCCGCCTTTGATGACTTTGCTCATGTCAGGGCCTCCGTGAGGGATGGGAGAGGGCGGAGCCTCCGGCGGGGATATTTGGACCAGGAGAATGGGCGGCATCGTAGCGCTTCCGTGGTCACGTATCCCTGCCGGTGGTCGGTGCCGGGGATGATGCGGGCGGGGCGGCTCATCGGCACGCCTCGAAATGGTCCTTCGTCAGGCCCCTGTCCTTGCGGATCATGCTGAGGCCGAGTGCGCGGGCCTCGGCACAGGCCGCATCGAAGTCCACGGGACGGTGAAGGTATTCGGCCGCAAACGCAGCCTTGCCGGCCGCCGGGTAGGGTGCGCTGCGGGCGCAACGGTCGGAGGCGAAGCAATGCTCCGTGATGATGAAGTCAAACGTGTCGAGGAGGTCCGGGATCAGATCCTCCGCGTTCTTCTGCCCGATGGCGAGGCCGCGGGCATGGGCAAGCTCGGCGAGCGCCACGGCATACCGGGTCTGGATCGCAGCGGTGATCGGAAAGCCGGGCTCGTTATGGTGAAGATCCATATTGTCCGGCTCCACCGCATCGAAGCCCTTTGCAGCGCAGGTGTCGAACCGTGCGGCCATGATCGGCAGCAGCGTGTCCAGATCGCGGATGTCCACGTACCGTTCGTTCGGCCAGTTGCCGAGTTGCGCGCCCAGCACGTCCGCCGGGAACGCGTCCGCATCGTCGCGGTAGTTCTCCATCGTTCCCACGGAGACGTAGCAGATGGTTAGGATGCCACGGGCCTTGAGCGCCGCGATATCCTCGGCCTCAACGCTGTCGAGATCGAGGTCGTAGACATCGACTGCGCGGGTGTAGTCAAACGGATCGTCGAGCTGCCAGTCCCAGGTCAGGCCCGGCGGAAAGGCGGGAACCTCCGGCGCGAAACCGGGGATCACGGGGGCAGGCACACGGTCGGGTCTCGGATCGTCGGGCGGCGGTGGCGCGACGGGCGCGCAGGCGGCCAGAAGGGCCAATGCGCCGAGCGCTCTGATCACGCGACGATCTCCGCGGTTTCGACGACCGCGTGGAGGAGGACGTCGGCGCCTGCGGTCGCCCACTCCTTGGAGATCTCCTCCGCCTCATTGTGGCTGAGCCCGTCGACGCACGGGCACATGACCATGGCCGTGGGCGCGACGCGGTTGATCCAGCAGGCATCGTGGCCCGCCCCAGAGATGATGTCGCGGTGGGAATAGCCCAAACGCTCCGCCGCGCTGCGCACGGCCGTCACGCAGCCATCGTCGAACGCCACCGGGTCGAAACCGCCCACTTTTTCGAACGCAATGTCGAGGCCGAGCTCGGCACAGATCGCGGACCCTTCGGATTTGAGCCGCGCCTCCATATCCTGGATCACCTGCAGGTGCGGGGATCGGAAGTCGATGGTGAAGACGACTTTGCCCGGGATCACATTGCGGGAGTTCGGGTAAACGTCGATATGGCCTGCGGCACCGACCGCGTCGGGCGCATTGTCGAAGGCGATGGCGTTGACCAGATCGAGGATGCGCGCCATGCCAAGGCCCGCGTTCTTGCGCATGGGCATGGGCGTGGATCCGGTGTGGCTTTCCTTGCCGGTGATCGTCACTTGGGTCCAGCTCAGACCCTGACCATGGGTCACGACGCCGATCTCCTTGCCCTCCGCCTCGAGGATCGGGCCCTGTTCGATATGGAGTTCGAAGAATGCATGCATCTTGCGCGTTCCGACCTCCTCCGCCCCCTTCCAGCCGATGCGCTCGAGCTCATCGCCGAAGCGTTTTCCTTCCGCGTCCGCACGGTCGTAGGCCCAGTCCTGCGTGTGCATGCCGGCAAAGACACCGGAGGAGAGCATCGCGGGAGCAAAGCGCGTTCCCTCCTCGTTGGTCCAGTTGGTCACCACGATCGGGTGTTTGGTCCGGATGCCGAGATCGTTGAGGGTGCGGATCAACTCCAGCCCCCCGAGCACACCGAGCACCCCGTCATACTTGCCGCCGGTCGGCTGGGTGTCGAGATGGCTGCCCACATAGACCGGAAGCGCGTCGGGATCCGTGCCCGCACGCTCAGCGAACATATTGCCCATCTGATCGAGACCCATGGTGCAGCCCGCGGCCTCGCACCATTGCTGGAAGAGTGCCCGGCCTTCCGCATCCTCATCGGTCACGGTCTGGCGGTTGTTGCCGCCTGCCACGCCCGGGCCGATCTGCGCCATCTCCATGAGGCTGTCCCACAGCCGGTCACCGTTGATCCTGAGGTTCTGGCCGGGGGCGTTCAGCGGGTCGTGGGCGGTCATGGGGTCAGTCCTTCAGTTCCACTTCGACGAACGACATAGGCGCGTCTGCGTCGTTGATCACATTGTGCTCCACGCCTGCATCCCGGCGATAGGCGGTTCCGGCGGGCACATGCACGGTGCGGGAGGTTCCGCCGGGCTCCTCGAGCATCATATCGCAATCGGTCAGCGCTGTGATAACATAGTCGAGCCCGTGGGTGTGCCAGCCCGTCTCCGCCCCCGGCGCGAAGTCGAACCGGGTCACGCGGACCTTATCGTCATCCACGAGCTGGGTCGCCTCCGCCGCAGGCCGGGTCACCGCTGACCTGCTGTCGAACGGAGCGCCTGCGGCGCACGACCTTGCGCGCGTCGCGCGACTGGCGCCTGTGGCGTCCGGCACGATCCGCACGGTCCGGTGCGCCGCCGGAGAGGGAAGGCGCCTCCGGCAGGGATATTTGGAGCCACGAGAATGTGCTGGTTCTGGATCATGGCAGCGTCTTCAGAACATCCCCGAGCGTTCCGATCAGCTCGTCGATCTCCTCCCTGGAGATGATGAGCGGGGGACTGAGGGCGATGATGTCGCCGGTTGTGCGGATCAGGATGCCCTTGTCGTAGGCGCGCAGGAACGCCTCGAAGGCGCGGGCGGTCGGCTTGCCCGCGATGGGCTCCAGTTCGATGCCGGCGATCAGGCCGAGGTTGCGCACATCGATCACGTGGGGCAGGCCCCTGAGGCTGTGGACCGCATCCTCCCAGTAGGATGCGAGGTCGGCGGCCCGCTGGAAGAGGTCCTCCTCGCGGTAAGTCTCCAGGGTGGCGAGCCCGGTCGCGGCGGCCATCGGGTTGCCGGAATACGTGTAGCCGTGGAAAAGCTCGATCAGGTTCTCCGGGCCAGTCATGAAGGCGTCGTGGATTTCCGAGGTCACCAGCACCGCGCCCATGGGGATGATGCCGTTTGTGAGCCCTTTCGCGCAGGTGATCATGTCGGGCATGACATCGAAGACCTGGGCGGCGAA
>JBCBAP010000107.1:0-7762 GCA_038532435.1 Pseudomonadota bacterium | reverse complement strand
AAGGCCGAAGCGAAGATCGCAGTGGCGGTGGCGAACAAGGCGATCCGAGGGGCGAAACCGGTCGTCGTTCGGGCAGGCTAAAACGATCAATCGAGGCGAGATACGCCTTGCGAGCGCGATGCACCACGACCCGAACTTGTCCACGACCCGACAAAGATAGTGCCAGACACCTTTGATCTTGAGTTAAGTCTCTTCCAGCCGCCATGAGCACGATGTTGACGCAAGCCGCTTGAGAGCGGTTTTCGCTACCAGCGGTCCATTCTCAACCATCCAGCGGTTCAGGGTCGCGTGGCCGAGCGTGACGCCACGCTCCGCCAGGATCTCCTCCAGCTCACGATGGGACACCCAGTAGCGCAGGAAAAAAACGTCGCGTGCAGGATTCCTGATTTTGAAAACTGCGCACCTCCGAAAGAGATCATCTCTGTCACGTCATCCTGTTTGGCGCACCATGATCAACCGATCTTTGCAGGGTTTGCGACAGAACCCTATCCGACTGCGCTGCAGAACAAGGGAGAGGCTTCCGGGAGGGGTCGAACCGGCTGATGGGTTTTTTCTGTGGCGACAGATCTGGTCACGAAGCTGGTTTGGCGCTCGGCGCAAAATCCAGAAGCATCCGTTTCGAGCGTGGCGCGGGCGTCGTCACGAGAAGCTGTGCCTTGGGGCAAGCCGGGCGCCCGAGACGTTTTCAGATTGAGAGCTGTCTGTCTGACGCCCATGACGGTGTCCGGCCCGTCACCATGCACCGTTCACATGCTCGGAAGAAGTTGCACCGCGAGGCGCGGCCAAATCAGCCGAACGCGTAGGCGATCTGGCCGTCCTCCATCTCGATGCGCACGGTCTCCATGGCTTTCCGGTCCGCCATGCGGCCGAGGATTTCGCGGGAGAGACCGGGCAGGATTGCGTTCGTGATCACATTGTCGATCATCCGACCGCCACTCGCAGGATCCCGGCATTGCTCGACGATATGGTCGAGCACCGCATCGGAATAGTCCAGCATCGCGCCATGGCTTTCCTTCATCCGGCGGACCACCGAGCCAAGCTTGAGCCGGGTGATCTGGCGCAGCACGTCGCGGCTGAGCGGCAGGTAGGGGATCGTGACGATCCGGCCCAGAAGAGCCGGTGGGAAGACGTCCGTCAGGAACGGCTTGAGCGCGGTATCTAGCTCCTCGAAATCAGGGACGGCTTCGCCCTCGTCCGCCATCTCCATGATCACGTCGGTGCCGACATTTGAGGTGAGCAGGATCAGCGTGTTCTTGAAATCGATGGAGCGGCCCGTTCCATCCTCCATGATCCCCTTGTCGAAGACCTGGAAGAAGAGCTCGTGCACGTCCGGGTGCGCCTTCTCCACCTCGTCGAGAAGGACGACCGAGTAGGGCTTGCGCCGCACCGCCTCGGTCAGCCGTCCGCCCTCACCATAGCCCACATAGCCCGGAGGCGCGCCCTTGAGCAGCGACACCGAATGCGCCTCCTGGAACTCCGACATGTTGATGGTGATGGTGTTCTGCTCACCGCCATACATGGATTCGGCGAGCGCGAGCGCGGTCTCCGTTTTGCCAACGCCGGAGGGGCCACAGAGCATGAAGACGCCGATGGGCTTTTGCGGGTTGCCGAGGCCCGCGCGGGCGGTCTCGATCCGCTTTGCAATGGCCGTGAGCCCGTGGTCCTGGCCCACCACCCGCTCCTTGAGATGATCGGCCAGTGTCAAGACCTGCGCGATCTCGTCGGCGACCATGCGGCCCGCAGGGATACCGGTCCAGTCGGAAATGACGGACGCGACGGCCTGGGCATCCACATGGGAATAGACCATCCGGTCGTCAGGATTGCCCGCGTCGAGCTCCGCCGTCTTAGCTGAAAGCTCGGCCACGTTCGGATCGTCGGCAGCGAGCGCCTCCGGGGTGACGGTATCACCCTCCGGCGCTGCATCGTCCTCCGGGGGCGCCTGCGGCACGCCTTCGGCGTCTTCCGGCGGCGCGTCGGGGTCCCCGTCGGCCTGCTGACCGGCGATGCGAGCGCGCAGGGCGAGGATCTCGTCGACCACCTTGCGTTCGCGGTCGTAAAGCGCCTCAGCGTCCTCGAGCTTCACCTTCAGATCTGCGATCTCGTCTTCGGCTTCTTCGCGCCGGGTCTCGTTGGTCTCGCCGAGATCCCGCTGACCCTCCTTGCCGGCAACTTCGACTTCGAGCGCGGCGATAGACGCCTTCAGATCCGCGATGCGGGCGGGTTCTGTGGCCTGGCTGACGGCCACGCGCGCGCAGGCGGTGTCGAGCAGGCTCACCGCCTTGTCCGGCAACTGCCGGGCGGGCACGTAACGGTGGCTGAGATTGACCGCCGCGACGATGGCCTCGTCGGAGATGCGCACCCCGTGATGCGCCTCCATCGGGCCGAGAATACCGCGCAGCATGTAGGCGCAGCGGTCCGGATCGGGCTCCGCCACCTCAACGGGCTGGAAGCGCCGGGTGAGCGCGGGATCCTTCTCGAAATACTGCCGATACTCCGACCAGGTGGTTGCCCCGATGGTGCGGAGCGTACCGCGGGCAAGCGCGGGCTTGAGCAGGTTGGCAGCATCACCGGTGCCCTGGGCACCGCCAGCCCCGATGAGAGTGTGGGCCTCATCGATGAAGAGGATGATGGGTACCGGGCTCGCCTGCACCTCATCGATCACCGAACGCAGTCGCTGTTCGAACTCGCCCTTCATGGAGGCACCGGCCTGCATCGCGCCGATATCGAGCATGAAGAGGCGGATACCCTTCAGGGCGGGGGGGACGTTGCCGGAGGCGAGGCTGTGGGCGAAGCCCTCCACCACCGCCGTCTTCCCCACCCCGGCCTCGCCGGTCAGAATCGGGTTGTTCTGGCGACGGCGGAGCAGGATATCGATGATTTGCCGGATCTCCTCGTCGCGGCCGACGATTGGATCGAGCTCCCCACTTTCCGCCTGTGCGGTCAGGTCCACCGCAAACCGGCCGAGCGCCGTGCTGCCGCCCCCGGGGGCATCGCCGCCCGCAGCAGGGGAGGACAGGCCGGATCCGTCCATTGGCCGCTGATCATCCTCGTCTGAATTTGCCCAGACCTTCCGCGCCTCCGCCCCCAGCCGGTCCCGCGACACTTTCGCCAAGGTCGGCGAAGCGCGCTGCAGCTCCCGCTTCAGCGCATCGTCAGAGAGGGCTGCAACGAGCAGGTGACCGGTGCGGATCTGGACCTCCCCGAAATAGAGCGTCGCGAAGGTCCAGGCATCGCGCAGCATGTTGGAAAGGCCGCCGCTGATCTCCGGCACCTCGGTGACGTTCTTGCGGAACCCGTTGATGGCGGCTGACAGCTCCTTGAGCGCGTCGCCCCGGTCGAGCTTCATCGCTGTCAGCGTTTCGGCGATGTCGCCATCCTTCGCCGAAAGCGCGTGGAACAGCAGATGCGCCATTTCGATATGCCGCGTGCCGTCGCCCCGGGCGTGACGCATGGATTGGAGGAAGGCGTCGTATCCGGTGCGGTTGAGCTTTCCCAGATATGTCTCGACTTGGATCTCGGTCATTGGGGCACCTCACTCAGGCGGCGGCGGGGGATCGGAGGGTGTAGCGGGTGACGACAACATCCGTGTCATCGTTGGCAGCGACCGGCAGGGCGGCCATCCAGCTTAGCTCGGCTGTTGCGCCCAACCGGGCGGGTACGATCTCCTGCCGGGGCAGGGCGAGGCTGACCTGAACATCCGTCGCCCGCCCCAAGTACCAGTGGACGAGCGCCGCAAGCTGCGCGTGTCCCGGACGTTCGGGCAGGAAACGGGCGTAGTCGGCGATGTCGCGGCAGGTCAGGTGAACGCAGATCGCGTCGGAGACGGAGGCGACCTTGGCACCCACATGCATGTCCCGCCCCAGCGTGCTGGACCGGGCGCCGAGCCGGTTCTGCGCCCCTTCCTCGAAGGTCATCCAGATCGGCACATGCTCCTCGATCGACGCCTTCACGCCAAAGCGATGCTCGATCATCTGGCGCAGACGCACCGGGCTCTTCACCCGGCCGGTGGCGAGGCCCGCGAGCGCTGCGCGGTCCGGCGGGGGCAGGTCATCGCGGGTCCGAAACGCCTCCGTCCGCATGCCGACGAAGCTAAGCAAGTAGAGCTGGAACCGGTCGTCGCGATCATGATCGTACTGGCTGATCGCTTTGCTGTCTGACCAGGCACGAAAGAACAGCTGCATGAACCGGGTCGCAAAGATGTCCGTGAACCGCACGAAGGCATCGTCGCCCTTGAGCGACCAGCGCAACACTTCCTCCGTCGTGTTGATCGGCAATGCCCCATGGGGGCCGAAGAATCCCATGAACCGGGCGGAGACGACCGGCTTCGCGTTCGCGCCCTCCTCGATCGGGGCGAGGTCGGTGTCGGGGAAGGCGAGATACGGATCCTGCCGAAGCGCGATGGGCTCCTCTGCAAGGGATCGGCTGCGTCCGATGCGGGGCAGATGGGAGGCCGCACGCTCGACCTCCCGCAGGTAAGCAAGGAACCCGCGGGATTCCCAGGGTTGAGCGGCCCCGCTCACAGGAGCGGCCCGTGCCCGGTGCGCGGGGGCCAACGTTTGACCTCCCCACGCTGGACGGATGCGATCACCGTCTCCGTGAAGCTGTTGACCGCCGCATGCTCGGCGAAGAAACGGTCGAGTACAGC
This sequence comes from Pseudomonadota bacterium, assembly GCA_038532435.1. Lineage (GTDB taxonomy): Bacteria > Pseudomonadota > Alphaproteobacteria > Rhodobacterales > Rhodobacteraceae > JBCBAP01. The sequence continues at coordinate 3,117 of JBCBAP010000107.1, read as the reverse complement.
ACCGAGCAGGATGATCCCGCTTCCCTCGAACGCGGTCTCGTTGAAAGTGACCGTCACCTCGAGCCCCCGCGCCGCGTGGAAGCCGCCATCCCGGCGGATTGAGCGCACGATGGGCTTCGTGTCGAGCCCGGTGATGCCCTGAAGCTGCGCCTCCGTCACCCGGTCGGACAGGTCGAAGAAGAGCGACAGCATCTCCCTCAGCGCCCCCGCACGCTCCGCCGGAGTACCACCGTCGAGCGCGTAGGTGGACAGCATGAGGTAACTCATCAGCCGCCAGTACGTATCCCCGTGGGACTGGCGGGCAGGCGCCTCGCTTTCAAGCTCGAGGACCGATTCCCGGGGCGGAGTTGGGCCGGAAACGCAGCTCAGGCTCACGGTCGTATCCTCCGACATGCGGAAATCATCCCGGGATCCGGCGATGGGCAGTTCCGCAGGCAGATGCCGGTTCGAACAGAGCATCCGTATCTGGAGGCGTTTGGGCTGGGGCGCGTCATCATTGGCGGGCGGCTGGTAGAGCCTCAGAAAGGTTTCGGTGCCCCTGTACCGGTCGAACTTGCGGTACCGGATTTCCTCCCCGGTCAGGCGGCGCAGCTTGCGCCGGGCGGTGAAGTAGAGCGCCTCCCGCGGGGCGGTGCCATCCTTGGGCAGGGCATAGAGCGGTTGGACCGGCACCTTCGACGTACCGACGGATGCAGGCGCACTGACGGAGGTGATGGCGTGCACCTCGTAGTGGGTGATCGGGCTACTGTCCGGGGTGACGACAAGCTCGTGCCGTTTGTCATCGAGCCAGGTCTGGCTCGACGTCTCGGGAAACAGGTTCACGGCGGGTGCAGCGTTCAGCGTCACATGTTCCGCATCAAGCCGGGTCGCGAGCATCGCCCGGTTCTCCCGGAACTCCAGCACGATCTGCGCGGTGCGGGCGCCAATGCCGGACCACTGCTGCGACAGGCCGGTCAGCCGCAGGCCGAGGAACTTCCGCGGGAACACCGCCGCCTCCCGCAGGGTTGCGAACCCCTCGAACAGGCGACGTGCGTGGGGGAACAACGGCGCGCCCTTGTCGAACCCGATTTGCTCGACTTGCGCGGGATCCAGCGTCACACACACCGGATCGCCCCGATCATCGAGGAAGCGAAGCGAGACACGCTCGAGCTGGCAGTGCACCTGCTCGTAAAGCGCGACCGCATCCGCATGGGGTCCGGTGAAATGGACTGTAAGGTCATCGAGGGGCAACTGGCCCAGGGGCAGGTCACCACCCCCATCAAGGTTAGACCGTTCCAGCGCGATCTCGAGCCCCGCCTTCGCAGTTGGTACAGCCTCGGCCCCCAGCGCGGAAAGCGCGGACTGCGTGCCGTGGTACGTCGCGCGGGCAATGTCGATGGGCCAGACCTGCAGCGGCTCCGTCAGCGTGAACTGGCAAGACACACGCTGGTCCGCATCGCGAAAGCGCGCATCGAGGCTGGCACCCCGTTTGAAACGCAAACCGCCGCCAAGGTCTTTGTGCCCCGGTTCCGGCTCCGCACGGACGAGCATCACACTCGGCGTCGGGGCAAGTGCGTCGGGAAAGATCTGCTCGAGCATCTCCTCGGTAAAGACGCGATATTCCTCGTCCATCTTGAGCTGGACGCGAGCGGCGAGGAAGGCCGTGCCCTGAAGCAGTCCTTCCACGGACGGATCGATGTTATGCTCAAGAAGCCCGCCCAAGCGATCCGCAAGCCCCGGAAATTCCTCGGCAAACTCCGCGGAACGCTCGTACAGCAGCGCAAGCTCGCGCTCGTAGGCGTCGCGGAATGCCTTCTTCACGTCTGAACCCGGAAGCGGGAGGTCTTGACCTTGCCAGCACCGATATCGACCTCGGCAAGGAAGTCGAGCGGGATGTCGTGGGGCGTGGCCAGCATCTCCGCTGTCACGTCGAAGGTCATGCGCTGATCGGGAAGTTGGCTCTCCTCCGGATAGCGCACTTCGATCGAGGCGGGGGAGAGGCGAGGTTCGTGGTTTTCGAGCGTCTGGCGCAACTCAGTCTCGATGGCCTCATGGGTCCGCCGGTTGACCGCGAGGCTGCTCATGTCGCGAAAACCATAGTTGACCACCGACGCCTTCACGTAGGGCGTGTCGTCGAGCGGCACGACCGCGTCGAGCCGCACGGTGTTCATCAGGCTCGCGATGTCGCTCGAAAGATTGCGCTTCAGCGCATCCTCGTTGATCCCTGACCGGCGTTGTTTGCTTCGGGCGGTGACCGTCCGGTCGCCATCCTCGACCGGCCCGGAGGCAGGTGTGCGCGCATCGCCGTCCCGCGCGGACGCTCTGAACACGTCGAGCAGCGTCATCTGCTTGAGGTGATCCCGGGCACGGGGGGACCGTTTTACGGCGAGGGACTTACTCATACATCTGTCCGCGGGCTGCTGAGGCATCTCCCGGTTCAGGCGGAACGCTTACGGGATAACGCCTGTCCCCGGGTGCAGCCGGAGACAGGGTTTGCAGGGTCAGATCGAACGCGGGGTGGCTTAGGCCGCCCACTCTTCGTTTGCCGCGATATCCCAGCCGGCGAGGCTCTCGGCACCTGCGGTGCCCGCTTCGTCCTGCAGGGTGTAGGTGATCTCGAAGCGGCGGAAGTTGAGCTTCAGCGTCTCCTGGATCCGGTCGAGCCCATCCTTGGAGCCGCCGGTCTCGTAGGACGTGATCATGATGTTGGACATCTTGATCTTGAAGTACTCCACCGGTGACGCGCCGCCGGACTTGCGAACGATCAGCTCGCCCTCGTCGATATGCTCGCCGTTGGCGCACCGCTTGATCAGGTCGTTAGAGGCAAGGTCCACATACTTGGTGAGGACCACATCACCGACATTGACCTTACCGGCACCGCCGCCGCCACCCATGTGGGTCGTGCCGGACTGGTTCATCTCCCAGGACCAGCTCAGCACATCGATGTTGTCCATGTGGACGCTGTCCTGGGACTCGCCCTTGATGCCGTTGGACAAAAGCAGAAAAATATCTACAGCCATGTCATTTCCTCTCTGATCGCTGCAAGTTCAGTCGAAACGTCGTGGTAGTTGATTACTTCCCTGTCGGAAGCTTGGATACCAGACTCATTCCGATATCCATGCCCTCCATTTGGAAGTG
>JBCBAP010000106.1:0-7828 GCA_038532435.1 Pseudomonadota bacterium | reverse complement strand
GGCGTCGGAAACCTTCTGTCCGGCGGAGCGGCGGCGCTACGCACTGCTCGCCGCGATCGTTGCCTCCGCCATGGCCTTCATCGACGGATCCGTGGTGTCGCTGGCAATCCCTGCGATGCGCCAGAGCCTCGATGCCTCGCTGACGGAGGCGCAGTGGATCAACAATGCCTACCTGCTGCCGCTCTCCGCCCTGATGCTGGTAGGGGGCGCATCCGGCGACCGGTTCGGTCTGCGGCGGGTGTTCGGCTACGGTATCCTGGGCTTCATCGCGGCATCCATCCTCTGCGCAATCGCCCCGACGGCGGAGACGCTGATTGCTGCCCGGGTGCTGCAGGGCATTGCCGCGGCCTTCATGGTTCCCGGCAGCCTTGCGCTCATCTCGAAGGTCTATCCTCATGGGGAGCGTGGCAGGGCCATCGGCATCTGGGCCGCGTCATCGGCACTTACCACCGCGGTGGGTCCGATCCTTGGCGGGCTGCTGCTTTCGCTCGGTTCTGTCGAGTTGTGGCGGCTCGTCTTCGCGGTGAATCTGCCCGTCGGCGCGCTCGCGCTCTACTGGTTGTGGGGACGGGTGCCGCCGGATGAAGGCGAGCCCTCCGGGCCGCTCGATGTTCTGGGTGCCGCACTGGCAGCGTTTTCCCTCGGTACGCTGGCATGGGCGCTGACCGGGCCGGAGGGAGAGGGCTCAGGGCCCGGTGTGGAGCATCTGACGCTCTACGGTCTGGTCGGGCTCGGCCTGCTTGGCGCATTCCTGCTGGCAGAGACGCGCGCCGCACAGCCCATGATGCCCCTGCGCCTTTTCTCCGTGCGCAGCTTCAGCGCGGCCAACCTCGTGACCTTCGCGCTCTATTTCGCGCTGGCGGCGGTGATGTTTTACCTGCCGACGACCCTCATTGCCGGGTGGGGCGTGAGCCCGGGACTTGTGGGGGTGATGTTCATGCCCCTGACCGCGGCCATCGCGCTCGGCTCGGGCCCGGCGGGCCGGATGGCGGAACGCTTCGGCCCCGGACCCCTGATCGGGATCGGCTGCGGCATCGTGGCGCTATCCTATGCGGCACTTGCGGCGTGGATCGGGATGCAGTCCTTCTGGGGGCAGGTGATGCCCGCCATGATTGCCATGGGGATCGGAATGGCCTTTGTCGTCGCCCCTCTCTCGGCTGCTGTGATGGGCTCTGTCGATGAGGGGGACAGCGGCGCAGCCTCCGGGATCAACAACGCGGTCAGCCGGATGGCCGCGCTCATCGCGGTTGCGGCGCTCGGGGGGCTGGTCGCTGCGGGGTACGCGGAGGCGGGCGGAACCGCGACGTTCGGCATACCCGATCCTGCGCCCGACCACGGTGCTGCCAGCGGTGTCGCGTTCGCGCGCGTCGCCTGGCTCGCCGCGGCACTCTGTGCGGCGTCGAGCGCGCTTGCGTTCTGGGGGCTCCGCCGGGTGGAGACCTGACGGGCGGCGGTCAGACCGGAGGTGTCACCGCCTCGAACTTCTGCGATGGTGTGTCCCGCAGGTCCCGCAGCATCGCGATGAACCCATCCGCCTGATGGGCAGCCGTCGCCGCACCCTTCACCGCCGTCGCGACCGCGGCGTTGCCGACCGTGCCGGAGGAATGGAGATCGGACGCAATCCATCCATAGGCGACGGGGCCGATGGGCTGCAGCGCCGTTTCCCGGGCGCTCGACCGGAAGTCCGCAGCATGCTCCATCGCCACCAGCTCCGGCCGGAAATGCAACATCAGGGAGGTCTCCACATCCCCGCCATGGATGCCGTAGGCAAGCTCCTCTGCGGGGTACATCCCCTCCGGATGGCCGAAGCTGCCCCACTGGCATTTGACGCACAGGAGGCCAGCGCGCACACGCAGCTCTCGTGCAACGACGCCGATGAGGTCGAGGTTGCCGCCGTGTGAGTTCACGATCACGACCTTGCGCAGCCCGGCCCGGGCAATGGAAAGTCCGATCTCGATCCAGGCCTCCGCGGCAACTGCGTAGGGCAGCGTGAGGGTTCCCGCCGCATGCAGATGCTCGTTCGATTTGCCCACCGTCTGTACCGGCAGGATGCGGACGTCGACGTCCTCCGGCAGACGCTCCACGACAGTCTGAAGCATGCCCGTATTGATCATCGTATCGACGCCGACGGGCAAGTGCGGCCCGTGCTGTTCGATCGCGGCAGTGGGCAGGATGGCGATGGTGCGTTCCGGATCCATCGCCGCGAATTCAGTCGTCCGATACTCCGCCCAATGATGTCGTCGCATGCCCTATCCCCTTGATGTAGGCCTACAATACTTCGCTTGTCGCGGGACGGCGAGGGGCCATACTCATGCCCGAACCCGATCGAAGGAGGGCCCGTGATGACGGCCTGGATGACGACCCCGACCCTGCGCGGCGCACAGGTCCTCTTGCGCCCGATGGAACAGACCGACGCGGATGCGGTCGTCGCGGCGGCGGCCGACGGGGCGCTTAACGAGCTCTTCTACACCGCGGTTCCCGGCCCGGACGAGGTCGACGTCTACATGGCGCGGGTCGCGCGCACCATGGCCGCGGGGGAGGAGCAGGTCTTTGCGGTCATCCGTCTGACGGATGGGCGGCTCGTTGGCTCCACCCGCTACATGCGCATGAGCCCGGAGAACCGGCGGCTCGAGATCGGAAACACGTTCTATGCGGCCTCCTGCCAGCGCACCGGCCTCAACACGGAGACCAAGCTGTTGCTTCTCACCCACGCGTTCGACCTTATGGGCTGCATCAAGGTCGAGCTGCGCACGGACCGGTTCAACCGCACATCGCAACGCGCCATCGAACGGCTGGGTGCTCAGCGGGACGGCATCCTGCGCCAGGACGCGATCATGCCGGACGGGCGGGTGCGGGATACGGTCTGCTATTCGATCCTCGATCGTGAATGGCCGAGCGTGCGCGCCAACCTCGCCGGATTTCTCAAGCGCGGTGACGGTCACGCACGTTCCGCATAGGTGGCGTTCAGGCGGGAGGTGAGATAGTCCGCCCCCGTCACATCCGGATACTTCGCGGCACCCGTGCCCGGCAGGGCAGAGATCACCGCGTCCGGATTGGGATCGAGGAAGAAGGCGACCGAGTAGCGCTCCTCTTTGGGTGGAAGGACCCGGTGCGGGGTCGAGACATAGATGTCGTTCGTCCAACGCATCAGACAATCCCCGATGTTCACGACAAGCGCGCCATCGGAGCGGGGCACATCGATCCACTCCCCGGACCGTGTGCGCACCTGCAGCCCCGAAACATGGTCGGTGGCAAGGAGCGTCAGCGCCCCGTAGTCCGTATGGGTTCCCGCACCGATCTCGCCGGGACCGGATGCGGGATAGTGCAGGAGCCTCAGCGTGGCCATGGGGGCAGTGAAATGCGGGGCGAAGACATCCTCGGGCTGCCCGAGATCCCGTGCCACCGCCCGGTGCAGATCCACGCCAAGGCTCCAGATCGCTTCGAAGTAGGTCAGCATGCTCTCGCGAAATCCGGGCAGGTCGGGCCAGAGATTGACCCCGCGAAAGGGCTCGCCCCCCGCCACCCGTGGATCGTCGGCGGGCAGGTCGAGGCCGATGTTGAACGCCTCCTTCCGGTCCGCGCGGGCCCCGTCGAGACGTTCCTCCCCCAGATCCACATAGCCGCGGTTGTGGGACGACATGGCGATCGAAATGCGGGCCTTCTCCTCCTGCGGCAAAGCGAAAAGCGCCTCGGCTTGGGCGAAGACCTCTGTCCGGACCGCCGGTCCGATCCCATGATTGCACAACAGGAAAAAACCTGTTTCCCGCGCGGCTTGGCTGAAGTTTCTCACAAACCGTTCGGCATCCCCCTCGACAAACTCCGCGTAGTCGAGGAGCGGGATCATGCGGGCGCGCGCTCGACGGCGGCACTGCGGACGGGTGCGCCGATGAACCGGTTCATGGCCTTGTCGAGACGGGCAAGATGGGCGGCCCGCGTCTCGGGGGTGGAGCTGTCCATCAGGTAGTGCGCGGCGAAGGCGGTCCTGACCCGCTTCGAACACAGAAGCCGGACACCCCGAAGCAGGGTCCGCCGGCCCGGGGCACCGATCGTCCAGGTCAGCCAGCGGCTCGCCCCGCAGGTGGTGAACACGCCAAGTCGGGTGATGTGGGTCAGCCCCGGCCCGATGTCCCCGCCCTCCGGCATGGTGAACGCCACCCCCGGCACCATCACCCGGTCGAGCCAGCCCTTGAGCATCGCGGGCAGTCCGTACCACCAGGTGGGATAGACGAAGATCAGCGTGTCACAGCGGTGCAGGGCCTCCACATGACGCTGCACCGGACGGATGTTCGCCTCCGTGTCGAGGTAGATGTCCAACTCATCGCCCGTGAGGGTCGGGTCGAACCCTTCGGCATAGAGGTCGATCACTTCAACCTCCGCACCGGCATTGTGAAGCTTGGCAACCACCAGATCGCGAACAGCGGCGTTGAAGCTGCCCTCCTTCGGGTGGGAATAGACGATCAGAGCACGCATCCTACAAACGCTCCATTTCCGCTCCGACGCGGGCGAGGAATGCCGCCCGCTTCGCCTCCTCGGCGCGGTTCATATCATAGAGTGCAAGGTACTTCATTTTTGCGTTGCGATTAACAACGAATCGTACCGCCCGCTTCACAACATGACGTGGGGGATCTCCGGCCATCACGGCTCTCAGCCGGGTACCGCCATAGGTCGTCACCGCGGCAAGCCGGGTGATGTGGGTCAGGGCGGGAGCAACCTTTCCGTTGACCAACTCAAACGACACTCCGGGCAGGAAACATCGATCAAAAAATCCTTTGAGCATAGCAGGATAGCCGAAGTTCCATACAGGAAACACAAAGACCAGCGCCTGCGCTGCACGCAACCGCTCAACATACGGTGCGACCGGATCCAGGTTCGGGCCAACGTCATGGTATCCCCGTCGCTCCACGCAGCTTAACACCGGATCAAACCCCTCCGCATACAGGTCACAATCGTCAACCTCCCAGCCCCGCGCAGAGAGGGTCTTGACCACTTTTTGGTGCAATGCGGCAGAGAAGCTCTCGGGCACCGGGTGCGAAAAGACGACCATGGCCCGCATGGGTCAAACAGCGGAGCGAGGGGCCAGCCCCTCGCGCTCCCGGGGATATTTCCAGCCAAAAGAAGCGGCCTTTTCTTCTGGCTGGAAATATCCCCGCCGGAGGCCGGACACTCTTTTGGCCGAACGTCTCATTCCGCCGCCCTCATCTTGGGGTAGCTGTACATGCGGCTGAAGTCCCAGTCCGGGTCATCCCAGGCGATCATCTTGCCCGGATTGAGAAGTCCCTTCGGGTCCGCTTCCCGCTTGAAGGCGAGTTGGCGGTCATCGACGGTCTGCCGTCCCCCTTCCTCGAGCGTGTAGCGGTGGGGATTGAAGATCATGCACCCCATCTCCTCATGAAGACGGACGATCTCGTCGAGCCTTTCTTCAGTGGAGAATTTCACGATTGGCAGGCCCGCGAACATGACCTTGCCGCCCTCCTTGAGCACTTCGAGATGTTGGAGCACCTCCGCGCCAAACGTGTCACGGACCTGGGCAACCTTTTCGAGGTGATCCGGCGCGCCGTAGCGGACCTGCAGATAGGTGATCGTCGGGTCGACCTTGAGCGCGCGCAGCGTCGTGTGGTTCCAGCCATATTCGAAAACCGGGCCCGGTCCCTTTTCCCAGGTCGGCGTGTCGGAGCGGTAGATGATCTCCGCGTCCTGCCGACGGGCGGTGAAGGTCTCGAACCCGTCCATGGAGTGAGGTGCGACCATGAGGGCGACGAGGTGTGTGTCCCGATCGATGTGGGGTTTCACGCGCTGGAAATAGTCGAACGGGATGGGGGCTTCGAACGGTGTTGCCAGCTTGATGAGGATGCCATCTTCTGCCGCGAGGTCGGCTGCGTATGTTGCCGCCTCCATAAAGTCCCGGAAGGCGACGAACATCTCGACCCATTTATAGTGCGGGGCGAGCGGTATCTCCACCTCGGTAATAATCCCGTTGGTGCCGTAAGCATGGGAGACGCGGGCAAGCTCCTCGCCGCGGAATTCGAGCACCCGCGGTTCCGCCTCCATGGTCACGACCCGCAGGCGGATGATGTTGCCGAGGTCGCGCAGGCTGCCCCAGGTGCAGGAGCCCACGCCGCCTGAGCCGCCAGCGATGAAGCCGCCGATGGTCGCCGTCGCCCAGGTGGAGGAGAACATGCGGATCTCCTGGGCCGAGCGGTTGATACACTCCGCGTCGAGGTCCTTCAGCAGGCAACCCGGTTCGACGATGACCCGGCCGGGATGCACCTCCTTCACCTTGGCAAGGTTGCGCGTGTGCAGGATGCAGCCACCCGCGAGCGGCATGGCCTGGCCGTAATTCCCGGTGCCTGCACCCCGTGTGGTGACGGGAACATCGTGGGCGTAGCAGGTGCGCAGCACCTCGATCACCTCCGCCTCCGTCCGCGGGGCCACGACGAAGTCGCCCTGCAGGTGGTCCATCCGTGCCTTGAGAACGGGGGAGTACCAGAAGAAGTCGCGGGACTTCGCCTTCAGGCTTGCCGGGTTCTCGTCGATATCGAGATGGGCAAGGGCGTCGCGGGCGGCTTGAACATTGGGTTGCATGGTCACTCCGTTGGCGCGTGGGACGGGAAGGGGAGCCTCCGGCGGGGGTGCCTGGATGGCGGAGGGGGGAGCTTGATGGCGAGGTCGAGTGCCTTCGGCGAGGATATTTGGGGCCAGAAGAAGAGGGCCGGGTAGTGCGGCACTGCGGGGCAGAAGCGCGTCATGCGGACGCCATGAGGGGGTCGAGCTCCGCATAGTCGGGCAGGGTCCGGTCGATCGCACGACCCGCCCGGAGCACGATGCGGTCGGACTGGGGGCGGGCGTAAAACTCGGTCCAGGACCGGGCGTGGAAAAGGATGAGGTCCGCGGATGAGCCGGGAGCGAGGCCAGCTGCGGCAAACCCGCAGGCGTCCGACGGGGTCGTCGTGAAAGCCTTTGCCCAGTCCGCGCGGCCATGGTCGAGATGGCCGATGCGCGTGGCCTCCCGCATCACCTCGACCATATCGAGATCGCCGTATGCATAGAACGGGTCTCGGGTGTTGTCGGAGGCGAAGGAGATGGAAATGCCGCGGGCCTGCATCTCCTGCACCAGGGTGATCCCGCGGGAGCGGGGGGTGCGAGAGCCGTGACGGTCCTGCAGGTAGAGGTTGCACATCGGCAGGCTGACGATGTGGAGACCCGCCTCTGCCACGAGGTCGAGCGTCCGGTCCGCGCGCGCATCCGGCTGGCGGGCGAGAGAGCAGCAATGGCCGACGACGACGGACGCGTCGAACCGGTGCCGCAGCTTTGCCTCCGCGATCTGGTGGAGGCAATCGCTGTCCGGGTCCTGCGTTTCGTCCGCGTGGAAATCCACTGCAAGGCCGCGTTCGGCTGCGAGCGTGAAGACCGCGTCGAGCCTGGCTTCAAGGTCCGGCACCGGGTAGGCGACGGCTCCCAGTACGCCGCCGCTGTCGGCGACGATGTCCGCCGTTGCGCGGTAGGGACCGTCGACGCTCACATGATCGATGCCCACTAGGCAGGCTGCCTGAAGGTCGATGCGCCCGCGCCATTCCTCCCGGACCTCACGGAAGACGGGCCAGGAGATCCCGTCCTGGGGTGGTATCGAATCGAGGTGGGTGCGGATCGCCCGCGTGCCGTGGGTGTGGGCGCAGCGCAGGGCGAAATCCATGCGGGCCCGCACATCCTCCGCCGTCCAGCGCGCGCTGCGGTCCGCGGCGACGGTTTCCAGCGCGCCGCCGAAGGTCCCGTCCGGGTTCGGGCTGCGCGCCCAGATATGCCCCTTGTCGAGATGGGTGTGCATGTCGGT
>JBCBAP010000105.1:0-7912 GCA_038532435.1 Pseudomonadota bacterium | reverse complement strand
GTACCGCCCCCGGGTCCGAGCCGTTTATTACATGCGCGTTTATCACCATAGTCCCCTAGGGGACCGCTCTAACTTAGGGTCTTTGCCCCCGTCGCGCAAGCAGGCCTGTCACTTTCGCGATTGGCGATCACCACACATCTTCAAGTAGAAATGCCCCGAATTTCCAATAATTTATAAGATTCTCAAATTGCCATATTCATATCTCATTCATATTTGATAAAAGACTCACACAATAAGAGTGAGGGGACACCATGTTTCGCGTTATCGTAATGTTATCTCTGTTTTTGACTGGCTATCAGCCTGCGATTGCAGGGACGGTAACTGTTTATACCGACCGGGAATTGCTCCTGGTCATGCCACTGGCCCGCGCCTTCGAGCGGGCCACCGGCCACAAGGTCGTCATGAAAGTGTTCGACCGCGACATCCTCGACGTCCTGCTGGACGAGGATGTGGACAGCGAGGCGGATGTGCTCATCACGCCGAGCGTCAATCGGCTTGATGAAGCCTACCGCCTTGGTCTCACCATCCCGGTGGAGTCAGCGACCCTTGAAGAGCGGGTGCCGGCCAAGTGGCGGCAGTCCGACAATCATTGGTTTGCGACCACGGTGCGAGCGCGGGGGATCTATGTCGACGCGCGCGCGGCTGCTCGGTTCTCACGCCTGACCTACGAGGATCTTGCATCTCCGCGGTTCAAGGGGCGGATCTGCATCCGCTCGGGCACCCATGCCTACAATATCGGCCTGTTTTCCGCCTTCGACGCGCATCATTCGCGAGAGGAGACGGAAGCCTGGCTTGCGGGGCTGAAAGCCAACCTCGCCCGCACGCCCCAGGGCAACGACCGCGCGCAAATGCGCCAGGTTGCCGAGGGCATGTGCCGGGTCGCTATCGCGAACTCCTACTATTTCGGGCTCGCCAGCACCCATGCGCATCAGAAGAAGTGGGCGGACAAGATCGCCGTCGTGTTTCCGCGGTTCGAAAACGGCGGAACGCATGTGAATTTCTCCGGTATGGCGATGCTTGCCTCGGTCGATGATCCGGAAGCGGCGCAGGCTTTCATGGAGTTCCAGCTGTCGCAAGAAGCGCAGCGGATCTATGCGCGCCGGAACTTCGAGTTTCCGCTCAACGCCGCGGATGTGGATGGCGCGAACCTGATGTCGCTCTTCCCGGAGTTTGACCGGGATGAGGTGCATGCGCAGACGATCGCGGATGCCGGTCCGTCGATCAAGGCGATCGTGACGGAGCTTGGCTTCAACGACTGACGTCGTTCTCGCCGATCATCATCACAGGGGCAAACTCCCGCAGGAGTTTGCCCTTTATCAGATCCGGATAGTCCTCGAACCCGTTGCGGGCGACGAGCATGAACGCCTCCGGCCCCGTGATGACAGTGTTCTGATAGTGATAGACCGGATCGGGGCTCGCGCCCGCAATCACCAGCGCGTTGACGGTGATGTTGCGGGCCGCAAGCGCGGGCCAGATCATCGTCGCGCCCAGGCCGTCATTGTTCACCCCGTCGCCGGAGATGTCGATGACCTCGCGCGCACAGGGCTTGGGCAGGCGGTTGAACTCGAAGAGCGCGTATTCCAATGCCTTGCCGATGGCGGTCGGAAAGTCCGCGTAGGTTCGGCGGTGCTCATCGATCCGGTTGGCAAGCGCGTCGATGTCCGCGAGCGATGACAGCGCGGTCCAGCCGACGATCAGGTCCTGCTGCACGTAGCCCGACCATTCGTAGACGAGCACCTGAACCTCGGCACCCGGCACCACCAGAATCGCCTCCCGAATTGCGGGATCGCGGAGGGCCGCGACGAGGCCCTTGAGCTGGATGTCGTACTCCGAACTGTTGACCGACGACGAAATGTCCAGCGCCATCGCGAGCGCCAGCCGACAGGGAAGCGCCTCCGCAGCACCTGCCGACAGCAGGGAGGCGGCCATGAGGCTGCCCCCGAGGACAGATCGCAGGATCACCAGTGCCCCGTGTTCTCCATGCTTGCCCAGGGTTCCTGGGGAGGAAGTGAGTCCCCCTCCTGCAGCAGCTCGATCGACACATTGTCAGGGCTGCGGACGAAGGCCATGTGCCCGTCCCGCGGTGGCCGGTTGATGGTGACGCCGCCGTCCATCAGTTTCTGACAGGTGTCGTAGATGTTGCTCACCCGGTAAGCCAGGTGGCCGAAGTGGCGGCCGTCCGACGGCAGCCCATCGTCCCCGTCCCAGTTGTAGGTGAGCTCGACGGCCGCATTTTCCTGACCTGGAGGAGACAGGAAAACGAGGGTGAAACGGCCCTTCTCGCTCTCCATCCGGCGGGTTTCCTCAAGCCCGAGGAGGTCGCAGTAAAATCGCTTGCTCTCCTCGATATCGCGCACGCGGACCATGGTGTGAAGGTATGTGATGGTCATGGGATGTCCTTTGATCTGGGATTTGAAGGCGCTCTTCTGATCACGACGCTATCGAACACGATCAGAACCTGCGCGAAACTGACCCACAAGAGCAAGTACCACGCGCCCGCCTTTGACAGTGGCGCGAGGGTGAACGTGGTTTGTCCACGATAGATCCACGTGCCCGTCGCCGTCCCGATGCTTTCCGCCACATAGAGGAAGAAGGTAGCGAGCGCGGCTGCAAGGACAAGCGGCATCCAGAGCGCGCGCGCGCTGATCGTGAACCAGACCCGTGCCGGTGCGAACAGCAGAAGTGTCGCGAGCATGAGGGCCCAGCGGATGTCCGGCCCGAAATGGTGGGTGAAGAAGTTGATGTAGATGAGACCCGCGAGCAGCGTCAGCATGCCCCGGGGAGGGAACCCGGTGAACCGCATATCAAACAGCCGGATCACGCGGGCGATGTAGCTGCCGACGCTCGCATACATGAACCCGGAAAACAGAGGTACATCGTAGAGCTTGATCAGGCCCGGCTCAGGATAGGACCAGGAGCCCATGTGGATCTTGAACACCTCCATCACTGTCCCGGTGATGTGAAAGAGCAGGATGACCCGGGCCTCCGCAAGGCTCTCGAGGCCGTAAGTCAGAAATGCGATCTGGATCGCGATCGCCGCGACGAACAGGAAGTCATACCGCGCGACCGGCCATTCCTCTTGCCAGACAAGATGGGTGCCGATCAGCAACATGAGCATAAGCCCACCGAAGAGGCAGGCCCAGCCCTGCTTCAGACCGAACATGATGAACTCCGCGAGCGGTCCGGGCAGCCTAGAGCGCATCCAGTCGCCAAGCTGGCGTTCGAGGGTCAGCTTGGCTGGTCTTGTGGTTTCACTCATGCTGCAATCAATATATAGATGTGGCGACTCATGTGATGCGCTTTGGGAGGCCTGCGATGTCCCTCACGGAAGAACAGTTGGCGGAAATCGAGATGGCTCGGTCCGAGACGTCCGGAACGCTCCGGCCCACGGTTCCGGCGATGGAAGCGCATCTCTACACCGCACAGCCCGTGCTCGACCACGGTTTTGTGCGGGTGATCGATTACATGGGTGATGATGCGGCTATCGTGCAGGCCGCACGGGTGAGCTACGGCGCGGGGACGAAGAAGGCGCGGGACGACAGCGGGTTGATCCGGTACCTCATGCGGCATTGGCATTCGACGCCGTTCGAGATGTGCGAGCTCAAGCTGCATGTGAAGCTGCCCGTCTTCGTCGCACGTCAGTGGATCCGGCATCGTACCGCCAACGTGAATGAGTACTCCGCCCGCTACTCGATTCTCGACCGGGAATTCTACATTCCTGCGCCTGAACAGCTCGCGGCCCAGTCGACCCAGAACAATCAGGGCCGCGGTGCCGTTCTGGAAGAGGCGGAGGCGGCAAGGGTGCTCGAGACCCTCAAGGCCGATGCCACACGGTCCTACGACCACTATGTGGCGATGTTGTCCGAGGATGGTCAGCAGGGCCTCGCCCGGGAGCTCGCCCGGATGAACCTGCCGATGAACATCTACACCCAGTGGTACTGGAAGGTTGATCTGCACAACCTCTTCCACTTCCTCCGGCTGCGTGCGGATGCCCATGCGCAGTATGAGATCCGGGTCTATGCGGATGCGATCTGCGAGATGGTCAAAGACTGGGTCCCCGCCGCCTATGCCGCATTCGAGGATTACCGGCTGGGATCAGTCCAGTTTAGCGCAACGGGCATGGAGTGCCTGCGCCGCATGCTCGCCGGCGAGGAGGTGACGAAGGAAACCTCCGGCATGAGCGCCGGCGAGTGGCGCGAGTTCGAGGCAGCGCTCCGCGCGCCTTAGAAAAGCCCGGCGATCCCCGCGGTGGGATCCCGCTGCAGGACGGACTGGTAGAGCTCGTCCATCTCCCCGATGAACTCGGCGCCGCGTTTGTTGGATGCCCGTCTTCCCGCGTCGCCGAAACTGCACCCGTGCACGCCGATTGCTGCGAACTCGGCTTTGCCCGCCTTCTGCCTGACACGGATCAATGGGCCGCCGCTGTTGCCACCGTAGGAGGCGCAACTGTGGCGGATGTAATCCCGCCGCCCGACAGTATCGACGCGGCATCCATAGTCCATCCGCATGTAGAAACCTCCGTTGAGATCGCCGGAGAATCCCATCAGGAAAACCTTGGTGCCGACCTTTGGCTTCGATGTTTCGATCGACAGCCACTCCCCGCTCGGACGATCGGTGAGGAGGAAGGCGTAGTCATGGGCTGAGCAGGCGCGATCGGGATCATAGTCGCCGGGCCAGAAGTACCGCGTTACCCGATATTCATAGTCGTTGCCTGTCAGCAGCCGTTCCCCGTTGTCCATCGCCGGTTTGAACGCACGGATATAGTCCCCACGCCTGAAGCAGTGGGCCGAGGTGGCGATCACCTTCGGCTGGATGAAGAAGCCCGTGCAGTGCGAGAACTTGGTCTCGTTGATGACCCGCACGAGGCTGCGGGCCACCGGGTCGTCTGACACGACGACCGCGCGCCACGCATCCCGGTCTATGGACCGGCCCCGGCTGTCCGCGAAGTCTGCAGAGCTCGACATGATGTCCCGCGCGATCGAGTCGCTCAGGTTCCCGATGCTGCCGATGAGCTGCTGGGTCGCGTTGCTGAGTGACGAGACCTGGGACGGGTCGCTGGCGCTGTTCATGGCATTGATGCCAAAAAGCGTGGCACCGACCATCAGACCGCCCGAAACCACGGTGTTCACGCCCTGCGCGCGGCTGGCCCACAATTCCTCGAGCCGCCGCTGCTGGTTCAGCCCGTCCACGAGGATCTCGTTCGAGGTGGTGAAGGCGCTCCTCGCGCTCTCCTCGTTTCCGGCGAGGATGCTGGAAAAGCCCGTGTTCCCCCAACTTCGCACATCGGCAACGTATTCGTAGTCGACATAGTAGCTGCCGGGACGGGTCACGCCGTCATATCCGACGACACTTTCCGTGCTCACGCAGCTTGCCATGAGAATTGCGAAGGAACCGGTTATGGCGTGAAGGTACTTCATGGTCACACATCCTGACTGTACTTGCACACGTCAGATCTAGCCAAGTAATCCGTCGTTGAGTCAAGGCTGCGAGCATGTTGCCCGATCTTTTTGACGGACCGGTAACGGATGGCTGACTGCGCCTTGCGCATTCAACGGATTGGCTCTAGGGCTGAGCGCAGGCAGCGTCGCCCGCCCAGAGGCGAAAGCGGAGCAGATCGGTATGGTACCTCGGATCGCAGTGGTCCTTCCCCGCAACATGCATTTCGGCCCGCGCGCAGCGACCTCCATCGATTTGTGCGCCCGGGATTTCGTTGCAGCCAGCCGATATCGGGACAGCACGACAATCATCGCTGAAGAGGTTGAGGAGCCCTTCGACGGGTTCGATCTGCGGCTCTATCCGAAGGGCAATCGCCGCGCGCTGAACGCGGCAATCGCAGGCGTCGATCCGGACCTGATCGTGATGCACTCCCACGTGCCCACCGGCGTGCGGATTGCACGGACCTTTCCGAAGGTTCCGGTCATCGTGCACCGGCACAACTACATCAAGCCGCCGTCAAATGCCTTGTCGGGCCTGCGCCATCGCTGGCGGTTTCACAAGCTCGCCGGCCTGATCTTCGTCAGCGAGTCCTGCAAGGATCATTTCACCGGGAACTGGCCCGTTGTGCGCACCCCGACATTCACCGTGCACAACGCCCTCGACATGAGCACTTGGCACCCGAAACCGGAGAGGGAGAAGGTGATCGCCTTCACCGGTCGCGCGCACCCGCTCAAGGGCGGGGTGGAACTGGCGGAGGCGCTGGCGGTCGTGCTCGCGGAGCGGCCGGACTGGCGCGCGCACCTGCTGGTGAGCCGGTCCAGTTTCTTTCCCGAGATCGTGGAGCGCATGCGCGCGGCGGTGGCGCCGGTGGCGGGGCAAGTCACCCTCGACACCGACCGGCCTTTCGCCGACGTGGTTGACCTTTTGACCTCCGCTGCCATCGCGGTCGTGCCGACGCTCAACGATGAGCCGTTCGGTCGGGCGGCGCTTGAGGCCATGGCCGGTGGCGCAACGCTCGTAACCTCTATCAATGGCGGGCTGGCGGAGGTTGCGGGGGATACGGGCATTCCGATTTCCCCGGTGTCGGCTGACACTATTGCGCGGGCGCTTGGTCCGGTACTTGATTCCGATGAACTGCGTGACGATCTCGCGAAACAGGGACTCGCACGGGCGTTCGATCTGTTCGACCTTGCGCCGGTCACCGACAGGCTGGATTCTGTCTATGACACCGTCTTGTCGACATCCCGTTGAACCATCGGTTGGGTCACGCCATGCATCTTGTCATCACGTTGTGTACCCGCCAACGGCCAGACCTCTTCTTCAACTGCTTGCGGTCGATCCTCGCCGCACCCCGTCCTGATGGATTGGAGGTGTCCGTTGTCGTCGTGGAGAACGAGGCGACGCCGTCCCTTCAGGAACAGGTCGAACGGTTTGCCGCGGAGGCTGCGATCCCCATCCACTACGCATCGGAGCCGGAGCTCGGCATCCCCTTCGCGCGCAACCGCTGCGTTGAGATGGCCCTGGAGCTCGGCGCGGACTGGATCGCGTTCATCGACGATGATGAAGAACTGTCTGAAGCATGGTTTGAGGTCGCCGATCGGGAGATGCGGACGAACAGCGCCACGGTCATCACCGGACCTTACGATAAAGTCCTGCCCGCGCCCTGGCCAACCTGGCTCGGCGACAGCAGTAAGAAAGAAGCTGAGCGCATCAGCGGAGAGGTGATCACGACCGCCGCAACCAACAACACACTGGCGCGCCGCCATGTGTTTACAGCCGACGGTCTTGGCCTGCGATTTGATGAATCGCTGCGCTTTACCGGCGGTTCGGACGTTGAGCTCTTCTGGCGCGTGACGACCGCGGGGGAAGAGGTCGTGTGGATCAAGGACCTGCGTGTCTTTGAACACTGGCCGGCAAAGCGGCTGACAATGAAGTGGCACCTCAACCGAACCTACCGCGTCTCCATTGGCCAGACCAAGATGCAGATGGATCGGGAAGGCTTCTGGAAGGCATTCTGGGATCGCCTCGCAAAGACCGTGGGGCTGATCCTCGACGCGGCCGTCTACGTGGTCCTGGGTGGTGTGGTGTACGTGGCGGACCGGGGCAGGGGCCGTAGATACCTGTTTCGGTCCCTCAAGAAGCTCTACCAGTCCGCGGCCATCATCGCCGCCTTCGCGGGACATACGGTTCACCCCTACCGCAGCGTCGACTGACGCAGGTTTCCGGACAGGAAAATGCGCGTGACGCCGGGGCGATTGTCAGATCCTTGCGTTTGTCATTTTTCTGACGTTGGCGGGAAAAAAGCGGTTGCGGGGGTCAGAGAATCTCCATATACCCCGCTCTCACCGGCGGCGCCGGGGCCTTGGGGCTCCACACCGACGGTGCCAGAAAAGACACTGAGATCAGTAGCTTGGATGGCATGCTCTTTGAAATTGATGGTGCATATGAAGGGATATGCGGGCGGTTTGGTTTTGTT
>JBCBAP010000104.1:0-8073 GCA_038532435.1 Pseudomonadota bacterium | reverse complement strand
CGCCGCGTCGTCCTCCCGTCCCATGCCCGAGCCGCTTGCCGCGACGAACTGCTGGAGAGCCGTTGCCGTTAGGGGAGCCGGGAACCGCGCGGATCGCGCGATATCGAGCACGATGCCCAGATCCTTCAACCAGATATCCACGGCGGAGGCCGGGGCGTAGTCCCCCTCCACCACATGCGGCCCCCGGTTCTCGAACGCCCAGGATGTGCCCGCGCATTTGGAGATCACCTCCAGCGTCTGGCCCGGATCGACACCCTGGGTCATGCCGAAGGTCATGGCCTCGCCCATCGCCGCGATATGCACGCCGACGAGCAGCTGATTGATTGCCTTCATCGCCGACCCCGCGCCAGCCTCGTCGCCGAGGGTGAACACGGTCTCGGCCATCGCATCGAGCGCCGGTTTCGCCACCTCGAACGCCGCAGCCGGTCCGGAGGCCATGATCGAAAGCGCACCCGCCGCCGCCTTCACCGCGCCACCGGAGATCGGCGCGTCGAGGTAGTGCACCCCCGCACTTTCCGCGCGCGCAGCCATCTCCCGGGCGAAGGCGGGCGGCACTGTTGCGCAGGAGATCACAACGGATCCCCGCGACATGCGCGGGAGGAGGTCGTCGAGAACCGTCCGGGTCTGGGCATCGTTGAGAACGACGATCACGGCACAGTTGAGATCCGAAGCCACTTCGCTGAGCGTGCCCGCTGCACCCCCCTCAGCGCGGAAGCGGGCCATCGTTTCGCTGTCGATATCAAAGCCGTGGGTCTGGTGCCCCGCCCGCAGCAGCGATTGCGCCATGCCGTATCCCATGGACCCGAGTCCGATCACCCCAACACGCATGCCGACACCTCCCGTTTGCTGTCGGTATACCACCCCGGTCCGCTCCAAATTACCACCCCCAAGGCCTTCGATGATTTTGGGATTGCCCGCCCCGCAGAGGCGGCATTTTTCGCCATCGCCATCGCCATCGCCATCGCCATCGCCATCGCCATCGCCATCGCCACCGCCACCGCCGCTGCGCAATCTCGCGCACCATCGGCCAGGGGCGCGGGAGGGGGGTGGGTGGGGCCACCGCCCGTCAGGGCAAATCCCGCACCTGGCCAGAAACGCCCGGCCCGATCTCTGCTCGCGGGACGTCAATGGGCGTTGTCGTGTCGCAATTGAACGCTGCGTCGGCCCGGATGTGCTTGTCCCTCCCGCGCAGCCTTGATACTTCGCGGGCGACGATGCCGGGACGGCTGACAGGAAGATCCCGCGCGCCGACCCATCCCGGGGGTGCTGCGGATCGTCGTCACAGCCCCGCCGCTGGCCAGACGGCCCGCGCCCCGGTTCGTCATGGAGCGTCAGGGAGGATGCGATGACGAAGACCGGAGTGATGCTGTGCGGGCACGGGTCCCGTTCCCAGGCCGCGGTGGACGAGTTCGCCGCCCTCGCCCGACACCTGCCCGCGGCGCTGCCGTCGGACTGGATGGTCGACTACGGCTATCTTGAGTTCGCCAACCCGGTGATCCGCGACGGTCTCGACCGATTGCGGGAGGCGGGATGCGAGCGCATCCTCGCAGTGCCCGGCATGCTCTTTGCCGCGATGCATGCCAAGAACGATATCCCGAGCGTCCTCAACACCTACGCCGCCGAACATGGTATCGACGTGCGCTACGGGCGGGAGCTTGGCGTGGACCCCAAGATGATCGCCGCCGCCGCGGACCGCGTGCAGGGGGCGCTCGACGCCGCCAACGCCTGCGAGCACGTCCCCATGCACGAGACCTGCCTCGTGGTCATCGGCCGCGGTGCCTCGGATCCGGACGCCAACTCCAACGTCTCCAAGATCGCGCGCATGCTGTGGGAGGGGATGGGCTTCGGCTGGTGCGAGGTCGGCTATTCCGGCGTCACCTTCCCGCTGGTCGAACCGGCGCTGGAGCATGCCGCCCGCCTCGGCTACCGCCGGGTCGTCGTGTTCCCCTATTTCCTGTTCACCGGCATCCTGATCGACCGTATCTACGGCTTCACCGACATGGTCGCCGCCGCCCATCCGGACGTGGAGTTCGTCAAGGCCGGCTATCTCGATGATCATCCCCAGGTGATCGCCACATTTGCCGAGCGGGCGACGGAGATCCTCGAGGGGCAGGCCGCGATGAACTGCTCCATGTGCAAATACCGCACCCAGGTCCTCGGCTTCGAAGCTGAGGTCGGCATGCCCCAGGAAAGCCACCACCATCATGTGGAGGGGCAGGGGGCGAGCGCGCCGGGCTCCCGTGTCGAGGATTGCGCGCTGTGCGACACGTTCTGCACGGGCGCGTGCAGGCTCGATGCAGGCGACGGGCACCACCATCATCATGGTCACGATCATCATCACGACCACCATCACCACCATGACGCGCACGATCATGGGCACAGCCACGACCATCACCACCCGCCCTATCCCCATGCAGACCATCCCCACGGGCCGGAGAGCGTGCGCAAGCACATGAAGGGCGAGTCGTGATCCGTTGCCCGCGACCCCGTCCGCGTCCGCGTCCGGCCAGCCCGTGAGATACGAGCGCGACCCGGCGGCGATCTACGCCGCGAGCTTTGCCACCGTTCGCAAGGAGGCGCGGCTTGAGCGTTTTCCGGAGGATGTGGCGGAGCTCGCGGTTCGGGTCATCCACGCCTGCGGCATGGTCGAGATCGCGGACAGGCTCGCCTACTCCTCCGATTGCGTCGCAGCGGGACGGGCCGCGCTGGACGCCGGTGCGCCGGTGCTCTGCGATTGCGACATGGTGGCAAGCGGCGTGATCCGTCGGGGACTGCCCGCCGCGGTCGATGTCTTCAGCACCGTGCACGAGACCGGTGTGCCCGCGCTTGCGCAAGAGCTCGGCACCACCCGCTCTGCCGCTGCGGTCGAGCTCTGGCAGGACCGGATCGAGGGCGCAGTGGTCGCCATCGGCAACGCGCCGACCGCGCTATTCCACCTGCTTGAGCGACTCGACGCGGGCTGGCCAAAGCCTGCAGTGATCCTCGGCTTTCCCGTGGGCTTTGTCGGCGCGGCGGAAAGCAAGGCTGCCCTCGCCGCGGATCCACGCGGCGTGCCCTTCGTCGCGCTTCGTGGGCGCCGGGGCGGCTCGGCGATGGCGTCCGCGGCCGTCAACGCCATGAGTCTTGGCCTGCGGGGGGATGGGCGATGATCGGCCGTCCGCCTTTTCACGCTGGCCGGGACGGAGGAGCGGCGCATGGCTGACCCATGGCTCCACGTCGTCGGCATCGGTGAAGATGGGTGGGACGGGCTTGCCCCCCCCGCACGCGCGGCGCTCGAAAAGGCCGAGGTCATCGTCGGCGGGCGACGGCACCATGACCTCGCACCGCACCTGACCGCGGAACGGGTCACCTGGCCCTCCCCCTTTCGCGCCATGGTCGAAGAGATCGCGAGCTTCCGCGGCCGACCGACAGCCGTGCTGGTGACGGGAGATCCCTTGTGGTTTTCCGCAGGCGCCTTCTTCGCCCGCAGCTTTCCGACCGAGGAACTCTGCTATCACCCCCAGATTTCCGCGTTCCAGCTTGCCTGCGCACGGATGCAATGGAGCCTCGCGGATGTTGAGACACTTACGGTCCATGGGCGCCCGGCGGAGCAGGCGATCCCCGCCTTCGCCCCCGGTGCGCGGCTGGTCATTCTGACCCAGGATGGTACGAGTCCGGCGACGCTGGCAGGACATCTCGACCGCCTCGGCTACGGGCCCAGCAGGCTGACCGTGCTGGCCAGTCTGGGCGGGCCGGACGAAACCCGCATCGACGGGACAGCCAGCACCTGGACGGGTGATGCGCCCGATTTTCACACGCTCTGTATCGAATGCGCGGTCGCGCCCGGCTACCGGCCCCTGCCGCGCACCAACATGCCCGATGATGCGTTTGTCCACGATGGCAAGCTGACGAAACGGGAGGTCCGCGCGGTGACGCTCGCCCGGCTGCAGCCCGCCCGCGGCGCGCTGCTGTGGGACATCGGCACGGGCAGCGGCGCCGTGGCGATCGAGTGGATGCGGGCGGCCCCGGACGCGCGGGCGATCGGGCTCGACCCGAACGCGGAGCGACGCGCCATGGCGGCCCGCAATGCCACGGCGCTCGGCGCGCCCCGCCTCGAACTGGTGGATGCCGCGGCACCGGAGGGGCTCGCGGACCTGTCTGCCCCGGATGCGATCTTCATCGGAGGCGGTCTGAGCGTGGAGGTGGCCGACCGGTGCCTTACCGCACTCCGGCCCCAAGGACGTCTCGTTGCCAACGCGGTGACGCTGGAATCGGAGGCGCTGCTGACCGCGCTTCACGGCACCCACGGGGGTGACCTGACCCGGCTCTCCGTTGGCCGGGCGGACCCTGTTGGCCGCTACCGGGGCTGGCGGCAGGCCATGCCGGTGACCCAGTGGGTGTTCGAGCGATGAGCGGGATCCTCTACGGCGTTGGCGTCGGCCCAGGCGATCCGGAGCTGATGACCGTGAAGGCGACCCGCCTGATCTCGGGCGCGCCGGTCGTCGCCTATCCCGCGCCGGACAGCGGGGAGAGCTTCGCCCGTTCGATTGCCGCAGACTGCATCAAGGCCGATGTGGTCGAGGTGCCCATCGTGATCCCCATGCGGGTTGCACGCTTCCCCGCGCAGGAGGTTTACGAGGCCGCGGCGCAGACCCTCGCCGGGCACCTCGATGCGGGACGGGATGTCGTGGTGCTCTGTGAGGGAGATCCGTTCTTCTATGGCTCGTTCATGTATCTCTTCGACCGGCTGTCCGACCGGCACCGGGTGGAGGTCGTGCCCGGGGTCACGTCCCTTTCCGCCTGCGCGGCGATGGCCCGGCGCCCGCTCGTGGCGCGGTCGGAGACCCTGACGGTTTTGCCTGCGACGATGCCGGATGCGGAACTGAGGGACAGGCTGGGGTGCGGACAGGCCGCGGCGATCATGAAGGTCGGACGCCACCTCTCCCGCATCCGCAGTGCTGTGCGCGACAGCGGCGCGCTCGACCGCGCGGTCTATGTCCGTCACGCGACGCTGCCGCAGCAAGAGGTGCTGCCGCTTCGCGATGCGCCGGAAACCGCCCCCTATTTCTCGATGATCCTCGTGCCCGGAACCGATCCCTATGCGGCGTCCTGAGACCCGGAGTGTGGATCCGGGGCCGTGCGTCCGAACACGACCTGCCTGCTGGAGCCTGCCTCGATGACCTCACCCGTACCCGTCCTCGTCCTCCTTTCGGACGCGCCGCGACTCTTGGCCGACCAGGTCGCGCGGGAGATCGGAGCGCGCATCGACTTGCGCGGTGAAGGGTTCGACGAGGTCGGTTCCCACCTTCGGGCGCTCTTCGCCGCCGGTCATCCGATAATCGGGATGTGCGCTGCAGGTATCCTTGTGCGCCTCCTTGCCCCGCTGGTGCGGGACAAGCGGGGGGAGGGGCCCGTGATCGCACTTGCGGAGGACGGATCCGCGGTCGTCCCGCTTCTCGGCGGGCATCGGGGTGCGAACGCGCTTGCGCGCCGGATCGCGAAGGTCCTCGACATCGCGCCCGCGATCACCACCGCGGGCGATCTGGCATTGGGCGTGGCGCTCGATACCCCTCCTGCCGGGTGGCGGCTGGAAACAGCGCGGGACGCGAAACCTGCCATGGCGGGGCTTGTCGCCGGGCGCACTGCCACGCTCTCGGGCATGCCGGAGTGGCTGGAGCCACTCCTCGACCTGATCACGATCACCGCCCGTCCTGCCCCGGATGCGGCAGCCCCCGTGGTGCTCTCCGTCGAGGGATGCACACCGCTCGTCTACCGGCGCCAGACCCTCGCGCTTGGCGTGGGGTGCGCCCGCGGCTGCCCGCCGGAGGAACTGCGCGGACTGGTCTACCGAACCCTGGCGGATGCGGGCAGGTCCCCTTTCGAGGTCGCGACGGTACATTCCATCGACGTGAAGGCGGACGAAGAGGCGGTGCACGCGCTCGCCCACGAACTCGGCGTCCCTGCCCGGTTTTTCTCGGCGGAGCGGCTGGAACGGGAGACGCCGCGCCTCGCAACCCCGTCCGATGTCGTGTTCGCGGAGGTCGGGTGCCACGGCGTGGCCGAAGGTGCCGCCCTTGCCGCTGCCGGTCCAGACGGACGGCTCGCCGTACCGAAGCAGAAGACGGAGATGGCGACCTGTGCTTTCGCGGAGATCGGAGGCACTCCCGAAACCGGCAGCCCGCGCGGATCCCTTGCGGTGGTGGGCATCGGTCCCGGGATCGCGGATTGGCGCACGCCGGAGGCGTCGAGGCTGATCGCGCAGGCGGAGGAACTGGTCGGCTACGGGCTCTATATCGACCTCCTGGGCCCAATTGCGGAGGGTAAGGCGCGCACCGATTTCCCTCTCGGTGGGGAAGAGGACCGCTGCCGCCACGCGCTCGAGGCTGCGGGGGAGGGCCGTCGCGTCGCGCTCATCTGCTCCGGCGATGCGGGCATCTATGCGATGGGGGCGCTGGTGATGGAGCTGCTCGACCGGCCCGAGGGGGCAGGCGGTGTTTCCGCTGCCGCCCGCCGCGTCGAGGTGATCAATGCCCCCGGCGTCTCCGCCCTACAGGCCGCCTCTGCCCGCGCGGGGGCACTGCTCGGCCACGATTTCTGCGCGATCTCGCTGTCCGACCTGCTGACGCCCCGGGACACGGTGCTGCAGCGTATCGAGGGTGCTGCGATCGGTGACTTCGTGATCGCTTTCTACAACCCCGTGTCCATGCGACGCCGGACGCTGCTCGCGGAGGCGCGGGACATTCTGCTGCGCCATCGCCCGGTGGAGACGCCGGTGCTCCTCGCCTCCAGCCTCGGACGGCCGGAGGAGGTGTTGCGGGAGCGCACGCTTGGCACGCTGGAGGTCGATGAGGTCGACATGCTCACGGTCGTGCTGGTCGGCTCCAGTGCCTCGCGCGCCTTTGGCAGTGGGGATGGCGCTGCGGGTGCTGGCGGGCGCTGGATTTACACCCCACGGGGCTATGCGAACAAGCGGGAGGACATCGCGCAATGACCGTCTATTTCATCGGCGCCGGCCCCGGCGACCCGGACCTGATCACCGTCAAGGGCCGCGCGATCATCGAACGGTGCCCGGTCTGCCTCTATGCCGGGTCGCTGGTGCCCGAGGCGGTCGTTGCGTGCGCGCCCGAGGGGGCCGAGGTGACGGACACGGCACCGCTCGCCCTCGATGAGATCATTGACCGGATGTCTGCCGCTCACGCGGCAGGGCAGGATATCGCACGGGTCCATTCCGGGGATCCGTCGCTCTACGGCGCAATCGCCGAGCAGATCCGGCGCCTGCGCGCCCGGGGCATCCCCTACGAGATCGTGCCGGGCGTTCCCGCCTACGCCGCCGCCGCCGCCGCGATGGGGCAGGAGCTGACGATCCCGGAGGTCGCTCAGACCCTGATCCTCACCCGCACCGCCATGAAATCCTCCGCGATGCCCCGGGGGGAGGATCTCGACACCCTTGGCAGAACCGGAGCGACGCTCGCGATCCACCTCTCCGTCCGCAATCTGCGCGAGATCGAGCGGGAGCTTGCGCCGCACTACGGGGCGGACTGTCCAGTGGTAGTCGCCTACCGTGTCGGCTGGCCCGACGAGTTGTTCATCCGCGGCACGCTCAGCGATATTCGGGAGAAGGTGCGGGCTGAGAAGATCACCCGCACCGCCCTCATCTTCATTGGCCCCGCGCTGGAGGAGACGGACTTTCGCGACAGCGCGCTTTACGACGCTGCGATCCCCCACGTGCTACGGCCCCGCGCCCGCTAGACCCTCAATCCCGCCCCGGGGCGATCACGTGGGCGAAGGATCCGGCGATCCGAGCGCGCTGCAATCCCATGGGGGCTAGGGACGTGCGCTCCGCATCCGTCGCGTCGAAGAGCGGCACGCCCGGTCCTTCGGCCACCGTAGTCGCGTAGTGGAATTCGTGGCCCATTAGCGGGCAGGTCCAGGGCGCCCCGCTTCTGGGTGAGAGCCGCCGGTAGCCGAGGGTCATCTGGCGCCTGGCGAAGCTCGTGGTGACCGGCAGCAGATCGAGCATGGGATGTCGGGTGCCGTTCGCGTCGATCAGACCCTCCCCAAGCGTCATGTACCCCCCGCACTCACCGTATATCC
>JBCBAP010000103.1:0-8680 GCA_038532435.1 Pseudomonadota bacterium | reverse complement strand
TCGAGGGGATGGTGCGCGCGCTCTCCGCAGAGGAGGGGCTCGACAAGCCCGCGACTTTCGCCCTGCCCGCCTATGCGGATCCCGCGGCGGAACAAACGACCTCCTACTCGTTCCGGCATTTCCTCTGGGTCCCCCTGTTCAGCCGCAAGGGTGCGCTCTTTGGCGGGATGCTGATGAGCCGGGAGCGCCCGTGGCCCGCGCCGTCCCTTGTGCTCGCGGAACGTCTCGCGCAGGCCTATTCCTATGCGTTTGCAAGCTTTCAGGGGCGGCGGCTGGAGAAGCCCAGATCGGGCCTGTGGACCACGGTCAAGCTTGCCGCAACCGTCGGGATAATCGCCGCCGCGTTCATCCCCGTGCCGCTCACGGTGCTTGCGCCGGTGGAGATCGCGGGCCGGGACGCGCCGGTGGTGGCGGCACCGCTCGACGGGGTCGTCGCTGACATACTCGTAAGGCCCGACGCACCGGTCGCTGAAGGTCAGGTGGTCGCCCGCCTCGACGATACGGAGCTGCGCAACGCGCTGGAGATCGCAACGCAGAACGTCGCCGTCGCGGAAGTCTCTCTCGAACAAAGCCGTCAGACTGCCTTCGTCGACTACAGTGCGGCCGGAGAGGTCGCGGTCGCCGAGGCGGAGCTGGAGCTTGCCCGGGCGGAGCGCAGCCTCGCGGCCGAACGGCTCGCCCGCGTCGAGATGACCGCACCGTCGGCCGGTCGGGTGGTGATCGAGGATCCCCGGGACTGGATCGGGCGGCCCGTGGCCGTCGGCGAACGGGTGATGGCCATTGCCGACCCCGACCGGATCGAGGCGCGGATCGAGCTCTTTACCGGCGACGCCATAGCGCTGGAGGCGGGTGCACGGGTTCGGATCTTCCTCGACACGGATCCGCTCAACCCGCTGGATGCGCAGCTCTCGGACCTCGCCTACGCCGCCGAGCCGACGCCGGACGGATCGCTCGCCTTCACCCTGAAGGCGCAGCTCGACGAAGACGCGGCGCTGCCCCGCATCGGGGCACGGGGCACCGCCCAGATCTTCGGCGAGACCCACCCCCTCTGGTTCGTCGTGTTCCGCCGCCCCATCGCATCGGTGCGGCAGGCGTTCGGGATCTGACCGGTGCAGCCGCTCGAAGCGGGACAGCCCCTGCCCCCCCTGCGGGAGGAACTGGTAATTGAACGGGCCGCACCGCTTGTGACGGGCGCTGCGAGCTGGGTGCTCTACGATCCGGTCGCGCACCGCTACTTTGAGCTGAACCATCGCGCGATCCAGATCCTGTCTGCCTGGTCCTCCGGAACCGTCGGGGCGCTGCGCGCCGCGTTCCGGCGCGACCGGGGCTCGACCATCGACGATATGGAGCTGACGGGGATCCTCAAATTCCTCACTGCAAACCGGCTCATCGAAATGTCCGGCCGCGGGGCTGCGCAGCAGCTTGCCGATCAGCGCAACGCGGCACGGCAGGGGATCGGGCACTGGCTGACCCACAAGTACCTCTTTTTCCGCATCCCCCTGGTCCGCCCGCAGCGGTTCCTGGAGTCCACATGGCCGCTGGTCTCCCCGCTCTTCGGACGCGGGTTCACCATCTTCATCCTGCTGGCCGGCTTGCTCGGCCTCTACCTGACCGGGCGGCAGTGGGACGCCTTCCTCGCGCAGGCGCGGGCCTTCATCTCCCTCGACGGAGTGATTGCCTACGCGCTGGCCATGGGTGCGGTAAAGGGTATCCACGAGCTTGGGCACGCCTATCAGGCGATCCAGCGTGGGGTGCGGGTGCCGGTCATGGGCGTCGCCTTTCTGATGATGTTCCCGGTTCTCTATTCGGATGTGAGCGATGCGTGGCGTCTCCGCCGACGGCGGGACAAGCTGATGATCGACGCGGGCGGTGTGCTTGCGGAGCTGTCCGTGGCGGTGATCGCGACACTGATCTGGGCGTTCCTGCCCGATGGCGGCGTGCGATCTGCCTTCTTCGCCCTGGCCACGACGAGCTGGATCATGAGCCTCGCCATCAATCTCAACCCGTTCATGCGGTTCGACGGGTACTATTTCCTCGCCGATGCGACCGGGGTGCAAAACCTGCAACCGCGCAGCTTCGCGCTCGCCCGGTGGCGGTTGAGGGAGGCACTGTTCGGGCTGGGCGACCGACCGCCAGAGGAGGTGCCGGAGGGGCTGAGGCGTTTCATGATCCTCTATGCCTACGCCACCTGGGCCTACCGTCTGGTGCTCTATCTCGGCATCGCTCTGCTGGTCTACACGCTGTTTTTCAAGGCGCTGGGGCTCGCGCTCTTTCTCGTCGAGATCGTGTTTCTGATCGGCAGACCGATCTGGAAGGAGCTGATGGTCTGGCGCGGGATGTCCGGACGGATCATCCGGAGGCCCCGTGCCTGGCTCAGCTTCGGCGTGCTCTTCGCCGCGATCGCGCTTCTCGCCATTCCCCTGCCGGTGATGGTCACCGCCCCGGCAGTGCTCGAGGCTGAGCGCACGGCGCCGCTTTACCCTCCGCGGGCAGGGCGGGTGATCGCCGTCATGCTTCCTGAGGATGGACAGGTCACGGCGGGCGACCTCCTCTACACGTTCGATGCAACCGAGATCGAGGCGGAGATCGAACAGACCCGCCTGCGGCTCGGCCTGATCGAAAAGCGGCTCGAGCGTGCGGGCTCCAGCGAGGACGACCGCTCCCAGGTGCTGGTGCTCACCCGAAGCCGGACACTCGAGCAGGAGCGCCTCGCGGGCCTGGAGCGGGAGCGCGCCCGCGCGACCCTGCGGGCGCCGATAGACGGGGTGCTGAGGGACCCGAACAGCAGCGTTGATCCGGGCAGCTGGGTCGGCGGTACGACCCTACTAGGGCGCATCGTCGATCCCGCGTCGAGCCGTGTGCGCGGCTACCTTGCGGAGGCCGATCTGCACCGTCTGGGTCAAGGCGCCACCGGCGATTTCGTCGCCGACAATCCGGAATTTGGAACGATCCCGGTCAGCGGGCCACGGGTCTCCAACCTTCCGGTTGCCCGGTTGGACCTTGCCTATCTGGCGTCCACCAACCAGGGCCCGATCACCGTCGATCAGGAGGAGGACGGAAGCCTCACGCCCACCTCCTCCTGGCATCCGCTCGCCGCGGAGGTCGTGTCCCATGCCGCCCCTGATCAGGACATCGTCGGCGTGCTGCACTTCACCACGACACCCGAAAGCCTCGGCGCGCGGGCACTTACCCAGATTGCCGCGGTTCTGATCCGCGAATTCGAGTTCTGACGGCTTTCCTCCCGCTCCGCCCGCGCCTAGTCTGAGGCGGCGACGGAGGTGCCAGCACATGAACCGATACCCCAGAGACCTGCGCGGCTACGGGCCCACCCCGCCGGATCCGAAATGGCCCGGCGGCGCGAAGATCGCGGTCCAGATCGTCGTCAACTACGAGGAGGGTGGCGAGAACTGCCTCCTCCACGGCGACCCAGCCTCCGAAGCCTTCCTGTCGGAAATCGTGGGCGCCGCGGCCTGGCCCGGGCAGCGCCACTGGAACATGGAATCGATCTACGAATACGGCGCCCGGGCAGGGTTCTGGCGGCTCCACCGCATGCTCTCCGACACTCCAGTCACGGTCTATGGCGT
The DNA here is from genome assembly GCA_038532435.1 of Pseudomonadota bacterium. Taxonomy (GTDB): domain Bacteria; phylum Pseudomonadota; class Alphaproteobacteria; order Rhodobacterales; family Rhodobacteraceae; genus JBCBAP01. Next base: position 5,096 of record JBCBAP010000103.1, on the reverse strand, counting down.
CGCCACGGCCCTCGCCCGCAACCCCGATCAGGTCGCCGCCATGCAGGCGGTGGGGTGGGAGATCGCGAGCCACGGCCTCAAATGGATCGAGCACAAGGACATGGACGAGGCCGAGGAACGCGCCCACATGGAGGACGCAATCCGGCTCCACACCGAAGTGACCGGCACCCGTCCCCGCGGCTGGTACACCGGGCGGTGTTCCATGAACACGGTCCGCCTCGCCGCGGAGGAGGGCGGCTTTGCCTATATCGCCGACAGCTACGCGGATGACCTGCCCTACTGGGTCGAGGTCGGGGCGCGCGACCAGCTGATCATTCCCTACACCCTCGACACCAACGACATGCGGTTCGCGACACCCCAGGGTTTCAATGCCGGGGACCAGTTCTTCGCCTATCTCCGCGACAGCTTCGACATGCTCTATGCGGAAGGTGCAGCGGGCGCGCCTAAGATGCTCTCCATCGGCCTGCACTGCCGGCTTGCGGGTCGGCCTGGACGCGCGCATGCCGTGCACCGCTTCCTCGACCATGCGCGCGCTCACGACGGCGTCTGGTTTGCCACCCGCGAACAGATTGCCGACCACTGGGCCCGGATACGTCCGCACACACGCACAGACCGTCCCCACTGCATGGACCGCGCGACGTTCGTGGAACGCTTCGGCGGCGTCTTCGAACATTCCCCCTGGATCGCGGAGGGCGCCCACGCCCTCGAACTCGGACCTGCCCACGACAGCGCCGCAGGGCTGCACAACGCCCTGACACGGATCTTCCGCAGCGCGCCGGAGGATATGCGGCTGCAGGTTCTGAACGCCCATCCTGACCTTGCGGGAAAGCTCGCTGCCGCACGCCGCCTGACGGCCGAATCCACCTCGGAACAGGCGTCCGCGGGTCTCGACGCCCTCACCGATGCGGAACGCGCCCGCTTCACCGAACTCAACGCGGAGTACACGGACAGGTTCGGCTTTCCCTTCATCATCGCCGTGCGCGACACCAGCAAGGCGCGCATCTTGGCAGCCTTCGAACGCCGCCTCACCAACAGCCGCACGACCGAGTTCGCGGAGGCCTGCCGCCAGGTCGAGCGCATCGCCCAGCTGCGGCTCCTCGACCTGCTGCCGGGCTGAGCTGGAAAACGAACCGATGAGCCGATCGCTGCGCATCGCCCCCCTGACCGCCGCCGCCTTCGCCCCCTTCGGCGACGTGCTCGATTGCTCCGGCCCACCGGACAGGCTCATCAACCAGGGGCTCTGCGGGCGCCACCATGACCGCGCCCGGCTCGATTTTGGCGATGGCCGCGCCGGCGTCAGCCTCTTCGATGCGGAGCCGCGACGCCTGCCCTATCGCCTGGACATGGTCGAACGCCATCCGGAGGGGAGCCAGTGCTTCGTGCCCATGCACCCGAACCCCTTCCTGGTGATCGTGGCCCCCGATGCGGGGGGAGCACCCGGCCACCCGCTCGCCTTCCGCACAGACCCGGGTCAAGCCATCAACTTCCACCGAAACACCTGGCACGGGGTCCTGACACCGCTCGCCGCCCCGGGCCTCTTCACGGTCATCGACCGCATCGGCCCCGGCGCAAACCTTGAGGAACACTGGTTCGATCCCCCCTATCTCGTCACCGACTGACCGCGCCTCCCGCGGGCACCCAAACGAGATCCGCACCCCTTCTTCTGGCCCCAAATATCCCCGCCGGAGGCACCCGCCCCGTCAATCGCTGCAACGTCGGAGATCACCGCCGCTCAGCCTGCCAGGGGCACCAATCGCGCGCCAGCGCTCGGGGGCGTGCCTGCCCCACCGGGGCAGGCTCCGTTCGACAGCGGTCAGAGGCGCAGGCGCGGGTGGCGGTTCACGTCCTTGTAGAGCAGGTACCGAAACCGCCCCGGCCCGCCCGCGTAGCAGGCCTGCGGGCAGAAGGCGCGGAGCCACATGAAATCGCCCGCCTCCACCTCGACCCAGTCGCGGTTGAGCCGGTAAACCGCCTTGCCCTCCAGCACGTAGAGCCCGTGCTCCATCACATGGGTCTCCATGAAGGGGATCACCGCTCCGGGCTCGAAGGTCACGATGTTCACGTGCATGTCGTGGCGCAAATCCTCCGGATCGACGAAGCGGGTCGTCGCCCAGCGCCCCTCGGTGCCCTCCATCGGGACCGGTGCCACATCCCGCTCGTCGGTCACGAACGCATCCGGAACCGAAACACCGTCGACGGACGTGTAGGCTTTCCGGATCCAGTGAAAGCAGGCGGGCTCAGCCCCGCTCTGATGAGCCGCCCATGAAATGCCGGGGGGAATGTAGGCGTAACCACCGGGGCCGAGCCTGTGCGCGTCTCCCCCGATGGTGAGGTGGAGAGCGCCTTCCATCACGAACAGCACCGCCTGCGCCTCCGGATCCGGTTCCGGCGCCGTGCTGCCCCCGCCGGGGGCAAGCTCCACCACATACTGGGCGAAGGTCTCCGCAAACCCGCTCAGGGGCCGCGCGAGGATCCAGGCCCGCGCACCGGACCAGCCCGGCAAGGCGCTGGTCACGATGTCCCGCATCGTGCCCCGGGGGATCACCGCATAGGCCTCCGTGAACACGGCCCGGTCCGTCAGAAGCTCCGTTTGCCCCGGCAGGCCGCCGGTCGGCGCACGATAGGTCGGGTCGGTCATGTCCTGGGTCCTCGCACTGCTCCCCAACCCCTACCGCGCAACGCTGTTTCCGCCAAGGCTCCCCTCGGTCCGCGGGCCGGGAGGGATCTGCGGAGTTCCGCATCGCCGAACACTGACCCGGTCGGTGTTCGGACGAACCGGATCATCCGCGCCAGAGCGCGATGTCGATCAGCCGCCCTCTTCCGGCCCGTCATAGGTCCAGCGATAGGCTGGCGGAGTGGGGCCCTTGTTCCGCCCGCCCTGCTCGCTTTGTTCCCACGCGTGGGCGAGGATGCCGACGGAGCGGGAGAGACAGAAGAGCCCGCGCGCAAGCGGGGGGGCAAAGCCCAGTTCGGCGAAGATCACCGCCGTTGCCCCATCGATGTTCAGGGGCACCGGTCGACCTTTGCGGGCGGCAAGCTCCGCCTCGACCCCGCGTGCCAGGATCGCGAAGCGGCCCGTCACCGTTCCCGCGTCCGCCGCCCGATCGACGAGCGCCAGCAGGCGCGGCGCGCGGGGATCGACGGGTTTGTGGAACCGGTGTCCGAACCCGGGCACGATCGGGCCCCGTTCAGCGATCCAGCGGTCGAGCCCCGGGGCGATCTCCGCCGGATCGAGCCGGTGATAGAGCTCCACCGCCTGCTCCCCCGCACCACCATGCACATCGCCGAGCATGTTCACCGCGCTTGCCATCGCGTTGTTGAGCGGCAGGCCACAGGTCACGGCCATCCGCGCCACGGCAATGGAAGGTGCCTGGGGCCCGTGGTCGACGGACGCGACGAGGGCCGCCTCCAGCAACGCCGCCTGGTCAGGGTCCGGCACGTCCCCGCGAAGCATGAGCCAGATCATCTCCACGAAGCCGAGCGTGCCGATGAGCTCCTCGATCCGGCGTCCCCGGATCGCGATCCGTCCCGGCTCCATGTCGATAACTGCGGTACGCCACCAGTCGGCCACGTCGCTCATATCACGCCCTCCCGTGTCAGGCGGGAACGCGCCGCGGCATCGAGCCCGAGGCTGCCGTACACTTCCGCATTGTCCGCGCCGAGCTCCGGCGGTGGCCCGCCGGGACCGGGCCGCGCGCCGTCCACCATGACCGGCGACCCGGTGAGCGCCACATCCTCGCCGGAGGCCAGCCGCTGCGCCTGAACGAAGGCACGGCCGGCGATCTGATCGGACACGAGCGCATCAGGCACGCTCAGAACTGGACCGGTGGGGATGCCCAGCGCCGACAGCTCGCGGACCCAGTCGGCGGCGGACCTCGTGCGCAGAACCGTTTCCAGCTCCGCGCGCAACGCCTCCCGGTGCGCCTTTCGTCCCTCGCGGGTGGCGTAGTCCGGGTGGACAAGCAAGGTCTCTCGCCCCAGATGACGCGCCAGCGCTTCCCACTGTTCCTGCCGGTTGGCGGCGATGTTGATGGGCGCATCCGCCGTTGCAAAGGTGCCCGACGGGGCGGAGGTCACGTTCTCGTTGCCCTGGGGCAGAGGCTCCACGCCACCGATCAGATGGTTAGAGACGACCCATCCCATGGTCGCGAGAACCGCTTCGGTCATTGAGACATCAAGGAACGTCCCCCTCGGCCGGGTGTTCAAAGCACTGGCGACGGCGAACGCGGCGGTCATGCCGCCGATTGTGTCCGCAAGCGGATAGCCGACCCGCAAAGGCGCACTGTCACCATCACCCGTGATCGACATCACGCCGGAAACGCCCTGCACGATCTGGTCGTAGGCCGGATAGTTCCGCCAAGGTCCATCCTGACCGAAACCGGAGATCGCGCAGTAGATCAGCTCCGGCCGGGTTGCGCGCAGGGCGTCATAGCCCACGCCGAGCCGGTCCATGACGCCGGGGCGGTAGTTCTCCACAAGCACATCCGCGTCGGAGACAAGCCGGTGGAGAAGATCCCGCCCTTCAGCAGCCTTTAGGTTCAGCGTCACGGACTTCTTGCCCGCGTTCTGCGCGAGGAAAGAGATGCCCATCCCCGCCGCGTTGCGGGCGGGGTCCGCCCCGAGCTGGCGGGCAAGATCGCCGGAGCCCGGACGCTCGACCTTGATCACCTCCGCCCCCATCAGGCCGAGATGATAGCAAGCGAAGGGTCCGGCGAGCACGTTGGTGAGGTCCAGCACCCGGACCCCGGCCAACGGGCGCTCAGTCCCCATCGGCGACGCCTTCTGCCCGCGCCTTAGCCCGCCGCGCGTTGAAGCTCGGCAGCAGCACAAGCAGGACCGCGATGACCAGAAGGCCCATGGTCATCGGCCGCTCAAGCACGAAGCCGATACCGTCATAGAGCTGCATGGACCGGGCGAAATTGTCCTCCAGCATCGAGCCCAGGATGAACCCGATAAGGAGCGGGGCAAGCGGATAGTCGGCGAAGCGCAGCACCGTCGCAGCGATGCCGAGGCCGACGAGCAGCAGCAGCTCCGTCGCGTTGTTCTGCCCGATATAGGCCCCCATCAGCGTGAAGAAGAGGATGAAGGGGATCAGG
>JBCBAP010000102.1:0-8818 GCA_038532435.1 Pseudomonadota bacterium | reverse complement strand
TGCAGCTTGCAAATCCGACAGTTTTAGTCAAACACTATTGCTGACTAAATCAATCAGATATGTTTTTGGAGAGCACAATGCGACGTCTTCTGGGAGTGTTGGCCCTTGCAACCGGCCTCGTCGGCGGGGCCTCACATGCGGAGCAGATCATGCACGCGATGGGTGTGACGGAGGTGCCGGATGCACCGCAGCGGGTTGTGATCCTGACTAACGAGGGGACCTAGGCCCTGCTGGCCCTCGGTGTCACCCCCGTCGGCGCGGCGAACAGTTGGACCGGTGATCCTTGGTATGACCATGTCTCCGAAGCCATGGCTGGCGTGGAGCCCGTCGGCAAGGAGAGTGCGGTCAACCTCGAAGTGATCGCGGCGCTCGAGCCCGACCTCATCCTCGGCAACAAGCAGCGGCACGAGAAGGTCTACGAGCAGCTTTCGGCCATTGCGCCGACGGTCGTATCCGAGCGGCTGCGCGGGGACTGGATGGTGAACTTCGCGCTCTATGCCAAGGCCCTCGGCAAAGAGGCGGAAGGGAACGCGGTGATGGAGGCATTTCGCGTGGATGTCGCTGCAACCAGCGCAGCCCTCGGCAGCTACCTCGAGGAGGAGGTCTCTGTCATTCGTTTCCTGGCGTCACAGATCCGGATCTACCAGAAGGACAGCTTCTCCGGCGTTTTACTCGACCAACTGGGCTTTGCGCGCCCGGCCAATCAGGATGTGGATGAGTTTGCGTTGCGCGTTGGCAAGGAGAGCATACCCGACATGGATGGCGACCGCATTTTCCACTTCACCTATGACAACGGGAACGGGGAAGGGCTCGCGGCCGCCGCGGATGCGTTGGACGACCCGCTCTGGCAAGGGCTCTCCGCCGTGCAAGCTGGCACAGTGCATGCGGTCAGTGACGCGGTCTGGAACACCGCCGGAGGTGTGCTGGCTGCAAACCTGATGCTTGAGGACGTGGCGCGCATCTACGGTGTCACGCCCGGCGACTCCTGAGGCCTAGTGCGGTGCGCTTCGTGTCAACCTATCGAGGCGCACCCGATGTCGGTCATTTGTCAGACGGGATGCTATCTTGTAGACCGTGCCGATGATCCCCAGAACGGATACACCGGCAATCAGAAACATAAGCAACATCTGATACTTCGCCGCTCTGAGTGGGTCCGCGTTCGCCAGCAATTGTCCGGTCATCATCCGGGGGATGGTAACCAGTCCGATGGCGGACATAGCGTTGATTGTGGGCATATGGCCGCTTCGCACCGCGTCGCTCATGGCGGTCAGCGCAGTTTCCCCGAAGCATTGGCGGGCCTCGATCACCAGCCGGTCGTGCTGAACTGATATGGAGATGGATTCAATTGCAAGCGCTATCCTGGTCATCGCGCTGCCAGCGACCAGGCTAAAGACGGGCAGGGCAGTCTGTGATGCGTACGACTGCTCACTGCTCGGCTCTGATTTGGAGGCTGAGCGCCGGGAGCACAACGATCCCACCGGCAGCAATCATCGCAACTGACCCAATCCCGATAGTCCAGGCGCGCCCGGCGGGCGCGCTCTGCCGCGCGAAGACCTCCAGACCTGCAAATACCGCCATGGCGGTCATCGCCAGAACCGTGACCGTGAGACTGCCCGTGGCGAAGAGCCACCGCAGCACGATGGCGAGCAACAGCAATTGCAGCACCATCCGGGTGCCCGCGATGACAAGGCTTCGGCCTATCCCCAGCGACATCGCAAGCGAGACACCGGCTGCCCCGAGCACGAGCGCGGAGGCCGCCGCAATGTCGAGCGGAGAGAGCTCTGGCGTCATGGCAGCATCACCTCGCGCGCGCCAAGCCGGGCCGGTAGATCCGGATCATGCGTGGTGAGCACAAGGATGCCGCCCGCCGCGGAATAGTCGCGGAGAACCGCTTCGACACGCGCGGTTGTCGCTGGGTCCAGAGGCCCGGTCGGCTCATCTAGGAGCAGGACGTCCGGCTTTCGCGCGAGCGCGAGCGCCAACGCGCCCCGCAGCCGTTCCCCGCTCGACAGTTCGGCCACCGGACAGGTCTGGCGGTCCTGGGCGAGTCCCAGATCTTCGAACGGTGCAGCGGGCGCATGGTCGAGAAGACGCGCCTTCCAGAACGCCACCTCAGACATGACGAGCGCGACGCGGCGCCGCCAGGCCGGTGCGGGAACATCCGATTGTGCGACATCGCTGAGACGGATGATGCCCTCTCCCGGGTCGAGATCTGCGATCCGGCGCAGGGTGAGGGACTTTCCACTCCCGGAGCGCCCCATGAGCGCAAGGGCACCTCCCACCGGCACATCGAAAGAAATCTGTCGTCCGTTGGCGAGGCTGACATCTTGAACCCGAAGCATATCGCGAGCCTGCCGGTGGTGACGCGCGATCGCAACCTACAGGCCCGCCCGATAAGAAAAGACTTGCGTTCGGCGGGGTGACGGGCGACCACCAACACCGGTTCGCAAGCCTCCCTCGGAGTCGTGCCCTCTCGGGCACTCCCAAGTGCCATCGGGCCCAATCCCCGATGCGCAATCCGAGGCTTCCCATGGACCGAACCGCAATTCTTCTCGTCGCGGGTGCTCTGATCAGCTGGTCGCTGCTGCTCGTGGTCAGCCGGGTGATCCTGCTCACGCTCGCCCTCGATCCTTGGCTGTTCACGTTCATCCAGATGATGGCGGGCGGTGCGGCGTTGCTCGTCTTGTCGGGGGCCGAGGCCGATCTTCGCACGTCTCTGCGCGATCCGGTGCTCTGGCTCTACGGGGTTCTGAGGGTTCTGACTGCGGCCTTCTTCACCGCGGCGCTGTTGCACACGACGGCGGCAAACGCGGCCTTCATCAGCATCCTGTCTGTCCCGACGAGCGTCGCGCTCCTGTGGTTCCTGCTGGCGCGCGTGCCTCGTGCATGGGAGGCGCCGGGGCACCTCTTGATCATTGCGGGTTTGGTGGGGCTGACCACGACGCTGGAAGGAGGCGTCCACAACCCCGCGCTGCTTCTGATGATCTTGTCAGAGCTCTGCGTGGTCACCTCAACGCTCATTGCGGAACTGCATCCGCGCAATCAGACCGAGGACCGGCGTGCCCGTGCAGCGCTTACGGGAGCCATGCTGCTGATCAGCGCGTTTGTCATGCTCATTGCGGCCGTTGGTCTGTCAGCCGCCGCGCAGGCGATGCCAAACCTTGGTTGGGTGCTTCCCGCTGGCGCAACTGTGTTCTCCGAGCCGAAACTCGTCCTGGACCCTGTGCTCTGGGGGACGGCCATCGCCGTGGGCATCCTTCTGCGCGGTCCCTCGATGTATCTAGCGCTTGCGGCGATCCATCGTGTCGGCACCACTAACTACCTTGCCGGTCTCGCCGTGCTGCCACTGAGCTCTCTCGTCTTTGAGGCGACGGCCAGCGCGGCGGGCCTCATACCGCCCGTGACTGTCTGGACACTCGCGACCGTCTTTGGAGCGGTGATGGTGGTGGGATCCCTCGCGGTGATCGCCGCCCGGGCCCGCGCCGGTTAGCTGTTGCGAAAGCTCTGAGTAGCTTCGCGTACAGCTGCTGGACATTCATGGCGTAAGCTGTGTCTGGGCAAAAGGGAACACACGGCGCGTTGCTCAGCGATCAGGTCAATCGACGCGCAATCTCAGCGATGTGCGCGGGTCCGACTTCACAGCAGCCGCCGATAATGGTCGCCCCCATCTGAGCCCAGGCCTCAGCGAACTCAGCATAGGCGTCCGGGGTCAAGTCGGTACGTGTTGACAATTCTCTGACGGTTGCGCCGACCTGCACAAAGCTCTGCGTGATCTCCGTGAACCCGTTGGCATAGGCTCCGAAAGGCTTCTCGCACCCTTTGATGATGTCGACGGCGACGGTGACAGCCTCAGGCGTTGCGCAGTTCACCAGCAGAGCGTCGGCGGTATCGATGCAGCCCATCACGTCTTCAAGGGGCTCACCGGACCGCAGCTTTGTCCCGTTATGATCATCAACGGACACGCTCAGCCAAACCGGTTTGCCATGCCCGCTTGCGCCGGCAAGTGTGGCTCGAACATGATCGAGTGAAGACACGGTTTCGATCAGGTAGCGGTCCACGTAGGGTGCTTGAATGCTGCAAATCTCGGCGAACCGTTTGATCGCATCGTCTGGCAAGGGGAACGCCATATAAGAGCCCATCAGCGGACCGATGGCTCCCGCGACGTATCCGCCGCCTGCAGCGTCGCGTGATGCGCAGGCAATCTCACACGCCGCCCGGTGGAGTGTTTCGAACTGATCATCGAGCCCGGCAGGAATGAGCCTGTCGTGATGGATTGCATAGCTGTTCGTGGTCGCCACGGTGGCGCCTGCAGCAAAGAAATCATGATGCACGGCCCGAACGAGTTCAGGCTGCTCTATCAGGACCTTTGTCGCCCAAAGAGGTGTCGGCTCTGCGACACTACGGGCCATAAGCTCCTGGCCCATTCCTCCATCAAGGATCGTGATCATGGCTGTCTCCCATCAGATCGCCCATTTGACGGATGGCATGTAACTCGGTGTGAGCCAAGTTCATTGGCCAGACCTAAGAAATGAGGAAGTTGATCGGTCATAGCTTCCAACTGAGCGATCGCAGGCGGTGACCTCCGTCATCGGTGCTCAGCATGTACTCCGGTTTGGCTTCGAACGGACCTGCCCCGGATTTGTGCCGCTCCTTTGACCACGTATTGTTTCGCACAGGAGAATGGACATGGGGAAACGGCCAAGTGCTGAATTTCGTGCGGAAGCAGTGCGCGTCGCACTGACAAGTGGGCTGTCGCGGAGGCAAGTGGCGTCCGATTCTGGGGTTGGGTTTTCGACGTTGAACAGCTGGATCCGTCAGGATCGAGACGACCCGGCGAAGCCAGCGGCACAACCCGACCTCGAACGCGAGATGGCCGAACTGCGGAAAGAGAACCGCCTGTTTCGGGAGGTGTCACTGTACCCTAATTAACCAGAATGTCGGTTGAAAATCTTCTTTGTTTTCAGCGGCCCGCTGTACCCATAATTTTCATATTGTACCGTTAATTACGATATTGTACCCTTTATTAGCATACGGTCGGTTCTGTGGATAAGTGCGGGCCAGTTGGGGCAGGGGATTGGCGTGGTCAGCGGGCGTCTTGCAAAACATCGAGCTTCGGTTCTCCGTCCGATCCTGGAGCTCGAGAAGAAGGGAGAGCCGATCAGTGCGGCTATCGGAGATGCCGCTTGGGAATTGGGCTTGGCAAAAAGCCATACATGGTCGCTTTACCGCCGTTTACGCGAGAGCGATGGACGGGCAGCGGCGCTGGAGCTCTCTCGACGCGGGCCGAAACCGGGGTCGAAACGGATCGGGCAAGAAGTTGAAGAGCTCATCGATGCACGCCTGCGGCGCTACTACCTGGTTCGCGAGCGTTCGAGCTTTCTGCGCATTTGGCGAGAGATCCGTTCTGAGTGTGAGGCGAAGGGTTTCCAGCCCCCGACGCGAAAGACGGTGAAAGCACGGCTCGATGCAATGGATGAGAAAGAGGTTGTCCGAAAGCGCCGTGGCACAAAGGAGGCGAGCAAGACCTTTGCAGCGCGTCCCGGTCGGTTTGCAGTCGGAACGCCGTTGGACGTCGTTCAGATGGATCATACCTTGGCCGACATCATTTTGGTCGATCACGTGGATCGGCGACCGCTTGCGCGCCCCTATCTGACGGTGGCGATCGATGTCGCGACCCGGATCGTTCTCGGGGTCTTCGTGAGCTTTGATGCACCGTCTGTTCTTTCAATTGCGCTCTGTCTCGATCACTGTGTACGCCAGAAATCAATCCACGTCCCCGGGACACTGGAAGAGCTAGTGTGGCCGACGTCCGGTATCCCCAAGGCGATCCATGTCGATAATGCCCAGGAGTTCCACAGCGAGGCGTTCTCGTCAGCCTGCGAGGATTGGGGCATCGCCGTCGACTATCGCCCGCCTAGTGCTACGCACTTCGGTGGCCACATCGAACGTCTGATCGGGACGGCGATGGGGGCTGTTCATGTTTTGCCAGGGACCACACAATCCTCTGCTACCGAAAAGGGCGATTATGATAGCGAGAAACATGCGGCATTGACCTTGGCGGAGTTCGAAGACTGGCTTCATCTGGAGATTTGTCGCTACCACAATACGCGCCACGAAGCCCTCGGGCGAACGCCGCTGGTAGCCTGGGCCGACTTGGGTGGGGACACCGCGGGACGGCAGGTCGTGGACGTCGAAGCCTTTCGTACAAGTTTCCTGCCTTTCGAGTGTCGCCAGCTCGGGCGCACCGGAATCACGCTCTTTGGGGTGCATTACTGGAGTGATGCCTTTGCGTCGTTGGTCGGACGCGGACAGGGCAAGGTGCAGGTCAAGTACGACCCGCGGGACCTGTCGCAGGTCTGGGCCCTCGTCGATGATGGCCGCATGATCCCGGCGCGGTATCGGGATCTGAGCCACCCGAGGATATCGCTTTGGGAAAGTCGTCGGGCGCGGAAAGAATGGCAGGACAAGCGTGGCGGTCGGATTAATGAGAAGGCCCTGTTCCAGGTGGTCGATGCGCAGCGACGACTGGCGGAGGCGGGGCGCCAGAAGACAAGGACGGCACGACTGGAAAGCGAACGCGAGATGCGGCTTCCCAAGCACCAGCCAACCCGCGATCCGTCCCGGGAAATGTTCGCCATCGACACTGGTAACCCAGATCTCCCCACTTATCCGATTGAAGAGTTTGATGACCCCAGAAGAAAGAATTGACCGGATCCGCAGCGATCACTGGATTGCATTCGACCGTGCCACGATTGTTCTCAACCGGTTGACGTCCCTGATGGAAATGCCTCAGCAGAGCCGTATGCCTGGCCTGATGGTTTATGGAAGCTCCGGCATCGGGAAGACGATGATCGCCAAGCGCATGGCCAGCAAGTATCCGACACAGTACAACGCAGATCTGGGCATCACGAAGACCCCCATCCTGCTGGTTCAGGCGCCACCAGCCCCGGACGAGCGACGGTTCTATCAGCATATCCTGTCGACGATCGGGGCGCCGATGTGGGGACGTCATACCGTGTCTGAACTTGAGGTTCGGGCACTCAGCCACCTTCGGGACATGGACCTCAAAATGCTGATGATCGACGAGGTACACAACCTGCTCGCCGGGAGCTACCGTGAGCAGCGTCGGTTCTTAAGCATGCTACGCTTCTTGGCCAATGATCTGTGCGCGTCACTGGTCGTCTTTGGTGTCAACGAAGCTCTCGAGGCCGTTCGCGGTGACGATCAACTTGCCCGTCGTCTGGACGAACACTACCTGCCGCTCTGGGAGGATGACGTGGAGTTCTCTCGGCTCATCCAGACGTTGATTGCAGCGATGGCACTCGAGCAAAGGTCGGGCCTGACGGTCGCTTCGCTTCGGACGATTCTGAAAGTGACGGGCGGTGTCACTTCGCGCGTGTTCATCATGATCAAGTCTTTGGCCATAGAGGCGATCGAGACGGGTGAGGAACGGATCACTGACGAGGCGGTTCAGTCCTGGCAGCCAATATGGGCAAAGCACGCCTGGAGCATTCCGCGTCAGCCTATGGCGGAGTTCGGGTGATCCTCAAACCCTTGCCGCGTCGTCCGCCGCCGGTATCCGACGAGCTCCTCTCGAGTTGGGTTAGGCGGTTGGCCCAGGCCAATCATTGCTACGTCGAGGACCTCTGCGGCTATCTCGGATTGGGGCAGGGCAGGTCGCCAGAGCGTATGAACGATCTCGGACAGGTGAACTGGGCTCGTATTTGCTCGGCAGTTCAACGGACCCGGGATGAGATCGAGGCCATGGTCCTTCCGGATACGACGCATCTTCCCGTTCAATGGGTATCGAGCGATGACTTCCAAGTTTGCGCAAACTGTGCGAAACAAACCCCGGGGCTGGTCCTACGCCACTGGCGCTTCGCTTGGTTGCTAACTTGCGAAAACTGCGGTCAACCTCTTGCGGTGAGGCATCCGTCAGATGGTCTGTCAGACAGGCTACGTGTCCGTGCTGCTCGCGGCGCGGCAGTGCTGAAGACCGCGGTGCAGGCTAACGATGTCAGACGCATGCGCCGGATCAGCCGCACTTTTGACGTTCTGAAAATAGTCGGTTTGGAACATCCCGCTTCGTTCATGTCTCGGTGCCAGTTGCAAAGATCAGAGGCACTCGCTGCTGTCGATGTATGCACAAGCCGTCCGTTGTTGGGCGCGGCAATCCTACTTTGCGGAAACGACAAGACATATTGGGAACTACGCCGTGCCTTTCCTCTGCACAGGCGGGTGATCGCGCGGGTGCTCACGCTTTCAGAGGATCTCGAGAGGCGTCTTCCGCGCCTACAGAAAGCAGAGCCTGCGCCAAAGAAAGAAACAAAAGCAGCGAACCGACCAGTTGCGTCCGAAGGTGCCTTACAGGCTGCTCAACAGGCAATCTCCGAGCTCGGCCCCGATACAGATCGTCAGGCGCTTCTGGTACGAGCCAATACAATCTGGAAAAGCCAAAGCTGTGTCAGTCACTGACGCAGAGCCCTGTGGATATATTGTAATTAAGGGTACAGAAACCGTCGAAAACGCGTCCAATCTGCAGATTCTGATTAATTAGGGTACAGTGACATCTGCGATCAAGACGAAAGTCTGCTGATCTTCCTAGACCCAGAGCTACTGAAAACGCTTGAGTTCAGGTGATGCGTCTAGACCGGACGCTTACGTTCATCACGCCGCACTGCCCGCAGCAGAACGGCATGATGGAGCGCCTGATCCGCTCGCTGAAGGAGCAATGCGTCCATCGTCACCGCTTCGAGAGCCTGGCCCACGCCAGTCGTTCAATCGGCGACTGGATTCAATTCTACAACCACAAGCGCCC
>JBCBAP010000101.1:0-8926 GCA_038532435.1 Pseudomonadota bacterium | reverse complement strand
CTCGATAGAAAGCACAGTTGGAGGAACCGGCATGAGTACCCAAACAGAACCGTCCTTCCGTCAATCCGTTGACATCATGTTCAACCGCGCCGTTGCGCTGATGGACCTCCCGCCGGGCCTCGTGGAAAAGATCCGCGTCTGCAACTCGACCTACACGGTCCGTTTCGGGGTGCGGCTGCGCGGCGACATCCACACCTTCGTCGGGTACCGCTCCGTCCATTCCGAGCATATGGAACCGGTCAAGGGCGGTATCCGCTATGCGATGGGCGTCAACCAGGATGAGGTCGAGGCGCTAGCTGCGCTGATGACCTACAAGTGCGCGCTGGTGGAGACACCCTTCGGCGGCTCAAAAGGCGGGCTCTGCATCGATCCGCGGGCCTGGGAGGAGGACGAGATCGAGAAGATCACCCGCCGCTTCGCCTACGAGCTGTGCAAGCGGGATCTGATCAACCCCTCCCAAAACGTGCCCGCACCTGACATGGGCACCGGGGAGCGGGAGATGGCGTGGATCGCCGACACCTATCGCCGGATGAACACGACCGACATCAACGGACGCGCCTGCGTGACCGGCAAGCCGCTCAATGCGGGCGGCATCGCGGGCAGGGTCGAGGCGACCGGTCGCGGGGTGCAATACGCGTTGCGGGAGTTCTTCCGCTATTCCGAGGATGTGACGCGCGCGGGGCTCGACGGATCGCTCGACGGCAAGCGGGTCATCGTCCAGGGGCTCGGCAATGTGGGCTATCACGCCGCCAAGTTCCTGATGCAGGAGGATGGGTCCAAGATCGTCGCGATCATCGAGCGGGACGGTGTGGTCTCCAACCCCGATGGGCTCGATGTGGAGGCGGTGAAGGCGCACATCATGGCCACAGGCGGGGTGCAGGGCTTTCCCGATGCCGCGTTCGACGAGAACGGTGCGAAGGGGCTCGAAATGGATTGCGACATCCTCGTGCCCGCAGCGCTCGAGGGCGTCATCAACATGGACAACGCGGCGGAGGTGAAGGCCAAGCTGATCATCGAGGCTGCAAACGGCCCGGTGACTGCCGGGGCCGACGAGATCTTGCGCCAGAAGGGCTGCGTGATCATTCCGGACATGTACGCCAATGCGGGCGGGGTCACCGTTTCCTATTTCGAGTGGGTAAAGAACCTCTCCCACATCCGGTTCGGTCGGATGGAACGGCGGCAGGAGGAGGCGCGGCACCAGCTCCTCGTCGATGAGATCGATCGGATCGCCTCTCAAAGCTCCGGCGCGCAGCAGATGTCCCCGGAGTTCAAGGAGAAATACCTGCACGGGGCGGGCGAGCTGGAGCTTGTCCGGTCCGGGCTCGACGACACGATGCGGGCGGCCTACCAGTCCATGCGAGAGATCTGGCACGCCCGGCACGATGTCAGCGACCTGCGCACGGCGGCCTATCTGGTCTCCATCGAGCGGGTGGCCGCAAGCTATCGGTCGATGAACCTCTGATCACCAGGCCGGGGTGCCCGTGGTGAAACACGGGCGCCTTAATCAGGCGTGCCGGACAGGCAATGCCCGGGCAGGCGCCGAAGGTCCGGGCGCCGCTAAAGCGTGCCGTCGCGCTGGGCGATCATGGTCTGCAGGATCTCCGCCATGCCCTTGGCCTCCCGCGCATTGGCACTGCCGCCGATCCCGACCCGACGCCCGATCCGCCACCAGAGACCGGGATCACCACCGCGCGGTGCACGCTCCGTCAACACCACGAGAAACCCGTTTGAAGGCTTGAAGGCGAAGAGCCCCCGGTCGACCCTCCGGATCAGATCGAGCGGCGCGATCACTTCACCCGTATCGAGAAACAGACCCGCTTCCGTCAGGTGGATCGACCGGTCCCCGCTTTGCCAGAGGCGCCACGCCTGCCACCCAGCGAGGATCGCGACGAACACAAGGAAAAGCTGTGCGGCCACGCTCTGCGGCGGATGCGCCATGCTGATGTAAAGAAGGAGCAGGCCGAGGCCACCGGTTGTGACAACGCCAATGAACCGGCGGACCGGGGCAATGGACAGGGTCATGATCGGGGTCTCGGCCATCGGGTATCCTCGGAAGATCTCCCGGGGATCTACCGTGCCGGAGGCGGAAGGGCCAGAGCTTCCGTGATCCGGTACCTGTTCCGGCGGCGAAGGGGTCAGGCTCTTCGCCGCCGGTCTTCTCCCCCCGCTGTCAGTCCGCCCCGCGAAAGTGCGCGAGCGTCCCCGTCTGAACCACCGCGTCCCCGTCGATGAGTGTCTCCGGCTCGATATCCGCCCGCTGAGCAAGCCGGTCGTAGAGATCGCCGAAATCGGCGTAGCAGGCCTCGAGCAGCTTCTCGAAACTGTCGATCACGAAGTAGGTCTGCTGGTAGTCGTCGATGATGTAGTTGGTGCGCATCACCCGTTCGAGATCGAAGCACACATGGTGGGGTGAGGCGTTCTCAAGACAGAACCGGATCTCTCCCGTGGAGCTGAGGATCCCGGCCCCGAAGATGCGCATCCCTTCGGCCGTGTCCATGAGGCCGAACTCCACCGTGTACCAGTAGAGCCGTGCGAGGTTGTGCAGCTGCCCGCGCTCCATCGCCCGCTGACCGCCCTTGCCGTAGGCTTCCATGAAGTCCGCATAGACCGGGTCTGCCAGCAGCGGCACGTGGCCGAAGATGTCGTGGAAGATATCTGGTTCCTCAAGATACTCCATTTCCGCCTCGGACCGGATGAAGGCTCCGGCAGGGAACCGGCGGTTCGCGAGATGATCAAAAAAGATGTCGTCGGGCACGAGGTCCGTCACAGGGACGACCCGCCAGCCGGTCAGCGGCTCAAGCCGGTCCGACAGTTTTTCCATATCCGGAACGCCGCCGGTGGTGAGGTCGAGCGTCTGCAGCGCCTCGATGAACTGAGGTGCGGCCCGCTCGGGCAGTAGGGCGGTCACCGCATGGGCGAGGCGGTTCCAGCGGTCATGTTCCGCGTCAGTGTAGCTCGCCCAGTTCTGGTCGATCGTGTAGTCCGCCTTGCGCGGTGTGTTGGTGTAGCGGTGCTTGCCTTCCGGGGTGGGCGTGTCGAGCATCTGGGCCTCCTATGTTATCTCCAGTGTGGCAGGTCTGGCTGGGAAGACTTGTCTGATTGATGCGGATTTCCAGGTGATTTGAGCAGAGTGTTTCGATATGATTTCGCCAATGAATGAAACTGCTCAATCTCTACCCGAACAGGATCGCGAGATCTTGCGTCATCTCCAACGGGATGCGACGCTGAGTCTGCGGGACCTGGCAGAGCGTGTCGGCATGTCCCAGTCCACGGTTTGGCGCCGGATCGAGGCGCTGGAGGCGACGGGCCTGATCACCGGGCGGGTGACGCTGGTGGATGCGGATCGGGCAGGCGTGTCGGTCTGTGTCTTCGTGCAGATCAACCTCAGGGACCACAATCCAGAGACGCGCCGCGCCTTCGAAACCATGATCCATGCCATGCCCGAGGCCATGGACTGCTATGCGGTCACCGGCGCCTTCGACTACACCGTCATCCTGCGAACCGGATCGGTCGCCGCGTTCGAGGATATCCTGATGAACAGGGTTCTGGCGGCGGAATGCGTGGCCAACGCTGCGTCGCACCTTTCCTTGCGCCACATCAAACATAGCACAGCTCTACCGATCTAAAATTAGAAACAACAGTCGCGTTACGCACATATTGTTTCCCTATCAGATCTTCCTTTTCACCGCTGGAGGCGCATGTTTCTCGGTAGCAGAAAGGAGATCCCCATGAGTTGGAACCCAGCACTCGATCCCCATTGCCCTACCGAAGATGAGGTCGATCAAATTGATACCGTCATCGTCCCCCGTGCCCGGGACATCGGCGCGTTCGAGGTGCGCCGTGCGCTTCCCGCGCCGAAGCGTCAGATGGTCGGCCCTTTCATCTTCTTCGATCAGATGGGCCCGGCGGAGTTTCTGACCGATGAGGGGATGGACGTGCGGCCCCATCCCCATATCGGGCTTGGCACCGTCACCTACCTTTATGAAGGCGGCGTCTATCACCGGGACAGCCTCGGCACCTCGATGGAGATCACACCGGGTGCGGTGAACTGGATGGTGGCCGGGCAGGGCATCACCCATTCGGAACGCACTGCGCCGGGGAGGCGCCAGGCCGGGGAGCGTCTCTTCGGCATCCAGACGTGGGTCGCTCTGCCGGACCATGCGGAAGATGCGGCGCCGGATTTTCAGCACGCGCCGAAGGAAGATCTGCCCTTCATCGAAGGGGAGGGCAAGGAGGTGCGCCTCATCCTCGGGCGGCTTTATGGCGAGACGGCTCCTGTGAACACCTTCACCGACATGTTCTATGCGGATGCGGTGATGAAGGCGGGCACGGCCATCCCGCTCCCGGCGGATCACGAGGATCGCGGCATTTACGTTGTGCAAGGCACGGTTGAGATTGCGGGAACAGCGTATGGACCCGGGCAGATGATGGTTTTCCGCCCCGGCGATGAAATCACTGTCAAAGCGCAAACGGATGCGCGGCTGATGCTTCTGGGGGGGGAGACGCTCAACGGTCCCCGCTACATCTGGTGGAATTTTGTCGCCTCATCCAAGGAGCGAATCGATGCCGCGAAGGAAGCCTGGCGTGCCGGTGACTGGGAGCATGGACGCTTTCAATTGCCCCCTGGAGATGATGCGGAATTCATCCCGTTGCCGGATCGGTAGGCAAAATTCGGCACAAATCACGCAAATCCATGGGATTTGCAGGATTTTATGAACGCACTTGTACCTTTTTGAACATCTTCGGGGGGGCAATGGTGTAACGCTGGAGACAGGCGAGATGGAGTGCATGGTTTTCATAGCGCCTACTTTCCAGGGGAGTGGCACGGCTGATCACTGTGTCGCTCCCCATCTCACGAAAGCTCTTGCACAGGCTGTTCGCCCTGCGTCCTACTGACCGCACACGGACGGGGACACTCAATGAAGCTTTCGGATCTCGACATCATCGTGGTTGGAAACCCGCCCCCGGGCTTCGGCGGGCGCACCTTCATTTTTGTCAAAGTGAAAACAGACTGTGGGATCACCGGCTGGGGCGAGGTCTATGCGGCGACCGTCGGTGTGGCGGCGATGGAAGCCGTCATCCGGGACGTCTTCACCCGCCACATGGAGGGGGAGGCACCGGACCGGATCGAGCTGATGTTCCGGCGGGTGCATTCGGCCGGCTTTTCCCAGCGTCCCGACCCCACGGTGATGGGCGCGTTTTCGGGCATTGAGATGGCCTGTTGGGACATTGTGGGCAAAGCGCTCGACCGGCCGGTCCATGCGTTGCTCGGGGGGCGGGTGCAGGACCGGCTGCGCGCCTACAGCTATCTCTATCCCGATCCGGGGGAGGATGCGGCGACCTTCTACGCAAGCCCTGTCCGTGCCGCCGAACGGGCGGCTGATCTTGTGGGGCGGGGACTGACGGCGGTGAAGTTCGATCCGGCGGGACCCTACACGATCATGGGCGGCCATCAGCCGTCGCTCGCGGATCTTGAGCGATCAGAGGCGTTCTGCCGCGAGGTGCGCTCCGCCGTCGGTCACCGGGCGGACCTCCTTTTCGGCACCCACGGGCAGTTCACCCCGTCTGGTGCGATCCGGCTTGCACGCCGGATCGAGGCCTATGATCCGCTCTGGTTCGAGGAACCCTGTCCGCCGGATCTGACCTCAGACATGGTGTCGGTTGCGCAGGCGACCCGGGTGCCGATCGCCCTCGGGGAGCGTCTGACCACGAAGTATGAATTCGCGCAGGCCCTGCGTTCCGGGGCCACCAGCATCCTGCAACCCGCGCTGGGGCGGGTCGGGGGTATCTGGGAGGCAAAGAAGATCGCGGCACTCGCGGAGGGTTTTGGGGCGCAGATCGCGCCGCACCTCTACGCAGGGCCCATCGAATGGGCGGCGAACATCCAGTTCGGACTGACCTGTCCCAACTTCCTGATCGCTGAATCCATCGGCCTCGGCGGCGGCTTCCACGACCGGCTGCTCAAGACCCCGATACGGATCGAGGCCGGGTATATCGTGCCGCCGGATGCGCCGGGTCTCGGTGTCGAACTCAACGAGGATGTCGCCCGCGCGCATCCCTGGACCGGTGACGCCCTCCATCTGGAGATGTCCGCGGAGCCCAAGCAGTACGGCGATGAGCCGCCGTTTGCCGGCGGGTGAGCTCTGTCATATCCAGCACGATCAGATGAGCGTCTCAGGCAGCATCGCGTCGCCTATCACTTTCCCGCTCGCCTTTGAGTGTATCCGCGACTGAGGCAAATCCACGGCGCTGCGGGATTACCTTTCCGCCTGATCGGATTGGCGACGTTGCGAGGCGCAGTGCCTGGCTCGGCCAACTGACGGGTTTGCATCGTAGGCCGCGTAGCTCAATGAGCCGTCCGCGTTCCCGCAGGCTGAAGTCAGCACCCACGTAAAATACAGGAGGTCCGGACCCGTAAGCCCGCGCTCACTCCGGTCGCGACCCGTCTGCGACGGTGCGCAAAGCGGCGCCCGCAATGGCGGAGAACGCTTCCCTCAGCTCCGCATCCGGCTGGCGTTTGCGTCGAAAAGTGGCGTCGGCTGGAGGCGCATGGGCAGGCGTTCTCCGAGGACTTCGACCTCCCACCCCTCCATCTCTCCAGCAATCTCCTTCGGTACGTAGCCCTGCGCCATCGACGTTGCCTGATTGTGCGCGTAGCCGCCGGACGTGACCCAGCCCTTGACCTCGCCCTTGAACCAAATGGGTTCATCGCCGATTGGATCGCTGTCCTTCGCCGCGACGGTGAAGCTCATGAGACGCAGCGCGCCACCCGTGGACCTCTCTTCCAGAGCCTTCGCCTTTCCGATGAATTCCGCCGGCTTGTCGTAGGCCACGAACCGGTCGAGTTGCGCCTCGAGCGGGCCGTAGATGGGCCGGTATTCCCGGCCCCATGAGGACCAGTTCTTCTCCAGCCGCAGAGAGTTGAGCGCCCGCATGCCAACCGGCGCGATCCCGAGGTCCGCCCCCTCCGACATCAGCAGATCCCAGACGTAGCGGGCATAGTCC
The DNA here is from genome assembly GCA_038532435.1 of Pseudomonadota bacterium. Lineage (GTDB taxonomy): Bacteria > Pseudomonadota > Alphaproteobacteria > Rhodobacterales > Rhodobacteraceae > JBCBAP01. The sequence continues at coordinate 1,921 of JBCBAP010000101.1, read as the reverse complement.
GTCTTCATCCAGATCTCGTAGCCCAGATCGCCGGTGTAGGTCACCCGACCGACAAGACAGGGCGCGTGGCCGATCAATATGTCGCGAACGGCCATGAACCTGAAGGCCTCGTGGCTCACGTCGACCCCGGTCACCCGGTCCAAAAGCTCACGGGACTTGGGCCCGGCGATAGAGATGCCGCAGATCGCGGGGCCTTTCGCTTCGATCGTCACGTCCGCAGGCCGGTGCGCCTCAAAATGGCGCAGGTAGTATTCCTGCGCGGTACCCGATCCCATGACGAAATACTTGACGCCTATGTTGCCGACCGTGAGGTCGCCGATAAGCTTGCCACTTTCGTTGAGCATCGGCGCGAGCGTCATGCGGCCCGGCGCAGGCAGCTTGCAGGCCAGCACCTTGTCGAGGAAGTCTGCCGCGCCGCCGCCCTCTACGGTGATCTTGGCAAATCCCGTGATGTCGAGGATGCCGACGCCGTCGCGCACCGTCGCAACCTCCCGGCCCACATGGTCATGGTCCGTGGAGCGGCGCCAGGAGAAGGTTTCTTCAACCCCCTCTGGCGCGTACCAGAGCGGCGTTTCAAGCCCCCAATTGTCCCCCATCTGCGCCCCGAGCGCGAGGTGCCGGTCGTGAAGCGCGCCTGTCCGAAGCGGGCGGGCCGCGGGCAGTTCCTCGTTGGGGTAGCGGATGCGGAAGCGGCGGGAATAGTTCTCCCGCACCTTCTCGTTGGTGTAGCTGAGCGTGGCCCAGTCGCCGAAGCGGGAAACGTCCATCCCCCATACATCGAAGCCCGGATCGCCGTCGACGATCCAGTTCGAAAGGGCAAGGCCCACGCCGCCGCCCTGGCTGAAGCCTGCCATCACAGCGCATGCACACCAGAAGCCCTGCAGCCCGCGGACCGGGCCGACGAGCGGATTGCCGTCCGGGGCGAAGGTGAAGGGGCCGTTGATCGCCTCCCGAATCCCGACATTCTCGAGCGCCGGGAAATGCTGGAACGCGACCTCCAGGCTTGGGGCGATCCGGTCGAAATCAGGCTGCAGCAGTTCGGAGCCGAAGTCCCACGGCGTGTCGGTTGGCATCCAGGGCGTCGCCGCACGCTCGTACGTGCCGAGAAGGACGCCGGTGCGTTCCTGCCTGGTGTAGATTTCGCCCTCGAAATCGATGATGTGGATGAGCTCCTCACCGGTCGCCTTGTTGTACTCGACAACCTCCGGCACCTCCTCCGTGAGCAGGTAATGGTGCTCCATAGCGAGCACGGGCAGTTCCAAGCCCACCATGCGCCCAACCTCGCGCGCCCAAAGGCCGCCCGCGTTGATCACGTTCTCCGTCAGGATCTCACCCTGGGAGGTCGTCAGCACCCACATGCCGTCTTCGCGCTGGCGGATGTCCTCGACCTTGCACTTTTCCTTGATTTTGGCCCCGTTCATCCGGGCGCACTTGGCGTAGGCGTGGGTGGTGCCGGAAGGGTCGAGATGCCCTTCGATCGGATCCCAGAGGCCGCCGACAAACTGCTGATCGTCGAGGATGGGGAACCGTGCCTTGGCCTCCTGCGGGGTGACGATCTCAAGCTCCATGCCCATGTACCGGCCCCGCGCCTGGGCCATGTAGAGGCTTTCCATCCGGTCCTTGGTCTTGGCCAACTGGATGCCCCCCGTGAGGTGCAGGCCGCAGGACTGGCCCGACATCTCCTCGATCTCCTTGTAGAGTTCGACGGTGTATTGCTGGAGCTTGGCGACGTTCGGATCGCCGTTGAGGGTGTGGAACCCCCCCGCCGCGTGCCAGGAGGAGCCGCAGGTGAGCACGTCCCGCTCCAGCAACGCGATGTCCGTCCAGCCCTTCTTCGTCAGGTGATAGAGAACCGAGGCCCCGACAACGCCCCCTCCGATCACAACGGCACGGTACTGTTCGGACATTTGCGCTCTCCTGG
>JBCBAP010000100.1:0-8953 GCA_038532435.1 Pseudomonadota bacterium | reverse complement strand
CACTCTGCTGGAGAATGAAGAGCGGAGCATGCTCGCCAACATCCTCGTCGCCGAGATTGTCGAGAATGCCCGCTCCGAGGACGCGCTTGAGGAGGCGTATCAGAACGCCATCTCCGGCATGACGCAGGACCAGCAGTACAACGCCTCCCACATTCTGGTGGAGACCGAGGAGGAGGCCCGCACCATCGCGGAAGAACTCGCAGGTGGTGCCGACTTTGCGGAGCAGGCAAAGGCGAAATCCACCGGCCCCTCCGGCCCCAACGGTGGCAACCTTGGTTGGTTCGGACAGGGCGACATGGTCCCGACCTTCGACGCGGTGGTCCAGACCATGACGGTCGGGGACATCTCCGAACCGGTACAGACGCAGTTCGGCTGGCACGTGATCAAGCTCAATGACACCCGGCTCAGCCCGCTGCCCACCCGGCAGGAGCTGGAGCCCGAATTGAACGAACAGATCACCCAGTCCGCCCTGCGCGCCTACCTGGAGGATGCCCGGTCAGCGGCGGAGATCGTCCGGACCGAGATCGAGGTGCCAGCCTCTGCCCTGTCCACGGTTGATCTCTCAGCTGAGTGACGTCACAACCTCCCGGATGGTGTGAGCACGCGCGGGAGGGAACAGTGACCGAAGGACTGACGCGACTGGTCGCGGGCCGGGGCGAGAACACCTCTCCTCTGGCCCCGAAGGACGGTGTTGCAACCCTGCCGCCCGTCGATGGTGTGCGGTTTGCGACCGTCGCAGCGGGCATCAAATACACCGGACGCACCGATGTTATGCTGGCGGCGCTGGCGCGGGGCACATCGCTTGCGGGCGTCTTCACCCGCTCCGCCACCCGGTCCGCCCCTGTCCTTTGGTGCGAGGAGCATCTTGCGCGTTTCGACGGCACGGCAGCACCGGCGGCGATCCTTGTTAACGCAGGGAACGCAAACGCTTTCACCGGACGGAACGGCGCGGAGGTGACACGGGCCTTGGCTGAGGACGTGGCCCGGGCGACCGGCTGCCCGGCCACCCACGTCTTCCCCGCCTCCACCGGGGTCATCGGTGAACTGTTGCCGCAGGAGCGGATCACGTCAAAGCTCGATGAGCTTGCCGCGTCGCTCGCACCCGAAGGTGCCGCCGAGGGCGCTGCGGCGATCAGAACCACCGACACCTATGCAAAGGGTGCCGCTCTCACCGTTACATGTGGTGAGGCCGATGTGCAGATCGTGGGCATCGCCAAAGGGTCCGGCATGATTGCGCCGGACATGGCGACGATGCTCGTCTACATCTTCACCGATTGCGCAATCGACCAGAGCCTGCTGCAGGACACACTTTCCCGCCTCAACGCACGCACCTTCAACGCGATTACCGTGGATGGGGACACGTCCACCTCCGATACACTCCTGCTGGCCGCCACGGGACGGGCGCAGATGGAGCGGATTGTCGAGGCTGACGATCCGCGCCTCACGCAGTTTTCCGACGGTCTTGAAACAGTCATGCGCGATCTCGCCCATCAGGTCGTCCGGGATGGCGAGGGGGCGACAAAGTTCGTCGAGATCACGGTGAGAGGCGCGGTAAGCGATGACTCTGCCCACCGGGTCGGCCTGAGCATCGCGAACTCACCGCTGGTGAAGACGGCCCTTGCGGGCAGCGATCCTAACTGGGGGCGCATCGTGATGGCCGTCGGCAAGTCTGGCGAACCGGCGGACCGGGATCGCCTCACGATCCGCTTCGGTGACGTGCTGGTCGCACGGGACGGATGGGTCGACCCAGAGTATAGGGAAGAGGACGGTGCGGCGATCCTGGCCGAGGAGGAAATCTCCATCACCGTAGATCTCGGGCTTGGGGAAGGGGCGTTCACCGTTTGGACCTGCGATCTCACCCACGGCTACATCACAATCAACGCGGACTACCGATCGTGAAGCTCGTCACCGTCGCCGCAGTCGCCCTGATCGACCCGGACGGGCGGGTTTTGCTTGCCCAGCGGCCGGAAGGAAAGTCGATGGCCGGGCTCTGGGAGTTTCCCGGTGGAAAAGTCGAAGTCGGCGAGACCCCGGAGGCCTGCTTGATTCGGGAATTGCACGAGGAACTGGGCATCGAAACTTGGGACAGTTGCCTCGCACCCCTCACATTTGCCTCTCACTCTTATGAAAGTTTTCATCTTTTGATGCCCTTATTTGCCTGTCGCAAGTGGAATGGAATCGTGACAGGTCGGGAGGGACAGTCTTTGTCTTGGGTTAAGCCGCAGAACTTGAAGGATTATCCGATGCCGGAGGCAGATATACCTCTCATTCCGATCCTGAGGGATTGGCTTTAACTGTCACATTGCGAACATATTGGGATTGAACCGGCCGGAAAGCGGTTCTACCTTAGGTTCATCAAACACGGCGAAAAATGGCCGAAGCTCTGGGGAGAGAGATGCTCAAAACCATTATGCTAAGTGGATACATTGCCGTTCAGGGCGAGTTGGTCAAAGTTCTCAACAATGGCCGCATGATCGTTCGGGTCGGTAAACGGATGTATGAGGGCGTGCCGGTCTGATCCGCACCCCATCGATGAATGTGACATGGAGCCGGGCACCCGCCCGGCTCCATGTCGTTTCAAGGGACGTCATCAAGAGTCGGATTGCGATGTTCGCTATTTGTTCATATCCTCTCCACCATGACCGACCCAATCGAAGATGCGATTCCCGAGGCTGCCCGGCATGGCAGGGGTGCAACCCGAAACCCGTCCAGCCGGTTTGAGCGACACCGCCGTGCCCATGCGGATGACGGCTGGACCGAGGAGCCGGACGATGCGGTTCGTACTGAGGTTTTCGAGGATAATGCGCGGCGGGTGATCACCAGGAACAGTTCTCCCGACGTACCGTTCGACCGTTCGATCAATCCCTACAAGGGATGCGAGCACGGATGCATCTACTGTTTTGCCCGGCCGACCCATGCATATCTCGGCCTCTCCCCGGGGCTGGACTTCGAAACCCGGATCTTTCGCAAGTCCAACGCGGCCAGCCTTCTCGAGGCGGAACTGCGACGCCCGGGGTACCAGCCCGCGACCATCGCCATCGGGACCAACACCGATCCCTACCAGCCCCTCGAGCGGGAAGCCGGGATCATGCGCTCGATCCTCGAGGTGTTGAGCGCGCACAATCATCCGGTCTCCATCGTGACGAAGGGGGCGCTGATCACGAGGGATGCGGATATCCTCGGACCCATGGGTAGGAAGGGTCTGGCGAAGGTTGCAATTTCGCTCACGACCCTCGACAGCAAGCTTTGCCGCACGATGGAGCCGCGCGCGAGTGCACCCCACGCGCGGCTGCGCGCCATCGCGGCACTCGCCAAGGCCGGGGTGCCCGTCGGTGTCGCCACCTCCCCGATCATCCCCGGCCTCAACGATCACGAGATCGAGGCATTGCTCGAGGCTGCAACGCGGGCCGGCGCCGAATGGGCGAACTTCGTAACGCTGCGGTTGCCCCACGAAGTTTCACCGCTCTTTCGCCACTGGGTAGAGACACACTACCCCAACCGCGCCAACAAGATCATGGGCAAGGTCCGGGAGATGCACGGCGGCAAGGACTACGATCCGGAGTGGGGAAAGCGCATGCGGGGCGAGGGCGTCTATGCCGCGCTCATCGCCCGCCGTTTTGGCGCGGCGCGCAAACGTCTGGGATTGACGACCCGGGACATCCGGCTTGATTGCAGCCAGTTTCGCGTGCCACCACGCCCGGGCGATCAACTCTCCCTCCTCTGATCGACAGCAGTCGTTGGGCGCTTTAGCTTGTCGGTTTGACGACGGGCCCGTTGATCTTCGTGGTTCAAGCTGGCACGCCACACCTGATGCCTGATCTTAGCTTCGAACACATGCACGCAGGCCCGGTCTGCGGCGCCGATGAAGTGGGGCGAGGACCGTGGGCCGGTCCCGTCATCGCTGCAGCCGTGATCCTGCCCATGGACGGCGTTCCCGCCGGCATCGACGATTCCAAGAAACTGTCCGCCTCACGGCGGGAGGCGCTCTTCGGCGATATCCTTGCCTGCGCGCATGTGGGGATCGGGCGGGCCGAAGTTGAGGAGATCAATGCCCGCAACATTCTTGTCGCGTCGGAGGCAGCACTCACGCGGGCGGTCGCCGCTCTGCCCCTTTTGCCGCACACCGCATTGATCGATGGCAAGCGGGTGCCACCCGGGCTGCCCTGTCCCGGGGTGCCCATCGTGAAGGGTGACAGCCTCAGCCTGTCGATCGCCGCAGCCTCGATCATCGCCAAGGTAACCCGGGATCGGGAGATGCGGATCCTCGCGCAATCCTGGCCCGGTTACGGTTGGGAAACCAACATGGGCTACGGAACGCGGGCCCACGCGGAAGGGCTGCAAACACTTGGGGTTAGTCCTCATCATAGACGTTCATTCAAGCCCATACACAAGATATTGGGTTAAGAAGATAATTTAACCCATTGATTCAAATAATAATTGACAGCGACTCACCCATGACTCATCTTCCCCTCAACGGGATACGGGGAGGCGCCGGGGATGGCTGTCCGCACACAGGGAAAATCGATGGATCTGCCGCTCGACAGCATTGTCGCGGGCGACTGCATCGAGGTTCTGCGCAGCCTGCCGGACGGGAGCATCGACCTTGTCTTCGCCGATCCGCCCTACAACCTGCAGCTCAAGGGGGAGCTTCACCGTCCCGACAACTCGAAGGTCGACGCGGTGGACGATGCGTGGGACCAGTTCTCCTCCTTCGCGGCCTATGACCGGTTCAGCCGGGCGTGGCTGGCGGAGGCACACCGTGTGCTCAAGCCCAACGGGGCGATCTGGGTGATCGGGTCCTACCACAACATCTTCCGGGTGGGTGCCGCACTACAGGATGCGGGCTACTGGATCCTGAATGACGTGGTATGGCGTAAGTCGAACCCAATGCCGAACTTCCGCGGCAAACGGCTGACCAACGCCCATGAGACGATGATCTGGGCCGCGAAATCGGAAGCATCGAAATACACCTTCAACTACGAGGCGTTGAAGGCATTGAATGAGGGGGTGCAGATGCGGTCGGACTGGGTCCTACCGATCTGCAATGGGGGCGAGCGGCTGAAGGACGACGACGGCAACAAGGCGCACCCAACTCAGAAGCCAGAGGCACTCCTGCATCGGGTGCTTGTGGCATCGACCAAGCCGGGCGACATTGTATTGGATCCGTTCTTCGGAACAGGGACCACGGGGGCCGTTGCAAAACGGCTTGGTCGACACTTTATCGGCATCGAGCGGGAGGCGGCCTACCGGACGGTCGCCGAGGCGCGGCTGGCGGGCATCCGCCGCTATGACCGCGACGCGCTCGAAGTCACACAGTCCAAACGCGCGGAACCACGGGTTGCCTTCGGCACGCTCGTGGAACGCGGAATGCTGAAACCCGGCGAGCGGCTTACTTCGCTCAACGGGCGGCATTCGGCGAAGGTCCGCGCCGACGGCACGCTGATCGCCCACGACACGAAGGGCTCGATCCATCAGGTTGGCGCGGCGCTGGAGGGGGCGCCAAGCTGCAATGGCTGGACCTACTGGTGCTTTCACCGGGGGGAGGAGGTCTTCCCCATCGACCTCCTACGCCAGCAGGTCCGCGCTGAAATGAAAGACTAACCCTACCGCCCGGTTGCCCTAGCGGCGAACCGCACCTCACCCCCGTCGATCCCCTCGGCGGGGGTTTTTTCTTGCAGGGCAACGGAAGGGGCGCGCTGGTGCGTAACACGCCCATGCAGACCCTGGAGGTATCCATGTTTCCACTCAATCGCGCGCGGCTGCTTCTCGCCGGTTTCTGTGTTGCAACCGCAGGCGCCGGTATCACGCTTCCGCAGAACGCACATGCGCGGGTCCATACGGCGACCGAAACGATGTCCCTTGATGCCAGCTCGATCGCCAGGATTGGAGCCCCGTCGGATCTGACCGGCTTGTTGGCAGACGAGGGAGTGGGGGATCACATGCAGCAGGAAGACGTGGCCGTGCGGGTCGCAGCGGGGCCGGTTTTGTCGCGTACCATCCACGCGACGCCCGTCGGGCTGGTCGTTCATTGTGTCGGTGCCGCACGGTGTGTTCGACCGGTTCAACCCGCGGCGCAGGTGAGGCCATCCGCGGCCCCGGATCCACGACGCACCCGGCGGGCCCTCCCCGTTCGGCCTCGATAGCCCGCAGACATCTCGGCAGTTGCCGACACCTGTGACAACAGGAGGGTCCGCGTCCTAGAAGCGGGAAATATCCTCCGGATCCCGACGCCGGGCCGGCCTTGCGACCGGCACATGTTCGGTGGGTGGAGAGGGTATGCAGGCGTTGAAATGTCGTCGTCCCGGCACGTTGATGCCGCAGAGCGCGGCAGGCTTGCTGACCTCTCAGCTTCGCGACACCACGTTCTCAGATGGGATTAGCTCCGTCCCGACACTCATCCATGCCTTGAGTGTTTTGCGGGAGTAGCCTGAACACACCTGCGCCTCCATCACTACCCCGTATCCCCTGATACCCGCCTTCTAAGCAAACCGCTGTCTGACGGCTTTCACCGCGGTACCACCAGACGACGCCGCCCGTGGAATAAACCGGCGGCGCCGACGTTTTCCCTCCGAACACCATTTTGGAGATGGAGACGTTGCAATGAAACGCTACCTGCCCCTTGCCCTGGCCGCGGCTCTGTCCGCCTGCACGACCACGGATTTCCAGGGCGGCTTCACCCCCGTGAGCTAGCGGTTGGGTGCCGCGAGCGACCGTGTTGTATCTTGGACCCGCAGCCTCACGGGCACAGGTCCCCAGACGCGTCGCCTCGACACGCCCCTGCCGATGCTCGCGAGACCCGCCAAAGGCCAGTTTCGGAGTTTCGTCCTGAGCGACATGCGCAGCGGTGTCGAGGGACCCATGACGTTCCGCGCAAAGGGCCGCCGTTTGCGGGTGGAGGAGCCGGACGGCTGCACGTGGCGCAGCAGCCTCGACTGGTTCTCCCCCTCCACGAGTTGGGAGGGGTGCGGCACATCCCGCAACTGGCACACCGGATCCGCGCAGGTGAGTGTGCTCGATCCGCTCTATCCGCTGAAGATCGGCGCGCGCGGTGTCTATGAGCGCGTCGCGACCTCCCACACCGGGCGCACCTACACCCGCCAGACGATCTGCCGGGTGACCGGTGCGGAGCAGGTGGTCAAGGGCAATGGCGCGCTCAGCCCGGCCTACGTGGTCGCCTGCGACGATGGTAAGCGGGTGCGGACCACCTGGTATGGACCGGACGACGGTCCGGTTGCCTATGTCCAACGGCACGCAGTGGAGGGCATTGAAGATGCGTGGGTCCGGGTTCGGTAGAAGACAGGCTCACTGTCGCCGATGGGCCTCGATTGCGCGAAGCGCCGCGGCGGAACCCCGCAGGGAGAACTCCGCCTCGCCGAGCACGAGATCGCCTTCCGCATATCGGACACGCACCCGGTTCTCCTCCCTGATGAGCCGGGCGATGCGAGCGGCAAGATCCTGATCGAGGATCGCAATGGTCTCCGCAACGTTCACCCCGTCCACAGATCCTTTGCTGAACCCGCGGGACGCAAGGCTCATCTCGGCCTCACCGAAATCGAACACGACCTGGTCGACCCGTGCCTCCGGCATCCCGTCATCATAGACCTCGATCCGGTAGCGGCCGTCGCGCCCTGGATGCACGGCGAGGCGACTGCTGCCAAAGAAGGGATCGTCTCCGTCCCGAAGCGCCAGTTGTACCGCGCGACAGGGGCCATCCCCGCTCTCCGCGCAGACAGCCAGCCAGTCGCCATGGTAAGAGCGGAGCTCCCCGAACGGATGCAGAAACCATGGGTCTGCCTGAGCAGGCGCACCCGTGAGGGTCGCCGCGAGCAGGAGCGCTCGCATCAGAAGTCCAGGTTCTCGACGCTGAGCGCATTTTCCTGGATGAACTGCCGACGCGGCTCCACCACGTCGCCCATCAGCTTGGTGAAGAGCTCGTCCGCCTGATCGGTCTGCTCGACTTTGACCTGCAGGAGGGTTCGCGCCTCCGGATCCAATGTCGTCTCCCACAACTGGTCCGGGTTCATCTCACCCAGCCCCTTGTAACGCTGGAGCGTGAGGCCCCGCTCCCCTTCGGTCATCACCAGATCCAGCAGATCGGAGGGTCCGAAAATTGGCGAGGACTTGTCCTTCCGGATCAGCTTCGCCGGGGTCGCGTAGACCTCCTTGAGCGCGTCATGGTAGCTCGCGAGCTTGCGTCCTTCGCCGGAGCGGAAGGTGTTGCCCTCAAGCGTCCGAGTCTCCTCCACACCGCGCACAACGCGGGAGAATTTCAGACCAGCATCCTGCGTCGGGCGGCCGATCCAACCCTTTTCCGTCTCCGGCGCGATCATGTTGAGGCGGTTTGCCACCGCATCCGCCGCCCGCTGCGGGTCGGACTGCAGGGCCGCGGCACTCATCGCACCTGCGATCGCCGCATGCTCCAGCACCAGCCGCGGGCAATGGGTGGGGAAGGCGGAAATCGTCGCCCGGACGGCCCGCGCCTCCGCGACCACCCGTGCAAGGTCGGGGCCTGCCACCTGGCTGCCGTTACCGAGCTCGAGCACCGCATCCGTCAAACCCTGCTCGATCAGGTAGTCCTCCAGCGCGGGCTGGTCCTTCAGGTAGACCTCCGACTTGCCCCGGCTCACTTTGAACAGCGGCGGTTGCGCGATGTAGAGGTAGCCGCCCTCGATCAGCTGCGGCATCTGGCGGAAGAAGAAGGTCAGCAGCAGCGTGCGGATGTGCGCGCCGTCCACGTCCGCGTCGGTCATGATGATGATCTTGTGATAGCGCAGCTTGGTGATGTCGAACTCGTCACGGCCGATCCCGGTGCCGAGGGCGACGACCAGATTTCCGATCTCCTGCGAACCGAGCATCCGGTCGAACCGTGCCCGCTCCACGTTCAGGATCTTTCCGCGCAGGGGCAACACCGCCTGGTTATGGCGGGAGCGGCCCTGGCTGGCGGAGCCACCGG
>JBCBAP010000099.1:0-9198 GCA_038532435.1 Pseudomonadota bacterium | reverse complement strand
AACACGTCGCCCGGATAGGCTTCGCGGCCCGGCGGGCGGCGCAGCAGCAGGGACATCTGACGGTACGCAACGGCCTGCTTGGACAGGTCATCGTAGATCGCCAGCGCGTGCATGCCGTTGTCCCGGAAATACTCGGCCATCGCCGTCGCGGAGTAGGGTGCGAGGTACTGCATCGGCGCGGGCTCGGACGCGGTCGCGGCCACGATGATGGAATAGTCGATCGCACCGGTCTCTTCGAGTTTCTTCACCAGCTGCGCAACCGTGGACCGCTTTTGCCCGACGGCGACGTAGACGCAGTAGAGCTTCTTGCTCTCGTCGTCTCCGGCGGCATCGTTGTAGGCCTTCTGGTTCAGGATCGCGTCGAGTGCGACGGCGGTCTTGCCCGTCTGACGGTCGCCGATGATCAGCTCCCGCTGGCCGCGGCCGATCGGGATCAGCGCGTCCACGGCCTTGAGGCCGGTTGCCATCGGTTCGTGCACGGACTTGCGCGGGATGATGCCCGGTGCCTTGACGTCTGCAACCGACCGCTGTTCCGCCTCAATGGGCCCCTTGCCGTCGAGCGGGTTGCCCAGTGCGTCCACGACGCGTCCCAGCAGCCCCTTGCCCACGGGCACGTCCACGATGGCACCGGTCCGCTTGACCGTATCGCCTTCCTTGATGTCCCGGTCGGAGCCGAAGATCACGATCCCGACATTGTCGATCTCGAGGTTCAGCGCCATGCCCCGGATACCGCCGGGGAACTCGACCATCTCACCGGCCTGCACGTTGTCGAGGCCATGCACGCGGGCGATACCATCCCCCACGGACAGCACCCGGCCAACCTCGGCGACTTCGGCGTCCTGACCGAAATTCTTGATCTGCTCCTTGAGGATCGCAGAAATCTCTGCCGCTTGGATGCTCATTATCCGGCCTCTTTCATGACATTTTGCAGGGAGGCGAGCTTCGTGCGGATCGATGTATCGACCATGCGCGAGCCCACTTTTACGATCATGCCGCCGATGAGGCTTTCATCGACGGCGGTGTTCAGTACCACATTGGAGCCCACATGCTCCTTGAGCGTCGCAGCAAGCGCATCGCGCTGCGCGACGGAGAGCGGCTTGGCCGTGGTGACCTCCGCCGCAACCTCTCCACGCTCTTCGGCGGCGAGTGCTTTGACCGCGGCGATCAGCCCGGGAAGGGCAAAGAGCCGCCGGTTCGACGCCATCAGGCCGAGGGTGTTCGTGGTCATCTGACCCAAACCCATCTTCTGCGCGATAGCAGCGATCGCACTTGCCTGTTCGTCACGGGCATAGATGGGGGAGCTGATCAGGTCGCGGAAGTCTTCGCTTTCGGCGAGGGCCGCTTCAAGGTTGGCCATGTCCTGCTCGGTCTGATCGAGCTGTCCGGCATCTTTGGCGATTTCAAAAAGCGCAGTCGCATACCGACCTGCGATTCCCGACACATGCGACGCTGTTGCGGCCACGGGTACCCCATTTCTCGCTATGCGCGCCAGAGATTGGCCCGCATCATTTGGTAGCAGCCACCAGAACGGCAGCTCCCTTGTGGAATTGGGCGGGTGATAGCAGACCGGTTCACGTCTGACAATATTGTCAAATTGCGGCGCGGCATCCGAAATTATCCATACATTTCAGATGCTAAAGCCATCACATGCTGCACCTGCGACGGTTTGAACCTCGCGCCTTGATCTTAATGGAGCCGATTTTGGGCCGATCGGAGCATTTCGCCACCCATTTGAGGCGAATCTTCAAGGATCGTGGCGGTCTCGCAGGGTTTTTCGTCCCGTCCGCCCCCCTGCCGGTTGACCGACAGGTTGGGCCAGCCCTTCTAGAACACGCAGCCGCGGACGGCTGGTCGCGGCGAGCCCCTTGGGCTTGATGTAGATTCGTTTCTGGGCCTCGAGGATCAGCGCGCCCGCGAAGCGTTGGGAATGCAGGCGCTGCCCGATCGCCTCGACCGTCGGGGCGGTCCGCAGCATGTACTTCCGCGTCGACGGCGGCGCGTAGAGCGCAGCGCCATGCTGCTCCGGCTGGAACCGGTGGGTCTTGAGCTGCGCCTCAAGCTGGCCGAAGGAATAGGGCCTGCCATAGCCGAACGGTGTAACGTCGCGCCGCGCCCAGGCGCCCGTCCGGTTGGGGACGATGAAAATCACCCGCCCCTCAGGCGCCAGCACCCGCCATATCTCCTCCAGCAGTGCAGCCGGACGCTCGCAGGTCTCCAGCCCATGGGCCACGAGCAGCCGATCAACGGACGCTGCCTGCAGGGGCCAGTGGGTCTCCTCCACCAGTGCGCTGAGGTTGGGTGCAGCGGGCGGCCAGGGCATGACCCCCTGCTCCGCCGGCATCAGACTCAGAACGCGGTGCGCCTTGGACAGGAAGGGGCGCAGAAAGGGAGCGGCGAAGCCGAAACCCACGACCGTCTCCCCCTTCACGTTGGGCCAGAAGGAGGTCAGCCGTTCCTGCAGCGTCCGCTGGACGTTCCGCCCCAACGGTGTGCGGTAGTAGAACGACTTCAGATCGACCACGTCCAAATGCATTGCGCCACCAGCCGGGATGCCCCACTCTCCGGCGCAATCGTACCCCATCACGGAGCTTCGCACCATGGCCCTCGAGATCGTCACCATCCCCTGCCTCAGCGACAATTACGCCTACCTCGCCCGGGATGCGGATACGGGCATCGTGGCCCTGATCGATGCACCGGAGGTCGCGCCGATCAAGGCCGCGCTCGCCGCCCGGGGCTGGACACTCAACATCATCCTGCTGACCCACCACCATGACGACCATATCCAGGGTGTCGAAGATCTGAGGAAGGCCTTTGACTGCACGGTCATCGGTGGGAAGGCGGACGTCCATCGGCTGCCCCCGCTGGATCAGGAGGTGTCCGAAGGGGACACGCTGGCCATCGGCGGCAGCACCGGCCATGTCCTCGATGTCTCCGGCCACACTGTGGGGCACATCGCGTTCCACTTTCCCGACAGCGCGGCAGTCTTCTCCGCCGACAGTCTCATGGGCCTCGGCTGCGGCCGCCTGTTCGAGGGGGACGGCCCGATGATGTGGACCAGCATGCTCAAGTTCAAGGCGATGCCGCCAGAGACCATCGTGTATTCGGGGCACGAATACAGCACCGCGAACGCTGCCTTTGCCGTGACCATCGAGAGCGACAATGCAGCGCTGCAGGACCGCGTCGCCGATATCACGGCGAAACGGGCGGACGGCACGCCCACGATCCCGACGCCTCTGTCCCTCGAACTTGCCACCAACCCGTTCCTGCGCGCAGACGACCCTGCGGTGAAAGCAGCGGTCGGCATGCCCGACGCAACGGATGCGGAGGTCTTCACCGAGGTGCGCAAGCGCAAGGATCAGTTCTAGGCACCTGACGCGACGGAAACGGGCCAAAGGCGCGTATCACTCCTGTCCGTATCAGGAGGGAGCTATGGCCCGATACCGCTTCGCCCGCGTGTTCGCGCGGATCTTCACGTCCCGCGTTTGCGCAGGCCGCGCCGCACCCGTCGCACGAAACTCCACACCCCGAACACGACCGGCAACGTGACGAGCGCGAGCAGCATCGTCTTGCTGATGCCGGTCCATTCCGTGACCGGGCCGAGGGCGTAGCCCGCAAGGCTTACCGCATAATAGCTGATCGCAACGACGGAGAGCCCCTCGACCGTTTCCTGCAGCCGCAACTGTAGCGCCGCCCGCTTGTCCATGCTTTCCAGCAGCACCCGGTTCTGGGTGGCGAGCTGCACATCGACCCGGGTGCGGAGCAGGTTCGCTGCCCGCTCCGTCCGCGCCGCGAGGTTGGAGAGACGCGCCTCCGCTGACCGGCAGGTCCGCATCGCCGGGTCGAAGCGGCGCATCATGAACTCGGCGAAGGTCTGACGACCGCCCGCCCGCTGCTCGCGCAGCACCTCGATCCGTTGATTGATGATCGCCTCGTATGCCCCCCGCGCGCCAAACCGGAATGCGGATGCGGCGCTGAGCGCTTCAAGGCTTGCCGACATGCCGAGCAGGCGGTCGAGCATGCCGCTGTCCTCATCGGCCTTCGAGGCCATTGTCTTGACCAGCGCGCTCAGCTCCCGCTCCTGCGCGTTCACCTGGCCTGCCACATCCCGCGCAACGGGCAGGGTCAGCAGTGCCGCGGTTTTGTAGGTCTCGATCTCCAGCACCCGCTGCACGATCCGCCCGATACGACGCGGACCAACGCCCGGATGCACGATGACGGAGAAGCGGACCTGCCCCTGTTCGTGGATGCGAAAGTCACCCGCGATGAGAGCGCAATCATCCACCACCCGGCTCATCGCGAGGCTTTCGGCGGAGAAATAGGTGCTGAGCCCGTTCATCATCCGGGCCTGGGCGGCATCCATGTCCTCCGCCACCTCGACCCGCACCAGCGCCGACGTCAAAACCTTCCCCGGCGCGCCGGCAAGCCACTCCTCCGGGAAAAGCGCCATGGTCACCCCGTCAAACGGCGTCTGGGAGACGCCCTCGGCAAAGAGTGTGTAGGTGACGAACTCGGTATGCCGCTCCCATTTCAGCCAGACGCGACCGAGGGGACCCGAGTAGTGGTTGGCCCCCGGAGCCGGGCGCTGTGCACCATAGCGGTCCAACAAAGCATGCAAATGCTCCCGGTCCCGCTCCGGATCCCGCTCGGCACCCTCGTCGGAAATGATCGCCAGGTGCACCGCGCGACAGGGGGCTGTAATCTCCGGAAACGGACGCGCGTGAAGCTCGTTCGACAGCGCGTAGCGCTGATCATGATCGGCAATGGCAGGCAGGCTCATGGGATCCTCCGGCAGGGCGTTGCCGGAGACATAGAGCGTTCCGTCTTCGTTTGCACTGCCTCAGTCCGCCGCAGAACGCTTAAAAACCTTTGTATACAGTTCGTTGCGATCAGCTACGGCCAAAAAGGCGCTCGATGTCCTTGAGCGGCAATTCGACGTAGGTGGGCCGCCCGTGGTTGCACTGGCCGGAATGGGGTGTCACCTCCATTTCCCGCAGGAGAGCGTTCATCTCATCCGCGGTCAGGCGCCTGCCTGAGCGGACAGAGCCATGACAGGCGACGCGGGAAAGCACCGCATCGAGCCGGTCGGCCACGCGCGCGCTGGTGCCGTCCGCATGCAATTCATCGAGGATGTCCCGCAGAAGCGCTGCACCGTCGACCTCCCCCAGCAGCGCCGGGGTCTCCCGCACCGCGACAGCGGTACCACCGAAGGGCTCGATGGTGAGACCGAGAGCGCGAAGATCCTCCGCCTGCTCCAGCAGAAGCGCCCGGTCCGTGGCGGAGAGCTCGACGACATCCGGAATCAGAAGCGCCTGTGCAGGCACCCCACGCTCCGCCATCTGGTATTTGAGCTTTTCGTAGACGAGGCGTTCGTGCGCCGCGTGCTGATCGACGATGACAAGCCCGGTCTCGGTCTGCGCGATGATGTAATTCTCGTGAACCTGCGCGCGCGCTGCACCGAGGGGATGGGTCAGCGGGTCATCCACCGGATGGGCGCTGCTGTCTGAAACATGCTCCTCGACGCGGGCCGCGGACCATCCCGGGCTCTCCTCAGCGAAGCCGGGTGCCGGGGCCTGAGCCGCATACGCGATGTCGCGGGCCGCACGGGACGGACGGTCCATCTGATAGACCGGTGCACCGGTCGCGGGCCTGAATGCGCCCAGGGTCGCGGTGCCCACGGTGGTCGACGCACGATGCCCCGCCTCCGCCAGCGCGTGCTTGAGCGCGGAGACGATGAGGCCACGGGCGATGCCCGGATCGCGGAACCGCACCTCCGCCTTCGCCGGGTGCACGTTCACATCGACACGCTCCGTCGGACAGTCGAGAAACAGGGCCACGACCGGATGGCGGTCCCGGCTCAGGAAGTCCGAGTAGGCCGCCCGCACTGCACCGATCAGCACCTTGTCCTTCACCGGCCGCCCGTTGACGAAGAGGTACTGCGCGACGGCCGCACCCCGGCTGTAGGTCGGGAGTGCTGCAAAGCCGGTGAGCGCGATCCCCTCCCGCTCCGCATCGAGCGGCAGGGCATTCTCGGCAAACTCTCCGCCGAGGATCGCACGGAGCCGTCGGATCTGCGCATCGACCCAGTCCGCGGGCCCCCGCTCGACGGAAAAGAGCGTGCGCCCCTCCCCACCACCGCTCACGTCCCTCAGGCTGAACCCGATCTGCGGCGCGGCGATTGCGAGGCGCTTGACCACGTCGCCGATCGCCTGCGTCTCCGCCCGGTCGGAGCGAAGGAATTTGAGCCGCGCGGGCGTTGCGTGAAACAAATCCCGCACCTCGACCACCGTGCCGCGGGCGAGCGCTTCGGGCACAGGGTCGGCGATGTCACCGCCATTGACCATCAGCGTCCATGCGTCCGGCGCTCCCGCCGCCCGCGAGGTCAGCGCCAGGCGCGCTACGGATCCGATCGAGGGCAGGGCCTCCCCCCGAAACCCGAACGAATGGATGTCGAGCAGATCCGTCCCGTCGATCTTGGACGTCGCGTGGCGGGCGAGCGCGAGCGGAAGCTGATCCCGAGGGATCCCGTGGCCGTCATCGGTGACCCGGATCAGGGTCTTGCCGCCATCGGCGATCGCGATGTCGATCCGCGTCGCCCCCGCATCCAGCGCGTTTTCCACCAGTTCCTTGACCGCGGACGCAGGACGTTCGACCACCTCCCCGGCGGCAATCCGGTTCGCAGCGGCCTCGTCGAGCTGCCGGATGCGCGGCAATTCCGCTCTTATATTGCGATCAACGGAGATCATGCCACTAGGGATAGCATGAGTCGGCGTTCACGGACCATCCGGATTCCTGCTGTTGGAGATAATTGCGCTCCGCCACTGATTTATGAACAAAAATTGCGGGTTGACGTAGTGGCGCGTCAAAACAGGTCTTTGCAGGCGGAAAGAGTCATGGCAGAGAGTGTTTCGTATCGGAAACCGGCTGTCTCACAACCCCGGACCCCTTCCTGGTCCGTGAGTTCGTGTGCGCGGGTGTCGGTACTCGATCGTATACAAACCGCCTTGCAGACCTCCCTGCAAGGGTCCCAGGCCCATTAGGACCCTGACGGCACACAAAGACAAAGGAGATCCCCGGTATGAAAATAGGCGCGCCTAAGGAACTGTTTGACGGCGAGGCGCGGGTTGCGATCACGCCTCAAAGCGCGGCGCAGCTCCAAAAACTGGGCTACGACGTGATGATCGAAAGCGGGGCCGGTACGGCTGCCCGCTTCTCCGACGCGGCCTATACGGAGGCAGGCGTCGAGGTTGTCTCGGATGCGGACGCTCTCTGGGCCGGGGCGGATGTGGTCGCGAAGGTTCGCCCGCCTGAAGAGGCGGAAGTGGGCCGCGCGCGGGAGGGGCAGACGGTCGTCTCCTTCTTCTATCCCGCCCAGAACGGCGAGCTCCTGGAGGCGGTCAACGCCAAGGGTGCCAACGTCATCGCCATGGATATGGTGCCCCGCATTTCCCGCGCGCAGAAGATGGACGCCCTGTCGTCCATGGCCAACATCGCCGGCTACCGGGCGGTGATTGAGGCCGGGAACAATTTCGGGCGCTTTTTCACCGGGCAGGTGACCGCTGCGGGCAAGGTGCCCCCGGCGAAGGTCCTGGTCATCGGTGCGGGTGTTGCCGGTCTCGCCGCGATCGGTGCGGCGCAATCGCTGGGCGCGATCGTGCGCGCGTTCGACGTGCGGCCGGAGGTTGCGGAACAGATCGAATCCATGGGTGCGGAGTTCCTCTTCCTCGACTTCGAGGAAGACGCCTCCGGCGAGGGCGGCTACGCGGCCCCCTCCTCCCCCGAGTTCCGGGAGAAGCAGCTCGCGCTCTTCCGCGAGCAGGCGCCTGAGATCGACATCGTCATCACGACGGCCCTGATCCCCGGGCGCGATGCGCCGAAGCTCTGGCTCGAGGACATGGTCGCGGCAATGAAGCCCGGTTCCGTCGTCGTCGACCTCGCCGCCGAGCGGGGCGGCAACTGCGACCTGACGGTCATGGATGAGATCGTGGAGAGCGAGAACGGCGTCCGGATTATCGGCTACACCGACTTCCCGAGCCGGATGGCGGCGCAGTCCTCCACGCTCTACGCCACCAACATCCGGCATCTCATGGACGACCTGACGCCTGAAAAGGACGGCGTGCCGGTTCTGGATATGGAAGACGACGTGATCCGCGGGGCCACCGCGGCGAAGGAGGGGGAGATCACCTTCCCGCCGCCGCCGCCCAAGGTGCAGGCCATCGCCAAGCCGAAGCCCACAGCACCGGCGCTGGATCCGGAAGAGGAGAAGCGGCTCGCGGAAGTTGCTGCCAAGAAACAGGAGCAGACAGTCAACATGGGCCTGGTCGGCGGTGCCGTCTTGCTCCTGATCGTGGGCAGCGTGGCGCCCGCCTCCTTCATGCAGCACTTCATCGTGTTCGTGCTCGCCTGCTTCGTCGGTTACCAGGTGATCTGGTCCGTGACCGCGGCGCTGCACACGCCGCTCATGGCGGTGACCAACGCGATCTCCTCGATCATCATCCTCGGCGCCTTGCTGCAGGTCGGGTCCGGCAACGGCACCGTGATCGCCCTCTCAACGCTGGCCATCCTGATGGCGGCGGTAAACATCTTCGGCGGCTTCCTCGTGACCCGTCGGATGCTGGCAATGTTCCAGAAGAGCTAAGGAACCGGGACAGATGGAAAACAGTATCATTCAGGCGGCGTACATCGTCGCGGCCATCCTCTTCATCCTGTCGCTCGCGGGACTGTCCAATCAGGAAAGCTCGAAGCGCGGCGTGATCTTCGGCATGGCGGGCATGGCCGTCGCCGTCTTCGCCACGCTTTTCGCGCCCGAGGTCGACAATGCGGCGAACATCCTGCTCGCCCTCGTCATCGGGGGTGCGGCGGGTGCCTACATCGCCCGCAAGGTGGACATGACCGAGATGCCGCAGCTTGTGGCGGCGATGCACTCCCTCGTCGGCCTCGCGGCGGTATTCATCGGCATCAACACGATCATGGATCCGCCCTCGGGCAAGGAGGGGATCGAGTTCGGGATTATGGAGGTCGAGGTGTTCCTCGGCGTCTTCATCGGCGCGATCACCTTCACCGGCTCCGTCGTCGCGTTCGGCAAGCTTGCAGGGCGGATCGACGGCAAGGCGCTCGTCCTGCCCTACCGTCACCATCTCAATGCCGGTGCCGTCCGCATCCAGACCGTTCGCGCCTGCGAACATGTAGCCCAGGATGACG
>JBCBAP010000098.1:0-9429 GCA_038532435.1 Pseudomonadota bacterium | reverse complement strand
TTTCATCCGGGGCGGTGTCGGTCGTGCTGGCGCTCATGGCGCTCGGCCTGCTGGGACTCGTCATCTTCGGCGTCCGACGTTACCGCCATCCGTCGATGGATGAGGCGGTCGAACGGCTCGACGCGGATCTTCCGGGACGGCCCCTTGCGACGCTGAATGATACACTCGCGAGCGGCACGGACGATCCGGCGACCCAGCAGGTCTGGCTCGCACACCTGCGGCGCATGGCAGATGCGGCGCAGCGAGCGGAGGCGCGGGCGCCTGATCTCAAGCTGGCCCCGCGGGACCCGTGGGCCATCCGGCTGACCGCGCTCGTAGCTCTTGCGGCAGCCGCGCTCTTCGCGCGGGCACCGGCCATCGATCCCTCATTGCCCGGCATTGCAGTGCCGGAGGCGGTCGCGGCGGGTCCGAGCTTCGAAGCCTGGATCAGCCCTCCAGACTACACGGGTCAGCCCACACTCTACCTTGGTGAGCTGACGGATCAGGCGCGCCTTTCGGTGCCCGCTGGATCCGACGTCACGCTGCGCGTTTATGGCGAGGCTGAATTCGCCATCGAACAGACGGTGACGGCGGATACGGCAATCCTCAACGAACGGGCCGTTGGCATCCGCGACAGCGCGTTTACGATTGAACAGAGCGGGCGCCTCGCGTTCGTCGATCGTGGAGAAGTGGTTGCAGACTGGGCACTGACCGTCAGCGAAGACACGCCGCCGGAGGTGGCGCTCACGGGCGGCATCGCCCGTGCGATGAGCGGTGCCGCCGAGATTTCGTTCGAGGCACAGGACGACTACGGTGTCCTCGGGGTTACAGCGACGATCGAGCTCGATCTCGCGAACGTCGCGCGGCGGCACGGTCTGGCCACAGCCCCCGAAAGGTTTGAGCCGCTGGTCATCGACATGCCCATGCCGCTCGACGGGCAGGACACGGATATTTTCGAGACGTTGACGGAGGACTACAGCGACCATCCGCTTGCGTCCCTGCCGGTGACGATCACGCTTGAGGCGGTGGACGCGGCGGGCCAGATCACGCTGACCGAGCCTGAAGCTGCCGTCCTGCCGCAGCGCTTCTTCTACGATCCGGTGGCGAAGGCCGTGGTGGAGCAGCGACGCGATCTCCTGTGGTCGCTCGACAACGGGGAGCGGGTCAGCCAGATCTTGCGCGCGATCACCCATGTGCCCGACGATCTCGACGTGAAGCCCGGGCCATTCCTGGCCCTGCGCCACGTGATCCGTAGCTTCGATGAAGCGTGGCGGGACGGACGGCTTGCGGACGAACGTGACGCGCTGGCGGAGGAACTCTGGAGGGTCGCGCTGCTGATCGAGGATGGCAACCTTGCCGACGCGGAGGAGCGTCTGCGCCGGGCGCAGGACCGGCTGGCCGAAGCGCTGCGCAATGATGCCTCCGATGAGGAGATCGCCCAGCTCATGGATGAGTTGCGCGAGGCGATGCAGGACTACATGCAGCAGATGGCCCAGGAGCTCATGAACGATCCTGACAGCCAGCAGCAGATGGCGGACATGCAGAACCAGCAGCAGATGTCGCCGATGGACCTGCAAGAGATGCTGGACCAGATCCAGGAGCTTTCCGAGAACGGACAGCGGGAACAGGCGCAGGCCTTGCTCGATCAGCTTCGCCGGATGATGGAAAACATGCAGATGGCGCTCCAGCAAGGGGGCAGCCAGGGCCAGGGCAACCCGGCGCAGGACGAATTGCAGGAGATGCTGCGAGAACAGCAGGAACTCGCGGACAGATCCTTCGAGGAGATGCAGCGTCAGTTCCAGCAGGGTCAGCAAGGGCAACAGGGCCAGCAGGGTCAACAGGGCCAACAAGGACAACAGGGCCAACAGGGCCAGCAAGGGCAACAGGGCCAACAAGGTCAGCAAGGGCAACAGGGCCAGCAAGGCCAACAGCCCGGTCAGGGCATGCAACCCGGCCAGGGCGGTCAGGGGCAGGGCATGGCTCAGGGTCTTCAAGGGCTTGCCCAGCGGCAGGAAGCTCTCCGCGGCATGCTCGACGATCTGCAGGGACGTCTGCCCGGCGCGAGCAACGAAGCCGGGGAGGCCGGACGCGACGCTCTGGGACGGGCGGAACGCAACATGGCGGATGCCCGCGACGCCCTGCGCTCCGGCGACGGCCGGGACGCGCTCGACCGTCAGGCGGAGGCGATGGACAACCTGCGCGAGGGCATGAACGCCCTCGGTCAGGAACAGCAGCAGGCCCAGGGCCAGCCGGGGCAGGCAGAGGGGATGCAGCAAGGCCTCGCCGACGGAAGCGACGCGCGCGACCCGCTGGGCCGACCCACCGGAGCGGAGGGAGCCATTGACAGTCGGGATTCAATGCTGCCCGATGCGGATCGGTTCCGCACGACGCGCGAGCTGATGGACGAAATCCGTCGCCGGTCCGATGACCGCACCCGGCCCCAGGCCGAACGGGACTATTTGAAAAGGTTGCTCGACCGCTTCTGATGACTGCTCCACTTCGTATCGCCAGCATCGGCGAGTGCCTTATCGAACTTTCCGCATACGACCCGGCCGCCGAACGCGCTCGTATCGCCATCGCGGGGGACACCCTCAACACCGCCGTGTCGCTCAAGCGTCTTGTTGGCGCGGAGGCGGAGGTGAGCTATGTCACCGCGCTCGGCACCGACAGGTTCTCCGACGAGATGATCGTGCAGATGGAAGCGGAGGATCTTGATACCTCCAGCATTCTGCGCCATCCGGACCGGATCCCCGGCCTCTACGCGATCGAGCTTGATCCTGAGGGCGAGCGCTCGTTTCGCTACTGGCGCTCGGAGGCAGCAGCGAGAACGCTGTTCTCGGAGGTCGGGGATCTCTCGATGCTTGAAGGGTTCGACGTGATCTACCTTTCCGCCATCTCCCTCGCGATCCTGCCCGAGGCGGTGCGGTGGGAGGTTATCGCGGCCTGCGCGGCCCAGCGGGCGGAGGGCGCGACTGTCGCGTTCGATTCCAACTATCGCCCCCGTCTCTGGCCCTCCGCCGACGCGGCGCGGGAGGTGATCGGGGCCATGTGGACGGCGACGACCATTGCGTTGCCCTCCCACGACGATGAACAGCTCCTCTATCCCAACGAACCGGCGGAAGAGACACTTCACCGGATCGCGGGGGACGACCCGGCGCGGGAGGTGGTGCTCAAGCGTGGGGGGGCAGGGCCGCTCATCTGGTCTGACGGCGTGCAGCCTGCCGCCTCCTACCCGGGCGCAGAGCGGGTGGTGGACACCACCGGTGCGGGTGACGGGTTCAACGCGGGCTACCTCGCTGCCCGCCTCACGGGCGCACCGGTTGGCGAGGCTGCGGCGGCGGGCCATGCACACGCGCTCCGGGTGATCGCGTCACCGGGAGCGATCCCTCCCCGCTGATGCCCGCCGGATCAGGCCTTCCACGGTCCGTGATGGCTGCCTTCCTCGTCGATCCGCTCGAACGAATGCGCGCCGAAGAAATCTCGCTGGGCCTGCAGGAAGTTGGCCGTCGACCGCCCGGTCCGCATCATGTCGAAGTATGAAAGCGCGGCGGAGAGCGATGGGACCGGGGCACCCGACAGCGTCGCTCGCGCGACCACCTGGCGAAGCGCGTCGTGGCTTGCGCGCATGCGCTCGGCAAAGCTGTCGGCGAACATCAGGTTGAGCCCCGGTGCTGCCTCCAGCGCCTGCGCCATGTCGTCGAGCAGGGCGGATCGGATGATGCAGCCCGCGCGCCAGACCTTGGCGACCTCCGGCAGGGGCACATCCCAGCCATGCTCCGCCGATGCCGCGCTGAGCAGGCCGAACCCCTGGGCGTAGCAGGCGATCTTCCCCGCGAGCAGCGCGCCTTCCATCAATTCGATCAGCCCGTCACTGTCTGCGATCTCGCTCGGGGCAGGCCCGAAGATCTCCTCCCCCCGCTGCCGCTCCTCAAGCCGCGAGGAGAGGTTGCGCGCGGCGACCGCCGCCTCGAT
Source organism: Pseudomonadota bacterium (assembly GCA_038532435.1). Classification (GTDB taxonomy): domain Bacteria; phylum Pseudomonadota; class Alphaproteobacteria; order Rhodobacterales; family Rhodobacteraceae; genus JBCBAP01. Next base: position 5,478 of record JBCBAP010000098.1, on the reverse strand, counting down.
GGTCGTGGCCGGCGCGGCCAGATGCAGCGCCTCGATCGCGGTCCAGCGCCCGGTTCCCTTTTGCCCAGCACGGTCGAGGATGATGTCGATCACCGGGCGACCGGACTGGGGATCGGTCGCGGAGGACACCTTCGCGGAGATCTCGATGAGGTAGGACTGCAACGGTCCCTCGTTCCAGCGGGCGAAGACGCTGGAGATCGCATTTGCGTCCATGCCCAGACCGTCGCGCATGATGCCGTAGACCTCGGCGATCATCTGCATGTCCGCGTACTCGATCCCGTTGTGGACTGTCTTGACGAAGTGCCCCGCCCCGTCGGTCCCGAGCCATGCGGCACAGGGCGTGCCCTGGAAGTCCGCCGCGATCGCCTCGAGGATATGCCCGACGCTGTCCCATGCGCTCTGCGCGCCGCCGCCCATGATGGCGGGCCCGTGGCGCGCCCCTTCCTCGCCACCGGACACGCCGATGCCAAGGAAGCGCGGACCGGTTTCCGCAAGCTCCACGGCCCGCCGCTGGGTGTCACGGAAGTTCGCGTTGCCCGCGTCGATGATCAGGTCCGCCGGGTCGAGAAGCGGCTTGAGCTGCGCGATCATTGCGTCCACCGGCGCCCCGGCCGGTACCATCAGCAGCACCGCCCGCGGTGTTGCGAGGGAAGCCACGAATTCCTCGAGCGTGTCTGCCGGCGTGATCCGGGCGCCCAGTTCGGCCGCCCCCTTGGCGAAGCTGTGCGTCACCTCCGTGGTCCGGTTGAAAACGGAGATGTCGAAGCCGTTGTCCGCGATGTTGAGCGCGAGAGCCGCGCCCATCGTGCCTAGGCCGATCAAACCGATTTCGCTTGCCATCCTGCGCTCCTCCGATGTGTCTTGGCGACTGTGCACAATGGTGCACGGGCTGTCGAGGTCGAGAGGCTTCCCCGGCCCGAGGAAGACCCGAGCGACGAAGAGGCACTGCGTGGCATCCGATCCGGTACGTGAGCAATATGAGACCTATCCCTATCCGCACAGGGATCCGGAGGAGGAGCGCACCCGGCTTTTGGAGGGCAGCCCGTCGAACCTTCTTGAGGTCGACCATTACCTCTTTCGCGGACGCAGGGACTGGTCGCAGCCCTTTCGGGTGCTGGTGGCGGGATGCGGCACCGGGGACGGGCTGATCCAGCTTGCCACGCATCTGCAGCGCAACGGGTTTCCCGCGGAAATCCTCGCGGTCGATCTGTCCGACGCATCGCTTGAGATCGCGCGAAAGCGGGCGGAGATCCGGTCTCTCGAGAGCATCACGTTTCAGCGGATGGATCTCATCGATGCGGTCGGGCAGGGCCCGTTCGACTATATCGATTGCTGCGGCGTGCTGCACCATCTGGCGGAGCCGGACGCGGGCTTCCGCGCCCTAAGCGATGCGGTTGCGGACGATGGCGGCTTGGGGCTGATGGTGTACGCGCCCTTTGGCCGGGCCGGTGTCTACGAGATGCAGGACGTCTTTCGCGGCCTGTTGGGGGGCCTGCCGGCCGCGGAGAAAGTGGAGACGGCGCGTGAGATGCTGGCAGACCTGCCCGCGCACAACGCTTTCGCCAAGAACAGTCTGCTCCGGGATCATGAGATCTCCGACGCCGGGCTCTACGACCTGCTCCTGCACTCGCAGGACAGGGCCTACACGGTCAGCGATCTGGTCGCTGCGCTGGACCGTGCGTCGCTCTCCCTCGTGTCGTTCCTCCCGCCTGCGCAGTATGATCTGTCCCGCATCGTTCCCGAAGGTTTGCGGGGCCGGGCGCGGGAACTGCCCCCCATCGAGGCGATGGCGCTCGCGGAAAAGCTGCGCGGAGACATCAAGGTGCACAACGTCTATGTGGCCAAATCCGCGGACGGTCACGTGGCCCGCCCGACCGATGCTGCACTCCGCCCGATCCTGCCCGCGGTACCTGCCGTAAAGCTGGGTGAGCAAATCGCGCGAAAGGGACAGTTCCGCGCAAGCCTTCCCCACGAGACCTGCGTGATCGAAGTGCCGAAGGCGGCCGGGGTGGCGCTCGCCCGGGCGGACGGGACGCGAACGCTCGGCCAGATCGCGGCGGAGCTTTCCCTCGACTGGATGAGCTTTCAGGGCCTCTGGGGGGCGCTCGACCGCGCCCTCGTGCCCCACGGTCTGATGCTCTACAGCCGACAGGTGCGGAGGTGAGCGCCCGCCTCCGCCTGCGCCTCGTCTTTGACGGGGGTGACATGATCGGCCCGGGAAAGGCTGATCTGATGGATCTTATCGAAGAGACGGGATCCATCGCGGCGGCGGGACGACGCATGGGCATGAGTTACAAGCGCGCCTGGATGCTCGTTGAGACGCTCAACGCGATGTTTCCCGCTCCCCTTGTGGAGAGCTCCCGGGGGGGGGCCACCGGGGGAGGAGCGCGTCTCACAGATCTCGGGCGCAACGTCCTCTCCCGCTACCGGGCGCTTGAGGAGCTGGCACGTGAGGCGGGAGGTGTCGAGATCGCGGCGATCGAACGTCTGCGTGGGGATATGTCGGGCGACACATAACGCTTGCGAATCCTGCGCCGAGTTTCGATATTCCCGATGGTACATATCGCTGGAGCCGCATGCGCCTTTTCCTGATCCTCCTGCTTTGGCTGATGCCGCTTATGGCGCGGGCGGAGACCGTGGTGATCTTCGCCGCGGCGAGCCTCAAGTCCGCCCTGGATGAGATCGTGGCAACGCGGGCCGACGATGGTGTCGATGTGACGGTCGCCTATTCGGGAAGCTCAACCGCGGCGCGACAGGTCGATCTCGGGGCCCCCGCGGACATCGTGTTTCTGGCCAACTCGGACTGGATGGGGTGGCTGGCGGATCGGGGAGCACTCCGACAAGGCAGCCGGGTTGATCTGCTCGGCAACCGGCTCGTCATCGCGGGCGCTGGTCAGGCCGCGTTTTCCGAGCTGGCGGACCTGCCCGCGCGTCTCGGCTCTGACTTTCTCGCGATGGCCTTCACTGATGCGGTGCCTGCGGGCATCTACGGCAAGGCCGCGCTCACGTCCGCTGGTGTGTGGGACGCCGTCGCGGGCCGGGTCGCCCAGACCGACAATGTGCGCGCTGCACTGGCGCTGGTGGCGCGGGGGGAGGCGCGGTTCGGTGTGGTTTACGAGACCGATCTGCTCGTCGAACCCCGCGTCCACGCTGCCTGGCGGATCGACCCTTCCCGCCACCCTGCGATCCGATACCCCGTCGCGCTGACCGCGTCGGCGCGCCCCGACGCCGCTGCGGTGTTCGAGGACCTCCTCTCCCCCCGCGCCGCATCCATCTTCACCCGGTTCGGGTTCACGGTGCTGGAGCGCTGATGACCGGCTGGCTCACGGCGCAGGAATGGGGGATCGTGCTGCTGTCGCTGCGCGTGTCGTTCTGGGCCACGCTGCTGAGCCTGCCCGTGGGTATCGCCGTCGCCCTCCTGCTCGCCCGGGGGCGGTTTCGCGGCCACGGGCTGCTCAACGCGCTGGTGCATCTGCCGCTTGTCCTGCCACCCGTGGTTACCGGCTATCTTCTGCTCGTTGTCTTCGGACGGAGGGGGCCCGTCGGCGGATGGCTGGAGGCACAGTTCGACATCGTGCTCGCGTTCCGCTGGACCGGAGCGGTGCTGGCCGCGGCGATCATGGCATTTCCGCTGATGGTCCGCGCGATCAGGCTCGCGGTGGAGGCGGTCGATGCAGGCCTGGAGGAGGCCGCAGCCACGCTCGGTGCCGGTCCCGTCCTCCGCTTTCTCACCGTGACGTTGCCGCTGATCCTGCCCGGTATTCTCGCCGGGTCGGTTCTGGCCTTTGCCAAGGCAATGGGAGAGTTCGGTGCAACGATCACGTTCGTCTCCGCTATTCCGGGTCAGACACAGACGGTTCCGTCCGCGATCTACGCGGCGCTGCAGGTGCCAGACGGGGAGGCGGGGGCGCTCCGCCTCGTCCTGGTCTCGGTGCTCGTCGCCCTGGGCGCCGTTGGCGTGTCCGAGTGGCTGAGCCGTCGCACACGGAAACGGGTTGCGGGCCGATGAGCCTGAGCGTCGACATCCGGCACCGCCTCGGCGGCTTCACCCTCGATGCGCGTTTCGAGGCACCACCGGGCATCACCGCCCTTTTCGGGCGGTCCGGCGCGGGGAAGACCAGCGTGATCCGTGCGGTTGCCGGGCTGTTGCACCCAGAGGGCGGGCGCATTGCGGTGGACGGAGAGGTGCTGACGGACACGGAGGCGTCGGTCCATGTTGCCGTTCACCGACGTCGCATCGGCTACGTCTTTCAGGATGCCCGCCTTTTCCCGCATCTCTCCGTGGGGCAAAACCTCGCCTTCGGCCGTCTCTTTGGCGGACGGATCGCGCGGGATGAGGTGGAGCGTCTCGTGCATCTGTTCGACCTGCGTCCCCTGCTCGGGCGGGGTACCGCCGACCTGTCGGGAGGGGAGCGGAGCCGCGTGGCTCTCGCCCGAGCGCTGATGACACGTCCGCGGCTTTTGCTGCTGGACGAGCCGCTTGCGGCCCTTGACGCGCCGCGCAAGGCGGAAATCCTGCGTTACCTGTTGCGGCTGGGGGAGGAGACCTCCGTCCCCATGCTCTATGTCACCCACTCCGTGGCGGAGGTGGCCCAGATCGCCCGCACGCTGGTCGTTCTAAAGGAAGGGGCGGTGCAGCGGTCCGGCCCGACGGCTGAGGTGCTTGCGGATCCTGCCGCTGTTCCGGCTTTGGGCGTGCGGGAGGCTGGGGCGGTGCTGCAGGCGACACTCCACGCGCATCACCCGGCGGACGGCCTGTCCGCAATCACGGTGGGCGACGTGCCGCTCTTGATGCCCGAAGTGGAGGAGCCGCCGGGCACGCTGGTGCGCCTGCGGATCAACGCGGCGGACGTAACGCTTGCGCGGGAACGGCCAGCGACGCTCAGTGCGCTCAACGTGGTGCCGGTCACTATACTGTCGATCCGCCCGGGTGAAGGGCCCGGTGCTGCGGTTGCCCTGTCGCTTGGCCCCGAGCGTATCCTGGCCCGGGTCCCGCGGCGGGCGTTGAACGCGCTCGACCTCGCCCCCGGCCTTGAGTGTTTTGCGGTGATTAACGCAACCGCGATCTCCCGCGCGGATGTGTCTGTCGGTGCCTTGGCCTGATCAGGTCTCTGGCTTCGGCTCAGACCCTTTGGCGTTCGAGATACTGGCGGAGAACCGGGTCCGTGGTGAGGCTGATTGCCTTGTCGAACGCATCGTCAGCCTCCGGCAGATCCCCCGCCTTCAAAAGATGCGCCCGGGTGGCCCAGTAGGGCTGAAAGCCGGCGACAGCCTCCGGATCGATCTGTTCGAGCGCCCGGAGCCCCGCATCGGGTCCCACCGCACGGCCCACGGCCGCTGCACGCCCGACCGCCGCGCCGACGGTCGGTGCGATCTGGAGCAACCCCTCATAGAGCTGCGCGATCGCCCGCCAGTTCGTGATCCCGGTCATCATCCGGTCCGCGTGCACCGCCTGGATCGCTGCCTCGAGCTGGAACC
>JBCBAP010000097.1:0-10172 GCA_038532435.1 Pseudomonadota bacterium | reverse complement strand
GCTGCCGATCTCTGCACGGGAAGGAACCACCATCCTCTTCAAACGTAGCACGTTGGGAGGACGTCCCCCCTGATGGTTCCGGGGCTCGCCGTCGAAGTGGGTGTGGGGCACCCGGTTCGACCCGCCCGCGTGATACTTTCAAGCAGATCAGACTTCGCTCCTCGTCACAACCACGCTCGCACAGACTCTGACGGCGCGGGGATGTGCGTATCGGTTGGGGAAATCGGCTCCTCCGAGCGGACTCCTACGATGACCGATGAAGTCCCCGAGACTTCAGAGAACAGTGAAGCATCCGCACCTATCGGTTGCTCGACAGAAGTCCGAGCGTCTGGACCATGCGGATCCATCGGGTGGAGGAGCAGCGCCAAGACAGTACGGTGTGGGCGGAGGTGAGGTGGCCTGCAGCACCGCTAACGGTCGTCCGAACGGGTCGCCAGTTCATAGGCGGAAGACGCGTCATCCAGATGCCGGACCGCTGCGGTGCGCTCTTCCTGCGGGTAGGTTGCGGCGATCCGTGCGATCTCTTGGGCGACCCCGGAGTAGATCGGACCGAGCGTCTCAAAAAGATATGCGGTCGGGTGAACGATGATCCCCCGTCTGTCATCCGGGTCCTGCCCCCGCTTCGCCAGGTTTGCCCTTTCAAGCCTGTCCAACAGTGTCGTCACCGATCCGGTTGTGAGGCCAAGCTCTGCCGCGATCCTGCTTGGCTTGGTAGGCGCCTCTGCAAGGATGTTCAGACAGCGCAGATCGTTGCGGCTGACCCCGACCGTGGCCGCGGCCTTGGCATCGAGGCGGTCGATGCTCGCATAGAGCCGACGGCAAGCAGCCACGAGATCCTGGGGTGTCGCTTCTTTGTGCGAAGGCATCATCATCATCTTCCAGATAGCTTGACAATCAAGTTACTTGATACAGGTCATCATCCATACGGAATCTGAACGCAGGACGTAAGGAACGCCAGATGGAAATCATACTTTTTATCGTACTCGGGGTCGCCGCGCTCATCGCGCTCTTGTCTGCGCTTGCCCCCGCGCGCGTTGAATATACCGAAGAGGTCGAGATCGATGCGCCTGTCGAAGACGTATACGACGACATTCGCCTACAGGAGCATCTGATGCGGTGGTCAGCCTGGCCGAAGGAAACCAAGTCGACCTGCACGGTGGAAGGTCTGGATGGCGAGGTTGGGGTCAGGACTGCGTTCTTCACGAAGGGCAAGCGCGTGGGTCATCAGGAGGTCGTTGGTCTGAAGGAGAACGAGAAAGTCGACCTGACGCTTGTCGGCCCAGGCCCGCCTCACCGCCCGCGACTGACCTTCGAACTTCGTCCTGACGGCGACCGGCGCACGCGGGTCAAGGCGCACTTCGTCAACGAATTGCCACGTCCTTTCAACGCGATATGGAAGTTTGCGGGCCTCTCGAACTGGACCCGTGACATGCATCGGAAGGATCTTGCCGGGCTCAAAGCCTTCTCGGAACCACCTCGCCGGGATATGAACGGCGTGGTCGTCGGGCGCCCGCCAGCGGGGTCAAACCCCTATGAGCACAGCGAAAAGGCGGCCTGATCATCTCAAAGGCGGCGATCCTGCTTTTGGATCTGATCCTTCTCGAAAGCCTGCTCTGACCCTCAGAGGGGAGAAAGCAGGGAGCCGGGGTCCATGATCGATGGATGTTCGTTCGAAGTTGGCGCCAAGATCCGATGCGGATCAACCTCTGATCCGTCGCCGGGCTTCACAAGAGCGAAGAAGAACCCAGCGATGATTGCCGCCTTCGGCAACTCAATCTCAAAACGTTTGGTGCCAATCTCCGATCGCTGCGAGTTCCTCTGCTTGGTTCCGCGATCCGCTGCATTCTCTGAACACTACAGCTCAACGCAGGCTTCACGTTCGACGTGGCGCAGGGTCTACGCCCTTATGAAGGTCCGCGACGATGGCTAGGCCAGCCCGCTCGGAATGGCGTGGTGTGGATCGTAGAGGCAGGGGTCGACAACGGTTGTGCCAGTTCTCTCGCCGATCAGGAGTACACTGACGCGCGTTCCCACGTCTGCCCTGGCCGAGTTGATGAGTGCCATGACCAGATTCTTGCCGACGCGATGGCCCCAGGCGGCTGATGTGACCGTGCCGACGGGCGTCTTCCCATGAAAGATGGTCTCATCGGCCTGGGCAGGCGCGGTCGTGCTGTCGATTGCGATCACAACGCGTTTGCGCCGATGCCCGCGGACCACTTGCCGTGCCAGTCCGCCCTTCCCTAGAGAACTCTTGGTCATGCCGATGAAGCGTCCAATGCCCGCCTCGATCGTCCTGAACTCGGTGATGAAGTCGCTCTTTCAATGCCCGTCGCTCTTTTCGAGGCGCATCAACTCGATTGTGGATGTGCGGAAGTGCGCGAGACCGTGGGCCTGTCCCACGCGGGTCAGGGCAAGGTTTGCCCCGTGGAGCTGTACTTTAAGGATGTACACCTCGAACGCCCGCTCGCTGGAGTAGCTCACGGCCATCGCCATCGCCTCGACGCGTCCGACGAAACAGAGCTTGGCGGTCATCCAAAGGAAATCGGCCTGTGCCAAGCTCGTCCGGGGTCAGCGGACTATGGGGACGCGCGCGTCCCGGTCTGTGAGAGCGGGGATATCCTCGGTCATAAAACTCATGTGTTCTATGCTGACCACCGGAAAGGAGGTGTCTCTCACCGCAACCGGTTAGCACATGGAGGCACAGCTTCAGAGCCTCCTCGATGACTATGAAAGCCTGATGCCGGACGGCAGTGATATGCGTATTCGACTGACGGGCACATTCCAGGCCGGTTACTTCGCCCCCGCCGCGTCACCTTTCATGCCTGCCGTGCTCGAGGAACTGGTTTCGGTTAACGACGACGCCCGTGTGACGTTCTTTCAGTGCTACAACCAGAGCGCCCAGGACGGTCTGGTTTCAGGCGCATGAGACGTGATCGTCTGCGTTGCCGATGCCATGAAGCCTGGGATCACCTCCGAAACTCAGCTGGAGTTGCCAGCCTATGTCCCGGTGTCGGGCGGCCATCGCTTCGCAACGATGTCCAGTATCACGATGACGGATCTGTCGGATGAGCGGATCGTGCTGCTCGACCTGCCGTTCATCTGCGAATGCTACGCGACCCGGTTCGATCGGGCCGGGGTCGCGCCGAACATTGTCACAACGGCAACATCGTTGGAGATGGTGCGCAGCCTTGTGGGGTGCGGTGTCGGATGTTCGGTTTTCCACACGGTGACCGTGAACGACATCACCTATTCGGGCGATGCCGTGGTTGCGGTTCCCTTGCTGCCGACCGTTCAGCCCTTCAGGTTCGTCCTTTGGCACCTGCCGGGCAACCCGCGGCTCCTGGTGCGGGTGCTCGCGGACCGGCTGCCGAACTGCTTCGAACACCCGCGCGTGCATGACCAGCGCATCGCGGCCGATGAAGGCGCGCTGTCTGCCTCCACCGCGAGGTAGTGAAGGCAAGTTCGGGAACGCCCGTCCGCACTACTCGGCGGGGACGTTAGGCGGCGCCTCTTCTCCGGCGAACATCGCGGCAATGAGCCCCTTCAATGTCGCGTTGATCCGGTGCACGACGATGAAGAAGGCAGGTATGGCGAAGATGATGACACCCGTTCCGATGAGCACGCCGTAGCCGATGGAAACGGCCAAGGGGATCAGGAACTGCGCCTGCAGCGACGTTTCCATGATCAACGGGTAGACGCCGAGGAACGTGGTGACAGACGTCAGGAGGATGGGGCGGAAACGATCCTTCGTGCCCTCGACCACCGCGTCGGCCACATCGTACCCTCTGTCCAGGTATTCGTTGTATAGGTCGATCATCACGAGGCTGTTGTTGATGACCACCCCGGCAAGACCGATGATGCCGAAGATGCTGAGCAGGCCCAGCGGAATGCCCAGTAGGTAGTGCCCGGTGACCGCGCCGATCAGGCCAAGCGGGATCGCGATCATCACGATGATCGGCTGGACAAAGCTTCTGAACACGAGCGCCAGGAGCGCGAAGATGACGAACATCGCGATGCCAAGCGCCTGGCTGAGGGCCGCCTGGGCGTCGCCCTGGGTTTCCTGTTCGCCTCCGAAGCCTGCGTTGAGGCCCGGGTTCGCTTCCAAAAGCGGCGGCAGGAGCTCCTCCCGGATGATCCGGTTCGCCTCGCCATTGGTCGTGACGCTCTGGTCGACATCCGCCGTGATCGTCGTCACCGTCCGGCCGTTCTGACGCTGAATCTCGGACGGCGACAGTCCTTCCTCAAGCTGGGCAACCGTGGAGAGCGGGATCAGGTCGCCGGACGGTGTCGCGATGCGCGTGTCTAAAAGATCCGAAAGGCTGTCGCGATCATCGCTGGGAAAGCGGACCATCACGGCAACGCTGTCCTGCCCCCGTTGCACCGTCGTCGCCTCGACCCCGAAGAATCCGTTCCGGGTCTGCGTCGCGAGGTCCTGCAGGGTCAGACCGTAGAGACGCGCCTCGGGCTTCAGGGCGAGCTTGTATTCGAGCCGTCCCGATGAGGCGTCGTCCTGGATCTGGAAGACGCCGGGGATGTTGCCGAGGCCCTGGCGGAGCTCTGCGACGATGGGCTCGATGGCCTCCCCGTCGGGCAGAGAGAGCTCCACCGCGATCGCATCACCGGCATCCACCAGCGACGATGAGATCGTGAGGCTGTTCACACCTGCAACGCGCCCGACCTCTTCGCGCCACAGCGCTTCGAACTCGGCGGTTTCCCAGCTTCGGGCGGAGGCGTCCGTGATTTCCACGATAACCTGCGCGAGTGTCGGGGCCGTCGGCGCAGTGTCACCGGTCGGGCCACCGCCGCCCGCACCGATGCCGACGACCACGTACTGGCCGATAAGGACATTAGGGGCGCTGTCGGGCAGCGAGGCCTGCAACCGCATGCCCGCGCGAATGGCCGCCTCGCGCAGGTCTTCGGCGACATCCTCGGTCCGCTGGAAGGTCGTCCCGTCGATCATCTCCACGTTCGCGGTGACGAACTCACCGTCGATGGACGGGAAGAACTGAAAGCGGACGTAACCGTGAGAGAGCAGTCCAACCGTCAGCATCATCAGGGCGACAACGCCCGCAATCGGGATCAGGAACCGGCGGACCGAGAAGCGGAGCGCCGCATCCAACGGGTTCTGGGTGATCCATTTCAGCGCCCTGTCGATCACACCACGCACCGCACCCAATGCGCGGAACACGAGATTGGGCTTGTAGTTAGGTCCAATCTCCAGCCCCGTGAGGTTCCGTGGCAGGATCAGCAGCGCCTGCAGAAGCGACAGGGACAGCACGATCATCACGACGGTCGGAATGTCGCCGAGGAAGGAGCCCAGCGGCGCAGGCATTTGCAGCAGGGGCCAGAAAGCGACCAGCGTGGTCAGGGTAGAGAAGATGACCGGGACGGCGATCCGCTGTGTCCCCTTGACCGCCGCTTCCTGGGGGGAGAGCCCGCCCTCCCCGTTCTTGTAGATATTCTCCGAAACAACGATGGCGTTGTCGACGACGATCCCGATGGCCAGGATGAAGCCAAAGAGCGAGATCATGTTGATCGACATGCCCATCACGGCCATCACGATAAACGTGCCCGCGAAGCTGATCCCGATCCCGGCGGCCGACCAGAAGGCGAGCCTGACGTCAAGGAACAGCGCGAGGCAGAGCACGACGAGGGCGAGGCCGATCACCGCGTTCTTCGTCAGCAGGTCGATCCGCGATTGAAGCTGGGTCGCTTCGTTCTGCCAGACCGTCGCCTCGATCCCCTGTTCGAGGGACGGGCGATAGTTGTCCCGCAGGTGGGCCTGTGCGAGGTCGACGATGTTCAGGATCTGCTCGTCGCCAACGCGATAGACATTTACCGACACCGCGGCGGTACCGTTGAAGGTGGATGAGATGTCTGCGTCTTCAAACCCGTCACTCACGGTCGCGATGTCACGCAGGAGCACCTGCGCCCCGCTTTCCGACGAGCGGATCACGATGTTTTCGAAGTCTGACTGGGTGAAGTTCCTGCCGACGGTGCGGATCGGAATGGCGACGCTGTCGGTCTCGATGGAGCCACCGGGAAGTTCGAGCGAGTTGACGCCGACGACGGTTGCGACCTCGCTGAGTGTGAGCCCGTAGGCCCGCAGCGTGTCGCGGTCGATCTCGATGCTGACTTCATAGTCACGGGTGTTGGCCACTTCTGCAAAGGAGATGCCGTCGATGGCAATCAGCTCGTCCTTCAGCCGCCGTGCTTCTTCCTTGAGAACCCTCTCGGTCGCGTCGCCATGGATCGCGATGTCGAGCACACGGGTCGAGTTGTCGGAGCGCACGACCACCGGGTCATCCGCATCCTCCGGAAAGGTGGAGATGCCCTCGACCTCGGTCTTCACCTCGTCGAGCTTCGTCTCGATATCCTCCCCATCGAGGAAGGTGACGGTGACGCCGCCCCGCCCTTCGGAGATGTCAGCGGTGATGTCGTCGATGCCATCAACGCCGGAGAGCTCATCCTCGATGGGCCTGACGATGGAATCCTGTATCTCCGTCGGTGATGCGCCGTTGTACGCGACGGAGATCGACACGCTGTCGAGCGCGAACTCCGGAAACGTCTTCTGCGGCATGCTCGAGGCTGCGAGGAACCCGCCTGCCACGACCATGATCATCACCAGCCAAGCCGCCACCGGGTGCTCGGCCATCCATTTGACTGCAGAGTTCATCGACGCGGCCCCTTAGTCTACGACTTGCGTTGTCTGTACGGTTTCGGTCGACACATCGCGCAACGCTTCACCCTCCTGGGGTGCGGCGAGCGTCGTCAGAACCAGCCGATCGTCGGGGTCGAGCCCGGTCATGTGCACGTAGGTGGTCTCCCCGTCGACATGCATGCGTTTAGCCGGGTGAAACGCCAACCGACCGCCGCGTATGAGCCAGACCATGTTGTCCGACCGCAACGCGGTGGACGGGATCGCGAACGTGTCCGCCGGCTCGATCCCCTGAACGACGGCCTTGGCGAACGCATTGATCAGCGCGGGCGGGGCACCGGAGGCGAACTCGGTCGAATTGTCCTCGCGCTCGCGCAGCGCAATAGTGGTGGTCAGCGTCCGCGTCTGGGGATCGAGCGCCGGGTCGATGCGGACGATCTCGCCTGCCCACGTCTTCGTCTCGCCCGCGAAGTCGATCGATACGGTGGCCGGGGCCGGGTTGCCGGTGAAAAGCCCCGGGATCAGCACCGCGTCGGTCTCACGGATCGCGATGCTCACCTCCATCTGACTGTCGGTGAAGATCTGGGCAATCGCGGTGCCGCCCGCGACAACGTTCCCGATCTCCGCCTCCTTCGACTGAACCGCCCCGTCAAAGGGGGCGCGGACGATCTTGTTTTCAAGCGCGATCTCCGCAGACGAAAGCTGCGCCCGCTGGCCCTGCAGGTTAGCGATGATCTCGTTGCGCTCCCCCTGCAGATCGTCGACCGTGGACTGTGCGGTGGCGTTGCGTGCGCGAAGGCTCTGTGCGCGGTCAAGCTGGGTGGTGACGAGATCGATCCGCGCCTCGGTCGCGGCGATTGCCGCGAGTGACTCCGCAATCTGCGCGCGTTCGGCGCTGCCATCGATTTCGACGAGGATCTCACCTTCGTTGAAGGATCCACGGTTTGTGATCGCCGGGTGCAGGAACACGATGCGCCCCCCCGTCGGGGCCGACAGCGCAACCGTGCGGAACGGCTCCACAAACCCTTCACCGCGGATCGGCAGCGGCGCGCGATGTTGCGCAAACGCCATGGTCTCGACCAAGGTCTCCGGCCGCTCCACCGGTTCGACCTCGACGATCTCCCGGTTCTCGCCAAGATAGGTGAACCCGGCATAGCCACCGGCGACGATGCCCACGGCCACTGCCACCCAGAACAGCTCGCGGATCGCGATACCGACATACCGAAGTATCTTGCGCATGAAGTCCCCTCTCAGACGAATATTACTGACTCGCGGGTCAGTTTGAGCATCTGGGGTGAATACGGTGAAGATCAAGCACTGGATTTGAATTCTGTCGCCAGGCCGCCCAAACAGTCACCCTCTCCCGAGATGGAGGCTTGCTGCTTGACAGACTAGGCAACCGGGCGGGGCGTCGCGCGCAAACAGAGCTGATGCAAAGAGGCCCGCCTCGTTCAGTTCGTGACCACGCGGATCACGGCGTTCGAAGAGCGCGGGTGAGCCGGTGACAGCCTGAACCTGGCCGCTTGGGGGGCCGACATTCCACAGGTACGATCGGCCTCTACTTCGCGTGCAAGGAGGCGCTCCTTCGGAATCTGCTTGAAGACAGTGATCGCATGCCCAGCGACTGCCACGCGATGACCGTCCAGCGCGGGTCCACGCTGCTGAAGAAGATTCAAATGCGCAACATAGCGCGGAGACGTGCGGCCGGGCACTGATCTTAAAACACCCCAAGTGCTCTTCGCACCGGCGATCCATTTCGCCGTTCACATATTGATGTGCAAAAGCACCCAACTGTTGCTTTTCGAAAGGCGCTTCGATGACCTGATGGTCCAGTTGTTCCACAGCGTCCTGACCGAACAGTCCGGACAAACTGCTGCGGTACTGGCGCGATCGCGTGCCGTTGGGTGACAGATCGAGGGCTGAACTCACACCACCCTGTCCGGTGTATCCCATATCTAGGCAGGTGGTGTGCGCGTTGGAGCAACGGGAACGTATGTCTCAGTCTGCGCTTTTCCGTTTCGTCCGGGCAACCGCGTTTCCGGCCTGACCCTGACCGCCTTTCCCCTTGCGTTCGCAGGTGCAGCATTGCAGAAGGGCGGCGCTGCCCTAGCTGCCGCCGGGTGGACTTGCCAGAAACCCCGGGGGACGCCGCCCATGTTCGATCTTGCCGTCTATCGCGATCAGTGGTTCGGAAATGTCAGGGGAGATCTTCTGGCCGGTCTGGTGGTGGCGCTTGCGCTCATTCCGGAGGCGATTGCGTTCTCGCTGATCGCCGGGGTGGACCCCAAGGTGGGGCTCTACGCCTCCTTTTCGATTGCCGTGATCACGGCAATCGCGGGCGGGCGGCCCGGCATGATCTCCGCCGCGACCGCTGCGACGGCGGTGTTGATGGTCACGCTGGTGAAGGAGCACGGGCTCCAGTACCTCCTCGCCGCGACGGTGCTCGCGGGGCTTATCCAGGTGCTCGCGGGCGTGTTGAAGCTTGGCTATGTCATGCGGTTTGTCTCCCGCTCGGTAATCACGGGGTTCGTCAACGCGCTTGCGATCCTGATCTTCATGGCGCAGTTGCCGGAGCTTACGGGTGTCACGCCGCTCACCTATGTGATGGTGGCGGCTGGACTCGCGATCATCTACCTCTTCCCGCGGATCACAACGTCGATCCCGTCACCACTTGTCTGCATCATCGTGCTCACCGCGCTCTCGATGTCGATGGGGCTCGACGTGCGCACGGTCGCGGACCTGGGCGCGTTGCCGGATACACTGCCGGTGTTCCTGCTGCCGGATATCCCGCTGACGCTCGAAACACTGATGATCATCCTGCCCTATTCGGTCGCCGTTGCTGCCGTGGGTCTGCTTGAATCGCTCATGACAGCGTCCATCGTTGAGGATCTGACGGACACACCCAGTGACCGAAATCAGGAGTGCATCGGGCAGGGCCTTGCCAACACCGCGACCGGGTTCATCGGCGGCATGGCTGGCTGTGCGATGATCGGCCAGTCGATCATCAACGTGAAATCCGGAGGGCGGGGGCGGCTGAGCTGCTTTGCCGCCGGAATGTTCCTGCTGGGTCTTCTCGTGGTGCTGGGCGACTGGGTGGGTCAGATCCCGATGCCAGCACTCGTGGCGATCATGATCATGGTGTCGATCGGAACCTTCTCCTGGTCATCGCTCCAGACCCTGCGGACCCACCCGCGCAGCTCCTCAATCGTGATGCTGGCCACAGTCATCTGCGTCGTGGCAACCCACAACCTTGCCATTGGGGTGCTGGTCGGCGTGCTCCTTTCCGGCATCTTCTTTGCGGGCAAGATCGCGCAGATCTTCCGCGTGTCATCGGAACTGTCCGAGGATGGCCGGGCACGGACGTACAGGGTGGAGGGGCAGATCTTCTTTGCCTCCGCCGAGGACTTCTCCCGCGCGTTCGACTTCCGCGAAGCGCTTGAGCGGGTCGTGATCGACGTTTCCCGCGCGCATATCTGGGACATTTCCTCGGTTGCGGCGCTCGACATGATCGTGC
>JBCBAP010000096.1:0-10523 GCA_038532435.1 Pseudomonadota bacterium | reverse complement strand
TGGTCATTTTCGGGGCCTCCCGGTGATCGTTTCGATGCATCAGGGGTAGCTTTCGGGAGGGGGGCCGAACTATGGGGTCAACACCCCATTCGGCGGGGCGAGAGGCCCGGACTTGCAATCGAAAGTTGTCACGCTTTCATCAAACACCCGTCTTGGATGCTTGATCGAAACGTCATAGGGCTGAAAGCGAGGGATCACACAAGACCAGCAAAGTGACGCCGCCCCTACAACATCAGGAGTTCCGCAAATGATGCGCCTCGCAAGCTCGACCGCACTCACCCTGTGTCTGGCCTCTTCCCTCAACGCAAAGGACGCGACCTACGTCGGGTCCGTCGAGGTCGTTCGCGGCAGCGACGGCGGCGACACCGCCCGCGGCAGCGTCTTCATCGACGCGAACCGCAACTCGACGTTCGACCCGGGCGAAAGCGGGGTGGAGGGTGTGCTGGTCTCCAACGGGCGGGAGGTCGTGCAGACCTCAGCGGACGGCACCTACGCGCTGCCCGCCTATGACGACATGAACCTCTTCATCACCAAGCCCGCGGGCCACACGACGCCGGTGGATGCGCAAATGGTTCCGCAGTTTGCCTATATCCACAAGGTCGAGGGCTCCCCGGATCTGCGGTTTGGCGGGATCGCGCCCACCGGCCCGCTGCCGGAGGCGATCAACTTCCCGCTCATTGCCGACGGCTCCGGCGATGCGTTCAACTGCCTCATCTTCGGCGACGCGCAGGCCTACACGAACCGGGAGGTCGGCTACGTTCGGCAGACCGCGGGCAGGATGCTCGCGACACGGGACAATTCGGATACAGAGTGCCTGATCTTCGCGGGGGACATCATGGGCGATGACCTGTCGCTTTACCCCCGGTTCAAGGAGATCATCGCCGTGGGCGGGGTTCCCCAGTACTTCGTGGGCGGCAACCACGACATCGATTTCGATGCACCAACGGATCAGCACTCCTTCGACACGTTCCGCCGGGAATGGGGGCCGGAGTACTACTCCTTCGACATCGGGAACGTGCACTTCGTCGGTCTCGACAATGTCCGGTATCCCTGCAACGGTGTCGATCCGCATCCGTTCTGCTCCCCGGATGGGGCGGAGACCTACAATGGCGTGCTGTCCCAGCGGCAGCTCGACTGGCTGCGCAACGACCTCTCCTTCGTGCCGGAGGACAAGCTCATCGTCCTGACCGCCCACATCCCCTTCGTGACCTTCACGGATAACACTGCGGCGAAGCATCAGACCGACAATCTCGATGAGCTTTATGAGATCATCGGCGACCGTCCCGCGTTGGGCCTGTCCGGTCACACCCACACGACCGAGAGCATCGAGGTGGGCGAGCACTTCGCGGGGTGGGCAGAAAACACCGGCACAGGCCCGGCGCAGTTCCATCAAATCGTCACCGGGGCCCTGTCCGGATCCTGGTGGGCGGGCGATCTCAATGATGACGGCGTGCCCCACGGAACCCAGCGCCTGGGCTCGCCGCGGGGATATTATCAGCTCGACTTCGACGGGTCCGACTATGTGGATACCTACAAGACGTTCCACACCGGCGAAGAGGAGCAGATGCACGCGGGCTTCTCCACCCCGCGCTTTCGCATCTGGGCGGAGCGGTTGATCGCATACCGCGAGCTCTACCAGAACAGTTTCGACCAGCTTCCCGCGGTGACCCTCCGGGATCTTGGCGACATGAACATGATCACCCTCGCGGATCTGGAGGAGGGCACATGGGTCGCGGTGAACGTGTGGAACGGCTCCGCATCCTCAACCGTGTCCGTGTCGATCAACGGCGGTGCGGACCTTCCCGGCGTGCGGACCCAGCAGGGTGCGGGAGAGGAAAAGAACCGCGGCGTCGTGTATGCCGATCCGGTGGCGCTTGCCAAGCAGGCCACGCAAAACTCGGTGGCCGCGCGCTCGATCGATGGGGGCGATGCGACGGCGGGCTACACCACCTGGCAGGATGTGCCCTGGGTGGGAAATCCCGGACCTTTCCAGCGCTGGATGCTGACCGATGCATCCCACCACCTCTGGCGCGTTGACCTGCCGGAGAGCCTTCCCGTCGGCGTGCATCTGATGGAGGTCAAGACGACCGACCGCCATGGCCGGACCTTCGCCCAGGTCCAGACGTTTGAGGTGGTCGAGGAGCTTCCCGACTTTAACTGGCAGGCGGCGTTTTGGGAGTAGACCTGCCCCACAACGGATCCCACCGGGTGCGTGCCCGGTGGGACGGCCCAGGCCGCGTCCGCGGGGCGCGGTTCCTTTGCTTTGTGCTCCTGTTGCTCTCGGCCGTTCCCGCGCATGCGCACTTCACCGCGGGGGCGAAGGCGCAGACGATCATAGTGACCTCGGACGGGGAGGCGCTGATCCGGATGCCGCTTCCGCTGCTCTTCGCCGACAGGATCCCCGAGGCAATCGCGGCGCGCAGTCCGATTGACAGCCCGTTCCTGCGGGTCGAGTCCACGGGGGTTGGATCGCGCTACCGACTCGACCTTGCCGCCATCGCAAATGCGCCCGAGCGGTGGGCCGCACGGCTGACAGGCACGATCCGGTTCGATTCCGAAGGGGTACAGCTCGCCCCCGCACTCGTCCGTTACCGCATTCACGG
This sequence comes from Pseudomonadota bacterium, assembly GCA_038532435.1. GTDB lineage: Bacteria > Pseudomonadota > Alphaproteobacteria > Rhodobacterales > Rhodobacteraceae > JBCBAP01. The sequence continues at coordinate 7,920 of JBCBAP010000096.1, read as the reverse complement.
GCGCAGCCCGGGTGACCGGTTTCGCAGTGTCGCCGAGGCGCAAACCGCGTTGGACGGAGAGGGGACATCCCTCGATCCGATATTCGGGGAGGCGGTGGTGGATATGCACCTCGCGCTGTCGCCGGAGCTTGGTGCCGGGGCGCTGACGGTGGGTGCAGCACATCCGCCGCTCGCCCTCCCACCAACAGTCACGATCGACACCCATGTGATCGATGCGCGGTTCGACCCGCCCGTGCTGGTGTCGCTCCCCGCCCAGCTGGCCGAACCGGTGGTGCTCGAAGGGCCGCAACCGGTCTTCTTGGAGTTTTTTGAGCGCGGTGTTGCGCACATCCTCGGCGGGCTCGACCACATCTTTCTCGTGCTCTGCTTGGCGCTCGGTCTGGGATGGTCGCGGCACCTCTTCTGGCTCGTGACCACATTCACGCTCGGCCATTCGGTCACACTGGCGCTCGGCAGCCTCGGGCTCGTCGTGCCCCTAGCCTCCGTGATTGGGTGGATCGAAGCGGGCATCGCATTGACGGTTGTGGCTGCGGCCTATGCGGCCTGGCGGCGGACGCGGATGACGCTTGCGGTGGGCTTCGCCGTTGGGCTCCTGCACGGGTTCGGATTCGCCTCCTTCCTGTCGGAGAGCCTCGTGCCTGGCGACCCTCAGTTCGCCCTGGCGCTTCTGGGGTTCAACATCGGGATCGAACTGGGGCAGATCGCGGTTGTTCTTGCCGCTCTTGCGGGTCTCGAACTGGTGCGCAGGGTTCATGTCCGTGCCGGTGACGGGGTGCGTCACGCGGCTCTGCTCGGTATCGGCGCTGTCAGCCTGCTGTGGGTGGTGGAGCGGGTCGGCGCGCTCGCGTGACCCTTGCCCACCGAGCGCAGGTTGTCATTGTCGAGCTGAGACTGGGTGGGAGGAAGGGGTCCGGCCGGAGTGACCCGCCTCCGCGCTGTTTACCGGTCGACCACCCCATGAGCGCGCGTTGACCGCCTTCTTCGATCCCGAGTTGGCCGGGTCACTCCTTCGGTTCGGGAAAGGCGACCGGGCCGCCCTGTTCGGCCCAGGTGGAGAAGCCTTCGCGTAAATGTGCGGCGGGAAAGCCCATGTCGTTGAGCGTTGCGGTGCTGAGCGCCGACCGCCACCCGGACGCGCAGTGCAGGACGAAGGTCTTGTGCTCGCCGAAGACCTCCTTGAAGTAGGGGCTCTTCGGATCGACCCAGAATTCCAGCATCCCCCGCGGGGCATGCACGCTTCCGGGGATAAACCCTGACCGCTGCCTTTCTCGCACGTCACGGATATCGACAATTACGACGTTCGGATCGTCGACCATCGCGATCAGATCCTTGGTCTCGACCTCCTCGATCCGGGCGCGGGCGGCGGCGACCATCTCTGCCGCGCTGGTCTTGAGTTCCTGCATGTTTCGACTCCCATGGATGCTCTCGGCATGTGGGCATGAGGGGCAGGTCCGCGCAACCGGTCCGACGGTTCTTTCCACCGGGATCACACCTGCTAAGCTCGCCCGCATCTCAGTTTTAAAGAACAGGACAGACCCATGACCGACGCTCCGCTCGCCCTCGTCACCGGTGCCGCCCAGGGGATCGGCTTCGCCTGCGCGGAGGCGCTGGCAGAGGACGGTGCCCGTGTGATCCTCGCGGACATCAACGGGGAGGGGGTCGCGGCAGCCGCCAGAGCACTCGGCGGGGGGGCTGTCGCGCATGAGGTCGACATGGGCGATCCCGCACAGATCACCGCGATGTTCGACCGGATCGAGGCGGAACTGGGTCCGGTGAGCACTCTGGTGAACAATGCGGGCATTGCCCTGCCGGGAGACTTCCTTGAGACCGCGCTGGAGGATTATCAGCGGGTGATCGACGTCAACCTTACCGGCACCTTCCTCGCGTTGCAGCGGGCGGCGAAGGGCATGGTGGCCCACGGGATCGAGGGGTCGATCGTCAACATGTCCTCTATCAACGCGGTCGTGGCGATCCCGACGATCCCGGCCTACTGCGCCTCCAAGGGTGGGGTGATGCAACTGACGAAGTCGGCGTCTCTGGCGCTCGCGCCCCACAATATCCGGGTGAACGCGGTCGGCCCGGGCTCCATCGACACGGCGATGCTGGCGGGGGTCAACGCCAATCCCGAGGCGATGAAGATGGTTCTGTCTCGCACCCCGCTCAAGCGGATCGGGGAGCCGCGCGACATTGCGAACACGGTCGCGTTCCTTGCCAGCGACAAGGCGAAGTATATCACCGGAGAGACGATTTATGTCGATGGCGGGCGGCTCGGCATGAACTATACCTGCTGACCCGACCTCAGTCTCCGAAGAGACGGACGAAGAGCGGCGCGCCAAGGATGACGATGAAGATGCGCAGCACATGGTGGGCGATCACGAAGGCGACGTCCGCTCCGACGATCAGCGCCAGCACCGTCAGCTCCGCCTGACCGCCGGGCGCGAAGGCGAGCAGCGTCTCCATGGGTGGGGCCAGATCGAGGATCAGGACCGCCTCGGCAAAGATGACCGTGAGCACGATCAGGATCCCGCAGAACCCGGTCGCGGCGGTCAGATCGCGCCGGATCTCCGCCATCGTGATGCCGGTATACTTGATCCCGACGGTCATCCCGATAAAGAACTGCGCCGCCCAGATCGCCTCCGCCGGGGGGCGGTGGTGGAGCAGGCCGGAGAGGGCGGCCGCCGCGGCGGCGATGAGCGGGCCGAGGATCGATGCGCCGAACATGCCGAGCCGCTTCGCCCCCTGCCATCCGATGATGGCGCAGGCCACCATGAGCAGCAGTTGTGCCGGCGCCATCGTCACCGCAGGGGCGCCGGGCGGGTTCGTCAGGTCCGCCTCCCAGATTCCCTGCAGGATAAAGGGCAGGGCGACGACGATCACCATCACCCGGGTTGCGTGGATCAGCGAGAGGCTGCGCACATTGCCGCCCGCCTCCTCCCCGAAGACCAGCATGTCCTGCAGGCCACCGGGCATCGCGGCGTAGTAGCTCGTCGCGAAGTCAAACCCCCAGATTCGGCGGAAGTACGGAACACCGATGAGCCCGATGCAAAGGACCATCAGCGGGATGAGCAGCAGGGTCGCCCACATCCCGGTCATGGAGGCAAGGAGCGTGGGGGTGAACGTCGCCCCCACTGCGACCCCAAGGATCGTGCGCATGGATTCGTTGACCGGCCGGATCCCCGCCAGGGGGACGCCCGCCAGCGCGGCGATCAGACAGGCGAAAATCGGGCCGAGCAGCCAGGGCAGGGGCAGATCGGTGATGTGGAAGAGCGCGACCCCCGCCGCCGCGACGGCAAAGGTTGTCGCATGGGCGATCATCCCCCGACCGACTTGAGCCGGTGGCGCAGGGAGGTCTGGAGATGCGCCTCCGCCGCCGCACCCGCTGCCGCCGCGTCCCGGGCCCGGATCGCTGCAACGATCTCCTGATGCTGGGCAACGACCGTTGTGATCCGCGCCTCATCCGCAAGAGTTGTGGGCCCGAGCAGCATCATCGCGTTGTTGAGCGCCCGGGCAGACTCCAGCAGGAACCTGTTCCGCGTTGCGAGGTAAATGCCACGGTGAAAGTCCTGATTGATGGCGGCCGCGCGATGGGGCTGGTCCGTTTCCTGTGCGATGGCGGCGTTAAGATCCTCGAGCTGGTCGATTTCCGCGGCAACCGCGTGCTGCGCGGCCATCTCGGCCGCCGTGCGTTCGAGCACGACGCGCATCTCGTAAAGCTCCACCACTTCCGCATGGGACAGGCTGCGGATCACGGCACCCAGACGGGGGCGATGTTCGATGATCCCCTCGGCCTCAAGCCGCCGCAACGCCTCCCGCACTGGGGTGCGGGAGAGCGCCAGACGCTCCGCGACATCGGTCTCCCGCAGGCGGTCTCCGGGCTGGAACGTCCCCTCCCTGATCGCGGTGTAGAGCTTTGCATAGGCCACCCCGCCCTGGGACATCTCGGGGGAGTCCGGATCGGTCATCGCACTGCCTCTACTTTGTATCCGCGTGGATACGATCTACACGGAGAGGCGTCCGCAGGCAAGGCGGCTCGCGGCCTCACGCCCGTTCACGACCGATCACTGTGCAATTCCGCTCGTTGACTTCGCCGAATCAGCGTACAAATCTGTGGGGGCTGATAAGGCGAGGTGTTGCGCGTCAAGTAAATACGCGTCGCGCGGCGACTATCGAAAGGGGGAACTGGCAGATGTTCAGGCTACTTGGGCTGTTGTTCGGGATGGCATTCTTCATCCGCGTCTTCTTCGACTTTCAATACACGGTGATGCAGGGACGGTCATTTCGTCTGATCGAAACCGGCCAGGTCTGGCGGTCGATCCACAAGGACAGCCTCCTGCAACTTCAGCCCGCGGTGGAGCGGTACCTGTCACCGTCGATCTGGGAAAGCGTGATCTTTCCGGTCCTGACCGCGCCGCTGGCACCGTTGCTGGCGATCCTGTCTATCTTCTTCCTGATTGCCGGCGCGCGAAAGCCCGTCCTCCGCTGAACCGCACCAGTGTGAGAGCGCCAAGGCCGAGGGCAGACAGGGCGAGGGGGGCAGGGACCGGCACCGGTGCGACGACCGGATCGTCAGACCGGCGAAACTCTGTCACGAGCCCGGTGAGCGACAGCGAATTGCTGCCATTGGGGATCTTGCTGAGGTTCAGGGACATGATCGGCACCCGCAGAGCGTCGATGTCGATGGTTTCGGTCAATGCGGCATCGGGGAAGAAATCGAAGGTCGGCGTCGAAAACTCGAACCGGATTCGAGCGGACCCCCGTTCGATCACTTCGTCATTCACGATGATGTCTTTGCGTGTCGGCACGTTGCGATCCTCCGCGAGGATGTCGCTCGAGTCGTTGTCAAAAACGGTGAAGGTTGCGACGCTCCCTTCTGGAGCGACGTCCCTGCGATTGTCCACCAGAACGAGCCCCACGGGCCCGATCGCTGTCTGTCCGGGCTCCGCCCCCTGACCGAAAGAGAATGTCTGCGATCCGATCTGGCCGGTGACCGCAAGGTCCGGCGCGGCCACCTCACTGCTGTTCGGATCGGGGTCGAGGTCGGGCTGAGTCGGGTCGTAGCTTACCGTCCCGCTGATCGTATCACCCACCCCGAAATCTGTCCCGAGGATCGCCCCGAGGTTTCGTTCGACGTTCGTGATCCGGGCCGACCATTCAAAGGTCACTGTCGCTGCTGATGCCAGATTGCCGGCGCACATCAGGCCGACAGCGAGGAGCAAACTCCGCATAATCTCACCTACTCGAAATGGACACACCCGCGAAAGGTGCGGCCAACCTGCGAGTCGGTCAAGAGGCCCGAAGGAGGACCCGGTTGCGCGTTCGCGTGTCGCTTTCGAAGAGCGCGGCGAGCTGTTCGGTCATCGCACCGGCAAGCTGCTCCACATCGGTGATCGTGACCGCGCGGGAGTAGTAGCGGGTCACGTCGTGGCCGATGCCGATGGCGAGAAGTTCGACCGCCCGCCGCCGTTCGATCATGGCGATCACGTCGCGCAGATGTTTTTCGAGATAGTTCGCGGGGTTGACCGACAAGGTGCTGTCATCGACAGGGGCCCCGTCAGAAATCACCATCAGGATCTTGCGCGCCTCCGGCCGTGACACCAGACGGCGGTTGGCCCACTCCAGCGCCTCCCCGTCGATGTTCTCCTTCAGCAGGCCCTCTTTCATCATCAGGCCGAGATTTGGGCGTACCCGGCGCCACGGGGCGTCTGCCCGCTTGTAGACGATGTGTCGCAGGTCGTTGAGCCGTCCGGGCTGGGGCGCGCGTCCGGAGTTGAGCCAGGTCTCCCGGCTCTGCCCACCCTTCCACGCGCGGGTCGTGAAGCCGAGGATCTCGACCTTCACCTGGCACCGCTCGAGCGTGCGCGCCAGAACATCGGCGCAGATCGCGGCGATCGAGATCGGGCGCCCGCGCATTGAGCCCGAATTGTCGAGCAGCAGGGTGACAACCGTGTCCCTGAATTCGGTGTCCTGTTCGACCTTGAAGCTCAGCGGCGTAGTCGGGTTGGCGACGACCCGGGCGAGGCGGCCCGCGTCCAGCACGCCCTCCTCCTGATCGAAGTCCCATGACCGGTTCTGCTGAGCCTGCAGCCGGCGCTGCAGCCGGTTGGCAAGGCGGCTCACTGCACCCTTGAGCGGTTCAAGCTGCTGGTCGAGATAGCCGCGCAGGCGTTCGAGCTCGTCGGGCCCGGCGAGCTCTTCGGCGAGGATCTCCTCGTCAAACTCGGTGGAGAAGACGGTGTAGTTCGGATCCGCTTCCGACACGGGGGGTGGGGGCAGGTCGGCGGGTGGCTCCCCGTCCATGTCCTGCGCCTCGTCGGCCATTTCGGTGTCGTCCGCATCGTCCGCGGCGAGCTGTGCCTGGGCCTGATCCGAGGTCGGATCGCTGTCCTCCTCTGGCGCCTGTTCGTCGGACTCGGTCTCGGACTGTTCGTCGCCGCCCTGGCTGTCCTGCTCCTGCTCGTCCTCGTCCTGCCCGGCCTCGTCGTCCTCGGGCTCATCGCTGTCGTCCGGGTCGTCGCCAAGCTCGTCCCCGTAGCCGAGATCATCGATCACCTGCCGCGCGAAGCGGGCGAAGGCGATCTGATCCGATAGCACATCCTCAAGACCGTCGAGCGTGGTGCCCGCTTGCCCCTCCAGGAAGCCTCTCCAGAGGTTGAGCACGTTTTCCGCACCTTCGGGAAGCTCCCGACCGGTGGCAAGCTCGCGGACCAGATAGCCTGCTGCGGCGGACAGAGGGGCCTGCGCCGCCTCCGTGATGTCCGCGTAGCCCAGGCGCTGCGCATCGGCGGAGATCTTCGCATCGATATTGCCCGCGCAGCCGGGCATGGCCCGCGCGCCGACGGCCTCGCACCGGGCCGTTTCCATCGCCTCATAGAGCTCTGCCGCCATCGCCCCCTGCGGGGTGTAGCGCGCATGGGTCGCCGGGTTGTGGAACCGCTTGCGCAGGGCGAACGCGTCGGCGGTGCCGCGGGCGAGCATCACCTCGTCCCGGGTCATCCTGCGGGTTACCTGCGGCAGACGGGCGCTGTCGTTGGTCATCCCCGGCGGATCGACGGAGTAGCTGACGTTCAGCTCCGGATCGTTCGCAAGCGTCCGTGTCGCCTCGGCGAGCGCCTTCTTGAACGGATCGGCCGGATTGTCTGACTGCTGGCTCATTGCCCGAGCCTGTGGATGTCGCGTAGTTCCTCGCAGAACTGCGTGAGGCGGGACAGCGTCGCGTTCGCCTCGGACGCGATGAAAATGGTGACGCCGTTGACGGCCACGTCGATCAGCTCCGTTGTCTCCACATCCGCAGTGGATGCGATGGCCTCGATGTCGAGGGTGTCGGTATCCGCGCTCATCTGCCGGGCTGTCCGCTCCGCGATGTCGCTGAACTCTGCCCGCAGCTCGCTCATCTCGCCCGCATCGGAGTTCTCGGTCGCCAGGAAGTGAGCCTCAAAGGCGCGGGTGATACCGCTGCAGCGGGCGGCCTCACGCACAAGCGCGTCCCCGTACCGCGGCACGTCCTGCGCCGCGGCGGGCAGGGCGACCAGAAAAGCGGCGAGCGCCAGTCTAGCCAAGGCTCACGCTCGCGGCACTCTCCGGCAGTTCCTCGTTGAAGCAGCGCTGGTAGAACTCGGCGACGGTCTGGCGCTCCAGCTCGTCGCACTTGTTGAGGAACGTGAGGCGGAAGGCGAAGCCCACATCGCCGAAGATGCGGGTGTTCTCTGCCCAGGCGAGCACCGTCCGCGGGCTCATCACCGTGGAAATGTCCCCATTCACGAAAGCCGTGCGGCTCAGATCCGCCACGGTCACCATCCGGCTGAGCATCTCGGGGTCGGAGGTCGGGTTTTTCGCCGCGATGATCTCCGTCTCCGCATCGTGCGGCAGGTAGTTCAGCGTCGCCACAAGGCTCCAGCGGTCCATCTGGCCCTGGTTGATCTG
>JBCBAP010000095.1:0-10983 GCA_038532435.1 Pseudomonadota bacterium | reverse complement strand
GTCGGGCTCGTCTCACGCCTCGTCGAACGGCAGATGGGCTTCGCCCGATGACCCGTACACGTCCCGCCAGAAACCATGTCCACGACCCCCCGCGCTTGACACACCCGGTCATATCCTCGGCCCTCCTCTTCTTCTGGCCCCAAATATCCCCGCCGGAGGCATCCACCCTTTCATCCGCCGCCACGTCTATTCCCTCGTGCCAAACATCGCCGCGGGCGCGGGAGGGTGGGGGGTGGGGCGTCGTCCGCGGGCTTTGCCCGGGGGCGAGCCGCCCCGGCAGCGCGGAGGTGCTCCGGTGATCCTTGTGTTCGCAGCCGTGCTGGTCTGGGCCGCAGGCTGGTGGCTCAACACCCGCCTCGCGGCGGGGCAGGGCCGCACCGCGCGCCTGCTCCCGCCCTTCGTGTTCGGGCTGACACTGCTGCTGGTCTGGGAGCTTCTGGTCCGCGGCCTCGCGGTGCCCGGGGTCATCCTGCCAGCACCGTCGGCCATCGGAGCACGGCTCACGGGTTCGGGAGAGGTGCTGTGGGATGATTTCGTGCAGACCTTCGTCCTCGGCGCACTCACGGGCTATGCGATCGGCTGCGGATCCGCCTTTTTCGTTGCCATCCTTGCGGATCGCTCCCGCTTCTTCCGGGCGGGCATCCTGCCCGTGGGCAATTTCGTCGCCGCCCTGCCCATCATCGGCATGGCTCCGATCTTCGTCATGTGGTTCGGCTTCGGCTGGCAGTCGAAAGCCGCCGTCGTCGCCGTCATGTGCTTCTTTCCGATGCTGGTGAACACCGTGCAGGGCTTTGCCTCCACGGACCGGATGCAGGAGGATCTGATGCGGACCTACGCGGCAAGCCCGCGCCAGCGCCTGCTCAAGCTGCGCCTGCCCGCGGCCGCCCCCTTCATCTTCAACGGGCTGAAGATCTGCACGACACTTGCGCTCATCGGCGCCATCGTTGCGGAGTTTTTCGGCTCGCCGACCTACGGTATGGGATTCCGCATCTCCACAGAGGTCGGCCGCCTCGCCCTGGACATGGTCTGGGCGGTGATCGCGGTTGCGGCACTGGCCGGTTCGGGCTTCTATGGTGCGGTAGCGCTCCTGGAGAGAGCGGCCACCTTCTGGCACCCGTCCCAGCGGGGCTGAACCCGAGGTGTCTGGGGAAGGAACGAGGATCAACAAGGAGAGTATGATGAAGACCACGATGAAGGCACTGGCCGCCGCGGCAGCCCTTGGCACCCCGGCCCTCGCCGCCGACGAGGTGACGCTGCAGCTGCAATGGGTCACCCAGGCCCAGTTCGCCGGCTACTATGTCGCCCTCGAAAAGGGGTACTACGCAGCCGAGGGGCTCGACGTGACGATCCTGCCCGGCGCGCCGGACATCTCGCCCCCGCAGGTGCTTGCAGGCGGCGGCGCGGACGTGATGCTCAACTGGATGCCGTCCGCCCTTGCCGCGCGGGAAAAGGGTGTGCCTGTTGTCAACATCGCCCAGCCCTTTAAGACATCGGGTCTGATGCTGACCTGCTGGAAGGACACCGGGATCACCTCCCCGGAGGATTTCCGGGGCCGGACCATCGGCGTCTGGTTTTTCGGCAACGAGTACCCGTTCCTGAGCTGGATGAGCCAGCTCGGCATTCCCACGGAAGGGGGCGATGACGGGGTCACGGTGCTCAAGCAGGGGTTCAACGTCGACCCGCTTCTACAGCGGCAGGCGGACTGCATCTCCACCATGACCTACAACGAGTATTGGCAGGTGATCGATGCCGGCGTGAGCCCGGACGAGCTTGTGACATTCAAGTATGAGGATCAGGGTGTGGCGACCCTTGAGGACGGGATCTACGTGCTCGAGGACAATCTCGCGGATGATGATTTTGCCGACAAGATGGTCCGCTTCGTCCGCGCCTCCATGCTCGGCTGGAAAGACGCGGAGGCGGATCCGGACGGTGCCGCGGAGATCGTGCTCGACTATGATGAGACCGGCGCGCAGACGGAAAAGCACCAGAAGCGGATGATGAGCGAGATCGCCAAGCTCACCGCAGGCTCCAACGGGTCGCTCGACCCCGCGGACTATGAGCGCACCGTGGCAACCCTGCTCGCGGGCGGGTCCGATCCCGTCATCACAGCGGCACCGGAAGGGGCCTGGACCCACGCGATCACGGATGCCGCACTGAACTGACCCCCGGGGGGCCTCCGGTCGGGGCGCTGCCCCGCCTGCGGCCCGCGCGCAACACCCGAAGACCCCGCCCCGTGCGGGGTCTTCTCGTCTCCGCCTCCGTTTGCTAAGCACCGCGCAGTACACGGAGCCTACATGAGCATCTCGTCCGAGACCTGAACGACCCCTGCCGCGCGCAGGGGATCATGTGAACCCGCAGCGCCCGCCGCGCTGCGCCTTTTCCCATGAGTTCAGGACAGACCAGTGGACATTTCACGAGCCGAGCAGCGCGTGCTGCACACCCTCGCCAAGGGCGGGTGGATCGACCTTGAGCGGGATGACGACCGCAACATCATTGCCCGCCATCTCAGAACCCGGGAGGGCTGGGGCGCGCCGGGCCTCACGGACCGGGTATTTCGCAAGCTCAAGCGTCTGCGCGCCATCCGTTCTCGCAACGGTGGACCCTACCGGGTGACCCGGGCGGGCCTGATGCTGGTGCGCGCCGAGTTTGACAACCGGTAGTGCTGCCCGCGACCGCGGAGCCTCCGGCGGGGATATTTCGGGCCAGAAGAAGGGCACGCTGCGTGTCGTTCCAATGGCGAGACATCCGTGCCGGAGGCGATCCTTGAGCGGCTTCGGCGTGACCGGCTTAACCCTTCCTGAACGCTTTTTCGCGCGCGAAACGTTCAGCGGGCCAGGGCGTCCGTCAGGGCATGCCAGCTTGCCTTGGGCGTTCGCGCCAGCGTGTCGAAGTCCACATGGACGAGGCCGAAGCGTTTGTCGTAGCCGAGCGCCCATTCGTAATTGTCGAGGAGCGACCAGACGAAGTAGCCCACCACGGGAATGCCCTCGGCGATTGCAGCGCGCACCCGCGCCATATGCACATCGAGAAAGGCGATGCGCTGGGCATCGTCGACCTCCCCCCGGGAGAGCGTGTCATAGGCTGCGAGGCCGTTTTCGGTGATGTGGAGCGGCAGGCCCTTCGCGTAGCTGTGGGCATGGCGCAGGAAGTGGAGCAGCCCGTCGGGATAGACCTCCCAGTCCATCGCCGTTTTCTCCAGCGGGCCCTCTACAGCGACCGGATCGAGGGGATGGTCGCCGGGGGCCACCAGCTTTCGCGTGTAATAGTTCAGGCCGAGCCAGTCGACCGGGGCGCCGATCGTGTCGAAATCATCTTGCCAGCCCACGGGCATGTGGGGTTCGAGATGGACAAGCACATCGTCCGGATAGGCTTTTTCGAAGACACCGCCGAGGAACCAGCGGTTATAGAGCCCGTCGTAGAGGCGGGCGGCGGCGACCGCTGCAGCGCTTTCATCGGCGGGCTGTGCGTACTCGAAGTTCATGACCGCGCCAAGATTGCCCATCCCCTCCGCCCGGAGGGCCTGGATGCAGGTGCCGTGGGCGAGCAGGACATGGTGCATCGCCCGGCTCGCCGCGCGGATGTCGCGCAGACCCGGGGCGTGATGCCCGTGGAAGTGGCTGAGCCAGGCGACGCACCAGGGCTCGTTGATGGGGGCCACGGTCTCCACCCGGTCGCCGATGCGGGCCATCACGGTGCGGGAGTAGTTGGCGAAACGCGCGGCGATGTCCCGGTTGCGCCAGCCGCCCAGATCCGCGAGGGAGGAGGGCATCTCCCAATGGTAAAGCGTGGCGCAGGGCATGATGCCCCGGGCCCGCATCCCGTCCACCAGACGGTCGTAGAAATCGAGGCCTTCCGCGTTGACTGTTTCGCCGTCGGGCATGACCCGCGCCCAGCTGACGGAGAAGCGGTACGCATCGAACCCGGCCGCGGCGACAAGGTCGAGATCCTCCTCCCATCGGTGGTAGTGGTCGCAGGCCGTCGCCCCGTTTTCGCGCCGGACGACATTGCCCGGCGTCGCCGCAAAATCGTCCCAGTGGCAGGGTCCCGCGCCGCCGAACCGCGCACCCTCGATCTGGTAGGCTGAGGTTGCGGTGCCGAAGGTGAAGCCTTCGGGCAGGTCGGCGCGGGTGAAGGCGAGGGAGGACATTGCAGGCTCCTCTAGTTGGGAAGGTCAAAGGTGCTGTCTGGCGCGGGGCCAGCCCGCGGCACGGTAGGCGGAACGCGCGGCGGTCAGATCAGGGTGCGGGTCCGGTGGAACGGCCCTGAACGAGATCGCAGGTCCAGAGCTCGCTTGTCACGCGCTCCGGTCCCTTGGTGACGAGGTGCAGCATCATCTCCGCGCAGCGCCGCCCGGCGGCACGGATTGATGAATGGGTGCAGGTGAAGAGCGGGACCTCGCCCTCGTTGCGCAGGAACGACATGTCATCATCGTGGGTCACGATGGATACGTCCTGGCCCAGCACCAGCCCCCGGTCCTGCACCGCGCGCAGCATCCCCATGGCCGTGAGGATGGATGACGCGATCAGCGCCGTGGGCCGGTTGGGCCGGTCGAGCCAGTGGGACGCAATGGTGTAGCCGTAGGTCTCCGTCATTTCCGCCGACGACATCAGATCCTCGTCGATCGGGAGCCCAGCTCCGGTCATTGCCGCCTCGAACCCCTCCCGCCGCATCCGGGCGAAGGCCATGGTCTCAAGCCCGTTGAGCAGTGCGATGCGGCGGTGGCCGAGGCCGATGAGGAGCTGTGTCGCGCGTTCGAATGCCTCGCGATTGTCCACGTCGAGATAGAGCTGGTCCGCCTCCATGGAATTGGTCCGACCGTGAATGATCGTGGGCAGGCCGAGCTTGCGCAGGACCGGCATGCGCTGGTCGTCCACGAGGGGGCCGTGGACGATGAAGCCGTCAACCGCGCGGCGTTCGGCCATGGCGCGGTAGGTGTCCATCTCCTGCTCTCGCGGCACGGCGCGCAGGACCATGTCGTAGCCCGCGGCGGAGTAGACGTCGCTCGCCCCGGTCACGAACTCCGCAAAGATCGGGTTTATCATCTGGTGGTCCGCGAGCGGCAGCACATGACCGACGGCGCGGGCGCGGCCCGTCGCAAGCTTCTGAGCCATCAGGTTGGGCGCGTAATTCAGCGCCTTTGCCGCGTCCATCACGCGGCGGCGCGTCTCCGCATTCACCTCCGGATATCCGTTGAGCGCCCTGCTGACCGTCGTTGGCGACAGCTTGAGATGGAGTGCGAGTTCTTTCAGCGTCATGGCGTTTCTTGTTCTGCTCCCCAAACCGCTTTGAATTAAGGCACAAGAAAATTTCTCATGCAATCCCGACGGTAGTCTCAAGAGACGGGAATTGATGCTACAATCCCAATACTGTCTTGACAGCTGCGGTATCGCGGAAGCAGTGTTGGGCCGTTCAAAGCGCTTTGAACGCCGGTTTCAATGGCGCGGGAATCAATCAAGTAGATCGGTTGGCCGATCACATAGGGAGAGAGAGCCACATGAAAAACGTGCTTCTGAGCAGCGTTGCAATCCTCGCGTTCGGCGCGACGGCGGCGGTTGCGGACGGTCACGCGAGCCTGAAGTTCGCGCCCGGTGAAGACGACCGGTTCAGCTGGAGCAGCTGGGATGCCTACACGGCGGAGGCGCCGGATCTGAGCGGTCAGACCGTGACGATCTTCGGCCCCTGGCTTGGCCCGGACCGGGATCTGGTTGAATCCGTGATCGCCTATTTCGAGGCCGCGACGGGTGTCGATGCGCAGTACTCCGGCTCCGACAGCTTCGAGCAGCAGATCCGGATTGATGCTGAAGCGGGTTCCGCGCCGAATGTGGCGGTGTTCCCGCAGCCCGGCCTCTTGGGCGATCTCGCGCGGAAGGGTCAGGTTGCGGCCTTGACCGACGCGGACGCGGCCTGGGTTTCTGAGAATTACGCGGCCGGTCAGTCCTGGGTCGATCTCGCGTCCTTCGACGGGTCGCTCTATGGTTTCTTCTACAAGGCGGACGTGAAGTCCCTCGTCTGGTACTCCCCGGACAATTTCGACGATGCGGGCTACGACGTGCCCGAGACGATGGAGGAGCTCAAGGCGCTCACCGATCAGATCGTCGCCGATGGTGGCACGCCCTGGTGCATCGGTCTGGGATCCGGCGGCGCAACGGGCTGGCCGGCGACGGACTGGGTCGAGGACCTGCTCCTGCGCACCCAGGACCCGTCCATCTATGACCAGTGGGTCGCCAACGAGATCGGCTTCGATGATCCCCGCGTCGTCGCGGCGATCGAGGAGTTCGGCTATTTCGCACGCAACGACGACTACGTGGCGGGCGGTGCCGGTGCGGTGGCGACGACCGACTTCCGTGACAGCCCCAAGGGCCTCTTCGAAGTGCCGCCCGCGTGCTACATGCACCGCCAGGCGTCCTTCATCCCCGCCTTCTTCCCCGAGGGATCCGAGGTTGGCGTAGATGTCGATTTCTTCTACTTCCCGGCATACGCGGAGAAGGATCTGGGCACCCCGGTCCTTGGTGCGGGCACCGTGTTCGGCATCACCAACGACAGCCCCTCGGCGCGTGCGTTCATCGACTTCCTGAAGACGCCGATCGCGCACGAGATCTGGATGGCGCAGGGTGGTCTTCTGACCGCACATTCCGGTGTCAGCGTCGACGCCTACAACAACGAGGCATCAAAGGCGCAGGGTGAGATCCTGCTCGAGGCGACAACGTTCCGCTTCGACGGGTCCGACCTGATGCCCGGCGCCATCGGCGCAGGCGCGTTCTGGACCGGCATGGTCGATTATGCCGGTGGTGCTGATGCCGCAGCCGTGGCAACCTCCATCCAGGAGACCTGGGACACGATCAAGTGATCCCGCGCCCGGCGAACGGGCGCTCCGAAACCCGCACGGCCCCTGTCTCGGGGCCGCGCATTCCCCGCATGAGAGCGCGGTCAAGCGCCCCGCGGGAACCAGTTGGGAGGAGAAGTAATGGCCGTTTCGTCGGAACCCTTTGACGCATCCCGCAACACCACCGTTCCAAGCGCCTTCAAGGTCGGGCTGATCGCCCTTGTGGTTGCGCTGCTGGGCATCATCCTGAGCGTGATCGGTGTGATCCTCGTGCGGGCGGTTCTCGACCTTTTCCTCCCGCTCGACATCGCGCTGGTGAATGCGGCGGTGACCATGGTGCTCGGCGTTGTCGCCTGCATCGGCTACTTCTTCGGCTCGAACTTCCTTCTTGAGCGGGTCTATCCCGACACTGGCGATCAGGCGGGGCTCAACATCGCCACCGCGACCGCGATCCGGCCCTGGCTGTTCCTTGGCCCGGCGCTGCTGACGCTCGGGCTCTATCTCGTCTATCCGGTGTTCAACTCGGTCTGGGTGTCGCTCTTTGACACTAACGATCAGTTTGTGGGCCTGGCCAACTACACATGGATGTTCGGCGATGCGAAGTTTCAGGAGAGCCTCTTCAACAACCTGATGTGGCTCATCATCGTGCCCGCGGCGGCCACCGCCTTTGGCCTCATTGCCGCGGCGCTGACGGACCGGATCTGGTGGGGCAACATCGCGAAGTCCCTGATCTTCATGCCGATGGCGATCTCCTTCATCGGGGCGTCGATCATCTGGAAATTCATCTATGAGTATCGTGGCGAGGACGGCACGCAGATCGGCCTGCTGAATGCGCTCGTGCAGTTTTTCGGCGGCACGCCACAGGCGTGGATCACGGTGCCCTTCTGGAACGACGTGTTCCTGATGATCATCCTGATCTGGATCCAGACAGGCTTTGCCATGGTGATCCTGTCCGCGGCGCTGCGCGGTATTCCGGAGGAGACGATCGAGGCGGCGGTGCTCGATGGCGCGTCCCCGCTCAAGATCTTCTTCGCCATCAAGGTTCCGCAGATCGCGGGCACGATTGCGGTGGTGTGGACGACCATCACGATCCTGGTGCTCAAGGTCTTCGACATCGTTCTGGCCATGACCAACGGCCAGTGGGGCACGCAGGTGCTCGCCAACCTGATGTTCGACTGGTCCTTCCGGGCCGGAGACTACGGGCGTGGGGCGGCCATCGCTGTGTTCATCATGATCCTGGTTCTGCCCATCATGTGGTGGAACATCCGCAACGCCCGCAGGGAGGAGCAGTGAGATGGAAGGGGAAGCAGGGAAGAACCCGGCACTCGCCTGGATCGTCAACATCTCCGCACTGCTGCTGGTGCTGCTGTGGACGATCCCGACCTTCGGCCTTCTGGTCTCGTCGTTCCGGGATGCGGACCAGCTTGCGGTCACCGGATGGTGGACGGCGCTGTCCGCGACGGAGCAGAACCTGGTGCACCGGACCCCCGGTGGCTCCGGCGCGGTGCAGGACGGCACGCTCTGGGTGATCGAGGGGAACGTGTTCGAGGAAGGTGAGGGCACCATCACAGCGTTCGGCACCCGCGCGCAGGAACCAACGTCCTTCACCCCGGGTGACACGGTCGAGCTGCGGACCGGCGCACAGCTTACGGTCTCGGTGAACGGCGACTACACCATGACGAACACCGAGGAGTTCGGACGGCGCGGGGCGCGGATCTTCTACACCGCGGAGACAGCGCCGATCTGGACGACGAACAACTACGATCAGGTGATCAATGCGGAGGGGATTGGGCAGGCCTTCATCAACACTCTGACGGTGACGATCCCGGCAACTGTGATCCCGATCCTGATCGCAGCCTTTGCGGCCTATGCTCTGGCGTGGATGCAGTTTCCGGGCCGGGCCCTTCTGGTGGCAACGGTCGTCGGGCTGCTGGTGGTGCCGCTGCAAATGTCGCTGATCCCGCTCTTGGAGCTCTACAACGGGGTGGGCGCGTTCTTCGGCGTGCCATCCAAGACCTACGCGGGCATCTGGCTTGCCCACACGGGATTTGGCCTGCCGCTCGCGATCTATCTTTTGCGCAACTACATCGCCGGCCTGCCGCGGGAGGTGATCGAGAGTGCGCGGGTCGACGGGGCGACGGATTTCGGGATCTTTGTGCGGATCATCCTGCCGCTGAGCTTTCCCGCGCTGGCAAGTTTCGCGATCTTCCAGTTCCTTTGGGTCTGGAACGATCTGCTGATCGCGACCGTGTTTCTCGCCAACTCCGACGAACAGCGGGTTATGACCGGCCAATTACGCGAGCTTCTGGGCTCTCGCGGGGGCAACTGGGAGGTGCTGACGGCATCTGCCTTCATCACCATCGTGGTTCCCCTGATCGTCTTTTTCTCCATGCAACGGTATCTGGTGCGCGGCCTTCTGGCCGGCTCGGTGAAGGGAGGCTGACCAGCGATGAACGCCATGGCGGATGTGCGCAAGGAGGCTGCGGCCGACGAGGACTGGTGGCGCGGGGCGGTGATCTATCAGATCTATCCGCGCAGCTATCAGGATTCGAACGGGGACGGGATCGGCGATCTGGCCGGGATCATCCACCGGCTGCCCCACATCGCCTCCCTCGGCGTCGACGCCATCTGGATCAGCCCGTTCTTCACCTCGCCCATGCTCGACTTCGGCTATGACGTGTCGAACTACCGGGATGTGGACCCGATGTTCGGCACCCTGGGGGACTTCGACGCGCTGGTCGCCCGAGCCCATGAGCTGGGCCTGAAGGTGATGATCGACCTCGTCCTCTCCCACACCTCGGACCAGCATGAATGGTTCCGCGAAAGCCGCGCGACACGGGAAAATCCGAAGGCAGACTGGTACGTCTGGGCGGACGCGAAGCCCGACGGCACGCCGCCCAACAACTGGCTGTCGATCTTCGGCGGGTCCGCCTGGCAGTGGGACGGGGAGCGGATGCAGTACTACCTGCACAACTTCCTCAAGGAGCAGCCGGACCTGAACTTCCACAATATGGACGTGCAGGATGCGCTGCTCGACGTCACGCGGTTCTGGCTCGACCGGGGAGTGGATGGCTTCCGCCTCGACACCATCAATTTCTACGTCCACGACGCGCAGCTGCGGGACAACCCGGCCCTGTCAGCAGAGGCGCGGAACGACACTATCGCGCCTTCGGTGAACCCCTACAACTTCCAGGATCACCTATTCGACAAGAACCAGCCTGTGAACCTTGCCTTCCTCCGCCGGTTCCGCGGGCTGCTCGACGAGTATGAGGCGACGACCTGCGTCGGCGAGGTCGGAGACGCGCAATACGGGATGAAGATCCAGGCGGACTATACCTCCGGCGGGGACAAGGTGCACATGTGCTACGCCTTCGATTTCCTCGCGCCGACGCCGCTGACCGGCAGCCGTGTTGCGGAGATCCTCGCCGACTTCGAACAGGAGATCGGGGACGGCTGGGCCTGCTGGGCCTTCTCCAACCACGACGTGGTGCGTCACGCGAGTCGGTGGAACCTGGACGAGGGGGGCATGCGGGTGCACGCGGCTCTGCTGATGGCGATGCGCGGTTCCATCTGTCTCTACCAGGGCGAAGAGCTTGGCCTGACCGAGGCCTATGTGAGCTTCGAGGAATTGCAGGACCCATACGGCATCCAGTTCTGGCCCAAGTTCAAGGGGCGCGACGGGTGCCGGACGCCCATGGTCTGGGAACAGTCAAATGCCTATGCGGGGTTTTCTGAAGGGAAGCCCTGGCTGCCCGTGGCGATGGAGCATTTGCCCCGCGCCGCGTCAATCCAGGAGGGCGACCCGGGCTCGCTCCTCAACTTCTATCGCGCGGCCCTGGCCCTGCGCCGGTCAAACCGGGCGCTGATCAAGGGCGACGTGACCTTCGGGCCCCATACGGACGGTCTTATCAGCTTCGAGAGGCGCTGCGCGGGGCAGCGGGCCTTCTGTGCGTTCAACCTCGGGCAGGGGACGGAAACCGTCAGCCTGCCGGAGGGTGACTGGGCGCTCGACCGGAGCCTCGGATTTAGCGTCGCCCAGGACGGGCGCACCCTGTCTCTGCCACCCCAGCAGGCGGCCTTCGCCTTTGCGGCAGACTAAAAGAAGAAGAATGCGGGAGGACTGAATGGCATCGCTACTGCTCAAGGACGTGGCCAAATCC
>JBCBAP010000094.1:0-10991 GCA_038532435.1 Pseudomonadota bacterium | reverse complement strand
TGTCCCAACAGATCCGCTGATCGCGGATGTTACTCGAATGCCTCCGGCCGCATGGCGTGGGCCATATGGTCGAGGACGGCGTTGACGAACTTGGGCTCCTTGCCGTCCGGAAAGAATGCGCGGGCGACGTCGACGAACTCGGTGATGACAACCTTGGGCGGGGTCTTGCCCGTTGTGAGCTCCGCCCCGGCGGCACGGAAGAGTGCCCGCAGCGTGGGGTCGATCTTGCCGATGGGCCAGCGGGCCACGAGCGCCGCGTCCGTGGCCTGGTCAATGGTAACCTGCTGGGCAAGGGCCTCCCCGATCAGCGTGCGGAAGAGATCGACATCGCCCTCCGCGTAGGTATCCCCCTCGATCTCGGCACCCATGCGGTGAGTCTCGAACTGCTCCTGCACTTCCGGAAGCGTTGCGTCGCCCTGTTCCATCTGAAAGAGCGCCTGCGTCGCAAAGAGGCGGGAGGCGGACCGCATCTGGCGCGCCTGCTCGCGGGAGGGTTTGGGCACGGCACGGGGCATCAGGCGCGATCCTTCGGGTCTGTGGCCTCGCCGGCCATGATTGTCGCTCCGCTGCCGAAGCGGCGCGCGAGGGCGATCAGGTGCAGGGCGGCTGCCGCGGCACCGCCGCCTTTGTTCATCTTGGACGGCTTCGCCCGTGCCTCTGCCTGGGCCATGTTCTCCACGGTCAGGATCCCGTTGCCGATGGCAATTCCGTCAAGGCCGAGCAGTGTCAGCCCGCGGGAGCTGTCGTTGCAGACGGTGTCATAGTGCGTGGTCTCTCCGCGGATGATGCAGCCCAACGCGACGTAGCCGTCGAACCGTCCGGCGCGGCTCGCCAGACGGATGGCCGTCGGAACCTCGAGTGCGCCGGGCACCTCGATTACCTCGACCGCCGCGCCAGCCTGTGTGAGCACCTCGGTCGCGCCGGCAATGAGGTCATCGGCGATGGCCCGGTAGTAAGGCGCGACAACGAGCGCGACCCGCGGCGGGGTATCGAACCGGGGCAGGGCTAGAATACCCTGATCTTCCGAACTTGCCATCTCAGCACCTTGTCCGCATGTCCCGACCGGCAGGCCGGGACGTCGTGATTTCGAGAGCCGCGGGCCTAGCGGATTCCCATGCCGGACGCCAGCCCCCATCACCTGCCGCGCCAGTGGCGTTGCCGAACGGGGGCGTCATCGGCCGGGACATCGGTTAGCGCCCCGTCGCCGGGATCGCCCGGGTGCCGACGATGGAAAGGCCGTAACCGTCGAGGCCCACCACTTTCGGGCTCGGCGAGTTCGTCAAGAGCACCATCTCATGAACGCCGAGCGCGCCGAGGATCTGCGCGCCCACGCCGTACTGCCGCAAGGTGGACGGTGACACCCCGTCATCGAGCTGGAGCTGGTCCGTCATGTCCCGCAGGATGACGACAACGCCGCGTTCCTCATCCCCGATCGCGCGCATCGCATCGGAAAGCTGGTGACTGCGCCCGGGGTTGAGTGCCAAAAGATCGTCGAGCGGATTGACCGCGTGCATGCGGACGGTCACCGGTCCGGGCGTTGTTAGATCGCCCTTGGTCAGCGCCAGATGCTCCGCCCCGCCGGTTACGTCGGAGAAAATCCGCAGGATCCAGTCGCCGCCATATTCGGAGGTCACGGGTTTTGCCGCCCGCTCCCGCACGAGATTGTCGTGGCGGCGGCGGTAGGCGATCAGATCGCTGATCGTCCCGATCTTGAGCCCGTGACGCTGGGCGAAGGCCACAAGGTCCGGCATCCGGGACATCGTGCCGTCCTCGTTCATGATCTCGCAGATCACTCCGGAAGGGTTCAGGCCTGCAAGGCGGGAGATGTCCACTGCCGCTTCCGTATGACCGGCCCGGACGAGCACGCCGCCGTCCCGTGCGCGCAGCGGAAAGATGTGACCCGGCGTCGCGATATCCGCTGCCGTGGTCGTCGGATCGATGGCGACGGAGACCGTGCGCGCCCGGTCCGCGGCTGAAATGCCGGTGGTCACCCCCTCGCGTGCCTCGATGGAGACGGTGAAGGCGGTTTCGTGGCGGGAGGAGTTGGTCGCCGCCATCAATGGCAGGCCCAGCGCGTCGAGCCGATCCCCCGTCAGTGTCAGGCAGATCAGGCCACGCCCGTGGGTGGCCATGAAATTGATCGCATCCGGTGTCGCCATCTGGGCAGGGATCACCAGATCACCCTCGTTCTCGCGATCCTCGTGGTCGACGAGGATGAACATCCGGCCGTTGCGGGCATCGTCGATGATGTCCTCGACGGAGGAGACGATGTCCGAGAAGTCCTCGATCATGCGGTCGCCTCGTGGAGCCGGGCGACGTAGCGCGCGAGCGTGTCGATCTCCAGATTGACCCCGTCACCGGCCTTCACCGTGCCCCACGTGGTCGCGGTTTTGGTGTGGGGGATGAAGTTGACGCCGAACGTGCTGCCCTCGACCTCGTTCACGGTCAGGGACGTGCCGTTGAGCGCGACGGACCCTTTGGGCGCTAAAAACTTCGCGAGTGCCTCGGGTGCTGCGAAGGTCACCCGGGTGCTCTCGCCCTCGTCGGTGACGGCGGTTACCTCGGCGACGCCGTCCACATGGCCGGAGACGATATGCCCCCCCAGCTCATCGCCAACCCGCAGCGCACGTTCGAGGTTGATCGGACGGTCGACGGCCCAGGCGCCGATGTTTGTCTTCGACACGCTTTCCGCTGAAATGGTGACGTCGAACCAGCGGGTGCCGTCCGTTTCCCCCCGGTCGACGACCGTAAGGCAGACGCCGTCGCAGGCGATCGAGGCGCCAAGGTCGATTGCCTCCGGCGCGTAGCGTGTCGCGATCCGCGCGTGCAGGTCGCCGCGATCTTCCAGCGACATCACCCGGCCAATATCGGTGACTATTCCGGTGAACATGAGCAGAGGGTCTTCCACAGGTTTCGTTGGGGCGAGAGGTACGCCTGCGAAGGGGTCAAGGCAAGGGGAGCGCGGCAGAAAGCGCGGCGTCAACTATCTGTTTACCACGCGCGCGCAGTGTGGTTCCGTGCCCGCCACGGTGAAGGGAGGACCTCCGTGCAACGCCATTTTCTGATCCTGCAGGGACCGCACGGGCCATTTTGCCTCGCGCTTGCACGTGCGCTCCGGCAGGCGGGGCAGCGCGCGACGCGGATCGGGTTCAACGCGGGCGACGGGCTGGGCTGGCGGGGGCGGGATGGTTACCGCCCCTTTCGCGACACGCTCGACGCGTGGCCGGGTGCGCTGGGGAACACGATCCAGGAGGAGGGCATCACCGATATCGTGCTCTATGGTGATGACCGTCCGGTGCACCGGATCGCGCAGGATGTCGCCCGGTCCGTGGGGGTCACGCTCCATTTTCTGGAGGAAGGTTACCTGCGCCCTCATTGGGTGACCTACGAGCGGGACGGGGTGAACG
This sequence comes from Pseudomonadota bacterium, assembly GCA_038532435.1. Taxonomy (GTDB): domain Bacteria; phylum Pseudomonadota; class Alphaproteobacteria; order Rhodobacterales; family Rhodobacteraceae; genus JBCBAP01. The sequence continues at coordinate 7,584 of JBCBAP010000094.1, read as the reverse complement.
GCACGTCGCCCCTGATGAAGATGACCCTGCCCGACATCCGTGCGCGCCTCGACCCGGTGGAGCGTCCCCAGTCCCGCGCGCCGGACCAATGGGGGGCCGCCCGGCGCCATGCCTACGCCTCAGCCCGATACCACATGGCGGTGCTGCTGGGGCAGGGGCGCTATCCGTCCTATCGGTCTCACCGGGATATGCCGGTGGCGCAGGAGGCGGGGCTGCACCTGCGACGGCTTGCGGCGATGCCGGTCAGGGCGCTCACCGGGCGGGTGCAGACCCGCGCGTTGCGCCGATCCTCCTCGCCCTACCACCTCGTCTTGCTCCAGCTCTGCCACGACAGCGCGTTCCGGCGGCACGGGCCGTTTCCGTCGCTGGAGGCGTTCGCGGCGGAGGTGATGGGCGCTTTCGCCCGGTCCGCCCCGCAGCATCACCAGCTCGTGTTCAAGGCACACCCGTTCGAGGACGGGCGCGAACCGATCCGGCCGCTCCTCCAGCTCCACGCGCGAGAGGCGGGTTTGGAACGGCGTGTGAGGTTCGTTGCTGCGGGCAAGCTCGGCGCGCTCCTCGATCACGCGCGCACCGCAATCACCGTCAACTCCACGTCCGCCCAGCAGGCGCTCTGGCGCGGGGTGCCGACGAAGGTGCTGGGCCGCGCGGTCTACGACAAGCCGGGGCTCGTTTCCGCGCAGTCTCTCGAGGCCTTCCTGGAGAACCCCGATCCGGTGGATCGCGCCGCCTATCTCGACTATCGGCGGTTCCTGCTCGAAACCTCCCAGATCAAGGGAAGCTTCTACACCCATGGGGGCCGGCGGATGATCCTGCGCCGTATCGTCGACATGATGCTGGCCGCGGAAGGGCCCTATGCGAAGCCCTCCGTCAGTGTGGACAATGTGGTCGATCTGAACGCACGTCGGGGTGTCCACGGCACCTGAGCGATGCAGCCGGGCCACGGCGGCCGGGCCAAACGCGCCACTACCGGGGGTTCCTGCTTTGAAATCGGGAGGTTCTGCGGTAGTGATGCGAAAAGGTCATAACAAGAAAAGATCGAGCGAGCTGACGATGCAGGACCTCCTGATGGGACTTCGCCCCGTAACCCCGGGGATGTTGATGCTTTGTGCGCTTCTGGCGGGCTGCGCCCTGCCGCGTTCCGGCCCGGAGTTTGAGGAGATCACGGCACAGCCGCCCGAGGGCCAGCCGGCACTCGAGATCGTCGAGATCACTGATCAGGTAGCCGTCGCGACCAAGGTCGATGAGAGCCGCGAGTTCGCCCGCACGTTTCTCAATCAACCCGTTGAAAATATTGAACTGATCCGCCCGCTCGACGTGCTGCAGATCACCATCTGGGAAAATGGCGAGAACGGCCTCTACGGCGCGGGCTACGGCGCCCCGGTCCCGCTGCAGGAGATGCGGGTTGACCTGGGCGGGCGGTTCTTCATGCCCCAGGTCGGGCGGGTGCGTGCCGCGGGCCGGACCATCGAGGATCTGCGCCAGCACCTCACCGATCTGTTGTCGCCCATGACGCCGGAGCCCCAGGTGGAGGTCCGCCTCGTGCGTGCCGACAACAACACCGTGCGCATTTTCGGCGGAACCGGGGCGCTGGGCGAGTTTCCCATCGATGCGCGGACGCGGACGCTGAGCGGCCTTCTTGCCAACGCGGGCCCCTCCGGCGTCGATCCCAATGTGGCGACGGTCACCGTGCGCCGGGGCAGTCAGGTGGGCACCGTCTGGATGGAAGATGTCTACATTGATCCGACGGCGGACATCTCCCTCAAGGGCGGCGACATCATCGTGATCGACCGGGACCCCCGATCCTTCCGCGCGCTCGGCGAGCTGGGCGGGCAGGCGGTCGTGGAGTTTCCGGAGCGCGACATCTCGCTGGTCTCCGCCATCGCCACCATGGGTGGGCTCAACACCGCAACCGCCGATCCGCGGGGCGTGTTCGTGCTGCGCAACGAGGATCCGCGCGTGTTCAACCGCGCGGTCCCCGGAAGCGCGGAGACCGGCCCGGTCCGCGTCGCCTACGTGATGGATCTGACGAAGCCTGCGGCCTTCTTCACCGCCTCCAATTTCTCCGTCCGTGACGATGACATCATCTATGTGACCCAGGCACCCTACGTGCGGTTCATCAAGGTCATCGGCGCGCTCACAGCACCGCTCAGCACTGCGGCCTCGGTCCGCAACCTGACCGGACAGTGACCGGTTGGAGCGGCTCAGCGCCTATAGCCTGACCCTTCTCACCCAACCTGCCCTGCGGGCGCTCATCGCCTCGACCGGGGCGAGGATCGTGCCGCCCTGGGCTGCGGCTGATGCGGTGGCGGTCTGGGGACGCAAGCGTGCAGCGGAGCGGGGGATCGCCGCGGCCCGGCGCCGTGGTTTGCCGTTCGTCAGCTTTGAGGATGCGCCGCTGCGCGGACTGCTGCCCGGACAGGGCGTCGGCTGGGGCTGCATCCGGGATCGACAGGGCATCTATTTCGACTGCAGCACACCGTCGGATCTGGAAGATCTTCTCAACGCTCCCCGCGAACCCACCGGTGAGGCGGAGGACGCGTTGGAGCTCATGCGTCACTACCGTCTGTCGAAGTATAACGGGTGGGACGCGGATGGGGTCCCGAAGGACCGGTTTGTTCTCATCGTTGACCAGTCCCGCGGCGACGCGTCGGTGACCGGTGCAGGGGCGACCGAGGAGACATTCCGCACGATGATCCTCGCCGCACGGGCGGCGCATCCCGGCGTGCCTCTCGCGATCCGGGCGCACCCGGCGGGCTCAGGTTATCTGAGCGAGACGCCGGGGGTCGCTGCGGAGGTCCTTTCCCCCCGCACCAACCCGTGGGACCTGCTGGATCGGGCGGAGGCGGTCTACACCGTATCCTCCCAACTGGGGTTCGAGGCGATCCTCGCGGGGCACCGGCCCCATGTGTTCGGTGGCGCGTTCTACGCCGGGTGGGGCCTGACGGAGGATCGGGTGCGGCTGCCGCGGCGGGAGGCTCGCCCGAGTGTCCTGCAGCTCTTCGATGCGGTGATGCTGCGCTATGCGCACTGGGCGGATCCGGTGACGCAGACGCCCTGCAGTCTGAGCCATGTCATGGAGATGCTCGCCGCGCAGGCCCGGGCCTATCGGATGACCTCCGCGCCGATGCGGGTCTACGGCGTGCGGCCGTGGAAGCGGCAGCAGGTGAGCCGGTTTCTGAGCGGCGCGAAAGCCCCGGTGCGGTTTGCCGGGCCCGCACCGAAGCGGAGCAAGGTGGTCTGGGCCTCCCGCGAGGATGTGCCGGCGCAGCCGGATGCCCGGATCGAAGACGGTTTCGTCCGCTCCCGGGGCCTGGGTGCGAAGCTGGTGCCGCCGGGGTCCCTTGTGCTCGACCGTGCAGGGATCTACTTCGATCCCCACTCTCCGAGCGATCTGGAACAGTTGATCGCGGGGAGCGTCGACCTTCCCCCTGCGGCGATTGCCCGGGCTGACCGCCTGATCGGACGGATCGTGGCGGAAGGGGTCAGCAAGTACAATCTCGCCCCCGCCTCGCCGCTCGAAACGCCCTCCCTGCTTGTGGTCGGGCAGGTGGAGGATGACGCCTCCATCCGGCGGGGCACCGGTCCCGTGCGCACGAACGCGGAGCTCATCCGGGCCGCGCGGGCGGAAAATCCGGAAGCGTATCTGGTCTACCGCCCTCATCCGGATGTGGCAGCAGGTCTGCGCGCCGGGACCGTCGATGCGGAGCGGGAGGGCGCGGACCGGATCATCGCCGACGGCGACATCACGGCGCTCTGGCCGAAGGTCGAGGCGGTCTGGACGCTCACCTCCCTCGCCGGGTTCGAGGCGCTGATCCGGGGCATACCCGTTCACTGCCTCGGCGCGCCGTTCTACGCAGGATGGGGCCTGACGCACGACAGGTGGACGGAACCTTTTGCGGGCAGGCGGGAGGCACGGCCCAGGCTTGCCGCGCTCGTCCACGCCTGCCTCATCGACTATCCCATGTATCTCGACCCGCTCAGCGGGCGGCATTGTTCGGTGGAGGTTGCGCTGGACCGGTTGTCGGCGGCCGGAACCGGGCAGGGTGCATCGCTGAGGCTTGCCTCCGCGGCACTCTCCGCTGGGCGCCGCTGGCGGAGAGGTTGAGACCGATCAGAGCTGCGGACGCTCCCAGATCGCCATCACATCCCCCCCGACACGCTCGACCTGTCTAAGTGAGAGGCGTGCTGCGTCCGCCAGATGCTCGATCCCCAGATCGGCAATGCCGGGAATGCCCGTGGCTCCGAGCGTCAGCCCGGCGCTGAACTGCACCAGACGGTCCACGAGGCCCGCCCTCAGCAGAGCCGCCGCAAGCTGTCCGCCTCCCTCGCACAGAACCGTATTAAGCCCGCGTTCCCCGAGGGCTGTGAGCATGGCGACGGGATCGAGCACCCCGGTCTCGGTCCTTTGCACGGGTACGAGGGCGGCGCCCGCATCGGACCATGCGCGCGCTCGATCGCGGTCCACCTCCGGGTGATGGAGGAACCAGACCGGCTGCTCCACCGCTGTGCGGGCAAGCCGCGAGGTGAGCGAGAGCGCGAGGCTGCTGTCGGCGATGACCCGGATCGGGGCGGCCCCGGTAAGGCCCATGTCCCTAATGTCGAGCATCGGGTCGTCGGCCCGCGCCGTGCCGGCCCCGATCAGTACGGCGTCCGCTTGCGCCCGCATCAGATGCACCCGGCGGCGGGCAGCCGGTCCGGTGATCCACCGGCTTTCCCCCCGGGCCGTGGCGATCCTGCCGTCGAGGGATGTCGCCAGTTTCAGCGTGAGATGCGGTCTGCCGGAGGCCTGACGGCTTAGAAATCCCGCATTGACCTCCGCCGCCTGCCCGGCGGCCTCCTCGAGGAGATCGACAACAACGCCCGCCTCCTGCAGACGCGTGAAGCCACGGCCGCTGACCCGCGGATCAGGATCCTCCATGGGGGCCACGAGCCGGGCGATGCCTGCGGCCGCGAGCGCATCGGCGCAGGGCGGGGTCTTGCCGTGATGGGCGCAGGGTTCAAGGCTGACATAGGCCGTCGCGCCCCGGGCGGCATCGCCCGCCTGCGCGAGCGCCATGGTCTCCGCGTGGGGCCGTCCCCCGGGCTGGGTCCAGCCTCGCCCGATGACCCGCCCCGCCGCCACGATGACGCAGCCCACCGCAGGGTTCGGTGCTGTCCGCCCCAGCCCGCGCCGCGCGAGACCCAGGGCGTGGGTCATGTGCCTCAGATCGGAAGGGTCAGTCCTCGTCATCCTCGGAGCTCACGGGAGGTCTGAGTTCCTGAACGAAGTCCTCAAACTCCTCTGCCGCCTGGAAGTTTTTGTAAACACTCGCAAACCGGACGTAAGCCACGGTGTCGATCCGTGCCAGCGCCTCCATCACGATGTTTCCGATGTCATCGGAGCGGATGTCGCTGTCGCCGGTGCTTTCGAGCCTCCGCACGATGCCGGAGATCATCTGGTCGACCCTCTCCGCCTCGACGGGGCGCTTCTGCAGGGCAATGCGGATCGAGCGGGCAAGCTTGTCCCTATCGAAATTCTCCCTGCGGCCAGACTTCTTGACCACCACGAGGTCGCGCAGCTGCACGCGTTCATAGGTGGTGAATCGTCCGCCGCAGGCAGGACAGAACCGGCGTCGTCTGATCGCGACGTGATCCTCCGCCGGTCGTGAATCCTTCACCTGAGTGTCTGTGTTTCCGCAAAAGGGGCACCGCATGGTTATGTCTGATCGTCCCTGCCTGTTTCGCCTGCGGACCGCACTATAGGGCTAACCCCATCTCTTGGGTAGGGCTCTTGTGCAGCTACCAAATGATGCTGCAAGCGCTCAGTCTAGGGGAAAGCTGCCATTTGGGGCCAAGTTGCGGAGGCTTCCCCAGAAAGAAAAGTGGCCCGGCGTCTGGGGAAACGCCGGGCCGAACTCCCTAGACAGCTCTGACACTCAAAGGGGGGGACGCATGTCAGAAAGTGCTGCGGGGGGAGACACCGCCATCGATCGGGGTGAGGGCTGGTCCATGGTGTTGACGCGGGACGACGTCTTGCGGACCAGTCCAACGATACTGGCGGTGATGAAAAAGATCTGTGTTGCGATACTCGCCACGTTGAAATGATAGGTCAGACTGAAGAGGACGAGGCACGCCGCCAGAAGCTGTGTCAGGCTGAACAGGGGAGAGTTCCCGTCCAACTGATCGAGCTGCACCAGAAGATACGCCGACGCATACACCGCTGCGCCCATCAGCCCGATCATGTTAGCGAATTCAAACATGCCTTACTCCGTCACTCGTGTGGCAGAGACACATTCCCTTAACCACCGTGACAGAAGCGTTGTTCCAGCGTGACCCGTTTGGGTGGGTTCAGTCAAAAAAGGGAAAGTAACGATATTTGAGAGGGTTAGGCGCACTCTCGGATGGGTTGGCCCCCTCAGATCTGATCGCTTTTCGTCGCCGGGCAACGGTGCGGAAGGTCCAAACGGACCGAGGTGGAGCGCAAGTGTGCAACCTTGTAAGGGTGCGTGTTGAGCATCGGGGATGCAGCCGCGCAGCCGATGGCCGGGTAAGTGACACTGGAAGATGCGTCCGCAAAAGACCTGAGAGTGCACGCGCTTGGCGGGAGACGCTCACAAAACGTGTTGGCCGCGCGGACGCAGCAATTGGAAAGAGAACGTGCTGCCCCCGAGCTAAACCCCAGGCGGCGTTTCTCTAATACCGACCAGACGACCTACTGGTCGAGGAAGGAGCGAAGCTTCCGGCTGCGGCTCGGGTGCTTGAGCTTGCGCAGCGCCTTCGCCTCGATCTGCCGGATCCGTTCGCGGGTCACGCTGAACTGCTGACCGACCTCTTCGAGCGTGTGGTCGGTGTTCATCCCGATGCCGAAGCGCATACGCAGCACCCGCTCCTCCCGAGGGGTGAGCGAGGCGAGGACCCGGGTGGTGGTTTCCTTCAGGTTGCCCTGAATGGCCGCGTCGAGCGGCAGCACCGCGTTCTTGTCCTCGATGAAATCGCCGAGCTGGCTGTCCTCCTCGTCGCCGATCGGCGTTTCTAGGGAGATGGGCTCCTTCGCGATCTTCATCACCTTGCGCACTTTTTCGAGCGGCATCTGGAGTTTTTCGGCCAGTTCTTCCGGCGTCGGCTCCCGTCCGATCTCGTGCAGCATCTGGCGCCCGGTGCGCACCAGCTTGTTAATCGTCTCGATCATGTGGACCGGGATCCGGATCGTGCGCGCCTGGTCCGCGATGGACCGGGTGATCGCCTGACGGATCCACCAGGTGGCGTAGGTGGAGAATTTGTAGCCGCGGCGGTATTCGAACTTGTCCACGGCCTTCATCAGACCGATGTTCCCTTCCTGGATCAGGTCGAGGAACTGAAGTCCGCGGTTGGTATATTTCTTCGCGATTGAGATCACGAGGCGCAGGTTGGCCTCGACCATCTCCTTCTTTGCGATCCGGGCTTCCTTCTCGCCCTTCTGTACCTGGGCCACGATGCGGCGGAACTCGGAGATGTCGACGCCGACATACGAGCCAACCTCGGCCATTTCTGCCCGCAGATCGGAGACTTTGAGCCCGAATTTCGTGCTCAGCACGTCCCAGCCCCGGGTGCCCCTGATGGAGA
>JBCBAP010000093.1:0-11193 GCA_038532435.1 Pseudomonadota bacterium | reverse complement strand
AGTGCCGGCCTGTCACGCCGGAGGTCGCGGGTTCGAGCCCCGTCAACCGCGCCACTTGCCAGATGCGCCCGAAAGGGCAGACCAGTGCGGTTGTAGCTCAGTTGGTTAGAGTGCCGGCCTGTCACGCCGGAGGTCGCGGGTTCGAGCCCCGTCAACCGCGCCACGTTTCACACTCCTTCAGTCCCTGTGCGTCACCATGGCTCTTTGCATGTGCTTTAAACATACTGTACAGTATGGTTTGTTAGTGAGCTGGAGTGTGGAGATGATGCAGTGGTCGAACCTTTCATCGCCGCAGGCGTACTCAACCTGGTCTGGTGTGCCGTGCATGTGTTTGTCGGTGGTCCGGCGGTGGCGCATCCGCTTCTGCGGTCCCAGGAGCTGGGTCATGCGACAAAGATCACGCAATATTATTGCTGGCACTTGGTCTCGCTAACGCTCGGGCTGACGGGCCTGGGGTTTCTGGCGGTTGGTGCGGGGTATGGTGGCGCACCGCTCGGCGTGTTCGTGACCGTGTTGAGTGCGGGTTTCGCCTTGCTCGGCATCGTGCTCGCGCCAGTGCAGCGGAGCTCCTACAGGGTTCTGCCGCAGGGCTGGCTCTTCGTACCGGTCGCAGCATTCGGCCTTTGGGGATTGCTCGGATGACCACGCGCATGGGCCGGGAGGACTGGCTCGCCCTCGGCCTGAAGCGTCTCGTAGCGGAGGGGGCGGGGGGCCTCACGGTCGAGGCGCTGTGTGCGGCTGCGGGCAAGACGCGCGGGTCGTTCTACCACCATTTCGACGGGCATACCGCGTTCATCGAGGCGATGCTGGAGTTCTGGCGGGAGCGGGATACGGAGGGGCCCAAGACGAAGTCGAACCTCGGCCAAAGCCCGGCAGAGCGCTACCGGCTGCTCGAGGAGGCTGCAATCGCCCTCGATCATCGGGAGGAGCTGGCGATCCGCCAGTTCAGCCAGGTGCATCCATCTGCTGCGCGGGCGGTTGCGGAGGTGGACCGGGACAGGGTTTCCTTCATGGCCGGGATCTGGGCTGAGCGTGGCGCGCCCCCGGATCAGGCGAAGACGATTGCGGAGCTTGAGTACGCCGCTTTCATCGGTCTTCTGCTCCTGTTTCCCGACGCAAACGATCGCACGCGCCGCGACCACTCCAACACGTTTGAGAAACTTGCCGAAAGTTTCCTCCACACAGTGGAATGATACGATCAGATCCCCTGTCAATTTTATCTCAAATCGGTTTTAATACTGGACGAGTTTTGCAGTGTGCGATGCAACCGGATTTTGTACGCAAGGGTATGCGAATTGGGACCGGTCTTGGTTGACGCTCATTTCGCACGGGTCTACACCGCGATGCAGCATCTGCTTGAGCGAGTCCCACGGGACCCGCGGGCCTGCAGAAGGAGAGTGCACTTGGACGATCTGTTGCGGGAATATCTTCCCATCCTCGTGTTCCTGGGCCTTGCGATCGTTCTTGGGCTTGTCCTTATTCTTGCCGCCGCGGTCGTGGCCGTCCGGAACCCGGATGCGGAGAAGGTCTCCGCCTACGAATGCGGGTTTAACGCCTTCGATGACGCGCGGATGAAGTTTGACGTCCGGTTTTACCTCGTCTCGATCCTCTTCATCATCTTCGACCTTGAGGTCGCATTCCTGTTCCCCTGGGCAGCCTCGTTCCAGTATCAGGGCGAGCTCGGGTTCTGGTCGATGATGGTGTTCCTGGCCGTGCTGACGGTCGGTTTCGCCTACGAATGGAAGAAGGGAGCTCTCGAATGGGAGTAAGCCAGACAGCCAGCCCGGCCCTCGCCACAGGGGCGGCAGCCGACCGTGAGGTGACCACGCGGGCGATCTCCAACGAACTGGCGGATAAGGGTTTTCTGCTCACCTCGACCGAGGACATCATCAACTGGGCGCGCACGGGGTCGCTGCACTGGATGACCTTTGGCCTCGCATGCTGTGCGGTCGAGATGATGCACACATCCATGCCCCGCTATGACCTTGAGCGGTTTGGTACCGCCCCGCGCGCCTCCCCGCGGCAGTCTGATCTGATGATCGTCGCGGGCACGCTGACCAACAAGATGGCGCCAGCGCTTCGCAAGGTCTACGACCAGATGCCCGAACCCCGCTACGTGATCTCCATGGGCTCGTGCGCCAACGGCGGTGGCTACTATCATTACAGCTATTCCGTGGTCCGCGGATGCGACCGGGTCGTGCCGGTCGACATCTACGTGCCCGGCTGCCCGCCGACGGCAGAGGCGCTGCTTTACGGGATCCTGCAGCTGCAGCGGAAGATCCGGCGCACGGGGACGATTGCACGATGATCGAAGAGCTCAATGACCTCTCCGCCCAGATCGAGCTGCGCCAGCCCGATGCTGTGCTGGGGCAAGAGATCGGCAATGACGAGCTGACCGTCACCGTCACTCCGGCGTCAATCGCGAACTTCGTCTCGTTCCTCAAGGAAGATGCTGCATCGCAGTTCACCACCCTCGTGGACATCACCGCGGTGGACTATCCGGAACGGGAGCGGCGGTTCGAGGTTGTGTACCACTTCCTGTCGATGACCCAGAACCAGCGGATCCGGGTCAAAGCCGCCGTGCGTGAGCGGGAGATCCTGCCCTCGATCACCGGGATCCACCCTTCGGCAAACTGGTTCGAGCGGGAAGTGTTCGACATGTATGGCGTGATGTTCTCCGGGCATCCGGACCTGCGCCGGATCCTCACGGACTACGGCTTCCGCGGGCATCCTCTGCGCAAAGACTTTCCGACCACCGGCTACACCGAGGTCCGGTATTCGGAAGAGGAGAAGCGGGTCGTCTACGAACCCGTGAAGCTGACACAGGATTATCGCCAATTCGACTTCATGAGCCCGTGGGAGGGTGCGGAATACATCCTTCCCGGGGATGAAAAGGAGCCTGCGAAGTAATGGAGTTCCTGATCTGGCTTGTCGTCACCGTCGCCACGGTGATCCCGATGATGAAACTGCTGCCGCACTTCGGCTACCAGTCCTACTGGGCCTTCGCAGCGGTCATCCCCCTTGGTGCTCTCGTTCTGCTCTGGCTGATGGCCATGCAGGTGCAGAAGGGCGACCCGTCGTGATCGGCGACTACAACCCGGTGCCTGTGTTCATCCTGGCGGCGCTGTGCGCGCTGCCCATGTGGCGGCTCCTACCCGCCCACGGGATTGATCGCGGCTGGATCGTTGCGGCGTTCCTGCCCGCCGGGTTGGTGGTCTTGCTCTGGATTATGGCGCTCCGCGGGAAGGAGAAAGCATGATGGACGGATCGACCTTTGAAGATGCCCTGACGGGTGAGCAGAAGATCCGGAATTTCAACATCAATTTCGGACCACAACACCCCGCGGCCCATGGCGTTCTGCGCATGGTGCTGGAGCTTGACGGGGAGATTGTGGAGCGGGTCGATCCCCATATCGGCCTTCTCCACCGCGGTACTGAAAAACTGATGGAGAGTCGCACCTACCTCCAGAACCTGCCCTATTTCGACCGGCTCGACTATGTGAGCCCGATGAATCAGGAGCATGCCTGGTGCCTCGCCATCGAACGGTTGACGAAAACGGCGGTACCCGCGCGGGCGAGCTACATCCGCGTCTTGTACTCGGAGATCGGGCGCGTACTGAACCACCTCCTCAACGTGACCACTCAGGCGCTCGATGTCGGTGCGCTCACGCCGCCCCTCTGGGGGTTTGAGGAGCGTGAGAAGCTCATGGTGTTTTACGAACGTGCCTGCGGTGCACGCCTCCACGCGGCTTACTTCCGGCCGGGTGGCGTGCACCAGGACCTGCCGCCTGAGCTGTGCGACGATATTTTCCAGTGGACCGAGGAGTTTCCCGCGATCCTTGACGATATCGAGGGCCTGATCACCGAGAACCGGATCTTCAAACAGCGCAACGTCGATATCGCCGTCGTGACGAAGGAGGAGGCGCTGAGCCTCGGTTTCTCCGGCGTTATGGTGCGTGGCTCCGGCATGGCGTGGGATCTGCGGCGTGCGCAGCCCTATGAGCGGTATTCCGAGTTCGACTTCCAGATCCCCATCGGCACGAAGGGCGATTGCTATGACCGCTATCTTTGCCGCATGCTGGAGATGCGGGAGAGTGTGAAGATCATCCGGCAGGCGCTTGAGAAGCTTGACCAATGCAAGGGCGACGATGTCCTCGCGCGCGGGAAGCTGACACCGCCGAAACGGTCGGACATGAAGACGTCGATGGAAGCGCTCATCCATCACTTCAAGCTCTACACCGAAGGGTTCCACGTGCCCGCCGGGGAAATCTATGCGGCGGTCGAGGCGCCGAAGGGCGAGTTTGGCGTCTATCTGGTCAGCGATGGAACTAACCGGCCCTACAAGGCAAAACTGAGGGCCCCGGGCTATCCGCACCTCGCGGCAATGGACCATATCTGCAAGGGCCACCAGCTCGCCGACGTGAGTGCTGTTCTCGGTTCCCTCGATATCGTCTTCGGGGAGATCGACCGGTAATGGAGGTGATCCTCTCCAACGCATGGGTAGTGGTTGTGTTGCCGATCCTTCTGGGGATCATCGGCGCGATGATGCCGCAAACCGTGGCCTTGGAGATGGGACAGGGTCTAGCGGCAAAGGTCCCGGTCTTCGTCATCTGGATGTGGGGCTCGTTTCTGATCCTCGCGGTCACGTTCGTGGCCGCAGCGTTCGGTGCGGTGGTCACCTGCGGCGATGCGAAGACGGATGGGAGCGGGTTTGAACTGACCTCCTGCTCTCCCGTCGTCAGGGTCTGGTTCACGCTGATCCAGGAGGCTCAGACGGCGATTGGCGCGATCCTCGGGCTGCTCGCGGTTGCCTGGGCCAGCTTTTTCAAGGCGGTTTACGGCACCGCCCCGGCGGAGGGCGGCGCATGAGTGATTTTCTGCCAGTGATCGAGGGCAGCCACCTTCTGATGTGCGCGATCATCGCAGCGATGGGATCGTGCATGGCGGCACGCGGGCGACATCGGTGTGCCGCGCCGCTGGCCGCCCGCCAAAACTTCTTCAACGACAGGTCGGCGCAGACCGCGCCGCAGATGTAGGACGCGCGTATGCTTCGCAGACTCCATGCAGAACAGCCCGAAAGCTTCGCCTTCACCCCGGCCAACCGGGATTGGGCGCTCGGGCAGATTGCAAAGTATCCGGAGGGACGGCAGGCGTCCGCCGTGATCCCGCTGTTGTGGCGGGCGCAGGAGCAGGAGGGCTGGGTTTCCCGTCCCGCGATCGAGCATGTCGCGGAGATGCTGGGCCTCGCCTACATCCGGGTTCTCGAGGTTGCGTCGTTCTATTTCATGTTCCAGTTGCAGCCTGTCGGATCCGTTGCCCATGTGCAGGTCTGCGGGACGACCTCTTGCATGATCTGCGGGGCGGAGGACCTGATCGAGGTCTGCAAGGAGAAGATCGCGGCGAAGGCGCACGAGGTCTCCGCGGACGGCAAGTTCTCGTGGGAAGAGGTCGAGTGCCTTGGGGCCTGTTCGAACGCGCCGATGGCCCAGATCGGCAAGGACTACTACGAGGATCTGACGGTCGAGACGTTCGGTGAGATCCTCGATGCGTTCGCCCGTGGGGAGGTGCCGACACCGGGGCCGCAGAACGGGCGCTTCACGTCCGAGCCGCTCGGCGGCCTGACCGCGCTCACCGATGCGGCTGGGCACAATGCGGCGAATGCCTCCGTCGCGCTGGCGCAGCAGTGGGGCGACACGGTCAAGCGCATCGACGGAACGGAGCAACCGGTGCCCGCCAACCGCGCCGCCCAGCCTGTCGCGGCTCCCAAACCCGCCGCGACGCCGAAAAAGGCCGCAGCGCCCAAGGCTGACGCTGCTGCGGCGCCGGGAGAGAAGCCCGCGACGTTGACACAGGCGCGCGACGGTGAGCCCGACGATCTCAAGCTCATCAAGGGCGTGGGGCCGAAACTCGAACAGATGCTTCACCGGCTGGGCTTCTTTCATTTTGACCAGGTTGCCTCCTGGACCGGTGCGGAAGTGGCCTGGGTCGACCAGAACCTTGAAGGGTTCAAGGGCCGGGTGAGCAGGGACGATTGGGTGGCACAGGCCAAGCTGCTCGCGGCTGGAGAACTCACCGAGTTCGCCGCGAAGAAAAAGGGAGCCGATTAAGGTGTCGCATCCCGATCGCACGAAACGATTGACCGAAGGGCAAAATCGAAAAGACTGCGGTCACAGGGAGTGAACAATCAAAGGAGCCCCGCAATGCCGAATGCACAGAATGATACAATGTCCAATGGGTTGTTTTGCTGGCTGGTCGCAGCCGGCGTCGGCCTGCTGGCATTCGTCCTGCTTTCTACGATTGGCGACACGGGCCTGATTGCCCGGTTTGCGGCGGCGATCGTGATCTTCCTGGTGCTTGGGCTGGTGCTCTACGCCATCTTCGGCAAGTCGCTTGAGCCGCTGGGAGCGGCAAAGCCCGTGAACGTGGATGCGCCTTCCGCGCCCACCCCCCGGGCAGCGGCCCCCTCGGCACCAGCATCTGCGGCTGCGGCGGCTCCTGCCGGAAACGGGCACTGGACCGACGACGTGTCCGCCTCGTCTCCGGAAGCGGGCGAGGCTCCCGCCGGTGGAAGTGGCCAGTCGGAGATCAAGCCCTCCACGGATCTGCCCGGCGAAGCGACGCTGCGCGAGGATGTGGGATCCTGGAAGTACGAAGGCGAGGCCGCGCCCGAACCGGCAGAGAAGCCCGCAACGCTCGAGGGCCCGCGGGATGGCTCCGCCGATGACCTGAAGAAGATCAAGGGCGTGGGTCCGAAGATGGAGGGTCTGCTGAACTCCATGGGCTTCTTCCATTTCGACCAGGTCGCGGCATGGACCGATGCGGAGGTCGCCTGGGTGGACGACAATCTCGAAGGGTTCAAAGGCCGGGTCAGCCGGGACAACTGGGTCGAACAGGCCAAGCTGCTCGCGTCCGGCGGGGAAACGGAGTTCTCCAAGAAGGTTGGAGATGGCGGCGTCTACTGACGCGGCAAAGGAACGAGGATCGGAGTGGACGAACGGGACATAGAGATCGCGAAGCAAGGGCGCCTTGTGATGATCGTGATCATTGTCTCGTTCACCCTCTGGATCGGAATTAGCCTTTTGGGCGGCGCGCTTGGGCTGCCCGGAAGATACGCGATCCTGGCGGATCTCGCGGCGCTTGCCGCGATGGCCTGGTCGCTGATTGTACTGGTGAGGCTCTGGCGCAAGCGCCGGAATTGAGGACCGAAAACGGATGCTGCAGGATCAGGACCGGATTTTCACGAACATCTACGGCATGGCGGACCGCAGCCTTGCGGGGGCCCGCAGCCGCGGCCACTGGGACGGGACCGGGGACCTCATCAAGAAGGGACGGGACTGGATCATCGAGGAGGTGAAGTCCTCCGGCCTGCGCGGGCGGGGCGGCGCGGGTTTCCCGACCGGCCTCAAATGGTCCTTCATGCCCAAGGATAGCGACGGTCGCCCGGCCTATCTCGTCGTCAATGCAGACGAATCCGAACCCGGGACCTGCAAGGACCGGGAAATCATGCGCCACGATCCGCACACGCTGATCGAGGGCTGCCTGATCGCGAGCTTCGCAATGAACGCGAACGCCTGCTACATCTACATCCGCGGCGAGTATATCCGCGAGCGCGAGGCGTTGCAGATCGCCATCGACGAAGCTTACGACGCGGGCCTGCTGGGCAAGAATGCCGCCGGGTCCGGCTGGGATCTCGAGCTCTACCTGCATCACGGGGCAGGGGCCTACATCTGTGGTGAGGAGACGGCGCTTCTCGAGAGCCTCGAGGGCAAGAAGGGGATGCCGCGGCTCAAGCCGCCGTTCCCGGCGAACACCGGCCTCTACGGCTGCCCGACCACCGTGAACAATGTGGAGAGCATTGCGGTCGTGCCCACGATCCTGCGGCGCGGGCACGAATGGTTCGCGGGCTTCGGTCGCCCCAACAATGCGGGGACGAAGCTCTTCGCCATTTCCGGTCACGTCAACCGGCCGTGCGTGGTGGAGGAGGCGATGTCGATCCCGCTCCGCGAGCTTCTCGACACGCACTGCGGCGGTGTGCGGGGTGGCTGGGACAATCTCAAGGCGGTTATCCCCGGCGGCTCCTCTGTCCGATGCCTGCCGCACACGCTCTGCGACGATGCGATCATGGATTTCGACTGGCTGCGGGAGCAGCAGTCGGGCCTCGGCACCGCAGCGGTGATCGTGATGGATCAGAGCACGGACATCATAAAGGCGATCTGGCGCCTCTCGAAGTTCTACAAGCACGAAAGCTGCGGACAGTGCACCCCTTGCCGGGAGGGCACGGGCTGGATGATGCGCGTGATGGACCGGCTCGTGACGGGTGATGCGGAACCCGAGGAGATCGACATGCTCCTCGACGTGACCAAGCAGGTGGAGGGCCATACGATCTGCGCCCTCGGCGACGCGGCGGCCTGGCCGATCCAGGGCCTGATCACCCATTTCCGAGACGAGATCGAGGACCGTATCAAGGCCAAGCGCACCGGCAAGGTCACCGCAGTGGCGGCGGAGTAGGCGTGTGGCTGACTTGAATGGCGATGCACCGAAAGCCGGCAGGGCGCGGTGCCCGTGGGCTGCAGAAGAAACGAGACGGCGCGACCCGCGCCTGCACATGACGACAGACGAGTTGGACGCGCTGCGCCGCAGAGTGTCCGCGCTGGAGGCGGTACGGAATGACTGACTTGCGCAAAATAATCATCGACGGGGCCGAAATCGAGGTGGATCCGGCGCTGACCCTTTTGCAGGCCTGCGAGGAAGCCGGGGTCGAGATCCCGCGTTTCTGCTACCATGAACGCCTGTCGATCGCTGGCAACTGCCGGATGTGTCTCGTCGAGGTCGTTGGCGGCCCGCCAAAGCCTGCGGCGTCCTGCGCGATGCAGGTCCGTGACCTGCGCCCGGGCCGCAACGGAGAGCCGCCGGAGGTCAAGACGACGAGCCCCATGGTCAAGAAGGCCCGCGAGGGCGTCATGGAGTTCCTCCTGATCAACCACCCGCTCGATTGCCCGATCTGCGATCAGGGCGGAGAGTGCGATTTGCAAGACCAGGCAATGGCTTACGGCGTTGACTTCTCCCGCTACCGGGAGCCGAAGCGCGCCGCGGTAGACCCTGATCTGGGTCCGCTGGTGGGCACGCAGATGACGCGCTGCATCTCCTGCACCCGATGCGTGCGCTTCACGACCGAGGTTGCCGGTGTGTCGGAAATGGGCCAGACGGGCCGGGGAGAAGATAGCGAGATCACTTCCTATCTGGGCCAGATGCTGACGTCCGAACTGCAGGGCAACGTGATCGACCTTTGCCCGGTCGGTGCGCTTACGTCGAAGCCCTACGCCTTCACCGCGCGTCCTTGGGAGTTGAGGAAGACCGAGAGCATCGATGTGATGGACGCGCTCGGCTCCAACATTCGGATCGATACGCGGGGACGCGAAGTCATGCGGATCATGCCGCGCAACCATGACGGCGTTAATGAGGAGTGGATCAGCGACAAGACCCGCTTCATCTGGGATGGTCTCAAGCGACAGCGGCTCGACCGTCCCTACATCCGGGTTGACGGCAAGCTTAGGTCCGCCACCTGGCCCGAGGCGTTCGCCGCCTGTGCGGCGGCGATGCGGGGCAAGAATGTTGCCGGAATTGCGGGCGATCTTGTCCCGGTGGAGGCGATGTTCGCGCTCAAGGGTCTCGTCGAGGGCCTAGGCGGTTCCGTCGAGTGTAGGACCGACGGGGCGAAGCTGCCCATCGGCACCCGCGGTGCCTACGTGGGTACGGCGACGATCGAGGATATCGAAACGGCAGAGCAGATCGTGCTCATCGGAACCAACCCGCGGAAGGAGGCTCCGGTCCTCAACGCGCGGATCCGCAAGGCCTGGCTGGCTGGCGCGAAGGTCGCGCGGATCGGCGAAGCGGCGGACCTCACCTACGACGTCATCCAGCTTGGCGACGGGCGCGAGATGCTCGCGCAACTCGCCGCCATGGACCATTCGGACAAGCACGGCACCCCCGGTGTGATGATCATCGGGCAGGGGGCGATCTCCGGCCCCGACGGTGATGCGGTACTGGCAACCGCGCTCAACACGGCGCTGGCGGCGCAATCCAAGGTGCTGATCCTGCACACCGCCGCCTCCCGCGTTGGCGGCATGGACATCGGCTTTGTGACCGAAGGCGGGTTCGGCGCAGCACTGGACGGGGCTGAGGTGGTCTACAATCTCGGCGCCGACGAGGTGGACATCGCGCCAGGTGCGTTCGTGATCTACCAGGGGTCCCACGGGGACCGGGGCGCGCACCGGGCGGATGTGATCCTGCCGGGCGCCTGCTATACGGAGGAGCCGGGCCTCTTCGTCAATACCGAAGGCCGCCCGCAGGAGGCGATGCGCGCGAACTTCGCGCCGGGTGAGGCGAAGGACAACTGGGCGATCCTGCGGGCCCTGTCCGCGGAGCTTGATGCAACGTTGCCCTACAACACCCTCCGCGATCTGCGCGCGAAGCTGTTCGAGGCGGTGCCGCACCTCGCCGCGATCGACACAGTGCCGGAGAACACCCTGGAGCCGCTCGACATGTCCGGCTCCCTTGGCTACGGAGCCTTCCACAGCCCGGTCACCGACCACTATCTCACCAACCCGATTGCGCGGGCCAGCAAGGTGATGGCCGAGCTTAGCCAACTGGCCGCAGACCGCGACTTGCCCGTGGCTGCGGAATGAGAGGCAGCGTCGCATCCCTGGGTGCGCTTCTTGCCCTCGCGGCGTGCGCCCAACCGGACCGCGGTGACGGAGACGACCCCATCGGCATGTGGTCTGGTGGGGAGGTGTACGTGGTGTCTGCGGGCCAGCCCGAGGACCGGTCCCGGACCATCGACGTGGTCAGGTGCGCGGCCGCCACGGTTGCCATCGAAAAGGGCTATGCGCGGTTTACCGAGGCGCGGATGGAATGGCCCGGACCGGACGGTCCGACACGGTCGCCTTTCGCGGTGGACAACAGCATCGTACCCGCGACGGTGTCATCACCCTATGCGTTCTTCGGGCCGGCTGGGTCGACCTTCGGGGCAACGGTGAGTGCCACGGAAACACGCGCAGGCTGCGAGGTCACATGATGCGAGGCCAAGTTCGTATTTGGAACCTTGACCTTGGCGGTCAGACAGTTGAGAGAACGCATACTTGCGCATGCAGGGCAGGGCCCTGTGGTGGAGAGACCTGATGGACTTCTTTGACAG
>JBCBAP010000092.1:0-11197 GCA_038532435.1 Pseudomonadota bacterium | reverse complement strand
CGGACCACCACACGCCGATGAAGTTCTCCATCGGGTAGCGGATGTTGGCGGCTTCCTTGATCGCGGTCGGGTTCATCACACCCCAGCCCCACATGATGACATTGTCCGGACGCTCGCGCCGGATCTGCAGCCACTGGGACTTCTGCTCCTGACCGGGATGGTCGACGGGCAGCAGGGTCAGCTCGAAGCCGTGCTTGGCCGCGAGCTCCTCCAGCGTCCGGATCGGCTCCTTGCCATAGGCGGAGTTGTGATAGACGAGCGCGAACCGCTTGCCGCCCAGATCGCCATTGTTCTCCTCAAGGAGGTAGTTGACGATGTTCGATGCCGCGTTCCAGTAGTTCGCCGGGTAGTTGAACACGTTTGAGAAAACGGATCCGTCAGCAGCGGACGTCCGCCCATAGCCCATGGAATGGATCGGGATACCGTCCGCGGTCGCCTTCGGGATCAGCTGATAGGTAATGCCGGTGGAAAGCGGCTGGTAGACAAGCGCGCCCTCGCCCTTCGTGCTCTCATAGCACTCCACACCCTTTTCGGTGTTGTAGCCGGTCTCGCACTCCAGCACCCGGGCCTTCACACCGCCGATGCCGCCGTCCCGCTCATTGAGAAGCGTGAAGTAGTCCGCATATCCATCCGCAAACGGGATGCCGCCCGCGGCGTAGGGGCCGGTACGGTAGCTCAGCGAGGGGAACACCAGGTCCGCCAACACCGGGCTCGCCATGCAGGTCGCGGCAACACCCATCGCTGCCAGTTTAGAGAAGTTCATTCCAAGTCTCCCTGTTTGAAGAGTTTGCCCCGGGTTCGCCCGGGGTCATGGTTAGGACCCTAGTGAGGGAAGGGCCAAAGTCGAAGTCTTTCCTTCCCGATGCGCCAGAGCTGGGCGAGCCCGTGGGGCTCCGCGATCAGGAAGAAGACGATGAGAGCGCCGGCCACGATGAAATTGAGATGGGCCGCAAGGTCCGTCGGCCAGCCGAAACTGTCCACGAACAGAAGCTTCAGGAACACCGGCAGCAGCACCATGAACGCCGCCCCGGCAAAGCTGCCGAAGATCGACCCGAGCCCGCCGATGATGATCATGAAAAGCACGAGGAAAGATTTCTGGATCCCGTAGACCTCGCCCACCTCGACCGCACCGAGATAGACCGCGAAGAAGAGCGAGCCGGAGATCCCGACGAAGAAGGACGAAACCGCGAAGGCAGACAGCTTCGTGCGAAGCGGATTCACCCCGATGATCTCCGCCGCAATGTCCATGTCCCGGATAGCCATCCAGGACCGGCCGATCCGCCCCCGGGTCAGGTTTCGCGCAAACCAGGCGAGCAACACAACGAAGACGAGGCAGAAGAGGTAGGCCACCCAGGGCTCCGCATTCGGCCCGGTTACCGCCTGCCCGAACACCGACCGCTCCGGCGCGTTGATCTGGCCGGAGGCGGAATAGTTGTAGAACCACGACACCTTGTTGAACATCCACACAAGGAAGAACTGGGCGGCCAGCGTGGCGACCGCCAGATAGAAGCCCTTGATCCGCAGGCTCGGCAGACCAAAGAGCACGCCCACCGCTGCCGTGATCAGCCCCGACAGGATGACGATGAAAAAGATGTTGAGGTCCGGATAGGCGGTCATCAGCTTGTAGGTCGCGTAGGCGCCCACGGCCATGAACCCACCGGTGCCGAGGCTCACCTGACCGCAATAGCCCGTCAGGATGTTCAGCCCCAGCGCTGCAATCGCATAGATCAAAAACGGCAGCAGGATCGCGTTGGTGACATAATCCGTCGCCACGAACGGAATGACGCCGAAGGCAATCGCAAGTACCACGAAGTAGCGATACCGGTCGAACGCGATCGGGAAGGTCTGGCTGTCCGCCACGTAGGAGGTCTTGAAGTCCCCCGCCTCACGATAGAACACGGTTCACCTCCCGGGCGCGCGCCCGCTCTTCTTCTGTCCAAAAATATCCCCGCCGGAGGCGCATGCCGGTCATCGTCAGACCCTCTCGATGATCTTCTCGCCAAACAGACCCTGGGGCCGGAAGACGAGGAAGATGAGGGCGAGGACGTAGGCGAACCAGTTCTCGGTCGCGCCGCCGAGGAAGGGCTGGCCGATGGTGTACTCGAACACCTTTTCGCCGACCCCGATGATCAGCCCGCCGACGATAGCACCGGGGATCGAGGTGAACCCGCCCAGCATGAGAACCGGCAGGGCCTTGAGCGCGATCAGCGACAGGGAGAACTGCACACCGGATTTCGACCCCCACATCATGCCCGCGACAAGTGCCACGAACCCCGCGATGGCCCAGACCATGATCCAGATCCGGTTCAGCGAAATGCCGACGCTCAGGGCCGCCTGATGGTCATCGGCCACCGCGCGCATCGCGCGTCCCGCCTTCGTGTACTGGGAGAAGGCCGCGAGGCTCGCCACCAGCAGCACCGCGATGAGCGTGGCCCACACATCGAGCACATCGATATACATCCCGTAGTAGCGTTCGCCCTCGGCGGCCCAGCCGATGGTAACATCCTCCCACCAGAAGGAACCGCCCGAGGGGATCCCGACGTCCAGCGTCTTGATCTCCGCGTTCCACATCAGGTCACCAAAGCCTTCCATGAAGTAGGCAAGGCCGATGGTCGCCATGAACAGGATGATCGGTTCCTGGTTCACGAGCCTCACCAGAATGACCTTCACGACAATCCAGGCGAACAGGACCATCACGCCAACCGTAAGGACGATCGACAGGAAACTGTGAATGTCCCAGCCAAACTTGTGCACATGGGTGCCAAACATCGCGTTGATCAGGTGGGCGAAGGGCACCTGCCCGGTCTGGATCCCCACCAGCGTCTGCGCGGCGAAAAGCGCCATCACGCCCTGGGCGTAGTTGAACACGCCGGAGGATTTGAAGATCAGGACGAAGCCGAGCGCCACAAGCGCGTAGAGCACTCCGGCCATCAGCCCGTTCACCGCCACCTCGATGAAGTTCAGAAAATCAGCGGACATCACGCGCCCCCTCGGCGGTCAGAGATAGGTGGGTTTTCCCCGATCGCGTCGGGGTGGGTGGGCGGGAGACGGGATCGGGGAAAACCCGAACCCGGGCCGGACGGACGTCAGTCATGGGCGACCCCCAGATAGGCATCGATAACCTTGGGATTGCTCCGCACCTCATCCGGCGTGCCGTCCCCGATCTTGGCACCGTAATCCATCACCACCACGCGGTCGGAGATGTCCATGACAACCCCCATGTCGTGTTCGATCAGGGCGATGGTCGTCCCGAACTCGTCATTCACATCGAGGATGAAGCGGGACATGTCCTCCTTCTCCTCCACGTTCATGCCGGCCATCGGCTCATCGAGCAGCAGAAGCTTCGGCTCCGCGGCGAGCGCGCGGCCCAGTTCCACCCGTTTCTGCAGACCGTAGGGCAACCGCCCGACGGGCGTCTTGCGGATCGCCTGGATCTCCAGGAAGTCGATGATACGCTCGACCTTCTCCCGGTTTGCGTTCTCCTCGGCTTCCGCGCGGCCTTTCCAGATAGCCTGCCAGAACATGTTCTCCTTCATGTGGGTGAAGCGGCCCGTCATGATGTTGTCGAGCGTGCTCATCCCCTTGAAGAGCGCGATGTTCTGGAACGTACGTGCTATACCCTGCTGGGCGATCTGGTAAGGCTTCATCGGCTTGCGCCGCTCGCCCCGGAACCAGACCTCGCCCTCCTGCGGGTGGTAAAAGCCGTTGATCACGTTGAGCATCGAGGATTTTCCCGCCCCGTTCGGCCCGATGATCGCCCGGATCTCTCCCTCGCGGATGTCAAAGGAGATGTCCTTGATCGCCACCACCCCGCCGAAGCGCAGCGTGATGTTCTTTACCTCCAGCACCACACCCCCGATCGTGCGCCCGTCCGGGGTCACATAGCTATCCTGCACCATCTGGTTCATGCGCTGTCCCCCATGGCGCTGAGAAGTCCGTATGTGAGAGCGGCACAGGCCGCCCCGGCACCGATCAGCGTGAGATATCGGGGGCCGAAAAGGACCAGTGACACCCCGCTGCCGAAGAACCAGGCACCCACGACATACGTTCCGCTGAACCCGGTCATGAAATGAGCAACGCTCGACCAGAGCGGACCCACGACCATCAACAACCCGCCAAGCACCACCTGCATTTGCCGCGTCATCTGGTTCATTCGGCAGCCATCCGCTGGGCCACCGACCCGACGCTCGCATCCCGGATCTCCAGCGTTGCGCTGATGGAGCCCTTGCGCCCGTCCTCGTAGGTAACTTCAGTTTCGGCGAACACCGTCGGGCTGTCATCGTAGAGTGCCGTAATGAGATCCGCGTACCGTTCCTCAATGATCCGGCGGCGCACCTTGCGGGTGCGGGTCAGTTCCCCGTCATCCGCATCAAGCTCCTTGTGAAGGATCAGGAACCGGTGGATCTGGCAGCCCGAGAGCATCTCATCTTCAGCAACGCTCCGGTTCACCTCCTCCACATGGGCCTGCACGGTGGCATAGACCTCGGGGTGGGCCGCTAGCTCCTGATAGCTTGCGTAGGCGATGTTGTTACGCTCCGCCCAGTTGCCCACCGCCGTCAGGTCGATGTTGATGAAGGCCGTGCATCGGTCCTTCCCGGCTCCGAAGACAACCGCCTCGAGGATGTTGGGGAAGAATTTCAGCTTGTTCTCGACATACTTGGGCGCGAACAGCGACCCGTCGGCCATCTTCCCCACGTCCTTTGCACGGTCGATGATGCGCAGATGGCCGGAGCTTTCCTCGATGAAGCCTGCGTCGCCGGTCGCGACCCAGCCTTCCGCGTCTTTGGTCCCGGCGGTGCTTTCCGCGTTGTTGTAATATTCCACGAATGTGCCCGGGGAGCGGTAGAAGACCTCGCCGCTGTCTGCGATCTTGAGCTCCACGCCCGGGGAGGCGACACCCACCGTGTCCGCCCTCACTTCACCGTCCGGCTGCTGGGTGATGAAGACCGACGCCTCCGTCTGACCGTAGAGCTGTTTGAGATTGATGCCGAGGGAGCGGTAAAACTCGAAGATTTCCGGCCCGATCGCCTCTCCGGCGGTGTAGCCCACCCGCACCCGGCTCATGCCGAGGGTGTTCTTGAGCGGGCCGTAGACGAAGAGGTTGCCAAGCCAGTAGGCGAACCTGTCACCACCGCTCACCTGTTTTCCGTCGAGCAGGGCCGGTCCAACCCGCTTCGCTACATCCATGTAGCGCTTGAACAGCCATTGCTTGAGCGGGCTTGCATCCTCCATCCGGATCATCACGGTGGTGAGCAATCCTTCAAAGAACCGCGGTGGCGCGAAGAAGTAGGTCGGCCCGATCTCCCGCAGATCATGCTGCATGGTGTCCGGGCTTTCCGGACAGGCCACGCAGAACCCGGTCCAGAGCGCCTGCCCCATCGAGAAGATGAAGTCGCCCACCCAGGCCATCGGAAGGTAGGCAAGCACGCTGTCATCCTGCCGCAGCCCGTCGAACTCCGCGGAGTTCTTCGCTGTCACGATGATGTTGCGGTTAGAAAGCACCACACCTTTCGGCCGCCCGGTCGTGCCGGAGGTGTAGAGCATGATGCAGGTGTCATCGAGCTTGGAGGCGGCCATCATCACGTCGAGCCGGTGCTGCTCTTCCGCGCTGGCCGCCTGCCCTCGCGCGCGCACATCTGCCATGTCGTGCAACTTGCTGCGGTCGTACTTGCGCAGGCCGCGAGGGTCGAGGAACATCACGTGACGCAGGTCCGGCAGGCGGTCGGCGATCTCCATCACCTTGTCCACCTGCTCCTGATCGTGGGCGATGACGAACTTTGCCCCGCAATGATCGAGGACATAGGCCATCTCCTCGGCCACACCGTCCTGATAGAGCGGCACTGGCACGCCCCCGGCGGCGGAGACGGCGACCATCGCGATGTAAAGCTCCGGCCGGTTGTGGCCGATTACGGCGACATGTTCACCATCCGCGAGGCCCAGGTCCATCATGCCGAGCGCGAGCGTGCGCATGTCCTGGAGGGCCTCGGCCCACGTCCAACTCTGCCAGATCCCGAATTCCTTGACCCGGTAGGCGGGCGCGTCCGGCATCTTCTCCGCGTTTCGGGCCATGAGGTTGGGGAGGCTCTGAAGCCCCGGACCGACCTCGCTGTCGTTGCCCGCTTGAGTGCTCATCGATCGCTGTCCTCCCAAAAACGCGATGCGAATGCCTGATCTGTCCGAACCTTTCGTCTCCGCGAAATTTTCTGTCCGTATCGTGGCGTCACGGGGAGGGTAGCAACATGTCAAACCCTGTCACAAGAAAAAATTGAACGATGGTTCATTTTATTTCTGAGACCGGGAAACGCAAAAGGCCCGGAGCGATTGCTCCGGGCCTTCTCCGACCGGTTGAAAGACCGCTTAAGCGGTCGCGCCCTCGATCGCCGGTGCGGCGTTGATTTCGATGCGGCGCGGCTTCAGCTCCTCGGGAACCTCGCGGACCACGTCCACATGGAGCAGGCCGTTCTCGGTCAACGCGCCGACCGGGCGGACATGATCCGCAAGCTGGAAGCGCTTTTCGAAGGCGCGGGCGGCGATGCCGCGGTGCAGGTAGGAGCCTTTGCGCTCTTCACCGGCCTTCTTGCCGGCAATCAGCAACTGGCCGTCCTTCGCCTCGACCGTCAGCTCGTCGTCGGAGAACCCGGCAACGGCGATGGTGATGCGGTAGGCATCGTCAGCAGTCTTTTCGATGTTGTACGGGGGATAGCCATTCTGGCTGTTCTCCAAGCTGCTCACGGAATCAAGCAGTTGTGCCATGCGGTCGAAGCCGACGGTGGTCCGGAACAGGGGAGAGAAATCGTAGGTGCGCATGATGCATCCTCCTTCAGAAGCGATACGTGCTGTCAGGCCCTCCATCATGGACGGGCCCTATTTGAAACGCCCGACCCGGGAACCGGCGACGGACAGCACTTAATTAGGAAGCGGGATGCAGCGGTTCAAGGGGGCTCAGCGGTCCGCCGGCTGGGAGAGCTGTCGCCCGAGGTTGGAGCGGCCGAGCTGTTCGTCGATGGACCCGCCGGGGCGGCGGATCTTACGGATCGCATCGCCGCTCACCATCTCCTGCAAAACGCTCTGCAACATCCCGTCATCGAGTGCCATGCCCACGGAAACCTTCGCTCCGCGCCATTCGGACATGACAGAGACGACGGACGCGATCTTCGGACGCCCGTTGCGCAGGAGGAACACGGGCGAGCCGGAGGCGCCGAATGTGACATCGCAATCCATGATCACGGCCTTGCCCTGCACGTCGAGCGTGCGACAGGGTGCCTGGATCGACGGAGCCTCCGCCCGTCCCCGCGCGTATGAGACGATGGCAATCGTGTCCCCGGGCCGGGGCCTGTTAACCCGGTCGAACGGCACGGCAATGTCGGATCCGATGGGCTCGGACAGTTCCAGAACCGCGATGTCGGTGATCACCTGCTCCCGGCTCGGGTTCTCGTTGTAAACGTAATCGCGATGGACCATCACCCGACGCACCCGCCGGTGCGCCGCCGCCTTTCCCAACCGCCACCCGGCCAGAAAGTGAAGGCGGTCCGCGCTCACGCGCCGGCCGGACACACTGTGATAGACGCAATGCGCAGCGGTCAGAACCAGCGTCGGCGAGATGAGCGCGCCGGTGCAGAACCCACCGCCCTGCATGTTGATCCGCCCGACGGCAGTCCATTTGGCCGCCTCCGCCTCGGTCATGAGACGGCGGTCATCGGAGGCGGCACTGGCGTGGAACGGAAGCGCGAGCAGCAGGCAAACGGTCAAAAAACGTCTGAACACGCGCGACTCCCCCAAGAAATAGCTGGGAGAAGCGTGGCGGTTTATTGTGGCGAGTTCAAGGCGCGGGGCTTCGGACCGCCGGTCGCCCAGTCCAGAAGCTCCACCGTGTGCACGACCGGAATGCCCGTGGCAGAGCCGATCTGCATCATGCAGCCGATGTTACCCGCCGCGATGATCTCCGGCTTCGTCGCTTCAAGGTGCCCCACCTTGCGGTCCTTGAGCTGGGCCGAAATCTCCGGCTGCATGAGATTGTATGTCCCCGCAGAGCCGCAGCACAGATGGCTTTCCTGGGGCTCCACCACCTTGAAGCCGGCCTGACGGAGGAGCGTCTTGGGATGGTCCTTGATCTGCTGACCGTGCTGCAGGGAGCAGGCCGCGTGGTAGGCGACGCGCACCTTCGGCGCGTCCGGGGCCGACAGGCCGAGCGCGACCATCACTTCGGAGATATCCTTGGCCAGCCCCGCGACCGTCTGCGCATCCTCCGCAAGCCCGCTCTGCGCGAACATATGACCGTAGTCCTTGACGGTCGTCCCGCAGCCCGACGTGTTGATCACGATGTGATCGAGGCCATCGCCATGCACCTCCCGCATCCAGGCACGGATGTTCCTGGCCGCGGAGGCGTGGCTTTCAGACGTTTTGCCCATATGATGGGTGAGCGCGCCGCAGCACCCCTGCCCGTCCGCCACCACAACCTCGCAGCCGTGGCGCGTGAGCAGCCGGATCGTTGCGTCATTGATATCAGTGTTGAGTGCGCGCTGTGCGCATCCCGTCATCAGCGCGACCCGGGCGACCCGCTCGCCCTCCGCCGGGAACACCTGCGGATCGTCGTTGCGGGACACGGGCGGCACGTCCCGCGGCGCCATCTCGATCATCGCCCGCAACCGCTTGTCCGGCATCAATCTGGCGAAGGGCCGTCCCATCTTGGCGAAGAAGAGCGCCACCCGAAACCGCATGGGATAGGGCAGGATGCGGGCGAGGACCCAGCGCAGGGCCCGTTCGTCCCAGGGCCGGTCGTAGTTTTCCTCGATATACTCCCGCGCATGATCGACGAGGTGCATATAGTGCACGCCCGAGGGACAGGTCGACATGCAGGCAAGGCAGCTGAGGCAGCGGTCAATGTGCTTGACGGTCTTCTCGTCCGGCACCCGTTCGTTCTCCAGCATGTCCTTAATGAGGTAGATGCGCCCCCGCGGGCTGTCGAGCTCGTCGCCCAGTACCTGATAGGTCGGGCAGGTCGCCGTGCAGAAGCCGCAATGCACGCAGGTCCGCAGGATCTCATTGGCCCGCGCAGTGCCGGGATCGGAGAGCTGTTCGGGGGTGAAAGTCGTCTGCATCGGCGGCGCCTCAGCGATTCAGGCCGCGCAGGGCGGCGACAAGGTCGGAAAACGAGGATGTGGCGACGAAGGCTCCCAGCCGGTCCATCTCTTCCCCCAGCCGGGCGATCGATCTGGCCGAGGTGTAGAAACCGTAGGGCACATCATCGCCAGCGTCCCGGAGCCTGCGCAACAGGTCGATGCCCGCGTCGCGCCCCTCGGGCCTGCCCATGTCGGACAGGATGATATCGGCCCCCTGTTGTTCGAGCACGGCCTCCGCCTCCCGCGTCGAAAGGACCGTTGTGACGCTGTAGCCCATCGCCGTGAGGCTCTTGACCTCGAGCGCGTTGTTCTTCGGGATATCATCGACCCAAAGGATGCGGGTGCCGACTGTCCGTTGGTCCGTTACCTGTGGCGCGGCGCGCACGGCACGCGGCTGGTCCGGCACCCGGTCGTTCTCTCCCGCGGGCGCGGGCGTCGCCGCAGCCTCGAGTTGCGCCACCTTCTCCTGCAGATCGGTTACCTGGCGGACGAGCTGATCCGTCGCGTCCTGCGCGCTGAGCTCGAAGGCCCCCATCTTGATGGAGAACTTCCGCGCCTCGAAAATCTGCTGCAGCACGGGCCAGAGACGCCAGAGGAACAGAACCGCCGCAACCGGCAGGATCAGTCCGCCGAGGGCGGTGACCATGCTCACCCACTCTTCGATCCCCGCAGCCCGATCCGCCAGCCGGTTCGCCGCCTCCGCGGCTGCCGCTGCAGCCTCCGCGGCACGGCAGACCTGCTGTTCGGAGGATCCGGGATCGAAGGTGCAGTCCGACATCACCCCATCCGTCCCGGGTTGAGAATGCCCGCGGGGTCGAACTTCGCGCGCAGTCCTGCCGAAAGTGCTGCAATCGGCGCGGGCTCAGGCGGGAACACCTCCGCCGCTGCCCGTGTGGCGAGCGTCGCGCGGACAAGGGTCGCGTGTCCGGGGATGTCGCGCAGGTAGGTCCGCACGTCCGTGCCCTCGGGCACAAGCGCCCAGACCAACCCGCCGGACCAGTCCATGACAAACTCTGCATCCGGTAAGAGGTCGACGACCCGCGCCCCATCCGTCGGCTTGACGGAGATCCGCCATACTTCGCCGGGCCGACCGGCAAACGCCTCCACGTCCCGGATCCAGCGCCACCCCCGCGCCGTCGCCTCCGGGTCCGCCTCCAGGCGCGGCGTGCCGTAGGCCGCCAGATCCCGCGCCAGCGCCGCGGTCCGGTAGTCAACCGACTGGGCGAACCCCTCGAGCCGCAGCATCGTCACCGACGTGCCATCGAGGCCGACGGGCACGTGTGCGGCACCCGACAGGTCATAGGGCGAGCCCATCGCCTCCGTCATGCAGGCGACCGCCTGTGCCACATCGAGCCCGTCGAACAGCAGCACCTGCCGGGCCTCCGGGGCGGGCAGCACCTTGAAGCTGACCTCCGTCAGGACGCCGAGCGTCCCGTAGCTGCCCGCCATGAGCTTCACGAGGTCATAGCCGGTGACATTCTTCATCACCCGGCCCCCGTTCTTGAGCACCGTGCCGCGCCCATCGACGAAGCGCACGCCGATCAAGCTATCCCGACAGGCCCCCGCCTGAACCCGCCGCGGGCCCGACACGTTGGCTGCGACGACGCCGCCGATCGTCGGCTCTCCCTCGGATCCAAGCAGCGCCCGGTGATCCATGGGCTCGAAGGCGAGGCGCTGGTTCTCGCGCGCGAGCGCCTCCTCGATCTCGGCAAGCGGGGTGCCTGCCTGCGCCACCAGCGTGAGCGCACCGGGCTCGTAGAGCGTGATGCCCGACAGTCCCCGGGTGGAGAGCTGGTCGGACGCCTGGACCGGCTTGCCCAACCCAAGCCGCGTCCCACCGCCCACGATCTCAAGCGGGGTGGACGCCGCTCGTGCATCCGCAATCGCGGCGCTCAGCGCATCCTCGGTGGTCGGGCTCAGGGTCATCGCTCTCGATCCTTGGCAAGCCCCCCTTTTTCCGTCGGGGAGGGCGGGCGGGAGACGGGAAAAGGGGGGCTCAGGCGGCCCGCCTGCTTTCGGTCACCGGCAGGGGAAACACCTTCGCCGGGTTGAGCAGCCAGTGCGGATCGAACACGTCC
>JBCBAP010000091.1:0-11322 GCA_038532435.1 Pseudomonadota bacterium | reverse complement strand
CTGGTGCTCGACGAGGCGGACCAGATGCTCGACATGGGCTTCATCCCCGCCCTTCGGAAGATCGCGGCCCTTCTCCCCGAGGCACGGCAGACGCTGCTTTTCTCCGCCACGATGCCCAAACAGATGGCGGAACTGTCCGCCACCTACCTCACGGATCCCGTGCGGATCGAGGTGAGCCCGGTCGGCCGGGCCGCGGACAAAATCGCGCAGACCGTGCATTTCGTCGATCAGAAAGCGAAGACAACGTTGCTGAAGGACCTGCTGGCGGAGCATCGGGCGGAGCGGGCGCTCGTCTTCTGCCGGACAAAGCACGGGGCGGAGAGGCTGATGAAACAGCTGGTCGCCGCGGACTTCGCCGCCGCCTCCATTCATGGCAACAAGAGCCAGGGCCAGCGGGATCGTGCACTGAAGAGCTTCAAGGCGGGCAAGACGACCGTGCTGGTTGCCACGGACGTGGCAGCCCGGGGCATCGACGTGCCCGGCGTGCGGTTCGTCTACAACTACGAGCTGCCGAACGTGGCGGAGAACTATGTCCACCGCATCGGCCGCACGGCCCGCGCGGGGGCGGACGGCGCGGCAGTCGCCCTCTGTGCCCCCCACGAAATGGCGGATCTGCGCGCCATCGAAAAGGCGATGAAACAAGCCATTCCCGTGGCAGGGGGAGAACCCTTTGCCGAGCAGGGGGCGACCGCAGCCAAGCCCGGGCGCAAACCCGGTACCCGCAGGCGGCGTCCCCGCCGTCCGGGCCGCGGCGGCAAGCCCTCGCGCATCGCGGCCTAAAGACCGGTATAAGGCAGGGCGCGGCCCACGGGCCGCGCACGATCCTGAGCCCTGCGGGCGATTGGCGCTCCTGGCCGATGGAGCGGCGCCAGGCTGACCAACCACGATTGTGGTACCGACAGACGTGAGGCTTAGAACCCCTTGAAACACGCGGAACGCCCCGGATTGGGGCGTTCCCATTTGCCCGGAATGGCGCTAGGTAAGCCGCCTGACACCCAGAGCCCAACGAGACACAACGATGACCGTCACCCGTTTTGCCCCCTCGCCGACCGGCTATCTGCATGTCGGCAACCTGCGCGCTGCCGTCTTCAACTGGCTGATCGCGCGGCAGGCGGGCGGCACGTTTATCCTGCGCATCGACGACACGGACCCGGAGCGCTCCGAGGAGCGGTACGTGGATGCGATCCGCGAGGATCTCGAGTGGCTTGGTCTCACGTGGGACCGGGAGGAACGGCAGTCCGCCCGGCTCGGCCGCTATGAAGAGGTTGCCGACACGCTGCGCGCGGACGGCCGGCTCTACGAGGCGTTTGAGACGCCAGTCGAACTCGACCTAAAGCGCAAGAAGCTTCTGAACATGGGCAAGCCTCCGGTCTATGACCGCTCCGCCCTCGCGCTCAGCACAGCGGAGAAGGATGCCCTGCGCGCGGAGCGGGGTGGACACTGGCGGTTCAAGCTCGACCATGAACGGATCGCCTGGACCGACGGGATCCTCGGCGACATCTCCATCGATGCGGCCTCGGTCTCCGACCCGGTGCTGATCCGCGGCGACGGGCAGATGCTCTACACGATGGCCTCCGTCGTCGACGACACGGACATGGGCATCACCCACGTTGTGCGCGGTCTCGACCACGTGACCAACACCGCGACACAGATCCAGATGATCGAGGCGCTGGGACACAGGCCCCCGGCGTTCGCACACCATTCGCTGCTGACCGGGCCGAAGGGCGAGAAGCTGTCGAAGCGGGACTTCGAGACCTCCTCCCTGCGCGACCTGCGCGCGGCAGGGATCGACCCGATGGCGGTGCTGAGCCTGATGGCGCGGCTCGGCTCCTCGAAGCCTGTCGAACTGACGGAAGATCTCGGCGCGCTTGTCGCGGGTTTCGAGCTCAACGCATTCGGGGCTGCGCCGACGAAGTTCGACATGGGCGACCTGAAGCCCATGACCGCGCGGCTCCTGCACGCAAAACCCTTCGAGGCGGTCGCGAGCGACCTTGCCGCGATGGGGGTGGACTGGCCCGACGCGCCGGCATTTTGGGAGATGGCGCGGGAGAATGTCGAAACCCTCGCTGACGTGGCAACCCTGCGGGATCTGTGCCTGAACGGCGCGGCCCCCCTCGTCGACGAAGACGATCGCGCGTTTGTCGCGGAAGCCTTCGCGATGCTGCCGGAACAGCCCTGGGACAGCGAGACCTGGGCGACCTGGACAAGTGCGGTCAAGGACGCGACCGGACGCAAGGGCAAGGGCCTCTTCATGCCGCTTCGCCGGGCCATCACGGGCATGGACCGGGGGCCGGATATCGGAAAGCTGTTGCCGCTCCTGCGGACGCGCCCCACCCTCTGATCGGGCTGCGGAGCGCTCCGGCCAGGATCTCTGCTCACGGACAATGAGACTTCGGACACCCGGCAGGGGGTCGCGAAGGCCCCATGCGCGTCGGAAACGAACGGGCCGCCTCCAACGATTCGCCCGAGGCTTGATCCATCTGATCAGCGACGTGGAGGACGGCGATGGGACGTGACGAGCTTGCGGCAGTGCGCCGCCCGGTGGCACAGGCCAGGGGCCTTTCGAACGCCCATTACGTCTCCGAAGAGACGTTCGCGGCGGAACGTCAGGCGGTTTTGTTCGATACATGGTCCGGGCTTTGCGTCGGGGCGGACGTGCCGAACCCCGGTGACGCGAAGCCCGTGAGCTTCCTTGGCATGCCGCTTCTCGTGGTGCGGGACCATAAAAACACGGTCCGGGTGTTCCAGAACACCTGCCGCCACCGGGGCATGATCCTTGTGGAGGAAGCCGGGCCGATCAGAGGCGCGATCCGCTGCCCGTACCATTCCTGGTGCTACGCGCTCGATGGTCGGCTGGTGACGACGCCCCATGTGGGCGGTCCGGGACAGAACACCCACGCGGACGTGGACCGGGAAACGCTGGGACTGATCGAGATCCGCAGCCATGTCTGGCGCGACGTCGTCTTCGTCAACATCTCCGGCACGGCACCCGACTTCACCGACCACGCCGCGGACCTCATCGCCCGCTTCGCCGAAGTGGACAAGCCGCTCTATCACGGTGGGGCGGACAGCCGGTTCACCTTCGATGTGGCCTGCAACTGGAAGCTTGCGGTGGAAAACTACTGCGAAAGCTATCACCTGCCGTGGGTGCATCCGGGGCTCAACAGCTACTCCCGGCTCGAGGATCACTACAATATCGAGGCACCGGGCGAGTATTCCGGTCAGGGTACGCTGGTCTACCGCCCGTCCATCAACGCAGCAGGCGAACGGTTCGTCGATTTCGACGGTCTGTCCCCCTGGTGGGACGCAGGCGCGGAGTATGTCGCGCTCTATCCAAACGTCCTCTTCGGCGTTCACCGGGATCATGCCTATGCGATCATCCTCGAACCCGTGTCCATGGACCGGACCATCGAGCATGTGGAGATCTACTACGCATCGGCGGAGATGACCGGGCCGGACTGGGCGGAGATGCGCCGCGCAAACGCAAAGATGTGGTACGGCGTGTTCGAGGAGGACATCTTCGTCGTCGAGGGCATGCAACGGGGACGCCACGGCGTCCATTTCGACGGGGGCAAGTTCTCCCCGGTGATGGACAGCCCCACCCACTGTTTCCACGCGTGGGTGGCCGACCGCCTCTCCGGGGAGACCGCGCCCTAGCGCGTCAGAAAGCGCAGGGCGGCGCGGGAGGGAAGGAAAAAGTACCCGCCCCCCTGACATTGCACATAGCTGCGCAGGGATGACAGCCTGACCGGCCCGTTCGGCGTCGGGATCGTGAAGGCGGTTTCGTCATCATCGTGGAGGAGAGGTGCTCGTTCGCCTGTCAGGCCGTGGAACCCCGGGGCATTGAACCAGGTCTGCTGAATCAGCTCGAACTGCCGTTCGATGTTCGCGTTAACGGCAACGAACATGAGCCCTTGTTCGGCGCGGGCGGCGCCGTCCCGCTCGACACTCGCATAGGGGCGACCTCGCCGGAGGATGCGGTGGCGGTCGGAGATCTCCACCTGCTCCTGCGATTTCGGGTCGAGCGCGTCGCGGGGGTTGGCACGCCTGATATGCGCGCCGAAGGGGCAGCGCTGACCCTGCGGATCGTCCCGCCCAAAGCGGAAGCCGTTGTCACGGCCCTTTGGCGCATAGACCGCACGGTCGTGGTCGGTGCGCGCGTCAGGCCGCTCGCCATGATCTGTATGTGGCTCCGTGTCGGGCATCCGATGGGTCGCCAGCACGGGCTCTCGATCAGGGTAGGTGACGAGAGACGTGCCGTTCTTCCACCGTCCGATGAGCTTGGCTGCAATCCAATCCGCGGTCGCGGGCGGCTCGTGATCCGGCGCAAGCGCATTGAACTCGGCCGCTGCAGCCTCCATCGCTGCCCAGAACCCCTCGACGTCCTGCGCGAGCTGTCGCAGCACGAGAAAGCTGCCGTTGCGCCCGAGGTCTTTCAGATCCGGCAGGGGTTGAGAGAAGTCAGTGAACCGCGCCGTTGCGAATTCCGGAGGAGACGGAAGGTCTCCGCTCAGGTCCCGGGTCGCGTCGATAAGTGGGGTGACGGGGAAGACCTCCTTCCCATTCGGATAGCCCAGAACGAACTCACCGGGGTTGAGCACGGAGTTGATATCACGCTCCGTCATCGCCCGCCTCGACCCTTTGATTGCGGGTTGTGAGATACCGTCCAGGAAGCCAAACGGCTCGATGTCCCGGTGGGCATCCGGCGTGCCCTCAGCACCCTGACTACGGACGCAGAAGACGATATCAGTCTGGGCCCCGGCGGATGAGTGGAGCCAGTCGATCTGCACCGCGAGCGCTGTTTCGTCCACCGCGTGCAGCATGGCGAGCAGGTCTACGCCCTTCGACTTGCTCCCCGCTGCCGGTGCGTCCGCCCAGTCCCACCCTTCCGGATGGTTCCGCCTCAGATCTCCCAAAATCCGTGATCGGCGCGCCATGCCCTCGACAAAGGCGGGGGGGAACCCGCGCCGCGCGAACGGGGCGTCCGGGTCAAACGCGCCGAGTTTCCGCAATCCTTCGGCGGTGAGCGCGAGACTGAGGGAGCGGGTGTCCCAGGTGATGTCCCCGAACCGCACCCGTTCCGCAAGCCGGGCGAGCGTCGCCCGGGCCTCCGCCGGATCTGTATCAGGAAGTCGCAAGCCGATGGTCGCCGAGGCTGCGAGCTTCCCGAAGCCGCGAAAGACCACGGTCTGCACCTCTTCGGTCTGCAGCACGTCCGCGGGGGGGGGCCAGGATCCGAAGTAGGACAGCCACGCGTCCGCCTCCGTCGGCGTCTTCGCCCGGGCAAAACCGTCGCGGATCAACGCGTTTCGGCGCATCTCCATGTTGGTCATGCCATCGTAGCGGCTGTACCAGAACGGCACCCGGATCTGACGGCTGCGAACCCATCGCTTGAATCTGTCGCTATCGTGGGCCCCCGCGCCGATCAGTCCTTTCGTGGCCGGGAAGCCTTCGCAGTTGCTCCAGATCGCGTTCTGCCCCTCGAACGCCTTGTTCGAGAAATCCTCCAGATAGCTTTCCCAGCTGCCATCATAGCTGGCCTGAAAGACAAGCTGATCCGTGCCGGGCACGCGGAACCACTTGGCATGCCGGATCGTACCGATGGTCAGCACGAAGCCGGGACGGAACCAGTGGCGCACCTCCGCCGCGATAACACCGAGGCCGAGGCCAAGGGCGAGCCTGCGCAACGGGTGCGGCTTGAGCTGATTGACGGCGGTGATGTGGTTCTGAAGCACGCCGGGCACATTCTCCTGCCCGTCCACCATTCCCATCTGCTCCAGCGTCGGATGGTCGAGATCCTCCACCTCCCTCCGTTCCATTGCTTTGAACGCTTTGACGAGGCTCCATGCAAGCGCCGCACCAATCGCACCGAGTAGAGCGAAGAGAACCAGCCCGTGCACGAGGAGCGTCGAGATGTCGTTTCCCCCGGCGCTCAGCCAGCCAAGACCACCGACGACAGCGAGGAGCAGGACGCCCGCAGGTACCGCGAAGGTAGCCACCCAGTAGCCGACAGCAGACAGAAAGCTCCGCTCAACGTGCCCCCCGAGGGGATCCTTGTAGCGCGGGCTACGGTAAAGCATGGGGGCGAGGCGATGCTCGAGTGTCTCGGCACCGCTCTCAGGGAGGCGAGGCGCACGAATTTCCCGCCGCAGCTCGTCCCGGATGAGGTCGAGATAGTCGAGCGCAGTGCCGCCCGCAGTCTCCGGTGCCTTGCGCAACACTTCAAGCCGGGTCTGACAATGGCTGGCCAGCGCCCGCTCCTCGTCGATCTGTGCCGTTGAGAACTGGGGCACGCCGTTGAATGTAAGGCCCATCGTTCTGCTTGGCCGCGCCTTGAGCCGGAGCACATGCCGGTCGAGAAACCGCCTGATGCTGACGCCGGTGATGAGGCCGCATGCGGTGAGGAGAGGGCGCAGGACCTCTGCCGCCTCGCCACCACTAACGGCGTCGAGGACGTCTGCTTCCTCTCCGTCTCCGTTGAGTTCCAGAAGGAGGGTCGGGCGGTCCTTACCCTTAGCGGAGAGATTCGCGAGCGTCATGCTCGCCGTGTGAATGGTCTCGACAGCGTCGAATGCTGCTCGACTGTCCCCGGAAGCGGGGTTCGTGAACTCGGCCTCCAGTAAGGAGCGGACCGCGTCCGTCCGCTCCGGCGCAACCGGAATGGCGACCGTGACCATGGTCTGACCACGCCCGCGCGGTCCCGCGTCGAACACCACGGGGTAAGACGTCGGGATGATCGCATGGAACTCCACGAACTGCCTACGCCGCTTGGGCCGCAGCGCGGGCTGCGCGAAAAGATGCAGGAACGCGGAGGTCATCACCACGATGGCGACATGTTTCCCCACACAGGAATGTGCGGCAATCGGTGGATTGGAGCCAATCGCCTCCGCCCCAAACATGAAGTTCGTCGTTGGCGGGCTGTCCGGTCGGA
Organism: Pseudomonadota bacterium; assembly: GCA_038532435.1. GTDB lineage: Bacteria > Pseudomonadota > Alphaproteobacteria > Rhodobacterales > Rhodobacteraceae > JBCBAP01. The sequence goes on along the minus strand of JBCBAP010000091.1, from coordinate 4,391 downwards.
ACGCGAGCGGATCCGGTCGGTTCGCCGGATCGCGCAGGGCCCCGGCAGTGCATGCCATGATCGTTGTGCCAGCCTCGAAGGTCGCGCTGGTGCCTTCGGTGTTTTCAAGCGTGCAGCGTTCGGGAACGAAGCGGACATGGCCCGGAAACCCCGTGGGCCGCAGGCGCGCAAGCTCCATGACGATGCGCTGCACCTCCGCCCGGTTGGCGGAGCGGGCCGCCTTCGCCAGATCTGCCCAGATACCCTTCCGCGCACGCAGAACCTCGAAGATATGGCCGCAGGCGATTTGTGTTGTCGGGATCATCCCGCTCGACATGCCGAACAGGATCGCCCGCATGGTGTCGTCACTCAACCGGTCGGAGGAGAGGCCGGTCTGAGGCAGCACCTGCGCATTGTTGCGCAGGTCGATCATGCGACCGAGAAGCGTCCGGTCGTTACCCGCCTTCCCGTCGAAGGAGCGGATGGCATCGTCGATGCAGGCGCCAAGCCGTCGGGCCCCCTCGAACGTGCTGTCGAGACGCTCCCGGCTGCTGCCGTTGATGTCCCCGAACAGAACCGTGCTGACCGAGTGGTTCCACTGGGCAAAGGCATCAGGGTCCCGGTGGGAGATCCCGAAATACTGGAAACAGACCTCTGTGAGGATGCGCTGTACATAGTCAGACATCGCATCGATTTCGCCCCGCGCATCGGTGATGAGCGCCGTGGCCACCTCGTCCGCAACTTGCCGGATCCCTTCCAGATCGGAGCGGTGGAGCACATGCTCCATCACCTCCCGCTGGAAATCATGCTCCTCATCATCCCGGCCGAGCGCGAAGGTCACAGGCGGTGCCATCGCCTGCATCTCGGCGGTGAAAGGAACGGTGAACCGCTTTCTGTCCCCGAGCACCTCGGCCACATCAGAGGCATGCGCGACGAAGGTCATGCCCCCCATCCGGATCGGTTTCTTCGACCATCGGATCACCTTGAAAATCAGCGGGATCGCGAACCGGCGCAAAAGCCGCGTGCGCATTCGCGTGAACCAGGGATCTCTCAGAAGACTAAAATCAAAGACGTTCCTCGTATCGGCCGACGGCCGCAGATCCCCCTCAGGGATCTCGTTGGAATACTTAACCATAATACTCTCGATCTGTGACGTGGATGAAAAAGGGTCGTCAAACAAAGGCGGTGTCGCCGGTCTCCTTCAGTGATTTTGTCCAGGACTTGTCCTTGAACGGCAGCCAGCGAAAATGCGCTTGGATCACCCGGGTTCCGTTACGGGCGAAATCTGCCCGGGCATGGGCAATGAGCCGTTCGTCGCCGAGCGCGAGGCTCGCATGCAACCGCGTGATCTGCGCGTACCAGTAATTGGGACGGAACCGCAGCGCGTGGTTGGCATGGTCGAGCGCCTTCTGATGCTCGCCAAGCATCAGATAGGCCATCCCCAGCTCTGCCAGGGTGAGGAAAAGAAAAGGCTCACCGGGTGAAAGCTCGACCGCCCGATGAAGGGGAGAGAGGCTCTGCTCCGGCGCACCGTTGAGGTAGTAGGCCGTCCCCAGATGCTGCAGCGCGTTGGCAGCGCTCGGGTTGAGATCGATGGACTCTTTCAAAAGAGAAATCGCCGCATCCGAGTTCAGCCGCCAGGTTTCCGTGAGGCCGAGCAGGCAGTAGGCCCGCGCGTCCCTGTCATCGCCGAACATCGCCCGTTTGGAAAGCGCGACCACCTCCTCAAGCTCTGATGTATCGCCGAGGGTGGCCCAGATGTTCCAAAGCTTCCACCAGCCCGCCTGAATCAGACCCTCCGGCGCGTCGGGCACCAGCTTGAGCGCATGATCGAAATGGTTCTTGGCGAGCGCGGCATCATCGCGGGTGATCTTGTTGAGATGCCACTTGCCCTGCCAGATATGATCGTAGAACTCGCCGTTCTTGGGCTCCCGTCCCGCGACCAGGTTCTGTTCCGCGAGGTCGACCTTCGTGTCAATCAGGCTGACGACCTGCGGGATGATCCGATTGAGCTCCGCCCGGGGATCCTCCCGAGGCAGCAGAAACCGGTCCGACCACATGATGCGGGACGTATCGCCATTGTGCAGGCGCAGATCGACGCTATAGCCGTCGGACGTGATGTCGAGATCTCCGTCCAAGAGATACCGCGCGCCCAGATCGGCGGAGATCGCGGCGGAGTTGTCGCCGACCTTGCAGAAACGGTTGGCCGCCCCCCGCGCGATCACCGGCAGCCAGCGCAGCCGCCCGACCCGGTCGATCAGGTCTTCGCTGATGCCCGCGCCCGCATAGTCGAGAAGAGATTCCCCTGTCCCATTGTGGAGCGGCAGGATCGCAATCGCCTGCCGCCGCGCAAACCGCAGTTGCTCCGTCTGCCGCGCGGGTCCGACCGCTCCTCCGGCGATGACGGGTGCAACCAGATCGGTCCGATCGGTGTCCATGAAACGGTCGAAATATCCATCGAGGTCTGTGCGCATCTGCCGCAACCAGTCCTCGAATGCGGGATCCCCGATATCGAGACCTTCGAGGAATTCGGGCCGCCCCCCTTCGAAGAGGTGGGGGCTTGGGGCCTTGCGCATGATCTCCTTGTAGTCGACGTCCACAAGGGAGGGATCGAGGCGAAGCGCCCCGCGCTCCTTCACCAGGACCTCGCGGGAGCCCTCCAGTGCTTGCTGCGTGGTCAGGATCGCCTGACGCAGGCTCTTGGCCGCCTTGTCAGCGTCGACCTCGCTCCACAAATGAGCCTGCAGCCAGATGCGGGACCGCCGCATGTTCGGTGATGTCGCGAGCAGCGCGATCAGCGCCTGCCCCTTCCGCGACTTGGGCGTGAGATCCTGCCCAAGCGCGTTGTGCACCCGGAAAGGTCCGACGGTCTGAATTGTCACCCGGGCGGCGCGCAAAGAAAAATCCCAATAACTGTCCCTCTAGTGTTACAAAAGTGAACGACAGATCGTTAACTCAATCAAGTATGGCGAATAGATCATGAAGGTGTGCAACCTGTCGTTGCAGGTCTCCGATCGCTTCAAGTACACATTGAAAAAGCGTTCCACGATACGGAACTGAATAGGGCGAGAGCATTTTACCGCCCTCGCCCGAAACCACTAAAATCACTGCCTAAAATCTTCTGCGTCCGGTTGCGAGAAAGCGCGCTCTCCCACGGTGGATCGCCAATTGACCACCTTCCCCGACCCGCGTTGTCTGAACCCGTGCCGCAACAACGACCGAAGGGTTAACAGTTGCCGCGTCAAAGAAACGTCAAAGGCGAATTTACAGTCGATTTAGATGGTCAAATCAGGTCGAATGCAGGAGTAAAAGTTATCGACTCACCCGTCATTTTTCGCATTTTGCAACCGAGAGCTGTGGCGAAGTTCCGCCTCAGCGGTACAAAACCACCGGAATCTTACAGGAACGAATCATCTCGGTCGTGGTCGATCCGATGATCAGCGTCCGGATCCGCGAGTGCCCATAGGCCCCCATCACCAGCAGATCGATCCGGTCCGTTTCGACAGCGCCGGAGATCACTTGGTCGGGCTGACCCGGCCGCACGGAGACCGTTGGCGTGAAGCCGGCAGCCGCGAGCATGCCGCGTGCGACGTCGAGCTTCTGCTGCATCTCCGCAGTGTCCTGCCCCGCACTCAGCACATGGATATCGAGCCCTGCATAGAGCGGGCTGCGGGAGACATGATCGACGGCCTTGAGGCTGCTGGTTCCCCCGTCGAAGGCGATCAGCACCCGAGAGATCGGGCGGAACTCCCGCGCTGCGACGAACACCGGCTTCACGCTCGCCCGGACCACCCGCTCGAGATTGGAGCCGAGGTGGAGCTTGGCGAAGTCCGCGCCCTCCCCCCGCTTTCCGATGAGGATCATGTCCGCTTCTGACTCGGTAACGGTCTCCAAGAGATCACCGATGCGCAGCCGCGTGCCCGGATTCTCTATACCGCCTGCGCGCATCCGGTCCGCTGCTGCGTCGAGGATCATGCGCCCGCGCGCCTGTGCGAGCTTCGCCCGCTGCTCGTCGAGTTCCGACAGTTCCGCCAGAAGCGCGCTGCGCGCGCCGAGGGATATGTTGCCGCTCAGATTGCTGGTGGAGCCGGACATCTCCCGCCGCCCCAGCACATGCACCACATCGACACCGAGAGCGGCCCGCCCCGCGATCCACACCGCGTGATCTGCCACGCTGTCCGCGTAGACCGACCCGTCGACGAAAGCCAAGAGAGTGCTCATCGGTGTCTTCCTCAGTGTCCCAGGAGCCGGTCCATTGCACCGGGTTCGTCGTGGACGGCGAGCTTGTCGACGATGGTTTCGCTCGCCTTGTTCATGCCGACAATCTCAACATCGGCTCCTTCCCGGCGGAACTTGAGCACGATCATGTCGAGCGCCGCAACCGAGGAAATGTCCCAGATATGCGCGCGGGA
>JBCBAP010000090.1:0-11454 GCA_038532435.1 Pseudomonadota bacterium | reverse complement strand
TGGATGACCGAGTGGCGGCTCGCCGCCTTCGCCCGCTGGAAGCAGATGGAAGAGCCCGAGTGGGCGATGGTCGACTATCCGCAGATCGACTTCCAGGATCAGTATTACTACGCCAAGCCCAAGAGCATGGCGGAAAAGCCCAAGAGCCTCGATGAGGTCGATCCGGCCCTGCTTGCCACATACGAAAAGCTCGGTATCCCGCTGAAGGAGCAGATGATCCTCGCGGGCGTCGAGGGGGCCGGGGAGACGGCGGCGGAGGGGCGCAAGGTCGCTGTCGACGCGGTGTTCGACAGCGTGTCCGTGGGCACGACCTTCAAGGATGAGCTGGCGAAGGCCGGTGTGATCTTCTGCTCCATCTCCGAGGCGATCCAGGAGCATCCGGAGCTGGTGAAGAAGTATCTGGGCTCCGTGGTGCCGCCGTCGGACAATTTCTACGCCACGTTGAATTCGGCGGTCTTCTCTGACGGATCCTTCGTCTATGTGCCGCCCGGCACGCGCTGCCCGATGGAGTTGAGCACCTACTTCCGGATCAACGCGGAAAACACCGGTCAGTTCGAGCGGACGCTGATCATCGCCGACAAGGAAGCCTACGTGAGCTACCTTGAGGGCTGCACCGCGCCGCAGCGGGACACCAACCAGCTTCACGCCGCGGTCGTTGAGCTTGTGCTGCTCGAGGACGCGGAGATCAAGTACTCCACCGTGCAGAACTGGTTCCCCGGAGACGAGGAAGGCAAGGGCGGCATCTACAACTTCGTCACCAAGCGTGCGGACTGCCGCGGCGACCGGTCAAAGGTGATGTGGACCCAGGTCGAGACCGGCTCCGCCGTGACCTGGAAGTACCCGTCCTGCATCCTCCGCGGCGACGACAGCCAGGGCGAGTTCTACTCCATCGCCATCGCCAACAACTATCAGCAGGCGGACACAGGCACCAAGATGGTGCATCTGGGTAAGAACACGAAGTCCCGGATAGTGTCGAAGGGGATTTCTGCGGGCCGCGCGCAGAACACCTATCGCGGGCTCGTTTCGATGCACCCGAAGGCGAAGAACGGGCGCAACTACACCCAGTGCGACAGCCTTCTGATCGGGGGAACCTGTGGAGCCCATACGGTGCCGTACATTGAGGTGAAGAACAACTCCTCCCGCGTGGAGCACGAAGCGACGACCTCCAAGGTGGACGACGACATGCTCTTCTATGCCCGCCAGCGCGGCATGGATGAGGAAGAGGCTGTGGCGCTCGTGGTCAACGGTTTCGTCAAAGAAGTCCTGCAGGAGCTGCCCATGGAGTTTGCGATGGAAGCTCAGGCCCTCGTCGCGATCTCCCTCGAAGGGTCGGTCGGGTAAACGCCGTCGGGTTGGGGTGGTTCGGGCTGCTTTGACGGCAGCCCCGGACCGAGCTCAGCGCGTTTTGAGCAGGCTGCACTTGGAGCAACGACGGATGGCAGGACCGGTTCTCAACATTCACGACGCCAATGGCTTTCCCATGGCACCGGAGGGAGCCACGAAGACTGGGGCGACGATTGCGCCGATCGGACGGGCGCTCGGGATGACCGGTCTCGGCTGCATGTATGTGCAGGTCGAGCCGGGCAAGCGGGCCTTCCCGTTTCACAACCATCTGGGCAATGACGAAATGTTTGTGATCCTGGAGGGGACGGGAACGTACCGGTTCGGTGAGGGTGAGCACCCGGTGAAGGCTGGCGATGTGTGTGCGGCTCCGCGGGGTGGGCCGGACACAGCGCACCAGATCATCAACACCGGTGACATCCCGTTGAAATATCTGGGTATTTCAACGTCAAACGACCCGGATATCTGCGAATATCCAGACAGTGGCAAGTTCTCCGCGATTGCTATTGCACCCGGGCAGGACTTCTTCAGCGCGCATCTCAACTATGTCGGGCGGCGCGACACGGCAGTCGACTATTTTGACGGAGAGGACACATGAATTTCCTCGGAGCCTCGATCATCGCGGGCGTGATCTATTTCACGCTCAGCTTCTTCTCCACCCTCTGGCTGCAGGGGCCCCAGGTGACGGAGATGTATGCGCTCATCACCGCTGCGCTGAAGACCGCGGTCTTCGTCACGCTGTTCCACTACCTCCACAATTTCATCGCGCGGCAGCTGCGCTGGTACCGGACAGACGATCCGACCGCGAAGCACCGCTTTGACAAGACGCCTGGCATGGACGTGCCGCAGATCCCGCAAGGAGATAAATAATGTTGAGCATCAAGAACCTGCACGTCAAACTTGAGGAAGAGGACAAGCAGATCCTCAAGGGCGTGGATCTTGAGGTCGAGGCGGGCAAGGTGCACGCGATCATGGGGCCCAACGGCTCGGGCAAGTCCACGCTGTCCTACGTGTTGTCCGGCCGTGACGGCTACGAGGTGACGGACGGGTCGGCGGATCTCGCGGGCGAGGATATCCTCGATCTGGAACCGGAGGAGCGCGCGGCTGCCGGGCTCTTCCTCGCGTTTCAGTACCCGGTGGAAATCCCCGGCGTCGGCAACATGACGTTCATGCGCACCGCGCTCAACGCGCAACGGAAGGCGCGCGGGGAGGAGGAGCTTTCCGCCGCGGACTTCCTCAAACTGATCCGGGCAAAGGCGAAGACGCTCAACATCGATGCCGACATGCTCAAGCGCCCGGTCAATGTCGGCTTCTCCGGCGGGGAGAAGAAGCGCAACGAGATCCTGCAGATGGCGCTGCTGGAGCCGAAGATGTGCATCCTCGACGAGACCGACTCCGGCCTCGACGTCGATGCGATGAAGCTGGTGGCCGAGGGTGTGAACGCGCTCCGCGACGCGGGCCGGTCGTTCCTTGTGATCACGCACTACCAGCGGCTGCTCGACCACATCAAACCCGACGTGGTGCATATCATGGCTGACGGTCGCATCGTGAAGACCGGCGGCCCGGAGCTTGCGCTGGAGGTCGAGACGAACGGCTACGCAGATCTTCTGAGCGAGGTTGCGTGATGGCGCTCGCTCAACAGAAAAGCGATGGCGCCGCGGCGCTGCTCGCCCGGCACGCGGCACCCGGCGGGGCGTCCCGCTGGGCCGATGAGGCGCGCGCCGCCGCCCGGGCGCGGCTGGAGACGCTCGGCGCACCGGTGCGGCGGGACGAGTACTGGAAATTCACCAACCCGTCCCTTTTGACCGCGGAGGCGCCGCAACCTGCGGCGGCCTTCGATGACGGGGAGCCGAGGCCCTTTTCCGACATCGACGCCCTGCGCATCACGTTCGTCGATGGGGCGTTTCGGGCGGATCTGTCCGATGACCTGACCGGGCAGGGCGTGGAAATTGAATTGCTCACGGACGCGCTCGGCGCGGACATTCACTGGGCGAAGGACATGTTCGGCGTGCTGGAGGCTGCCGGGCAGAGCCCTGTTGCCCGTCCGCTCGCCGCCCTCAACACCGCCGTTGCCCGGTCCGGCTGCGTGATCCGGGCAACGGGCGAGGTCGCCCGGCCCGTGAACCTGCGGTACCTGCACGAAAGCGAGACGTCGGACGCGGTAATCCGCCATGTGGTGCGGATCGATTCGGGCGCGTCCCTCACGGTGCTCGAAAACGGCCCCGCTGCGGCGCGTTTCAACAAGGTGATGGAAGTCGACGTCGCGGACACGGGCACCTTCCACCATGTCCGTGCCCAGGGCCGCGATCACGAGCGGCAATGCGTCAGCCACATGTTCACCCGGCTGGGACAGGAGAGCACCTACAAATCCTTCACCCTGACGGTGAACGGCGTGCTTACCCGCAACGAACAGGTCGTTGAGTTCACGGGCGATGATGCCATCGCTCATGTGGCTGGTGCCTGTGTCGGCGACGGCACAAACTTCCACCATGACGACACGGTGTTCGTCACCCACGACGCGGAGCGGTGCGAGAGCCGCCAGGTGTTCAAGAAGGTGCTGCGCAACGGCGCGACCGGCGTCTTCCAGGGCAAGATCCTTGTAAAGGAAGGCGCGCAGAAGACCGACGGCTATCAGATCAGCCAGGGTCTGCTGCTCGACGAGGACAGCCAGTTCCTCGCCAAGCCCGAGCTCGAAATCTACGCGGACGATGTGGTCTGCTCCCACGGGTCGACCTGCGGCGCGGTGGATGAAACGGCGCTGTTCTATCTGCTCAGCCGGGGCGTTCCCAAGGACGCGGCGCAAAACATGCTCGTGCTCGCCTTCATCGATGAGGCAGTGCAGGAGATCGAAGACGAAGACCTCGCGGAGGATATCCGAGGGCGGATCGGCGCATGGCTGGATCGACGGAAAGCCTGAGCCGGCCCTCCCTGATCGGCCAGATCTTCGCCACCTACCGGGACCCGCGCGGCGTCATACGCGAGCAGCGGGACCGGGGGGTGGGCGAGGAGCGTGTGCTGTTTTACGTGATCGCCGCGGGTCTGTTGATCTTTGTCGCGCGGCTGCCCGGTCTCACTCGGCAGGCGGGTGATCTGGGCAGCGGGGTCGAGGAAATCGGCGGGATCATCGGGTCCTGGTTCCTCATCTCGGTCATCGTGTTCGCGCTGCTTTGGTACGGAATTGCGGCGCTGGCACGCCTGACGTGCCGGTTTGCGGGCGGGCAGGGCACCGGGTTCGAGGCTCGTCACGCGCTTTTCTGGGCGACGCTTGCCACCACGCCGTTCCTCATCGCCGCGGGGTCCGTCGAGGCGTCGGGGCTTGTCACACAGCAGAACGCGCTCTCGCTTGCGGGCAGATATCTGGGCCTTTCCGGCCTTGGCGGGCTGCTGCTCCTCTGGCTTTGGGCGGGGTGCCTGGCGGAGCTGGAGGGGTTCCGGTCTCAGCCCCGGGTGTTCGCGACGATCCTTGCCGTCCTGCTCGGCCTTGCGGGGCTCGCACTTCTGGCGTTCGGACAGGGCTGATGCGGCGCTGTACCGGCAGAATATTGCGCCCTTGCGCGTCACCGTGGATGGCTTATGTCGTCACGGCGGCCCCGCTGGACCGGGGTCTTGGGTGGGGGCGCGCATGTTCGAGCTTGTGAAGGACCTTCTGGGTCTGACTTTGGTGGACCCGAGGGCTGCAGCCCGCAAGGTGATCGCGCTCGACTATGACGCGGCGACGCTGGCCACCATCGCGTCACTGCTGATCGTTGTGGCGGCCATGCTGTCGACCCTCTTCAGCCCGGGCATCGATCCTGCGGACGAGTCCTTCATGGGACTGCTTGCGCGCAATCCGCTCGTCGTCGCCCTCCTTGAGATCGTGGTCTTTGTCATCGTTGCCATCGCGCTCTGGAAGGCTGGGGGGATCTTCGGCGGGACGGGCACGTTCGATGAGGTACTGTCGGTCGCGACATGGAACCAGATGATCAGCCTCGTCGTGCAGATCTTTCTGATCCTCCTGATCCTGTTCATCCCGCCCCTTGTCGGCCCTGTCTTTCTGCTGACCTTCGCCTGGCGGATCTACGTGTTCGTGGTGAGCCTTCAGGTGGCCCATGACTTCGACAACATCTTCGTCACCGCGGGCGTGATCCTGCTGTCGCTGATGGGTGTCCTTTTCGTTGCCGGTATCGTCGCGATGGTGTTCGGCCTCTACCCGCAAGGAGCAGTCCCTTGACCTATGACGTGCACGAGATCCGCAAGGACTTTCCGATCCTGTCGCGGGAGGTGAACGGCAAGCCGCTGGTCTATCTCGACAACGGTGCCTCTGCGCAGAAGCCGCAGGCAGTCATCGACGCGGTCACCCATGCCTATGCGATGGAATATGCGAACGTGCACCGGGGCCTGCACTACCTCTCCAATCTCGCCACGGAAAACTACGAGGCCGTCCGGGGCAAGATCGCCCGCTTCCTCAACGCCGGCCGGGAGGGGGAGATCATCTTCACCACCGGCTCCACCGAGGGGTTCAACTTGATCGCCTATGGCTGGGCGATGACGAACCTCAAGGCGGGCGACGAGATCGTACTCACGGTGATGGAGCATCACGCCAACATCGTGCCCTGGCATTTCCTGCGGGAGCGGATGGGCGTGACCCTGAAGTGGGTGGATGTCGCCGACGATGGCAGCCTCGATCCGCAGGCGATTGTCGACGCGATGGGGCCGCGGACGCGGCTCATCGGCATCACCCACATGTCCAACGTGCTCGGTACCGTCGTCGACATCGCGACGATCGCGGCGGAGGCGCGGGCGCGCGGCATCGCCGTCGCCGTGGATGGCAGCCAGGCTGCGGTGCACATGCCCGTGGATGTGCAGGCGCTTGGCGCGGACTTCTACTGCATCACCGGCCATAAGCTCTACGGCCCGTCCGCCTCCGGCGCGGTCTATATCCGGGCTGACCGGCAGGCGGAGATGCAGCCCTTCATGGGGGGGGGTGACATGATCCGGACCGTGGGCAAGGAGGAGATCACCTACAATGATCCACCTCACAAGTTCGAGGCGGGCACGCCCGGGATCGTCCAGATGATCGGGCTTGGCGCGGCGATCGACTACATGACCGGCCTTGGCATGGACAATATCGCGGCGCACGAGGCGGGCCTGAGGGACTATGCGGCCCAACGGCTCGGTGGGCTCAACTGGCTGCACCTGCAGGGCACGACACCGGAGAAGGGGGCGATCTTCTCCTTCACCCTTGATGGTGGTGCGCACGCCCACGACATTTCCACGGTTGTGGATCAGAAGGGCGTCGCAGTGCGTGCCGGGCACCATTGCTGTCAGCCGCTGATGCAGCACATGGGCGTGACGGCGACGACCCGTGCGTCCTTTGGCCTCTACAACACCACCGAGGAGGTCGATGTGCTCGTGGACGCGCTGGAGACCTGCCACCGTCTGTTTGGCTGAGAGAGGCTTCTTAGCCGATTGCCAGGCGGTCCCCGCATCTGCGCGATGCTTTCGTCAGTTCGGCTCGAGGACCGTGATGCCGAGCGCGTCGTTTCTTGCGCGCTCAAGGCTTAGGCTCATGGGGATGTACTCTCCCCGCCGCCACAGCACGCTCAGATCGTCATAGTGGCGGCTGAGCGGATGGCCGCTTTGTCCCGTTGAAATGATGAAGCGGGACGCCTCCGGATCGCCGAAATCATAGACCACGCGCAGGCCGGAGCCGTGGATGTTGGAATACGGCCGGTCACCGCTTGCGGCCATCCGGCCCCGCATCAGCGTGTGATCGCCCCCGGAGGTCGTCTGCTCGATGTTGGCCATGTAGTTCAGGAGCGGGATCCGGCCGAGCACCTGATGGTGGTGGAGGGCGACGTGCGCCTCGCCCCAGCGCCAGCTTGCGGGCCGCCCGCCGAACGTGCCGATCAGTTCGTCGAGCGCATCATCAAGGGCGAGGCGGGCCATCTGCGCGCAGCTTTCTACTGGTGCGGAGGTGCGGACATCGCACCAGGCAGATGCGCCGTCCACATCCCTGAACACCCGCTCGATGAAGAGCGGCTCGACACTCGCAAACCGTTCCTGCACGGGCCCCAGATCGTCCTCGATCAGACGTTTCTGGAGCGCCCGGATCCAGGCCGCGTAAATCAGGGGCTCCGGCGCATGCTCCGACATTTCCCCGTTCCACTCGGCGAGCAGATCAAGTGCAGCGCGCCGCTCCTCCGCCAGCCGGTCCGTGTCCGCGGGACCGCCGAGGAACCACAGGTCCCGTCCGATGAGGGGCAGGAGCGTCCGCGCGGGTTCGGAGACGATGTCGTTCTGCGCCTCGACGAAGCTGTCGATGGTGTGGAACTCCCGCTCCCCCAACAGGCGCCGGGCACGGCGGATGCGCTGGCTGTCGCCCCAGTCATAGGTGACGTGGCGGGGGAAAGGTTCGGCGGTCGTGCGGTTGTTTGTGTTCACGATCAGACCGTTGGCGGGGTCCGTCATGCTGGGATTGTCCTCGAAAGGCAGGTAGCCCTGCCAGTCATTGTCGCGCACCCAGCCGGGCACGGGAAGGCGGCCCTGGCCCGCATGGGTGTCCCGCCGGGCGGGTGCGCGGCCGAAGACCTGAAGGCCGATGCTCTCCCGATCCGCCATGATCAGGTTCTGGGGCGGGGCGATGATGGTGCGCACGGCCTCCCGCCCCTCCGCGACGGTGCGGGCGCGCATGAGCGCGAGGCCTGCGTCCATGCTGCGGTCGGTGGGGTCGAGCCCGGTCCAGGCCAGAACGGCCACATGCCCGGGGGGCGTCACGCTCGATGCGCCGAAGACGTCTCCGGGGATGACCGGGCCGTGGCGCGTCCAGCGCAGGGTCACCTCCCGCGCCTCTTCCTCACCCAGCCCGATGGTGGTGGTCCGGCTGACAAACGGTTCCGGCCCGTCCGGTGTTTCGTAGGAGGACCCTCCTTCCGCGAGACGTTCGATGTAGATGTCCGTGTCGTCCATGTTGGCGGTGGTGAGGCTCCAGCCGAAATCCGCGTTCCGCCCGATCAGGATCGTCGGAATTCCCGGAATTGTGCCGCCGATCACACCGCCGTCCGGGAAATCAAGATGGACGAGCATCCAGATCGCGGGGGCGGAGAAACCCAGATGCGGGTCGCCCGCCAGCAGCGTGTTTTCGGTTGCCGAGCGGATCGGGCTGACTGCCCAGGCGTTCGATGCGCCTGCATTGCCGTCCGCCTTGTCCGGATCGAACGGATGGGTGCCGCCCAGATGTGCGACCTCCGGCAGGGCCACGCCGGGCACCAGATCCGCGTACCGCGGCAGGGGCAGGGCGGCGAGGAAGGGGGGCTGGGGAAGCAGATCCTCAAGCCGCTCCTCGCTCACGAGTAAGGAGAGCTCGGCACGCTTGGTCTCGAACCGCGCCTGACCGCTCAGTTGCAGCGCCATGATCCGGTTTATCATCAGGCTGTCGGCCACGGTCCACGGGTCGATCTGTGGCGAGAAGAGGAAGAATTCGGGTGCGCCGCGCCCCAGCGCCTCGGTCTGGATCTGGGCGAGGCGGGCGTTTATCCCTGCCGCATAGGCTTCCATCGCCGACCGGGTTTCCGGGCTCATCTCGCCCGCCATGCGCTCCGCGACGCCCACGATGTCGAGCGCGCGCATCAGATGGTCGGTGCCGAAGGTCGCCTCACCAAAAAGCTCCGAGAGGCGCCCCTGCGCGGTTCGGCGGAGCATCGTGAGTTGCCACAGGCGATCCTGCGCGTGCACGAAGCCGAGGCCGAAGAACACATCCTCCGTCGTTTCACCGGAGATATGCGGCACCGCGTGCCTGTCCCGGACGATCTCCACCGGTGCGGAGAGACCCGCCACCTGCACCCGCCTGTCATAGTCTGGCAGGGAGCCTGTCGCGAGGTAGTAGACCAGCCCGACCGCGAGTACCGCAGCACCCACAACGGCCAGAAAAGTCCACATTAACAAACGGATTGTTACGCGCATCGGCGGTTCTCGCTCCCCTCTCCCTTGACGCACAAGACCTATCAGCGCAGGTCTTGCGGTGCAAACGACGCCCGGCCACGGGCCACCACATGCGGGAGACGGGACATGGCAAAAACGGCATTCATCGGACTGGGAGTCATGGGCTACCCCATGGCAGGACATCTGAAGGCGAAGGGCCATGAGGTGACCGTCTATAACCGGACTGCCGCGAAGGCCGAGGCGTGGGTTGCCGAGCATGGCGGTGAGATGTCGACAACGCCCGCCGGGGCGGCCGATGGCGCGGAGTTCGTCTTTTGCTGCGTGGGCAATGACGACGATCTGCGCTCCGTCACCACCGGTGCCGACGGCACATTCGGCAACGTGGCGCGGGACGCGGTCTTTGTCGACCACACGACGGCCTCCGCCGCGGTTGCACGCGAACTCGACCAGGCCGCACGTGAGGCCGGGTTTCACTTCATCGATGCGCCCGTCTCCGGCGGGCAGGCAGGGGCGGAGAACGGCGTGCTGACGGTCATGTGCGGCGGGGACGAGGCTGCCTACGCCCGCGCTGAGCCCGTCATCGACGCCTTCGCCCGCGCCTGCCGCCTGATGGGTCCGGTTGGGGCCGGGCAACTCACCAAGATGGTCAACCAAATCTGCATCGCGAGCCTCGTGCAGGGCCTGTCCGAGGGGCTCCATTTCGCGCAGAAGGCGGGTCTCGACGGACATGCGGTGGTCGACGTGATTTCCAAAGGTGCTGCGGGCTCCTGGCAGATGGAGAACCGGGGCGGCACAATGCTCGACGATAAATTCGATTTCGGGTTTGCCGTCGACTGGATGCGCAAGGATCTGGGAATCTGCCTGGAGGAGGCCATATCAAACGGGGCGACCCTGCCCGTCACAGCGCAGGTTGATCAGTTCTACGGCGATGTCCAGAACATGGGTGGCGGGCGCTGGGATACCTCCAGCCTCATCCGTCGTCTGCGCAGGCTTGATGCCTCCTGATGCTCCTGTAAACAGGGGGGACGAGGGGGGTGTGACAGCGTCAGACCTTGAAATCACGGGTATGTAACACGATATACATTTGTATACCGTAGTTAGGAGGCCCATTGCTCGACAGCCTCACGCTGCCAGAGATGCTGCCATTTGCCACCGCACTCGGCCTGCTTGCAGGACTGCTTTTGCTGGAGATCATTGCACTGATCTTCGGCGCAACCCTGGTTGGCGATGCTGGATCACCGGACGCTGATCTCGATCTTGATGGCGACTTCGATACCGATCTGGATGCGGAGATCGATGCGCCGGGCGCGGCCGGAGGCTGGCTCTCCTGGCTCGGTATGGGACGGGTCCCGTTCCTGATCTGGTTTGCGACGGTTCTGGTCGGCTTCGGCCTGACCGGTCTGATCGGGCAGACCGCGCTCAATGCCACCTTCGGCGCAATGCTTCCCGCAACGCTCGCCGGTCTTCTCGCCCTTCCGGTCGCGCTCATCTTCGGGCGCGAGGTTGGGGCCGTTGTCGCGCACCTGATGCCGAAGTCCGAGACCTCAGCAATCTCCCGCCGTCGGCTCGGCGGGCAGGTGGGGGTGATTACCCAAGGCACCGCCCGTTTGGACAGCCCGGTGGAGGCGCGGCTGCGCGATCGCCATGGCAACCTGCACTATGTGAGGGTCATCCCCGCTGCCGGTGAGGCACCGATCCCGCAAGGGACCGATGTGCTGATCCTGCGCGCGGGAGACGGCACCTTCACCGCCACACCACTCGCTGACTGACATTCCCAAAGACTCTTCTGAAAGGACACAAGATGGATGTCATCCAAGGGGAGGCGAAGCCTCGTTAGAGCAGCATAAATTCAGTTACTGCCTGAAACTTATGGACAATTTCCGTTCGTTTCACTCCTATCCGGGTGCTCGATCATCGGCTGTAACGGAACTTTGGACAGCGAGCGCGCGGATTTCAAGCCAGAGATGGGCTACCGACAGGCGATAGGGGCTCTGAGAACGTTCGCGGCTCTGCCTGCCGGAGACAGCGTCGAGGGCCCCTCAAATGGGCATGGACGCTGGCCTCCGGTGCTCTGTCTCACGACTGGCTTCAAGGGCCCCCTCTGCGGCACCTCCCGGCCACTCGCAGATGCTTGAGGGTGTGAAACGGCATGCAAAATTGACCCCTGTTGAGGGGTGATCGGCGTCCAAAAGT
>JBCBAP010000089.1:0-12045 GCA_038532435.1 Pseudomonadota bacterium | reverse complement strand
ATCAGCGCGCTTTCGTTCCTCGGCCTCGGCATCAGTCAGCCAACGCCGGATTGGGGGCTGATGGTGCAGGAAGCAATGGTCGTCGTCTTCACCGATCCCTGGTTCCTGATCCTTCCGGCCATCGCACTGTCGTCCCTGATCATCGGGATCAACTTCACAGTGGACGGGCTTGCACGGGCCTACGGCATTTCATCGGGAGAGGTGGGGTGATGCCGTTTCTCCGTGTCGAGGACCTTCGCATCGTCTTCACCAACGGCGCGGTTGAGATGGCAGCGGTGGAACGGGTCGGCTTTTCGTTGGCGCAGGGAGGAAGCCTCGGTATCGTCGGTGAGAGCGGGTCCGGCAAGTCCACGGTGGCCCGTGCGCTGCTGGGTTTCGCCCGACCGGGTGCCCGTTTCGCGGCGGGCACCGTGCGTTTGGGGGAAACAGATGTCCTGAACCTGTCGAAGGCTAAACTTCGCACATACCGCGGGCGGCGCGCGGCGATCGTGCCGCAGAACCCGCTCTCATCCCTGACACCACACATGACCGTCGGGGCACAGTTGACGGAACTGATCACCCTCCACACGGGTGAGCGGGGGCGCGCTGCGAAGTCCCGCGCCCTCGATCTTATGGGGAAGACGCACCTGCCTGACCCCGCTGTTCTGTTTGATCGCTACCCGCACGAGATCTCCGGCGGTCAGCGTCAGCGCATCGTGATCGCGTCGGCGCTTGTGGCGCGACCTGAACTGATCGTCCTCGATGAGCCGACAACAGCGCTCGACAAGACTGTCGAGACCAGGGTTCTCGACCTCGTGCAGGAGGTTCAAGAGGCGCTCAACGCGACCCTTGTTTATGTGAGCCACGATCTGAACGTGATCTCGCGGATGTGCGAGCGGGTCGTGGTTATGAAGGACGGACGGGTCGTCGAAGAGGGCACCACCGCCCGGATCTTCGACACGCCGCAGAAGGCCTATACGCGCCGCCTCGTCAACGCGATCCCGAGCCTGTCTGCGCGCGCAGAGCGGCCGGCACGCGGCGGTGAGCCGATCCTCACCGTGAGAGATCTGAGCTTCACCTACTCCGCACCCGGCCTCTTTCGGCGACGGGCGCATAACCGTGCGCTATCCGGTGTTTCATTCGATCTCTTCCGGGGGGAGACCCTCGGTGTGGTGGGCGAATCCGGATCGGGAAAGTCAACGCTCGCGGGCCTGATCGCGGGCACGTTGGGGGGTCACTCAGGCGTGGTTCAGCTCGATGATGGAACGCCGCTCCGGGGGCTCGCGCGCACGCGCTCGAAGGCTCAGCGGCGCCGGGTTCAGATGGTCTTTCAGGACCCGCTCTCGTCGCTCAACCCGGTCCATACGGTCGAGGAGATCCTGACGCGACCCCTCCGCCTCTACTTCGGGCAGAGCCCTTCCGAGGCGCGGCAGAATGCGATTGCACTCCTGAGCGAGATGGATCTGGGCGCTGACTGTCTGGCCCGCAGACCCCGTCAGCTCTCCGGCGGGCAGCAGCAACGGGTCGCCCTGGCGCGCGCCCTCGCTGCGGAGCCCGATATACTGCTGTGCGACGAAGTCACCTCGGCGCTCGACGTCACCATCCAGGCCCAGGTCCTGACCCTGCTCCGACGGCTCCAGCAACGGAGGGGACTGGCCTGCCTGTTCATAACCCACGACCTCGCCGTCATTGCAGAAATAGCCCACGACTTGATCGTGCTGGAGGCCGGAGAGATCCGCGAGGCGGGTCTCACTGGTGCGGTGATGACCAGCCCGCAAAGCCCCTACACAACCTCCCTCCTCTCCGCCCACCACACGAGGCCGAGGTCCATAACCACAGCACGAAGCAACCGCTCGTCGCTCGACGCAGTGTCGTGATGCAATAGGACCCTCCCTCCACGGACCCGCATCCCCGGGGCCCTGCGCGACGACGGTTCAGATCGAGAACACGTCAGCGTCGGTGCGCGAACGAGGCGACCGGGCCGTAAAGGAAACGGTCAGATTTGCCTTAAGCCTCGATCTGGGCGTGGAGATCACCCCGACCCTCCTCACCGAGGAAGCTGACTGGTGCCCAGCAGTTGAGCCGCAATCGCGCATCCAGTTTTAACGACAGCACGCCCTGGCCTGAAACCGCTGAACGCGGAGCGGTATGTGATGGCGACTTCAGTCGAAACGCGGACGTTTGTTGGATGGAGGGAAAAGCCCGCAGTGCGCAATGACGCTGTTTGGCCACTGGCTGTCTCAAACACCCTCCAAGTTCGCTGACCGCGTGGAAAGAGTATTCCGGTTGCGTGCTAAGTTGTGGCCTCTCAACCTTGTCCGCTGATACCCGCGCTGTATCGGACTCACTTGCAAAAGCATGGTTCGAGAAGAGGTTGTCGCCTCGATGTCCGCGTCGCTCCGCTCATCTGACCTCAACCCGCTCTTACCACGCCAACTGATGTGGATGGCTGAAACGGTCAGGTTTCAGCGACACGTCGGGAGGCAACAGGGTGCGGTTGCCTGCCCTGCAGTCGCCGACCTGTTGCCTCACCCCACGGTTCCGAGGTTGGGCTAGAATTGGTAGCCCAGATACACGCCAGCCTCCACGATATCAGTGTTGCGGACCAGTGGGCTCTTGGCGAGGTGCTGGCCCAGATCGGTATAGGATGCGATACCCACGAGCGCGACAGTGTCACTGATCATGTAGGTTGCCTCCACCTCTATGAACGGGTTGAGGGTGGTCTTGGTCTCAAATGCAGGGCGGTCGGCCCGAGCCTCGTCCGCATCGATGCCATAGAGATACTGGTTGTATCTGGAGCCACTGATCAGTGCTCCTGCGCCGATATCGATTTCCACCGGCCCGACGTCGACGATCGTTCCGAGTTTGACCGTCCCACCGGCTCCGTCAAAGGCACCGAGCGCGTCGTGGAACGCGGTGACCGCCACGTAAGCGTGATCAAAGCCGACCTCCGCAACGGCGTATGCGATCGCGGTGTCGTCGCGACCGAGCCCTTTATAGAGGTTCAAGTCCGGGTAGGCCGGTGACATCTCCGGCGACAGGCCGACCAAGACGGTAACGGCATCCTCGTCCACCACAGCATAGCTCAACCCTTCGGTGCCGATGGAAAACCTGTCATAGTCGTAGGAGATGAAGGGGACCGGGCTCGCCAACACCGTGTCCCCCTTTTTGTAAGCGCTGTTGCTGACCGCCGCACCTCCAGCAATCGTCAGCGTGCCGTCCCAGACGCTGTCGGCGCGGGCGGCCTCGACATAGATCGCCGGGATGATCAGGAGGGGCAGCAGATGAAACCGTAGCATTACGCAAATCCTCGCTTGATGGAGGCGGAGCCCCCGTTTCGATAGCGCCGATATGGAGAAGGCCGCGCGCGCGGTCGTCCTGACCTGCTGGGGTGAACGCGCAAATCTGTCTTTCCGTGAGGGATCGGACAGGGATTCTCTGATGAGGAGCTTGTGCGGCCCGCCCCGTGATGGAAGGAAGACGCCAGTGCGGGTGGCGGTATGGTTGACTACGACAACGTCGGAAACATGTTTGCGTCGATGGTGCTGGGCGTGGCCCTGGTGTGCACCATCCACTTCAGCGCGGCCCGGGCCTACCGGACGGCGATGGTGCCGATAGCACTCTTCTTTTTCTGCGTGGCCCTGACAGAGATCGTGTATCTCGGAGAGAGCGTGCTGGGTGCGAACATGTTGGTCCATGTCATGCCCTGGATCCTGGGCCCGGCGCTCATGGCCAACCTGTTTCTCTCACCGGCGCTGTGGATGTATGTGCGCGCGATGACTGCAGAGGAGCCGCGGGGCATCACCCGGCACGACTGGGTACATTGCATTCTGCCGCTTGTCGGTGCCGGTGTCGGGTTCGGCTTTGTAATGCTGCCGGCGGAGACCCGGCATCTCTTCATGACGACCGAGGTGGAGGCCGACGATCTGTCTCCCTTCGCCCTTGGCGTGGCGCTGTCGTTCCTGCTTATCGAGATGGTCGCCTACATCCAGTATTGCGTGTATTTCACGATCATCATGCGGCGGCTCTACCGGTATCGGGCGCGGCTGCGCGATCTCTTCGCCAGTACAGAGGGGATCGAAATGCGGTGGCTTGGCATCCTGACGCTTGTCTTCTTTGCATACTGGACGCTGTCGGTGCTGCACGTGGTGCTCGACGTCTTCTTTGATACGCCGATCCTGACGTCCGCGTTCGACGAGGCGCTGAACCTCGCGCTGATCTCCAGCTTCGCGCTCTGGACCCTACGGGAGAAACCGGGGGTGATCCGCGCCGCGATGGAGCAGGATGAGACCGCGCGGCGGCTTGCCCAGCCAAAGTACGAGAAGTCCGCGCTGACCGAGGCCCACGCCCAGCGCATCGCGGACAAGATCAGCGCGGTTATGGATCGAGAGAAGCTTTACGCCGATCCGAACCTCTCCCTCGCAACCCTGTCGAAGCGTATCGGGGTGAGCCAGAACTATGTCTCCCAGACCCTTAACGAGACGCTGGGCACCACCTTCTTTGACTATGTGAACCGGCTTCGGGTAGAGGCGGCCCTCGATCCGATCCGCAGCGGGGAGGACACGGTGCTCGCCATCGCCTATGCAGTCGGGTTCAACTCGCGCTCCTCCTTCTACAAGGCCTTCAAGAAGGAGACGGGGCACACGCCGAGCTCTTTCAAGGCTGCGGAACTCGTGACCTCCTGACCGTCCCGTCAGGATGAGACGGACAAGGCGTCCGTTCCGGTGGGACCGGACGATCCGTTCGGGCGTGGACGGTACTCCAGCTCCCATCTCACGGGTTCTTGGAGTAACCAATATGAAGACCTCTCTCATGACCGCCGCGGCGGGTGCGCTCGCCGTTGCTGGCTGTACTGCGCCGCAGACCGAAGCACTGTCCTTTGCCGCCGATGTACAGGGCACCTGGCTCACCGATGGCTATGGCAATCTGCTGGTGATCCGCCCGGATGCGGTCGATCTCTACGACTACCTCCCGGGCGTCTGCGTGCCCGTGGACAGCACGAGCGAGGATCCCGAGCTTGCGGATCTGGTGCGGGAGATCGGCATCCGGCGACAGGATGAGGCCCTGGAGATCCGCCTGCCACTCGAAACCCATATGCGCCGCGCGCGCCGCCTTCCCTCCCTGCCCGACACCTGCGGGAGCCCACCCGACAAGTCCCCGGGCGGTGTCGTAGAGGCGGCAATCCGCTTCTTCGAAACGCACTATGCGTTCATGGATCTGCACGGCGTTGACTGGCCGGCGCGGAAGCGGGTCGCCCGAAGTGCCGTACGCGCCAATATGGGAGAAGGTGAGCTTTTCGATCTTCTGAAGGAGATGCTGGGCGACATCCCCGACGGGCATCTGGGCCTGACGGACGATGACGGTTTCGTCACCCGCAGCTTCTCCCCCAATTCCGGCCCGACGACGGAAGCGCTGTTCCCGCCCGGTATCTCCGAACGGACGCGGGAGCAGCGCGGTGACCGTTTCCTTGGGGCCTACTGGACCCAGACCGTGCCAGAGCAGGTACTGGAAGGCGCTGGGACACGCATTGCCAATGACCGTATCCAGTATGGCGTGCTTGACGGGGACGTGGGCTACCTCGCCATTATCACCATGGGCGGCTACACGGAGGAGGAGACGGTCGCGGCCGAGCTGGCGGTGCTGAATGACGCACTGGACGAGGCCTTGACAGCCTTCGAGACCGCAGGCGTGAGAGCCGTACTCGTGGATCTGAGCGTCAATCTCGGTGGGCTCGATCAGGTAGCGACCGCCATCGCCGCGCGCTTCGCCACGGAGCCAACGCGTGCATACACCAAGTGGGCCGCGGATGCGGAGATGCCCGTGCGCACGGAGAAGATCGTTACACCGTCCGGTGCCGTCCGCTTCTCAGGCCCCGTGCATCTGCTGACCTCGGACCTCACGATAAGCGCGGCGGAGATCGCGACGATGGCGCTCAGGGCCCTGCCACAAACGGTGCACCACGGCAGCGCCACCAACGGTTCACTTTCTGACATCCTCGAGAAACGATTGCCCAACAGGTGGACACTTGAGCTCTCCAACGAGGTCTATCTCGATCATACCGGCGCGCATTGGGAGGGGCCGGGTATCCCCCCTGACCAGCCGATCGAGATGTTCGATCTGTCAACGCTGGATGGAGACCACTCCGCAGCCGTGCGTACCGTGCTCGACCATATCCGGACTGCGACCCCGGTCCGCAAGTAGCGGCACCGGTGCCACACGATTTCGCTCAGGTCTCGCAGCGAGGCGCTGCCCACTTAGCAGTATTGTAAAAACGATAAGGGAGGGATCTGCCTCACTCCGGCGGTGGAGCTGTCGAAGCGGGTCCGACCTCGCACGACGCCCGATGGCTCCAACGACAGACCTGCTGCACTGTGAACGAGCACTTGACCAAACGGCGCGGTCCGCAGACGTGGACGCACGTGCAGCAGAGAGTGTCGCGTTCGCCACAGTTCCGGGTGGGTGTCGATGTCTCCCCGTCGCAGCATCTCTCAGGGAAACCGGCGGGCACGTCGATCCCAAATTTGGTCTAAAGCTCGCCGGGGTCCACCACCACTTCGACGACCTTTGTGACAGTGAATGCCGCTGAATTTACAAAGCGTATTGAGACTGTCTCGCCTAGGAAACAGCCCTCAGAAGCTGAGTTGTCGAGGAACTGTGACACTCACCTGGACCCGTCGCTCCAAATGGATGTGGTCGATGCTCCAACGGTGCATTGTCTCGATGCTGCACTGCGATTGAATCGACCACGGACGCGACGGAGACCGTGGCAATGGTTGTACGTGAAGTTTGGATCGGCGCAGTTCGAACAGCTGCGGGGCAGGACCTGCTCTGCGCGGCGATGGCGCGCGACGCAGAGGAGGTCGCGCAGCTTGCCGCGTCGGCCTGCACCGCGGGAGGCGCCGACCTTCAGGAAGTGCTCCGCGCCCATCGGTTCACGGACTGGGTGCGGCAGGTCGGGGACAGCGACAGGGTTCAGGACCTTGCCCTGCGCGTCATGCGAGATCCGCCCGTCATCCTCGATATCCGCGAAACGGACGCGGTACCGGCGGTGCAGCGGGAAGACATCATGGATGTCACACCCCTCGATGCGCAGTTTGGCATCCACCCGCGCCGCGATGTTCCCGATGCCTTCCTGCCCGCCCTGTTCGATGGACCCGCCGCCTGTCATGCGGTGATCGACGGGGCCCGCATCGGCGCGCTCAGCGACCGGCTGGCGAGCGCAGGGATCGAGCATGCCTCCCTGATCGGCCCAAATCCATCGGCGGAAGTCGTCGAGGCCGGCCCCTGGATCGCTTTGATGGAGCCGGGCTCCGCGATCCTGCGTCAGTTATTCACCGACCTAAAGGGAGATCAAGATTGGGCATTCTGGTCTGCCGGGCCCGCGATCTACATCCGATCACAGCTGACCACAGCCGAACTAAGGGCGCATCTGCGCCGCTTTGTACGTGTGCAAGGGGCGGACGGGATGTGGATGATGTTCCGGTTCTGGGACCCTCAGGTCATGCGCCACTATCTCATGGGTATCGCCGACTGGGAGGCGCGGCTCCGCAACTGGTTTGAAACCGTGGAGGGTGGTCGGCTGGAGGCGATTATCACTCCCTGTCCGGCAGGGCCCTCGTCCGTCTTTCGCCTGAACGCGGCGGGGCTGTCCGATCCCGCACCACCACGGCTTGCGTTCCGCCTGACCGAACGGGACCGCACGCCGTTGCGCGACCTTGCACGCTCACGACGGCTCGACGCGATGTCCGGCGATCTGCGCCGCCTGTTTCCCAAAGAGATCGGCGCCCGCCCCGCCGGCGCGGTTGAGGCGGCGGTCCGCCTGACCGCGGACCGGCTGGCCCCGCACGGGATCACCCATGCGGGCGATCTGATGCGCTTCGCCGCCTGGGATCTGCTCTACGGTCATGGCTTCGAGAGCCAGGATCGGACCGGAACCCTCACGTCAATTCTGGCCGGTCCCGATACCGGCCGAGACAAGTTCGCCCGCTTCTCCGATGCGTTCATGCAACTGACAGGCTCGCAATAACATGCCACAGGATCTCACTCCTACCGAGGCGTCCATGCGCGTCGACCACACCGCTTCAGAGCTTTACAACACCGACATCACCCGGGATTGCGAGACCTGTACCTCCTGGGTGAAACTTGCGGCCTACTACAACGATCCCTGGCAAACACCGATGGCTGGCGCAGCGTTCCGGCTGAAGCACAACGGCCAGGTGATCGAGGAAAACACCCTCAAGTCCCTCAGCGATATTGGCAAGACGCCCGGCGATCCATTGACCGACGCGGACCGGGCAGAACTTGGCACTTTCACCAAGCAACAGGTCCCTCCCGGTCCGATTGAATTTGAGATTGTGGCGCAGGGCAGTGAGGGACAGATCCTCCAACTCGAGGAACGCTGTAAGGCCAAGACGGTTCAGGCGGTCACCACCATCCGCAATCAGTACGAGAGCAAATGGCAGGAATGGGAAGAGGCGACCGCGGCGGGGCGCGCGCAGCAACTCCTCACCTCAACGTTCGAAGGATTTCTGGAGAGCGTCGGCGAATGGTGGGAGGAGGAACAGGGGTTCTGGGACATGATCGGCAGCGTCTTCGCCGATGCCTGGGACGCGATCGTCGATGCGCTCGGGAGCATCGCCGACGCGCTTCACCCGGATAACATCGCGCGCACCGCCCAGATGGTGTGGGACGGGGCGCGCGCCGGGGCGCAGGCGGTGGGGGAGTTTGTCAGCGAGTTGCCCGACCGGGCGCGCGAATTCTATGCGGGCACAGTTCTGATCATCCAGAACATGCCAGCCATCGTGCGTTTCATGCGCGCCTTCGTGTCCGGCGACTGGCGGGGTGTCGAACAGTTCGTCACCACCACGCTGCCGCTGCTGATCGAGGATGACGCGGAGTCGCGGCGCTGGGGCCAATTCATCAACAACAATGCCGAAGCCTGGCAGGTCGTGCTTGAGATTGTCGGCTACACGAAAGGTCCGGCATTGATCACCGCGGCTTGCGCCGGGATCTGTGCCGCGATCCCGCCGCAGGTCTGGGCGGAGTTCGGCGTGGCCTCCGTCACCACCGTCGCTATCGAAGTGGCGATCAGTGCCGTCATCGGGTTTCTGGCAACGTCGGCAGAGGCGCTTTCGGGGGGAGCGGCAACTGCTGCGGTGACCGCTGTTATTGTTGGACGAACAGCGAAATGGGCGAGGATGGGCAACCGCGCCGCGAGATCCATCCGCAATCTGCTGAGATGGGTTGATGAGATCATCGAGATGGTCGTCGAGATGGGCCAGGCCGCTGTCCGAGGTCGTCGCCGGATGACCCGCACGAATGGGCGACGCGGCGGCAGCACCGCGCAGACCAACCGCCAGCGGCGGGATGACGAGGATGACGAGGGACGCTGCGGCGTCTGTAACCGGGAACTGGGCGCAAACCGTCATCCCAGGCGCACCCCGGATCGGGACGGCGTCACCGGTCGCAGCGGCTCTGGTCGGCGCACGACTTACGGGCCCACCGGCCGGTATAGCGATGCCACAATTGGACAACTGATGAAGGCCGCGCAATCGCCAACCCACCCGACACATCTAGGTGTGTCCATGACGCACCATCACATTCTGATGGTATCCAAGGTCGACAGGCATACGACTGCGCGCAAACTGCGCCGCCTGGGATATGTGGTGCATGATCCGGGCAATCTGGTGCTCATGCCCAACCATATGTACGGCGCGTGCCATCTCGAAGTGCAGATGCACCGCTCACGGCACACGTCAGCGTCGATCCCGACGGGCGCGACGCGTCGATACAATACCGAGATCGATCAGGCCCTGAGGGCGATCGGCCAACGCATCCGGCGGGCGGACTATTGCCGCGGCAGCCATCGTGAGATTCAATCCGATCTGAACAACAAGAGCGAAGATATCCTTGACCTGATCAAGGACTTCGACGTTCAGATACAGAATGGCAACAGCCGTTTCGCACCGCGCGCAAACGGGTGCGGCGACTGCGGTGGATCGCGAAACCATGGGCCGGGCGCAACGGATGCTCTGCGGCGGAACGGGGCGGCGCAGAGCACGGCGAACACCGTGCAGTCGATCTCGTATCCGAAGGCCGGTCAGTGGACGCTCGCGACGGGAAGATGACATGACAGACAGTCTGGAACAGCAGTACTTCTTCATCAGCGAGGATATGAGGGGCACGGATCTGGCCCTTCCGGGACGCACCATTTACCCGATGATCAGCTTGGGAGGTCGGGTCGATCCCGACTTCTGGAGCGAGGAGCCCATCGCGCCGGGCCGCCCGATGGACTTTGAGGTGGAGCCGGATATGCCCGACCCGCCGGAGGTTTATGACGCGGCGGGCATGTTGCTTTCCTCCGACGGCCCTATCGTCCGCACGGCAGTACGCGACGCACTTGTCACCTTCGCGCCCTTCGATGCGCAGTTCGTCCCCGCCTTCATCATCTCGCGCCGGGGCTACGACGAAACCTATGAGGACTGGTACTTTTTGCACCTGTGGCATCAACGCGACTGGGTGGATCGAGAAGCATCCGAGCAACATGTGAGCGGATCGGGCCGGGTCCATGAACGCTATCGCAAGATCGTTTTGGATGCCGGGAAGGTGGCGATGGTGCCGGAAAATGAACGGTTGATGGCGCGGATCTCCATCTTCGACAACGATCTGCTCTTGCTTCACAAACGCGTCGTTGACGTGCTTCTGGAACGTCGCACCAAGGGGGTCCTCTTCATCCCGCTGGAACACTACACGATTGCCAGCGGTTGGTTCGACACCCACCTTGACGAGATCGAGGCACGCCATCCCTGGTAAGACAACGCGCCATCGTGGGTCGGTAACGAGGCGCGCCATCAGCGCGGGGAGGATCAAAACGCTTGGCCTGCTGTTGGTATCCTAGCGAGACCTCCAAAAGACCTTGAGCTGTTCCATCAACGTGGGTCCGTCCCCTGGCTGGAGTTTCAATCACGAGACAAGCGGATCAGCCTGGGCAAAACCAGGTACAACGGTAGCCAAGAACGATTGACTTGCGTGGTCGTCACACCCGGGTGAAGCCGACCGACGTCTGTTGCGGGCCTTGTCATCACGGTTCAGCGACGCCCCCTTCTTGGGCCGTTCGGCGCACGAGGCCCTGCCGACACCCGGTGGAGAGTTTGCAGCGCGGCACGAATTGACTTTGATGCCAGTGCCACCAGAGCTCACCCGACCAGAGGCGCCGGGTATCCTCGTGCGCCAGCCTTGCGGGACCTCGAACGGGGACCATTTTCGGCAATGTCATCCCCAGCGGAACGAAAACAGGCGTTGCCTCCAACCGAGTGGAAGGCGTCTTCTACCCGGAGATCCACGTCGGCACGGGATGCGATGGCGGGCGGACAGGGAACCGGGTCTCCTCGACCGCGCCGGCCTTCCTGAATTTGCGACGTCGCGCGGGCCTGCTCTGGCCAACCAGTTCGTACTTGGAATTACCGAGGCGCATGTTTTCAGTGATAGGCTAGGGCTGGAGCTGTTGTAGCAACGGAGTATGGATGAAGCAGCGCAGGCCCCCCGCTCCATCCGACCAGATCGACGGTGCGATGCAGCGCAAAACCGCGCCACGCTCGCCGACGGCGGGTGAAGGTCCTGCACGGCACGAACCAACGTCCGCATTTGACCCGCTGGACAAGATGCAGAGGGTCGCGGACGCCTCCATGGCAGTCAAGCAGGGTGTAGCCTCGGATCCGGTCGGCGCGGTTCACCAGCGCGCCCGTGTATCCCCGGCCCTCGGTTCGGTACTACAGGCGGGACGGGATGGACAGGACAAGAGTTCCGACCCGGAAGACGTGCTACCGCCACTGGTTTCGTTACGGCTGCCTGCCTCCGGGATAAGACCTGTCCAGCGCGCCGCGGCCTATGTCGGTCCAAGGATAAATCCGTCTGCGGGCAAGTCTGGGGCGTACAAACTGCCGATCTCCAACACGATCACGTTCGGCGGGCTGACCGCACACAAGATGGATGTCATCCAAGGAAAGCCAAAGCCTCGTCAGAGCAGCATAAATTCAGTTACTGCCTGAAACTTATGGACAATTTCCG
>JBCBAP010000088.1:0-12060 GCA_038532435.1 Pseudomonadota bacterium | reverse complement strand
CGGCTCGGGCGTGACGATAGCTGTTGGCGGAGAGGCGGTGGCGTTTGGGGCGGAAGAGCAAGGCGGTTTGGTCGTGGACTGAGAGGAAGCGCTGCGCGTGGCCTGGTGATTTGAACCGGCCCATCACCTTTTCCCGTCGTCGCGTATGCCGATGTGATGCCTCGGCCCGATTTTCAGCCCCTTGTGCCGACGGTGCTCGAGACCCAGAG
The DNA here is from genome assembly GCA_038532435.1 of Pseudomonadota bacterium. Taxonomy (GTDB): domain Bacteria; phylum Pseudomonadota; class Alphaproteobacteria; order Rhodobacterales; family Rhodobacteraceae; genus JBCBAP01. The sequence continues at coordinate 11,851 of JBCBAP010000088.1, read as the reverse complement.
CTATCTCTGCTTTGGCCGCGCCATAGGATCGGAGCTTGTCCGAGATCACAACGCGCGGCACGCCCCATGTGTTGAAGAGTTTACGGAAAAACCGGGCTGCAGCGGCCTTGTCTCGGTGGGACTGCACGAGAATGTCCAGCATATCGCCGTTTGCATCGACGGCGCGCCAAAGCCAGTGTTTTACGCCATTGATCGGGATCACGACCTCGTCCAAATGCCATTTGTCAGCGGGCTTTGGCCGGTCGCATCGGATTCTGGCGGCAAATTGCGTCCCAAAACGGGCTACCCACGTCCGGACCGTCTCATAAGACACGGCAATCCCGCGCGAAGCCATCAAATCCTCGACGTCACGGAAACTCATGGCAAACCGGTGGTACGCCCAGACAGCGTAACCGATGATCGAACGGGGGAACCGGAAGCCCTTGAAGCGGGCCATGTCAGCAAGCGTCAGCATGCCGATTGGCTAGCTCTCTCGACCGGAAACAACAACCTGACAATGCCGTTCGAGTTCATGCTGCAGCTCGACGCGCGGATCAAAGCCTTCGATAGGCGCATCGATCAAGTCTTCCGGTCAAACCCGAATTGCCAGCGGATCGCGCGGATTTGCGGTGTCGGCTCCAAAACGGCAACGGCTGTCGTGGCCGCAGTCGGTGACGGCAAAGAGTTCAAGAACGGACGGCATATGGCGGCCTGGATGGGACTTGTGCCGCGCCAGCATTCCAGCGGCGACAAGCGGCTTTTGATGGGCATCAGCAAGCGCGGGGACGAACATCTCCGAACGCTGCTGATCCACGGTGCGCGATCCGTTGTCCGCGTGTCACAAGGTCGAACCGACGCCTTCAGCCGATGGGTCAACGCGATCCGCGAACGACGCGGCATGAACAGGGCCATCGTCGCAGTCGCCAATAAGAACGCACGCATCATCTGGGCGATGCTGCGAAGAAACGGCCTTGGTGCAAGGAGGCATCTTAGGTTGTAGATGGTGTTCAGTCTCTCCCCTCACGGATTGTCTGATGCCTAACAAACACAATGACCCGCGCCGCCATCAGATCCCGAAAGCGCGATACAAGGTCGAGAACTGGCCGGAATATGATCGTGGGCTGGGGCAGCGGGGCGACATCCGGTTCTGGATCTCGGAGGATGCGCTGGAGGGATGGGCCGCGGCGTCTCGGACGACCCCGGGCGGGCAGCGGAAGTTCTCTGACCTCGCGATTGAGGCGACGCTGGTGCTGGGGACGGTTTTCAAACTGCCCCTGAGGCAGACCGAGGGATTTGTGCGCAGCCTGATGGTGCTTCTGGAGCGGGATCTGCCGGTGCCAGACCACACGACGCTGGCGCGGCGGCGGCGGACCGTGAGGGTCGATTAGCATGCGCCGGGGCGGAACGGACCAGTCGATCTGGTGCTGGACTCTACGGGCCTAAAGTTCTTCGGCGCTGGCGAGTGGGCTCGCCAGAAGCACGGCAAGAAACGGCGCTGCTGGCGCAAGTTACTCATAGGTATCGACGCCGGCACTGGAGAGATCCTGGCACATGCGCTCACTGCGGACGACATCTCTGACACGGCGATGGCGGGCGATCTCGTGGCAAAGGCCGGCGGACGGATCCGAACGATAGTTGCGGATGGCGCTTACGACGGGCAGCCAACATATGACCAGATCAGAGCCGCCCGTCCCCCTAAATCCCCGCCTAAGATCGTGATCCCACCGCGGTCCCCGTCTGTTCCAGTTCGCGGCTCTTCCTGCGGCGGCACCGAGCGCGAACGCCACGCCCTGCGCATCGCTTCAATTAGCAGAATGCGCTGGCAGGAAGCAACGGGATACGGACGACGAAGTATCGTCGAGACAGGCGTGTTACGTCTCAAGCAGATTATCGGCAGCCGCCTTACAGCACGGACCTTCGGGGCGCAAAAGGCCGAGGCGAAGATCGCTGTGGCGGTGGCGAACAAAGCGATCCGAGCGGCGAAACCGATCCTGGTCCGGGCAAGCTGAAACGATTAGATTTGGGAGACTACGCCTTGACGGCGCGATGCACCACGGCCTCTAGTACACCCAAAGGGACATCTACGGACCAAGGCCCCGGGCAAGCTAAAGCGATCAAGCGAGGCGAGCACGCCTCGAGGGAGTGTTGCACTACGGCCAATGTCAGTGTCCAGGAGCTACCAGCTCCACATAATTCATTTTATATAAAATCGGACGACCACCATATATCGGACAAGTACTTCCTTGGAAGATTCTTATCATCAATGGAATAAAAACCTAGCCTCTCAATTTCATTAAAATAAACATCACGTAAGCTGTGCGGTAGATTTCTTCCAGTAAATGGACAAAAATTTATCACATCAAGTACATCCGACGGGGGTGTGAACTCACTGCGACCTCTATATACGCCAAACTCTCTGAAACGAGGTATAAATACAATCGGACTCGCTATATCATCAACAAGAGAGAAGAGTTCGCTGTAGTCTGATCGCAATTTCGAAACCGATCCGTAGCTCATAATTTTATCACCCTACCCGGCTTTGGCCTTTCCTTCCCGCGAATTGGTGAACCAGTATCCCCGTCTACTGCTTTTAGGTGACGCCCGCGCCGATCATAGACTTCGACTTCACAATAGTGTCCATAGTCCCAAACGTAGTACCGCGTGCGTCTACCGTTACCGCTGCGTCGAATTTCTCCTCGATAGTGAGTTAGGGAATTCCAGAACTTTGCATTTGCTGGCGTGCATTCATCGTTGCATTCGAGGTTCTCTTGGTTGCGCGTGTCGCGGCTAGTTCCGGCCCCACTACTACCCGAACCCACGCCGGTAGACGATGGTGGCTGCGGTACTGCCACAGTGGGAGGTGCTATTTCACCTGGGAGTACTTCAGGTCGCCCGTCCACTCCAGGAAAAATGTTTACAAGCGGACCTACACCACTTCTTGAACCCACTTTGCTGTTGGGATTTCGCATTGGTCCAGATTGCATTCCATTGCGATCCGTTTGATTAGGTGAGTTACCGCCCGCATACCCGTACACACTCGCACCATCGATGAGCCCTAGGGGATCCGCCTCTATGTATCGCCCTGTGGTTGGATCGTAGTCACGCATCCAATTCTGGTGCAGGCCTGCCTCGGTCTGGAACCATTGGCCGGGGAAGCGGTGGTTGATTGGTGTACCGGTTGAGACGTGCACTTCGCCGAACGGGAGGTAGGAGATCTCCCAAACCTTTGCGCCCGAGATGTCCGTCGCAAAGCTCGGACGTCCGATATGATCCGTGCGGATGAAAAAGCGATTGCCCCCTTCGATGACCGCCACCGGTTGGCCGTTCATCCAGATGTATTCGCGGATGACGGAGCCGCTCGCGTCATGTTCCGCGATCCGGTTGCCCATGCTGTCATGCAGCGAGACGATCGTGGGGCCGCCTGCCAGCGCCCGACTGACCTGATGGCCCTGCCAGGTGTACCGGTAGGACGCTTGCGAAGCGCCTTCCAAGCTCACGCTTTCTAGCCGCCCCACCGGGTCATAGCTGTAGGCATAAGTGCCATACGCGCGCGCATCGCTCAGCGTGTTGCCCGCTCCGTCATAGGTGAATGTCCGCGTGGGGCCCGGCGCAGCGACGCTGGACAGCTGGTTGGAGCCCGCTGGATAGGCATAGGTCTCGGCTACTGCATCGATCCTACGCGCGGTCCGGTTGGTCACCCCGTCATAGGTATAGTCGATGGCGCCGTAGGGGCCATCCGCATCGCTCAGAAGCTCGCGAGCAGAGTACTGGTAGGTCTCGCTGCGCAGGGCATCGAGGCGGTCGAGGATCGACGTGATCTCATCCCTGCTGGAGTAGGCGTAGTCCACGTCTCGCAGGTCGGAGGTTCCCTCCACGTCGATGAAATCCGAAAGACGCAGGCTTCCATCGCGCAGGGCGTAGTGGAGGGTCCCGTCCGCAAACGCCATGACCTCCGGCACACCGTCCGGCAGATAGAGAGCGTTGGTGATGACAGGCTGCCAGGACCCGGAAGAACCTGAGCGCGTATCGACCTCGGTGACTTCGTCAGAGGAGTTATAGGTAAAGCGCACCTCCCGCCCTGAGGGGTAGGTGATCGTTTCGATAAACTCCGTATCCGTGTAGGTGTATGCGACGTCGTAACTGGTGCCCGAGATGGTCCGGCGCATGATGGAGGGCTGACCGTTGCGGTCATAGCCCATCGAGGTCATGCCACTTTCATCAACGACCTGCGTCAGACGTCCGGTGTCGTAACCGGTCGAGACAGGGCTTGGCGTGTCATAGGTGTAGGTCTTGTCAAATGCCGCATCTGACGGATAACTCTCCGACAACAGTCGCCCTGCGTCATCATAGGCGTAGGTCGTGACCACACCGCGCCCGTCAGTACTTCGGGTCATCAGGCCACGGCGGTCATACTCCATGACCATGGTGCCGCGGTCCGGGCTGACTTCCTCAATCAGATCACCGAAGCCGTTGTAGGTGAACCCTGTGGTAAGGTTCCGAGGGTCCTCGAACGAGACCATCTGGTCGGTTTCGTCATAGGTCATCTCGGTGACGAAAGACGCCCGATCGGTGATCTGGATCAGCCGGTTCAGCGCATCGAAGCCGTTGATCGTGGCGTTCCCCAACCCGTCTACGAGGCGGGTGGGGTTATCTTCGACATCGTAGTTGATCTCGGTCGTCTGTCCTTCTGCGCCGAGCGTTCTGAAGATCCGCCCCAACGCATCGAATTCGGTTTCCTGGCTGAATGTGCGGCGGGCCAAAGCAGTGTGATACTCGCCGGAGATGTTGCCCGCTTCATCGTAGCGGTAGTTGATCCGATCCCCGTCCGGAGAAAACTCAGCGATCAGCCGCCCGACATCGTCGTACGTGAAGGTCCAGATGTCCCCTTTGGCATCGGTGATGGACAGGAGCTGCCCGATGGCATCGTAGTGATAGAAGCTCGAGTAGGGATCCGTGCCAGCGGCATCAAACGTGCTGGTGATCAGCCGCCCCCGAAAGTCGTAGGCGAACTCGAACTCGACCCCGTCGGGCATTCGGACACGCTCTGGCTGACCGAGCGGGCTACGGCTCACGACCTCCATCGTCAACCCAACCGGGTCGGTCATCGTCAGCAGCAGGCCATCCGTCGGATCGTAGGTGTAGGTGGTGACATCGGTCACACCCGCGGAAACCAGACCGGGTCCGTCGCTGCTGGTCAGAACGGTCAAACCGCTTCCGAGCGTTGTATACCCGTTGGTCCATGTCCGGGTTTCCCCAAAGTCAGGGCTCCCTGACAAGACATCTTCCTGCGCGTAGGTCGCGACAAGTGCGGAGCCCGGAACATAAGTCCAGTTCTCCTTCAACTCGACCGACGCACGCTCTCGCATCAGACGAAAAGTCGGGTCCCAATCGTAGGTCGTAACGCGCTGATCGGCCCCGGTCGCATCTTCGGTCATCCGGGTAACAAGCCCGCGGACATCGCGCTCATACCGGGTCACGGCCCCATTTCGATTGATCCTCTCGTAGATGTAGCCGTCGGGCGCGTTCAAACCGACCGGCGTGTATCCAAGGCTCTGGGTCGTCGCGAGGCAGTTTTCCGCCGCAGCACCGTCAATCTGCGTGACACGCTCTTGTCCCTCGATCCGAGTGGTCTGGTAGATGGTCTGCAGGCCGTAGGCGTTTGTTTCAACGATCCCGCCAGCAGTATCGTCGACCACTGCAGACTCCGCACCCCCGGCAAGTGCCGAGTAGCTGGCGCGACCTGTTTCATCATAGCCAATGGTCTGAACAATGATCCCACGACCATCTTCAATCGTTGCGAGCAAAGTCGGCGACGCCGCGGCGTAGGTGTACTTCGCAATCGTTTCCGTCTCGCCGTTGCCTGAAATCGTGACCGTGTCCAGAAGCGCCCCAACATCAGCCGTCGTCCAATCGAGAGTGCCATCGTAAGTGTAGGCTACCGTCAGGTCAGGCGATGCGGAACCTGACGCCCGCCGGTATTCAATGCTCGCAATCTGCGTGGGCTCACCACCGGCTATGTTCCAAATCGGCGTTATTGACTGCCCGCGATTGTCCGTCGCAAGCGTGACCTTGTTGGAAGACCCACGTGCGATGTCGATACGGTAGCCGTCAGCGAAGGAGAGCCCGCTGAGATAACGAGTTCCATTGACCGCTGTGCCAAATGTAAGGCTGGATCCACGATTGTCGGCGTAGACGACATCTCCACCAATGGCCGTCAAAGAGGCTTTCTCATCGTCGAAGTAAGACCGATAGCTCGAACTACCTGAGACTGGCGGTCTGAATTCGGCTTTTGACCCGTCTGGAAGCAGAACGACAAACGTCTGACTGCCGCCTGTGCCATCGGCGCGTATGTGACTGTCGATCCAGCTCACCCAACCCAGGCCGAACGCGCCTTCCAATTCGACTTCCGTTCGCAGCGTTCTTGAGATTTCGAACCTAGGGTCCACCAAAGATGCCACGTCGACGGACTCGTTGCGCTTCGAACCACTCGCTATCGAAATTGGGTTCGAGGTTTCGGGTGTGGTGCAATCATCTGGGGTCGGCTGATAGCAAAGACTGGTCGGTGGGATGTCTATTGGAGTCGGAAAAAGCGTGCCGTCTTCGAGAGTACAGTAGTGTCCGACCGGAATAAATGAAGTGCGCCTGCTGGTTGGCCCTCCCCATTCATAGTCACAGTAAACGGGAAATGGCTCACCCTCGGGCCGTCGTTCAGATTTGAATTCAGGGTCTTCTTGAGGCAGTGGGCGTGTTCCTTGGACAATCACTCCAACACGACAGGCTTCGGTTGAGTCCCTGAAGCGCAGATTGTCAATGCGAAAGTCCGCGACAATATAGACCGCATCGCCTGGTTCAGAACTTGTCCCGCCCCCGCTTGGGAAGGGTTGCGTTGATCCGCCCGGTCCGGGTCCAGCAGCCGTCCCTCCGCCACCAGGATCGCCACCGCCGATGCCGGCAACAATTGCCGCTGCGTTCAAGAAAGCGGAAAGGCTACCCATCAGGTCCCTCCAAATAGATCAGTCAGACAAACCTCAATTGAGGTCGACTAGGGCCTTACAAGTTGCAACCAAATGAGCTCGGAAGAATTCGAGGATCCACATAAGACGCCAGGGTTAGTCAAATAGTTGGCTTTGACACGAGCTTGCGTTGAGAAAGCTACCAGAAGCCCATCAATCAGATCCGGCTTGTTTGTCTCTCTTATGCGGAGGGTGAACTCGCCCGACCCGTCGAGGAGTTGGAAGCGAGCAGTCGAACAATCATGGATACTATCCAGCTTCACGATTGTGACGGTAGCAACATCTGACGTAACTCTTTGCGCCAGAACTGTCTGTGGCAGCAACATAAGAAGAAAGGCAGATATGAGGGAACGGAACATGATCTGTGCAAACCTCCTGCGCGAGCATTGCTCAGGCGCAAATCTGACAAGTGTCCAAATAAACTTACACAAATGTAAGTCAGAAAATCGTGATTCGACAAGCTTGGGCTTCCCTGCAGACCTGCCATAGGTTCTCGCGCACTGATGAAGTCACCTTGCGACTTGTCTCACTTCCTTCATTGCGCTGCGCAATCAATTCTGGGGAATCTGATCGCTGAAGACTGCGACGGAGTATGACGCAAAGCCTTCAAAAAATGGCTATGCCCAAAAGATCATTCGACACTTTCATCGATGTCTGGGTCAAACCGCCAGCCGACATTTTCGCTGGCCGAAATCCAATGCAGATCCAAAGTCACACTTCTCCCACATTGGGCGCCAATAAGTCGCATCGATGGGGCCAATGCTGCGAGCATCAACTGACTTTGGATGACTTCAACATCGTTCCAAAGAGGTTCTGATACGGGTTTCCCCGTATTGATTGCGAAACGAAACTCAGACACCTTTTGTGGTGTTGATTAAGGTCTTGGAGTTGCACGTGATCACAGATTTCAGTTCGCATTTTATTGACGGCATTCGGCTAGACGTCTCACTTCGAAATGAGGTCCGGGATCTCGGGCTCGAGGACGCCGCCGTCATCTGCGTTGAGAAGGACAACACGCTCTCAGGCTTCTCAAGCTTTCCTGAACACTGGTGGCGGCACTACATCGCCAAACGCCTGTACCTGGCGGATCCGATCATCTCTTTCGCCCGTAAGAGCCAGGCGCCGATGGATTGGGACCAGGTGATCGACGCTGTGGGGGACCCTGCCGTTTTCCGTGAAGGGGAGAGGTTTGGGATCTCCCGAGATGGGATCGCAGTGCCCATGCGAGACCCGGACGGACGGACGGTCCTGATCAATGCCCATCATCGATTATCGCGGCGGGACTGGAAGCTGAGACGGACCAATGTCGTCCGGAGCCTCCATCTCGTGCTTACGGGCTACGCTTTCATCCTGACCCAGCTCAAACGCGATGGCCGGTCCGGAGATCACCGACTGAGTGTGACGGAGGAGGCTGTCCTCGACCTGCACCTAGATGGCTGGGAGATGACCGAGATTGCCCGCTGTCTTAACCTGAGGCCACGAACGGCGGATGTGCACCTGCGCTCAGCCTTGCACAAGGCCGAAGTCGGGGACCGCGAGAGCTGCGGCCGCACCTCGTTGCTGGCAGACAGGATCCGGCGCGGGGAAGAAATCCCAGCGCTTGTTCGGCGCGAGATCTGACCATGTTTGGTCACGAGATCCTGCCATTTCAGTCTCGTGATAGGTGGCCTGCGTCTATCAAGATTGCCGATCTCAAAAACCGTTGCATACGACGGTATTTCGTGTCTAGGTTGTATTGCGTAACCCAGTGCCCGGTCCCGATTTGGAGGCACTGATGAACAACTGGCTTTCCCTCATTGGCAACAAGCTGCGGGGGGTGATCCGCAGAAACCGGAACCTGCGCGGTATGGGCATCGCGGTGGTTTCGGCCCTGATTATCGGCTGGCTTGCCGCAAGCGTCTGGAGCTACGGCGAGCTGACCTGGCGAACAGGCAAGGCTGAGGAGATTTCTTTCTCGGCCGCATACGACCTGATCGTCGACCCTGATTTTTCCGGTCGTGCTGAGCGCGACACTGGACGTGTATTCGTTGTTCTGCCAGATGGGCGGGAGAAGGTGGCTTTTGTGCCCTTGGATGGGGGCGATCTCGTGTCGGCACTGTTCATCGAAAGCTCCGGAGATGTGTATGACCTGGGCGTCCGCGAGCATCCCGCGGCGGCACTCGTCAGCGTGTTCACCTTCGGCATCCTGATCTTCCTTGTAGGCTACGTGGTGCGCATGACCGGGGCAGGGCGCTCGGTGGGCGATGTCGTCGAGGTCGATGATCTCGAGACCAGGTTCGAGGATGTGGCCGGCGCCTATGAGGCGGTGCGTGCGTTGTCCGAGTTCGTCGGGCTTATCCGCGGACGGCTCAGCTATGGAGCGATCGGCGCCCAAGCGCCGAAGGGCGTGCTTCTGGTCGGACCCCCGGGGACGGGCAAGACGCTTCTGGCCCGTGCGACGGCCGGTGAGGCGGGGGTGAACTTCATCTCGGTGTCCGGGTCGGATTTCGGGGGGATGCTGGTGGGGCAGGGGGCCCGCGATGTCGGCGCACTGTTCCGAAAGGCGGCCCGCATGGCCCCCTGCATCGTCTTCATCGATGAGATCGACGCGATCGGCAAGAAGCGCGGGTTCCGCAGTCATGACGACTACGACACAACGCTGAACAAGCTCCTGGCCGAGCTCGATGGGATTACAGGCCGGGAAGGTGTCTATGTCATCGCCGCAACCAACCGTCTCGAGATCCTCGACGACGCGCTCGTCCGCCCCGGCCGCTTCGACCGCACCATCACGGTCTCTCTACCCGATGCCCGGGCGCGCAGGCGGCTTCTGGAGATCCACACGCGGGGCCTCGCACTTTCAGATGACATTGATATGGAGCAATTGGCCCGCAAGACGGTCGGGCTCTCCGGCGCACAGCTCGAAGCGCTCGCCAATGAGGCGGGCCTGCAGGCAGGACGTCTGGGAGCCTCCGAGATCACGCAGGCGCATTTCGAGGAAGCGCAGCTGAAGACCACCATGGGCTGCGGTCTCGACATCAAACCGCTCACGGATCTGGAGAAGCGCACCGTGGCCGTCCACGAAGCCGGGCACGCCCTGGTCGCCTATCTCGATCCGGAGGCCGATGAGATCGAGCGGATCACCATCGAGCCTCGGGGCCAAAGCCTCGGGCACGTCGCGTTCGGCAGCGGCGGAGATCAGCGGATCGAAACCCGCAGCCGCCTCATGGGCAGGTTGCAGGTCGCCCTTGCCGGCCGCGAGGCGGAGCGCCTGGTCTTTGGCGATGTCTCGACGCTGGCCGGGGCGGATCTGGCGATGGCCAACCAGATCGCGTTCCGGATGGCGACGGAGTTCGAGATGAGCTCGAAGCGCGGGCTCTCCGGCGGGCTCCGAGAGGGGATGCGCGATGGTGCTACCCAGGCGGCGGTGTCAGAACTTTTGAAGGAAGCGGAAGAGGCCGCGGCGGCGTGCTTGAGCGAGCACCAATCTGCCCTGCGTGCACTCTCGGAAAGGCTTGCAGATGAAGAAACTCTCAAGCGAGGTGATGTCGGATCCGCCCTTGGACCCCAACACAACGATCGAGGGGTGCTCGAGCATGCTTGATGATTGTCCCCAGTTTGCGCTGTCGTCTGCGTTGGAAGACAAGGACGCAGCGCTTCGCTGGGACAACGCGCGCCGTCAGATGCTTAGGCATGTTGGTGCTACGTCGGCAACTGAAGGTATGAACCGGGTTTTCCGGGCGCGTGCTTTAGGTCTGCATGACTGTGATGTCCGTTGGCTGCTCTCGGATGACGCTTGGAAGACTGTCCCCCCCCAACGAGTAGGGGGGCAGCATGGGCGCCCGCCGGCGAGCTCTGCGAGGGTACTTCCACGCCGCGAGCTTGGGGCCCTGCAGCACTTTCTGACCCTTGCTGATGAAAGTCTCGATGATCAGCAGTTCTGTCCGATTGAACTTTTTCGGTTTCCGGCACTTGCGGTCACGAGTTCTGCTGCAGCGGACATCACGATGCGTCGGCTTTGGTATCTCTTCACCAGCGTTTTGATGAACGGTGTTTGGGTTTTGCGCGACACCCACAGGGAAGTGCGTGTCTGGTTGCCGAAAGGCTCTCCGTGTCCTTCGACGCTTTGGAACCGCCACGGAGACGGGTTTGATCGCTGGGTAGCCCAACAGGAGCACGCCCGTCGGAGGTTATCCGGTTTCATCGGGGTCCAGGGCCCTCAGACAGATCGTCGAGAGGCAGCCGGCGTAGACTTTTAGGACGCAAAACCGTTCGAACACGTCGATGCTCTTGAGGCGGCTACTTGTCGCCTGCATCAGGCATTTGAGTGTTTCCTGTCGGACCGTTGCCCCCTCATGGGCTGGAAGACCGTCGCACGACTTTGCGATTTCCTCTTGGATAAGGTCCCAGGCATTGCAGCAGTTCGCAGGATAGTACTTGGCGTATCTTTCCAGGTAGGAATCGTTTCCTGGATGTGTGCCCTGGAGAATCCTCTCAGGCGTATCGAGTGTGATCCTCAAGATGCTTTGCAATGTGACCTCTATGCGAGGATCACACACAGGCAAGGCCCCCGGAAGGTCCGGGCTCTCGTCATCATCGTCGTTCATCGCATCGCCTCTTGCGGGCTCATGTGCGGCAGTCGTTACTTGGTGGCCTCAAAACCCTCCGTCCACAAGCGATATTTCGTTTCGGCTCAAAAGGCCTCCAAAGCCATAGGATATTTTTGTGAGGAAAAATCTGTAAGATATTGTAGTTAAGTCATATTTTGACTTTCGGGAAAAAATGCTTGCAAATCGACATCAGCATTGAAGTTAACTCTTTCGGTTTTGAGAACTCGCCCGCATGATGGTTGCGAAAGGAGCCATTCATGCAGACGGTACGGT
>JBCBAP010000087.1:0-12210 GCA_038532435.1 Pseudomonadota bacterium | reverse complement strand
CCTCTGCCTTCGGAGGGCAGCGCTCTATCCAGCTGAGCTACGGGTGCGTCGGGGTGGGTTTACTGCAAGCGTTTGGGGGGCGCAATCAGCTTCTTGTTGGTGGGCGGTCCGGTCACTAAGCTTGCAGACCAAGGTTCGGGGCGGAGGCGGCGATGACGGTGGTCCATGCGATCGTGCAGCGCGGGCGGCTGTCCTATGAGGCACTGGTGCTCGCGGCCTCCTGGCGGGAGGCGGGCATGGCAGCCCGTCGACAGATCCTGTTTCTTGCCCCGAGACCGGGCCCGCTCTGGCCCGAACCTCCGGGTCCTGACCTCGCGATACGGGAGGCTTTGCTGGCGCTCGGCGCACAAACGTCCACCTTTTCGTCGATGACCTTCGGAGCGGACTATCCCCACGGAAACAAGATCGAGGCGCTCGCGGCGCTCCCCCCGGATGCGCCCTTCCTCTTCCTCGACACGGACACGCTGATCCTGCAGGCGTTCGACCCAGAGCATGCCGCGACGGCCATGCCGAGCGCGTCACTCAACCGGTCGAACTCATGGCCCAAAGTGCCGGACGGCGAGGCGAGAGATGCGATCTGGCTGGGGCTCTACGCGCGGTTCGGGATCGACTTCGCGGGAAGCCTCAACCTGGATCACCCGCCGGGCGCGTGGGAGCGATACCTCTACTTTAACGCGGGGTGGATCCACGGGCCCGCCGCAGGACCGTTCGGGGTGACCTTCCGGGAGATCGCGGGCGCGATCCGGGCTGACCCGGGGGAGGTGCTCGAGGGTCAGGCGCTCACCCCGTGGCTCGATCAGATCGCTCTGCCGCTGACCGTCCATGCCCATGGAGGCGGGCGCGAGAGCCCTCTGCGGGATGCACTCGACGGGCCGGCGGTCTGTCACTACCGCTGGCTTCCGCTGCTCTACGCCCGGGCGTCGGACGCGGCGGTGGAGATGCTGGAGCGCTGCGCGTTCCTGCCGGAGGTCAAAGTGCTCCTCCAGACCTATGAACCGGCCCGACGTCTGATCTTCGACGGCGAGGGCAGGCGCATCCGCGCCCTTTTCGCCGCCGAGGGCGTTCCGGAGGATGAGGCGGTGCTGCGCAAACGCCTCCGCGCCGAGGGGGTGTGGATCCGCTAGGGCGTCTTGGCCTCGAAGTTGGGAACGGCAATCATCCGGCCGAGGAACTTCCCCGCGAAGATGTGCACATGCAGGTGCGGTACTTCCTGATGCGCGTCCGGCCCTGCATTGGACAGGATCCGGAAACCGGAGGCGCCCCCGCCCGGCGTGACGCCAAGCTGTTCGGCAACCTTGCCGACGGTCCGGGTGAAATCCGCGATCTCCGCGTCGGAGGCTTCGGCGGCGAAATGGTCATAGGTGACGTAAGGCCCCTTGGGGATCACCAGCACATGTACTGGCGCCTGGGGAAAGATATCCTCGAAGGCGAGGCTGTGCTCCGTCTCCATCACCGTCTTGTTGGGGATCTCGCCTCTCAGGATCTTGGCGAAGATGTTCTCGGGGTCGTAGGTGTAGGCCATCGTCGCCTCCTTCGGGTTACTCAAACAGGTTTGGCGTCTGAACGATCTGGCTTGCCCGGGCGGGCGGCAGGCCGAGAAAGCGCGCTACAGCCTCCGCATTCTGCTCCGGCTCGCCGTTCTGCTCAAGCAGGTAGGAATGCTGCAGGCCTAGGTCGCGGAGGGCGTCGCTTTCGTCCCGGAACTGGCGCCGCAGCGCAAGGAGGAGCGGCCCTGCACCCTGGGCCTGCGCCTCCGATCCGGTAAGGCCGATGCGCGCGGCATGACCGGCGAGATAGCCGTCATCGACAGTGCAGCGGATCTCCAGCAATCGCAGGCTGCAATCGTCCCCGGCCAGATCCCGTACCGTGTCGATGTTCGAGGGATCGAGGCAGATCAGGAGCCGCTCCGTCCCGTGCACCTCGAAGAGCAACCGCAGGAACGCGCGCCGGTGTCGCCCCCGCTTCTCCGTGCTCGACTCGATGCCGCCGAGGCTGGGAAGAACGTCCTGTTCCTCGTCGAAGATGTAGCCGAGGCTTTCGGGTGCCCCCTTCACGGATTTTACGGCGCGGAGGAACCGGCGCCCCACATGCCATTTCTTGCACGCAACGATCAGGATCTCGGACCCGCGGCCGATCTGCCCGCCCCGTTCCCAGAACCGGGGCGCGAAGCGGCGGCCGATCCGTCCGCGCTGAGAGAGGTAGTCGAAGAGCGGTCGCGCGGTGTTTGCGGTTTCCAACGCCTCGAACCCTTCGCGGAAGAGATCCCTCAGCCGTTCGCGCAAGGTGAGCGCATGCTCGGAGATCTTTCGGGCAAAGAGATATTCCTGCGCCTTGAGAAGGTCGAACTGGTCATCGTGGAACGTGACCGGCATCCCGTAGTCGGAAAAGGCGAGGTAGGTCAGCGTCTGATTGCGCACCTCAGTCCGGGGCACGAGGTGCATGACGAGGGTCTGAAAGAAGGTCTCATCCGGGATCCAGGTCGTGGAAAAGAACCGCACCACGTCCGGACGCGCATCGACGAACGCCATCACCTTTTCCACCGTCGAGGCGCGCAGCAGACACCACTGCGATCCGATCATGATCTTGAGATCCGCAGGAATGTCGCGCTTCAGCCCGAGGCTCCGCTGGATCCGCATGGAGCGATAGAACCATGCCTTCTGGCTGCGTTCGTTAAAGTAGTGCCGGTAGATCAGCCGCTCTTCCTTGATCCCGGTCTTGATCCAGTCGCTTGCGTAGAAGTCGTTGTGCTCGACGAAGTCGTAAGGATTGTCCGCGAGGAACCGGGCCATGTAGGCGCGCGATTTGATCGGCATGCAATCCCCGGACAGGAAGTAGTAGTGGGTCGCATCGGAGAACCGGGCCTGCACCGCGCGGATTGCGTTGAGCGTGGCGGCGACCAGCGACCACTCCCCCCAGCCGCCCTTGACCCGTTGGGCTAGGCAGACGTTCGGATCGTCCTTCAACGCCTCATGCACGACCTCCCAATCCTCGGGCCGGGCACGTTTGTCCATGTGCACGGACACCACATCGCCGGAACTGGTAAGCGTGCGAACCTGCTGGACCACGCCGTCCGGATTCTTGTGGCAGATGAGGATGAAGGCGATACGGGTCACGGCGCCGGTCTAGCTGCGGTTGATGATCTCGTCATAGGCGGCAATCCCTTCCTCGACATCCTCGTAGAAGGTCATCTGACCATTCTCAAGCACTGCCGCGGAGGAACAGTACTCCCGGATCGTGCCATAGGAATGGGACACCATGATCACGTCGGAATGAACGAGACGTTCACTGAAGACGGCTCTGCACTTCCGCCGGAACGCCGCGTCCCCCACCGCCGTGATCTCGTCAACGAGGTAGTAGTCAAACATCACACCCATGGAGACGCCGAAGGCGAGCCGTGCCCGCATGCCGGACGAATAGCTGCTGACGGGCATGTCGAGGAACTGTCCAAGCTCTGAGAAATCCATCACATATTCACAGAGCGCGTCCGTATCCACACCATAGATCCGGGCGACGAAGCGCGTGTTCTGTCGCCCGGTCAGGGCCGGGTGGAATCCGCCGGAAAAGCCAAGGGGCCAGGATATCCGCCCCTTGCGGTGGATCTCTCCCTGATCCGGGGCGAGGGTGCCCGCGATCATGCGCAGCAGCGTGGACTTGCCCGCGCCGTTCCGACCTAGCAGCCCGATGCTGCGCCCGCGATTGAATGTCAGGTTGATGTCGTCAACGATCACCTTCTGTCCAGACCGCGTGCCATAGGCCTTGCTGACATGTTCGAAGCGGATCATGGCAGAGCTACCGGCGGTCCCTCACGTTGTAGCTGATCAGGACCACGGTTCCCCAGACGGCGAGAAGGATCAGCGCCGCGAGCAGCGCGTAGATCTCCCGCGTCGGGTATTGCGGTTCCTGGGACAGTGTCGGATCGATGTGCGCGGCGAGATACCGGCTTTGCCGTCGTGCCTCGGCCTTCGCCTGCTCATAGGCTGCGAGTGCGGCGGTATAGGCGGTTTCGGCGAACTCCCTGTCGACCAGAAGCTCCTCATACTCGCCGATGACCTGGGCCAGCGGGCGCCCGCCATTGGTCGTCTCTCCCGCAACGGTCTGTCGTTCCGCCTCGATCTGCCGCCGGATTGCCTCGACCTCGCGATTGTACTGGGCGAGCCGCGGGTCGTTTTCCCGTGTCGGGCTGAGGAGGAGCGTCTCCCGCTGGACCAGCGCATCCGCGAGCCGCGCCTCGAGTGCGGCAATGACGCCCGCCTGACCCTGAACGTCGGCCTCAGGGTTGATGATCTGGTTCTCGTTGCGGAATTCCCGGATCTGCCGCCGCACGTCTTTCATGCGCAGCTCCGCATCCTCCAGGTCTGCCCGGGCGAACTGTGTCGTATCCTCCCGCGCGACCTGGGAAAGACGGTTGATGAGGGCGCTGCCCTGCGCTAGCACACCTGCCGTGATCATCTGCGCATCCTCGGGCGTGAAGGCGCGTGCCTCCACCTCGATCAGCTTCGACCCGGAATCGTAGGCCACCGTAACCATCAGGTTCCAGAACGAGGTCAGATCCTCGATCGTCGGGTTCTCGCCGAGGTGGAACACCCAGTCATCGGGCCTTTTGTTGAAGATCGTGATGAGGTCGATCTCAGTTTGCAGGTTCTGGACGAGCGGCTGGCTCTGCATGAATTCGTAGAGCACATCCGCATCAGAGACGGACGTACCGCCGGTCTGCGTGAACGCGGCGAGCGCATCGAACGGGCTGCTGCTTTCCTCCGACCGGACCGAAAAGGCGGTGGTGGAGTGATACTGATCCGCCGACACCTCGAAAAGGTAGTAGAGCGTGAGGAGAAGCGGCCCGAGGAACAGGACCAGAAAGCTCAAGACGAGCATCGTATGGCGGAGCCGAAAACGCGGGGACGGCGGCGCATCCGCCACCTTCGGCTTGGGCAGTTCGCGGATCCTTGCTGGATTCTCAGGCTTCGCGACCGGTGCCGGTTTCTGCGTGGCCGGAAGGTTTGCCTTGGGCTTCTTTGCCGGTCCGGCCTTTTCACCCGGGTTCGGACCGGCAGCAGAAGGCTGTTTGGCGGGCGCTTTCGGAGGCTCGGCGGCCTTTGCCCCTTCGGCCTTCTGCCCGCTCTGATCGGCCCCGCCAGCATTGCCCGCCGGCTGTTTCTCCGCAGGTGTGGTCATGACGGGATCATATCTCCATCTGCCGAGGTCGCACGCTGTGCGGCGCTGGGCCTGCTCACGGGGTCACATGCTCTTGGGTGGCGCCTTCCCCCCTGCTAGTCTATCTCGCATCGACAAGATATGCAAAACACCGCGAGGTGTGGGCGGAGCCTGAAAACCCGCCGCTTCTGAGGACAATCGGGCATGAGCGTCAAGGACGGACGTTACATCGGAAAGTCGCGCCCCAGCTTCCAGTGGCTGCGCGTTCTTTTCGCGATGATCATGCGCGAAATGAACACTCGCTACGGTCGTAGCTTCGGCGGCTATGCCTGGGCGATCCTCGAACCTGTGGGCTTCATCGCCATCCTGTCCGTCGCGTTTGGCCTGATGATCCGCACCCCGGCGCTGGGCAGCAGCTTTGTCCTGTTCTACGCATCCGGCTACATCCCGTTCCACTACTTCATCGAGACGTCGAACAATGTGGGCGGTGCGCTGCAGCTCAACCGACCGCTGATGCAGTATCCCAGTGTGACCCCGATCGATGCGATCCTGGCGCGGTTTACCCTGTCGCTCTTTACCCTCTTCATCGTCTCGATTCTGATCTTTGCCGGTGTCTTCATCCTTGCCGGGCCGCCTCAGGTGCTCACTGCGGAGAATCTTCTCATGTCGTTTGGTCTGGGCGCGCTGCTTGGGATCGGCGTGGGGTCGGTGAACGTGGTTCTCTTCGCGTTCTTTCCCGTGTGGCGTCAGCTCTGGATGATCATCACGCGGCCGCTCTTCATCCTCTCGGGCATCTTTTACACCTTCGAGTCCATGCCCGAGGTGATCAGGTCGATCCTTTGGTACAATCCGCTCATCCACGTGGTGGGGTACGCGCGGAAGGGGATGTATCCGTTCTATGACGGGGCCTATTTGGTCTGGGCCTATCCTGCGCTTCTCGGCGGTGGTCTGCTGGTCCTCGGCCTCTACCTCTGTCGGCGGCACAAGTCTTACATCATCGAGGCTAAGTAGCCGTCAGCCGGTCCACGATCGTCGCGATGGCCGCGTGCTGGCCAGTGCGATCAAAGAAGGACCCCTTCACCTGGATCGTTGAAAGGCCACGCACGAACGTTTCGGCGAACTCCCTGTCGACGGCCTCCGGCTGTTCCCAGAACGAGTTGAGCCCGGCCTGATGGGTGAGACCCGGCAGGCGGTAGATCGCCGGAGCAAGGGCGATGCAGGGCACACCGGCCTGGATTGCGTGCAGCCCGACGGTGGAGTTTGCGCAGATCACCCCGGTCGCCTTGTCGATGAGCTGGCCAAGGTCGCCGCCCTTCACCACGTGCACCCGCTCCCATACCCCCAGATTGGCGGCGAGGCGGGAGACACGCCCAGACCACCGCTCGATCCCGTTGTCGAGCGGATGGATCTTGATGAGGAGCTGACGGTCCTTGGGCGCGTGCACGGCGAAGGAGTTCAGGATCTCCACCAGATACTCTTCGAGATGGGTGTAGGGGCTTGCCGCCCGGATCTGGTAGTCGGACTGGAGCTGCATGGCCACGAGCGTGAAGGGTGCCGGACCCGCGAGGATCTTGGGCACCACCTCGCTCGCATGCCGCTGATGCGCCGGCCCCCGGGCGAGCTCCACCAGCCAGGCGAGGTAGTCGAACGCGGGCCAGTAGTATTTGTCCGAGAAATGAAACGGGTAGAACGGTCGGCCGTAGGCGAGCAGAAGGTTGAACATCACCTCGCCAAACGCCTCCTGAGCGAACGTGTGGGAGTAGCGCGGCACCATGTCAGGTGCGGAGTTCGCCCGCGCGAGTGCCGAAATCACGTCCCGGTTCTTCGGGAAGTGCGATTTCGGGCCCATCCCGTCGCGTTCGAGCGTCAGCCAGTCCGGCCGCAGGTAGCCGAATTCAACGGCCCAGGCACGGATGCCCAGCTTGCGCGCCACTTGCCGTGCTGCGCGGTGATAGGGCTGGGCATCGGCGTAATAGAGGATATCCGTGATCCCCTCGCGTTTCACGTAGTCGGTGAGGAACGACTTCCAGCCGCGAAAGGTCCAGCGGTAGTTCACCGCCCCACGTCGCCACCAGAACGCCCAGTCGGCGAGGCAGAAGTGGATCTTCCGCGTGGGGTAACCCGCGGTCTCGAGCCCGACCGACAGCTTCCGCCAGAAGAGCGAGGGATGCCCTTGCAGAAACAGAAAGGTCTTGTCAGTCTTGGTCATGCGGTCCAACCACGGGGCAGATCAGGGGCGGGTCTTGCATGTCTGCCGCCCGTGGGCAATCCGGGAGAGTGCGGCGCATTGACTGAAATCCACCTCCCAGCAGATGACGTTGCGGCGCGGGTCGTGATGTTTCTGCAGGGTCCGTCCTCACCGTTTTTCGTCAAGCTGGCCAAAAGCTTAACTGTTTGCGGTGCGAAAGTCATCCGGGTGACCCTTTGTCCGGGCGATCGGCTCTACTGGTCCACCCGCCATGGACCCGCCGTCGCGTATCGCGGGCGGCCTGAGGGGTGGTCTGAGTTCATCCTGCAGGTGATGCGTGACCGCCGCGTTACCGATCTCGTCTGCCTCGGCGACGGGCGCCGGGCCCATGCGGAAGCGATCGCCGCCGCAAGGGCCGCGACGCCGCAGGTCAGGGTTCACGTGCTGGAGCAGGGGTATCTCAGGCCCAACCTCCTGACGCTCGAACCGGACGGCACCGGCGGACGGAGCAGGGTGCCCGAGGAGTTCCGGCGGCTGGGCGAGATCGACCTGCCACTGCCCGACGCTCCGCCATCCTTCCGCTCGAGTTTTCTGGAGTATGCGGCCTTCGACACGCTCTATCACCTGAGCAATGTCCTGACGTCATGGATGCTCTATCCCCACTACCGCAGCCACGCCCTAGACCCTCCCCTGCGGGAATGGGCGGGCTGGATCGGCAAGCTCCTCCGTCGCCCGGCCCGGGCGCGCGGCCGGGAGGAGGCGCTTGCGAAAGTTCGCGCGCACGAGGGTCCCCTCTTCCTCCTCCCTCTCCAACTGCCGACGGACTACCAGATCCGCGATCATGGGCCGGAGGGGGGGCTGCGCGACGCGCTCCACACCGTTATCGGGTCATTCGAGGCGCACGCTCCCATGGACGCACATCTGCTTATCAAGGTCCATCCGCTCGACAATGGATGGACCCCGTGGCGGCGATGGGTGGAGGAGGCAACAGTGACCGATCGGGTCACCTACCTCGATGGCGGTGACCTCGATGCCCTGCTGGGTCGCAGTGCAGGTGTGGTCACTGTGAACTCCACCGTGGGCCTGACAGCGCTCGAGCGGGGCGTGCCGGTCCACGTCCTTGGCACGGCGATCTACGCCCATGACGGAACGACCGATCCGCAGCCGCTCGACAGCTTCTGGTCCGCGCCGACACCGCCCGACCGCGCGCGCGTCCGGCGCTTCACTGCGTTCCTGCGGCACACCGTCCAGTTTCCGGGCAGCTTCGACGGGGAGGGGGCGGAGCCTGGTGCCGACAACCTGGCCCGCGCCATCCTCGCCCCGCCGCCGTTCTGAGGGAGGGATACGATGCCTCAGTTTCACTCCATAGTTCTAACCGGTGCAACCGGCGGGATCGGGCGTGCGCTCGCCATCGCGCTGGCGACTGAGGGCAGACATCTGCTGCTGATGGGGCGGGACGCGGGCCGGATGGAAAGCGTGGCCGAAGCTGTGCGGAACCGCGGGGCCGCAGTCACCTGCGCGCTCTGCTCCGTGACCGATCGAAAGGCGATGGCGACCCACATTGCCGCGTTCGATGCCGCCCATCCGGTCGATCTGCTGATCGTCAATGCGGGTGTGACCGTCGGCCCGGATCCCGACGGCGCGCGGGAACCGGAGGGTGCCGCAGCAGCCCTCATCGACACGAACCTTTCCTCGGCAATTGACGTGGTGGAAATGCTGCTCGATCCGATGATTACCCGGCGGCGGGGGCGTATCGCACTGGTCAGCTCGCTCGCTGCACTCCGGCCCCACGGGGATCTGCTCAGCTACAGTGCGTCCAAGGCTGGTCTGCGTGCTTACGGTGTGGCGCTGGGCAGCCGTCTGCGCCGGTTCGGTGTCGGTGTGACCGTCATCTCACCCGGGTTCGTAACATCGCCGATGTCGGCCCGCCATGACGGGCCAAAGCCAATGGAAATGAGCGCGGATCAGGCGGCGCGGCGCATCGTTGCCGGGCTGCGCGCGGGCCGGTCCCGCATCGCGTTTCCCCTGCCGATCGTGCTGCTGTCCCGGATCGCGAACCTGCTGCCCCCGAGTCTCTCCGATCGCATCGAGCGGACCTTCGCCGCGCGGATCAGACCCGAGGATGGCGGCTAACGCGCCTTCAACCACTCATCAGTGCTTCAAGGTTGAGGTGCGCGATCTTGCCCAATTCGTCCGCAGTGATCTCCACCGCCTCGTCGATCTCGTCGAAGCTGTGCATGGCCGTGAGGAAAAAGCGGAGCCGTGCGGCCTTCTCCGGTACGGCGGGAAAGATGATCGGTAGCGCGTTCACGCCACGTTTGAACACACGATCCGCGAGGATGGCCGTGCGGATCGAGTCGCCCACGATCACCGGTGCGACGGCGGACCCGACAGCATGCCCGGTGTCGAGCCCGGCAGCCTTCGCCCGTTCGAGGAACCGCGCACCGTTTGCCGCGAGCCGTTCCACCCGCTCCGGCTCCGCCAGCATGATGTCGAGCGCGGTAGAGGCCGCCGCTGCATGGGGTGCCGAAAGGCCGACGGAGAACACGAAGCCCGCCGCCTTGAACTTCAGATACTCGATCAATGCGGACGATCCGGCGATATAGCCGCCGCAGGAGCACAGCGTCTTTGACAGCGTTCCCATCCAGATCTCGACATCGCTGCCGTCGATCCCCTGAGCCTCGCCAAGCCCGCGCCCGGTAGCCCCCAACACGCCGAGCGCGTGCGCCTCGTCGACCATCAGCCAGGCCTTGTGGCGCGATTTCACATCGATGAGCCGGCTGAGGTTCGGCGCATCCCCATCCATCGAGTAGAGCCCTTCGGTGACGATCAGGACGTTTTCGTACTGATGACGTGTTTCCGCGAGCTTGCGGTTGAGCCAGTCCGTGTCGTTGTGGGGAAAGGTGAGACGTTGCGCGCCGGAAAGGCGGACGCCCTCGCTGATCGAGTTGTGGATCAGCGCGTCGATGAGCACCAGATCCTTCGGCCCCATGAGCGAGCCGATTGTCGAGACGTTCGTTGCGTGCCCGGACACGAAAGCAAGCGCATCCTCGGTCCCGTAGACGTCCGCAAGCTTTCGCTCGAACTCCCGGTGAAAAGGCCGCTCCCCGCCGACGACGCGGCTTGCGGAGGCGGAGACGCCCCACGTCTTCGTCGCGCGGGCGACAGCATCCGAAATCCGGGGGTCCTGGTTCAATCCCAGATAGTCGTAGGAGCCATACTGTACCCGTTCCTCGCCATCGATCATCACCCGGCTGCCCTCAACCGCGTCTATTGTGCGGAAGAAAGGGGAGCCGATGCCGATCATGTCGGCGGCGGCACGCTGCAGCTTCATCTGTTCGAAATCCGGTAGGGTCGCAAAATCGAAGGCCTTTGCCGTCACCGGACGGGACCGGGACGTCGGCTGAGGCGCCTCCGTCCGGGTCCAGCTTGACCGAAGGGCGTCGAGCGCGCGGGCAGCCTCGTTGTGCGGGGGTGTCATTCCTCGTCTGGTCCTATTTCAACGACGTGATCTTTCTGGAGCGTTGCTCCACTTCCGAGAGCACGGAGCTTTCGATGGTGTCGGACCGCCCGACATGTTGCAAGACCGCCTTCGCCGTCGTCTCCGCCTGGGTCATCGGGTCCGCCTCGGTGCCCACCTGATCCACCAGCTTGCGCGCGAGCTGCGCGAGCGTCATGCCGTCCACGAGCGCCATGAGCGGCAGATCGACACCGAGCTTTTCCTCCGCTGCCATCCTCAGGTTCACCGCCATCAGCGAGTCGAACCCGAGCTTGGTCAGCGGCTCCTCCGGATCGACTTCGGAGGAGGGCTGCCGCAGGATGTTCGCGGTTTCCGCGATCAGAAGCTTCGCGACCGTGCGCACGGCCTCCGCATCTGACTGTCCCGCGATCAGATCCGCGAGGGATCCTTCGCTGTCCGCGCCGGATGCAGCACGGCTCAGATCGATCCGGTCGAAGAGCGGCGCAGAGACGACGGGCAGGTCCGCCGACAGCTTGCCCCAGTTCATATGCCCGATCGCGACGACAGGGTCAGGCGCGCCGATGCTGAGAAGTGCCCCAAGCTCGCCAAGTGCAGCCGCCGAGCTCATGAGCGGTGCGCCAAGGCGCTTTTCGAGCAGTGCACGCTCCTCATTTTCCCGCGCAAGATAACCCTGATCGCCGATCGGGCCCCATGCGATGGCAAGCGCCGGATGGCCGTCCGCGCGCCGCCGCTCCGCGATCCCCTCAAGGACCGCGTTTGCCGCGACATACCCTGCCTGGCCCGGATTGCCGAAGAGTGTCGTGACCGACGAATAGAGAATGAAGGCGTCTAGCGGCCGATCCCGGGTCAGATCGTCGAGGATGGTTGCTCCCGCCACCTTCGGCGCAATCACCGCCTCCAGCCGCTCCTGCGTCTGGTTCACCATCAACGCATCGTCGAGGACCATCGCCGCATGCACGACACCGGAAAGGGGCAGGTCCGTCGCATCGATCTCATCGAGCAGGGCCGCCATCGCCTCCGCGTTCGTTGCATCAACGGCGCGGACCTCGACAATCGCGCCGAGCGCTTCCAGCTCCGACCGTGCGGCGTCCGAGATCCGCCCGCGCCGCCCCGTGAGCCACAGCGACTGTGCGCCCTGTTCCACGAGCCACCGGGCGGTGGAGAGGCCGAAGCCTCCCAGTCCGCCGACCACAAGCCACGCCCCGCGCACGGGCGTCGCGGCCACGGTTTCTTCCGGGGCATCGGGGGCACGCACGACCACCTTTCCGATGTGGCCGGACTTCTGCATCATCCGGAAGGCATCGACCACCTCGCCCGGATCGAACACCTGGCAGGGGAGCGGCGTGTACGCGCCGCTCTCGAACCCGTCGACGAGTGCGCGGAAGATCCG
>JBCBAP010000086.1:0-12758 GCA_038532435.1 Pseudomonadota bacterium | reverse complement strand
GAGCGGACGGGGCGTCACCTCGTCGAGGATCGCATGGGGAACGGGCATCAAGCGGGCGGGCGAGGTCCACAGAACCGACAGGTGCAGAGGGACGCCGTCGAGAGACGGGGTGAGCACCGCGCGGTAGAGCGCGAGTTGCGCAAGGATCGCGGAAGGTATGTCTTCCGGCCGGTCCGGGACGACCCGGTTCGACTTGAAATCGACCAGATGAACCCCGTCCGCACGCTCCTGCAGCAGATCGACCCGGCCAAACACCGGTGCTCCCTGCCACATACCCGTCACCGGGACCTCCATCACCGCACTTCCGTCAAACAGCGGTGCCAGTTCCGGTTTGTCGACAACACGCGCTGCCTCGCCCAGCCAGCTAGCCCGGTCATGCTCGGACGCCTCGGGGAGGATCATTGCGGCAACCGCATCCCGCTCCCCGACCGGAACGCCGACCAGCGCTTCGAGCAACCGGTGGATACCGTCACCCCGCGCCATGGCGATCTCCGGCGGATCGCTCTCGCCTGGCAGGGCGTGTGCACCGGCGAGGCGGGAAGGGTTGAGGATGCCTGGCTGTGCCGCCTCCCCTTCCGGCAGGGTGTGCGCCCAGTCGGGAAGCGCCACGTCTTCTCCGACTGTTGCGCCCTCGGGCGCTACCGGAGCGATCTCCCACCGCTGACGATAAGAGAGTACGGACCCTTCGATGCCGTGCGGCGCCGGGTGGGAAGTCGTGCCCGGCAGCGTTTCCAGCGCGCGCGACACCGCCCCATGCCACCCGCCGGAGCGCTTTTTCTTCAGATCGAGACCGGCCACGATGAGCCACCGCTCCGCCCGGGTGAGCGCGACGTAGAGTAGGCGGTCATGCTCCGCCCTTCCCCGCGTCTTGATCGTCTCATCGAACAGGGAGACGGCCTCCGCCCGGGGCGACCCGCCGCGGGCGAGCACATGTCCCTCCCGGTCAACGGTGAACGCGCGGTGATCTCCGCTCGTCCCCATCTCCGTCTGGGGCAGGATGACGATGGGGGCCTCAAGCCCCTTCGCCCCATGGACGGTCATCACTCGGACGAGACCCGCATCCTTGTCGAGCTGGCGGGTGATCTCGACATCGTCGGTTCCGATCCATTCGAGGAACCCGGTCAGCGTCGGCGCCTCGACCTGTTCATAGGTGAGGGTCTGGGCGAGCAGTTCGTCGATGGCGTCCGCCGCTTCCTCCCCCAAACGCGCCAGCAGGCTGCGCCGCCCGTCCTGCTCCACAAGGATCCTGTGAAAGAACTCGAAGGGCCGCAGGAAGTCCGCATGCTGACGGAGGTCCTGAAGCCGGGCGGCCACCGCCGAGAACCGCTCGTCCGACTGCACCCGCGCGATCAGGCTTTGCCGTCCGCGACCATGGGCAAGGTCGAACAGGTCCGCCTCGCTCACCCCGAAAAGCGGAGAGCGCAAGGCGGCGGCGAGAGAAAGGTCATCGACCGGCGTTACGGCAAATCTGGCAAGTGCGATCAGATCCCGCACCCCGATCTCGTCCATCAGTTTGAGCCGGTCCGCACCGGCCACGGGCACGTCACGGGCCTTGAGCTCCCGGATGATTGCGCGAAAAAGCTCCGACCGGCTCCGCACGAGGATCAGCACATCCTCTGCCCGGATCGCGCGCAGCCCGTCCTCCGTCGGTAACCCTTCTTCTCCGTCGAGCCACCGGCGCACCTCTTCGGCGATGGTCCGGGCGAGGGTCAGTGTCGGGTCCGTCGGTCTTGGCAGGTCCAGCGGACGGCTCCAGTCGCCATGCTCCTCCGTCTCGGCTGGGGGGACCAGCGGCCAGAGATCGACGCGGCCCGGACGGTCTGCATGGAATGCCCGGTGCGTGACCTCCCCATGCCCGCCGCTCCACTCAGGATCTCCACACACCTTGTCGACCACATCCAGGATCGCGCCCGCCGATCGGAAGGAATGCTGCAACTCGACGCTGTTCAGCGCGGCGCCCGACTCCTGCAGCCGCACCTGCAGCGTCCGGTTGCTTTCGGTGAACGTATCGAGGTCGGCCCCCTGGAACGAGTAGATCGACTGCTTCGCATCGCCGACGACAAACACCGTCCGGGTCCGGTCCGCATCCGCGCCGAGCCCGCCATGGAACCCGTCCGTGAGCATCCGGATCACGTCCCACTGCGCAGGGGCCGTATCCTGCGCCTCATCGACGAGGATGTGGTCGATGCCCCCGTCGAGCTTGTAGAGCACCCAGGCCGACACCTCCCGCTCCGACAGGAGGGCGCGGGTCTTCTCGATCTGATCGTCGAAATCGAGCAGCCCCAGCGCCGCCTTACGCGCGTCGTAGCGCGTGAGAAACGCGCTGGCGAAGGCGTGCAGCTCCTGCGTCGCATCGTGGGTGTCAAGCGCACGGAGTGTCTTCTGCGCGATGTCGAGCCGGTCGAGAAGCGGTTCCAGAACCTCCTCGCTGTCCGGAGCGACCGCCTTCATCGCGTTCGTACAGAACCAGTTGGCAATGTAGACATTTCCATCAGCCTTGGTCAGCGCCGCCGCGATGATGTCGAAGCGCTGTTCGGAGGGAACGATATCGAGCCCCGCTAGCTGCCGGGCCGCAGCCCGCGCTTCCTTCCGGCCTGCCTCGAGCGCGGGTTGCAGGGAGGCGAGCGTGTCGAGGGTCTGGTTGGTCACGAAATCCTGCCGGACCCCGGCCGCGGTTTCCTCTGCGTCGAACCCCAGAACGCGGCGGATCTCGTCAGCGTCGAACGCGGCCGAGAAAATCCGGCGATGCCGCAGGATCTCCTCCGGCAGCGCCGCAAGCTTGGCGTCCCCAACCCGCGTCGCTGCGGCCAGAAACACGTCGGGCATGTCCGTCGCGATGTCCTCGAAGACCTCCTCGAAGAGCTGCGCACGCTGGCGGTCGTCGAGCTCCCGGAAGTTGGGATTGACCCCCGCCTCCAGCGGAAACCGCCGCAGAATGCTCGCGCAAAAAGCATGGATGGTCTGGATCTTGAGCCCGCCGGGCGTTTCAAGCGCCCGGGCAAAGAGCCGCCGTGCCGTGGCAAGAAGCGGCGGGTCGAGCGGACCGGTCTCCCCCAACGTGCGAAGCCCCTCCCGCAGGTGGCCATCGTCCATCATCGCCCAGGCGCCGAGCAGGCCGAACAGGCGGTTCTGCATCTCCGTCGCCGCGGCCTTGGTGTAGGTGAGGCAGAGAATCGATTCCGGTTGCGTGCCGTGAAGCAGGAGCCGCGCCACCCGATCGGTCAGCACGCGGGTCTTGCCGGACCCAGCGTTCGCGGAAACCCATGTCGAGTGAGCTGGATCGGCGGCGCGATGCTGGCGGCCAGTGGCCTCGTCCACCGCCGTCATTGCCCGACATCCTGATGCTCGGGCGTGTCGCTGTCGCTCCACTCGCCGTGGCGGGCAAGGTGGTCATAATCGCCGCTGTCGGAGACGGACTTCAGACGCGTGCGGGAGGGGTAGCCTTTTGTCCGTGCCGCATAGGCGGTCATCAGAAGGCCGAACTCGCGCCAGGTCTCGTCGATGCGGTCCGCCACGTCCTCGATGTTGAGCGCGTCGCATTTGGCGGAGAGGCCGAGATACTCCAGCCGCCCCACCTTTGCGGGCGGGATGTCGGCAAATCCCCCTTCCTCCGCGATCGCCCCCTCCAGCAGAAGCTGCTTGTCGAACTTGCCAAGGGAGGATTTTGTCGGAATAGCCCCCGATTTGTAGTCGTAGATCGCAAGCCGTCCGTCCGGCATCCGGTCGATGCGGTCGGCGATCGCAGTCAGCGTCAGACCGAGTGCGGGAAGCGTGCGCTCCCCCCGCACCTCCCGGGCAAACGGAACCCCAAGGCGGCGTCGCTCCGCTTCCCGTGTAAGAAGCGGGGCGAGGACGCGCAGCAGCCGCGCGGACCAGGCGAGACGAACGGCTTCCGCCTCCGATCCCGCAAGTGTGGTGTCGAGGGCATCGCGGAACACCTCCTCCGCCGCATCGGGCCACCCTTCGGCGAGCCGCGCAACGAACGTTTCCATGACCGCGTGCAGGTTTGTCCCCCGCTCCAGCGCCTCCGGCCCGGGACCGAGGGGCAGCAGCGGGGCGAGGCCCAGGACGCGCTTTGCGTAGATCGCATACGGATCCCGGATCAGACGCTCAACGTCCGTGACGGAAAGCTGTGTCGGACGGGCCGCGGTGGGGGGCGCGGGCGACGGGCGCGGGGCCGGTGGGACCCGCTCCGCAATCCGGTCGAAGGCCGCCGCCTGCACCAGCAGATCCCCTCCCCGCGCCCGCATCCGGTCAACCGCTGCCTTCCCCGCGGGCCCTAGCCCTTCGGTCAGATTCAGGAGCCGGTTGAGCCACCGGCTCGGCACCGCGGGTGCACCATCCACGGTCACGGAGCGGGTGAGCAGCACCTCCCGCGCGCTGACCGCATTCTGGTAGTCGTGGGCGGCAAGGCCGGTCTGACGCTCCGGCGGAGGCAGACCCACATCCTGTCGCATGCGGCGGTTGAGCCAGGGATCAGGCCGGGGGGCACCGGGCCATATACCCTCGTTCAGCCCCCCAATGATCACCAGGTCCGCGCTCTGCATGCGCGCCTCGAGCGCGCCAAGGATCACGATGTCGGACCGGGGCAGGAACCCGTCCTCGCGCACCTGCTCCCCGGTCAGGAGCCCCGCAAAGAGCGTGCGGTACTCGACCGCCGTCACCGCGCCCGCGCTCCCCGCTGCCTCCTCAAGCCTGTCGAAGAGGGACACGACCGCCTCTCCCGCCGCCTTGTCCCACACCGCCGCCTCGCCACCCCCTGGTCCGGCGGAGAGCGCGGTCAACGCGGTGCGATGGGCTGTGACCCAGTGCGCGATCGGTTGCGCTCCGCCGGTTTCCAGGACGGGGGCCAAAGCCACGCGCATCCAGTCGATCCAGTCCGGCGCGGCGTCTCCGGCCGCAGCGGCCCAGTCGACGAGGGCCGACCACCTGATAAGGGCTCCCTTGCCGCGCAACTGGCGCAGTTCCACCGTTTCGACGAGCCGGAGGTGGCGGTTGCGATCCTCCCCACTGCCCCCGACCAAAGGATGCTTGAGAAGGGCCAACAGGGCCCGAGGCGTCAGCGGGGCCGCCAGCGCATCCAGCACCAGCCGCGACAGAACACCCGGCGGTGTGAGATGCAACGGTCGGCCTGCGCTGTCATCTGGCCGCAATCCCCAGCGGCCCAGCGCGGCAGTGACCCGGCGCGACAGAACGCGGTCCGGCGTGACGAGCGCCACGCGCTTGCCCGTCTCGACCGCCGCACGTATGGCCCAGGCGGTCGTGAGCGCCTCCCGCCGGGGATCCGGCGCCTCGATCAGCGTGAGCCCGGACGTCGCCCCGTCCACCTCTTCCACGCGCTCAGGTGCCGCATCCCGCCACGCATCGGTCACTGGCGCGGGATACAGCGACAGCGAGACGAGGCGCCCCCGCGCCGTCGACCATCCCGCATCGACCCACAGAGGAATCCCTGCCGGATCGACGCCCAGATCCGCGCAGAGCCGGACGAAGGCGGACTGCGGATGCTCGAAGGGAAACTGCTCGGCAGAACCCCCGAGCATCCCGGCCATGGTCCGCCAGAGCTCCGGCTGGATATCCCCGTCGAACCCGGGCAGCACCAGCGCCCCCTGAGGCAGTCGCGCAACCGCACTCATCAAAAGCCGCGTCGTGCTGCGGGACCCGGTGGAGCCCGCAACGATTACCGGATGGTCCGGCGGGGCGGTCTGCCAGGCGGCGATCTGTGCGGCAACCCGGACCCGCTGGCGCGCCTCCGGGTCGAGCGCTCCGCCAAAGAGGTCCTCGCGCACCGCGGGCCACGCGTCGAACAGGATGTCGAGGAAGGTCTGCGCCTGCCGCCAGTGTTCCGAGTGCGCCCCCATATCGAGGGTCCGGATGGCATTGGGGTCCGCCCCCTCCCCCTGCACCTCATCGAGGAGCGTTCCGAGTGAGGCAGCCAGGTCGAACACCGCGGCCTTGGGCGCCAGCCCCGGGCTTTCCTCAAGGAGGCGCCGCACGAGGGTCGCGAGGGTCAATTGACGCTTGAGCGGCGGGATTGCGGGCAGAAGATCCGCGCCATCGGCCCCGATATCACCCAGAACCCTGATCCGCGGCAGGGGACCGGACAGCATATGCCCCTTCACCAGCCCGGCCTCGAGCCCCCGCTGAGCCCGGCGCGTGTTCACGTAGATGACCGTGCGCGCCACATCGAGCGGGCCGAGGGAGCGGCTGCGCGCGGTAAATCCGCGGAGAAAGAGCTCCGTGAAGTCCACTCCGGGCGGCAGGGCGAAGACCCGGGGGCTGTCCTGTCCGGGGAACATCATGGGTCCACCCCGTCGAGCATCGCCTCCGCCGCCGCGATCCCCTCGGGCCGCCCGACATCCGCCCATCGCCCGTCATGCACGACGCCGTAGAGCGTCCCCCGCGCGAGCATCCCGTCCCACACGGCGTTGAGCGAAAAGGCATCCCCGGGCATGCCCGCCACCGGACCGGTCCGCAGCAGTTGCGCCCCGGCGTAGACATAGTCCGCCTCCAGCTCCACACCGCGTCGCTGCAGACGCCCGTCGGGCCGGAGGTGGAAATCCCCCGCCCCGGTATGGGAAACCGCATCCCGTCGTGGGACCAGAAGGAGAAGCCCTTCGCATCCCTCATGCCAGGTCCCGTGCAAACGTGTGAGCGGGTTGGACCCCCCGGCCCACACCGCATCCGCGTTCAGGGTGAACACGGGATCGCCACCCAGCCTGTCGAGCGCCGCCTTCAGTCCCCCTCCGGTCTCCAGGAGAACGCTTTCCCGGTGGGTGATGACGTCGTGCGGGTGGAGATGCGCCTCCATCTGCGCGGCAAGGTAGTGGGTGTTGGCAACGATCCGCGTGACCCCCGCCTCCCGCGCCAGATCGAGAGCATGATCGACCAACGGCCGTCCCGCCACCGGGATAAGCGGTTTTGGACGCGCG
Organism: Pseudomonadota bacterium; assembly: GCA_038532435.1. GTDB lineage: Bacteria > Pseudomonadota > Alphaproteobacteria > Rhodobacterales > Rhodobacteraceae > JBCBAP01. Next base: position 5,829 of record JBCBAP010000086.1, on the reverse strand, counting down.
CGGGTGAGCGACCCCATCCGGGTGCCGCGCCCCGCGGCGAAGAGCATGAGCGGCGGCATCATCCGCCCCGCCTCAGCGCCGCGATATGCGCCTCGGTCGGCGGGGGCAGGACCTTGCGGACCTGCGCCGACAGGGTGGCGAGGTCCGGATGGCTCAGGTCGCGCTCCAGATGCGCCCAGACCCGGGGCAGCATCGGCAAATAGCGCGGCTTCCCGTCCCGCCGATTGAGGCGGGCGAAGATGCCGAGGATCTTCAGGTTTCGCTGCGCGCCCCAGCGGGCGACCTGAGCGGACAGCGCCGCCTCCACACCGCCGGTCCTGTCAAGGTAGCGGCGCAGCATGGCCTCCCGGACCGGCTCCGACACATCCCGCCGTGCATCCTCAAGCAGGGAGACAAAGTCATAGGCCGGCGCGCCCATCAACGCATCCTGATAGTCGAGAAGACCCACGCGCGCCTCATCCTTTCTGTCGGGCAGCCAGAGCAGATTTTCCGCGTGATAATCCCTCAGCACCGGAACGACCGTGCTGTCGAGGGAGGTCAGGGCGGTGATCTCCGCAAGGATCTCCGCCCGATCCGCCTGCCCGACCGGGGCGTCCGGTGCCGCGTACCAGTCGAGCGCGAGGGCGGCCTCGAAGACCGACGTCGGGACATCATAGGGCGGCAGGTCAAAACCGCGGGCGGCATCCGAACCATGAAGCCGGGCCAGCACGTCAATCGCTCCGGCGTAGTATGGCATCTCCAATGCCGGATCCGCAGCGATCTCGCTCGCGTAGAGCGCGTGCCCGAGATCCTCGATGAGAAGGAAGCCCGCCTCCAGATCCTCCGCCAGCACCTCCGGCGCGGAGAGGCCCAGCGCGCGCAAGGACCGGGTGATGGCGACGAACGGGCGCGGGTCCGTGGCGATGTAGGGGGGGGTCGGCTCCGGCACCGGTGTGGCGAACGGCGCGTCCATCAACATCGCCCGAGCGTCCCCCTTCCGCAGCCGGGTGTACCGCCGGGTTGAAGCGTCGCCCGCGAGGGGGAAACGCTCTGCCGCTCCCCATCCGGCTGCTGCCAGAAACGCGTCGATCTGGGCATCCCGGGTCATGCGGCAACACCTTCCGTGAGGATCTTTTCCACCGCGTCCCAACCGTCGCCCTCCGTGGCCCAGTGCAGCACACGGGCCGTATCCGCCTCCCCCAGTTCAAGACGCAGATCAAGCGTCCGCGTGGGGCGCAGCGGGCCGAGCCGGTCCGGCCACTCGATGAGGCAGAGCGCATCGGTGAGCGCGTCAGCGAGGCCCAGTTCCTCGACCTCCTGCACGTCGCTCAGTCGGTAAAGGTCGAGATGCCAGATCTCCAGATCCTCTGCCGGGTAGGTCTGGACGAGCGTGAAGGTCGGGGAAGGAATATCCCCCACCTCCCCCGCGCGTGCCCGAATGAGCGCGCGCGCGAGGTGGGATTTGCCTGCGCCGACAACGCCGTGCAGCAGAACAGCGTCACCGACACCCAGCCGCGGGGCGAGGCTCGCGGCGAGCGCATCGGTTGCCGCCGGGGTCGTCAGATGGAGAAGTCCTGTGGCCAATTCCGTCACAGATGCTGTGGAGTCGCGTCATCCTCACGCTACAGGTTGGGGTGGAGGCAGACAATGGGAAGCTGCGATCCGGCCGGCACATCAGGCCCGCGCGGTGGCGATGGAACGGTTCGGGTTGAGATCACCCGTGAGCGTTACCAGCGTTCCTCCACCGGGGAGGGGTGCCACGAAGACCTCCGCATCCGATCCCAGCACATCGACGAAGGGCTGGCGGTTCGCCTCGCCGGACGTCACGAAAGTTTCGAGCTTTGAGAAGATCAGCGTCCAGCCCAACCGCTCCTGCCAGAGATGGACGAAGTCTTGCACCTTCAGAGGTGCCTCAGGCACCGGCAACCGCGCCCGGTAGGCCTCGTTGACGAGGATGGCTGTGCCGGAGCTGTCGAACATGATCAGCGGATCCGGGATCCGGTCGAGCGCGGTCTGCCGCAGATCGAGCGCCTCCCGATAGGTTTCTTCCAGCGTCACGGTTGGGGTAATGTCCTCGAAGAGGAAGGCGACCGCGCCCTGGGGATGCGGCCGTCCGCTGACCCGGAGCGTGCGGCCGGACGGCAGCAGCCATGCCTCGTCATAGGCACCGCTTTCGGCGTCCTTCTCCAGCGTCATCAGCCGTTCCCGCCAGCTCGCAAAGTCGCGCTGGTCGGGGATCTGCCGGGTGTCACGGAGCCGGTCGAGCACGTCCCGCAGGCTGGGCCGGTTCGCGAGCCAGACCGGGTCGAGGCTCAGCAGGTCCGACAGGGCAGGATTGAACACGCCGAGCTCCCGTGTCCGGTCGAAGATCGCAAGCCCGATGGGCAGATGCGCGAACGTCTCTGTCAGCGTCTCGAGGAACCGGCCAAGCGCCGCTTCCGCCTCCACCACTGCGTCCGCGGGCTGCGCAAACACCATGCGCGCATCGCCGAGCCGGGTGCTGGTCAGGTCGAACCAGGCGGCTGTTCCGCCACCCTCAATCCTCACCCTGCCCTTTCCGTCCTCTGGCAGGGCGGCACGCAGGGCTGCAAGCTCGGGATCGGTGCTGGGCGCCTCAATATTTGACCAAAGAAGGCGCCCCTCCCCATCCTCCGACCAGGTCCGCAGGGGCGCGGCGCGCAGGGCAATCTCCATCCCTTCGGCGTCTTTCGTGGACGGGCCGGTCTGCGGCATCATTCTGCCCGCTGACGTCTCACAACTGGTGATCCAAAGCACGGGCGTGGGCCCCATGGGCGCGCCGCGGAGAAGGTGGAGAATGCCGTTGCTGTCGGCGATGGTCGCCACGAACGGCGTCCCCTCCCGGATCATCCGGCGCAGAGGAACGGCAAGCGCCTGACCGAAGCGCGCGAGCAGGGCGGCGAAGCCGACCTCCCCCCGATCCCCGTGGGTCGCGGAGATCACATGACCGTTGTCAATGATGTAGGTTTCGTCGGAAGCGCGGCGCTGAGCCCTGGCAAGCAGGCTTTCCCCGAACGGGCTGGATGAGGAGGACCTGATGACCCGCGTGAGCGACAGAGCAAGGATAACGCACCCGATACCCAGTAGGAGAACGCCAACCTCACGCCCAAATTGAAGTATCTGCGCCAACAATGGCGCATCTTCCAGCCCAAACACGTATCTGTCCCATTGCCCCGATAGTTCAGCGGTACCGGGGAATGGTTAATAATCCTTTAACGTTTGTGGCATGTTGCTACCTAACGGACGGCGCAGGGTCTCCCGATCGAGCTCGACGGAAGCGCGATCCCAGACGCATTCGACGACCGCACCGCTGCCTCGCGCAAGCTCCACGGGCGGCGCGGAACCGGCGGGACTGTGGCGTCCATTGGCAAAGGTGAGGCGGCAGCCCGCACGCTCCAGCAAGGTCTTCGCGATGAAAAGGCCGAGCCCCATGCCTTCGTAACCGGGCCGCCGTGGCGCTGTCCCACCGCTGCGCCTGCGCAGGAACGGGTCGCCCAGTCGGCCGATGATGCCGGCGGGATAGCCCGGGCCGTCATCGCTGACGGCGATCCGCAGGATCGTCTCGTCCCAGTCCACATCGATCCAGACCGTGCTCGTGGCGAAATCGACCGCATTCTGAATGAGATTGCGCAAACCATGGATGATCTCCGGCCGCCGGGTGATCACCGGCTGATCCGCATCTCCGGCCCCGTCCACTTCCCCGTCGATGCGCACGATCAAGCGCCGTCCCCGGTCCTGATGAGGCTCGGCAGCTTCGGCAATCACAGCGGAGATCGGGGCGAAGCGCAGGTGGTTGTCATCCTTCCCCGCACGGCCCATGTCCCGCAGGATTTCCCGACACCGGTCGGTCTGCGCGCAGATGAGCTGCGCGTCCTCCACAAGCTGGGGATCCACGTCGAGATCCTTGAGCTCGTCGGCAAGCTCGGAGGATGCAAGCTTGATCGTGGCAAGCGGCGTGCCCAGCTCATGGGCCGCCGCGGCCACCACCCCACCGAGGGCGGACAGCCGCTGCTCCCGCGACAGGGCGAGCTGGGTCGCGACAAGCGCCTGGGACATTGAAAAACTCTCGACCGTCACCCGTCGCGCGTAGGCCCCGAGGAAGATCACCGCGATCAGGATCGCGAGCCACATGCCGAAGATGTAGATCACCGGCAGGTCCAGCTCGACACCGCCCGCAAGCGTGAGCGGCAGGTACACCTGGGTGAGAACCGAGGTCAGCACCACCGCGACAGCCCCCAGAAAGAGCGTGGCGCGCAGGGTCAGCGCGGTCGCGGAGATGACGACCGGGGCGATGATGAGGATCACGAAAGGGTTCGTGACACCGCCGGTGAGATAGAGCAACGCCCCGAGCTGGGTGAGGTCGAAAAAGAGCGTCAGCGTCGTCGACGCCTCGGACAGGCGCTTGGTCTCCGGCAGCACCAGAACCGCGACCAGATTGAATGCGACCGACAGCAGGATGACGAAGAGGCAGAGATCGACCCGCAGCTCCACATCGAAGATGAAGTAGCTGACCAGAACGGCAGCGATCTGTCCCGCAACAGCGAGCCAGCGCAGCGCCAGCAGCGTCTGCAGACGCACCCAGTCGGACCGGGCGTCGTTGCTCAAGATCGGCGCACTATCCAGGGTCACGGCACGAGCCCCCGGATCACAAGGTCAGCCGTCGCACCGCTACACGCCATGGGCAGGTCATAGACCGTGGCGAGCCGTGTCAGCGCCTTTACATCCACATCGTGGGGCATGGGCGACAGGGGGTCGGTGAAGAAAATGAGCGCATCAAGCGTGCCCTCCGCGATCATCGCGCCGATCTGCTGATCCCCCCCGAGGGGGCCGCTCTTGACCGGGTACACGTCGAGGGTCGGGTACTGATCACTCAAACGCCCGCCCGTCGTGCCTGTCGCAACGATCCGGCACCTTTCCAGCCGCGCGAGATGCACGCCGGCCCAGTCGACGAGGGCATCCTTGCGAGCATCATGGGCAACAAGGGCGAAGGTAAGTTGATCGGGCATGCGCTGGCTCCTTACCCGCACAGCCTTAGACCAAAATCATCGATGACCGAAACCGTCTGAACGCCGATTCCACGCCCAACCGGAGGCAGGGCATGGGTTTTTGTCGTCAATTGAACGGATCCGGACCGGTCGGGCCCACGAAGGGCTCAGGCGACCGCCCGCGCAAGCGCGCACTGGGACCAAAGCTCGCCGAGCGCGGAGACGAGATGGTCGATGTCCGCATCGGTGTGCAACGGAGAGGGTGTGAAGCGCAGACGCTCCGTCCCCTTCGGCACGGTGGGATAATTGATCGGCTGGACGTAGATCCCGTGCTCCTGCATCAGGATGTCGGAAATCTCCCGGCATTTCACCGGATCCTTCACCATCACCGGCACAATGTGGGACGGGTTGGGCAGGTGCGGAATGCCCGCGGCGTCGAGCTTTGCCCGCAGCCGGGCAACCTGACGCTGCTGCTGCATCCGCTCGATCTCCGACTGCTTGAGATGCCGGATCGAGGCGAGTGCACCGGCGGCGCAGGACGGCGGCAGGGCCGTCGTGAAGATGAAACCGGAGGCGAACGAGCGGATGAAGTCGATCATGTTCGCGGAGCCCGTCACATACCCGCCGACAACGCCGAAGGCCTTGCCTAGCGTCCCTTCGATCAGGGTCACGCGGTCCATAAGCCCTTCCCGCTCAGCGACGCCGCCACCGCGGGGGCCGTAGAGGCCGACCGCGTGGACCTCATCGAGGTAGGTCATCGCGCCGTGCTTTTCCGCCACGTCGCAGATCTCCGCGATCGGGGCGATGTCACCGTCCATGGAATAAACGCTTTCGAACGCAACGATCT
>JBCBAP010000085.1:0-12770 GCA_038532435.1 Pseudomonadota bacterium | reverse complement strand
GGCCTTTCTGCGGAGTGCCGGGACCGACCTCATGATCGACGCAACCCACCCGTTCGCGGCGACGATGTCCGCCAACGCCGCGGGTGCGGCGGCGCTCACTGGCGTCCCGCTGTGCCACCTGCAGCGCGCACCCTGGGCTGATGACGTTCCCCGGTTTGACAGTGTTGCGTCAGCCATCTCGGCCTTGCCGGAGGGGGCGGTGGCGTTCATGGCAACGGGGCGGGGATCGGCGGCAGACGCCGTTGCGCGACCCACGTGCCGTTTCGTCCAGCGGGCGATTGAGCCGGTGCCCGACCTTCCCGCGCACGTCACCGCCCTCTCGGGTCGACCGCCCTTCACTGAGGATGATGAGCGCCGCGCTTTGCTGGAGGCCGGAGCGACCCATCTCATCGTGAAGGATTCGGGCGGGCAAAGCGGGCGGGCAAAGCTGCGCGCCGCGGCGGAACTCGGCCTTCCGATTCTCATGGTCGATCGCCCGACGCTGCCACCTGGCAATCCGGTTGCGGTGACAGTCGCCGAGGCGATCGCCTGGATCGAGACCCGGATCTCGCCGGATGCGCCCTCTCCGTCACACTCGGCAGCACCGTCACCGCTTGACACGCCCCCGCGCCGGACGGATAGCTGACGTCAGAGGTGCCGGATCCTCACGGGTCCGGAACAGGGAATACAGCCGTTGCCCCGGCATCGGACTGTAGCCGCCCCCGCGACTGTCAGCGGAGAGCCCCCGCCAGATGCCACTGGGCCAAACCCCGGGAAGGTGGCGAGAGGGCATCGACCCGCGAGCCAGGAAACCTGCCTCTGACGCTGGCTGTGCCAGCACGCAATTCGGGCCGATGGGCGGGGTGCTCCATGGGTTCTGCGCCAGCCCGCCGCCTGCGTGGGCAGGCTCTCGCGCACCCTGAACGCCGCGCGCAGCGGCCTGACCGGAGGTGCCCGATGGCGCATAAGATCCCCGCAACAGTCGTCACCGGCTTCCTCGGCGCGGGCAAGACCACGCTGATCCGCAACCTCCTCGATAACGCGAACGGCAAGCGCATCGCGCTCGTCATCAACGAGTTTGGCGACCTGGGCGTCGATGGCGACATCCTGAAGGGCTGCGGGATCGAAGGCTGCGCCGACGATGACGTGGTGGAGCTGTCCAACGGCTGCATCTGCTGCACCGTGGCGGAGGATTTCGTGCCCGCAATGCAGAAGCTCATCGACCGGGACGAGGCACCGGATCACATCGTGATTGAGACGTCCGGCCTGGCACTGCCGCAACCGCTTGTCCGCGCCTTCACCTGGCCCGACATCCGGACCCGTGTGACCGTCGACGGTGTCGTAACCGTTGTCGACGGGCCAGCGGTCGCCGAAGGCCGCTTCGCCCACGACGAGCGGGCGATCGACGCCCAGAGGGTCGCTGATGAGGAACTGGATCACGAAACACCCCTTTCGGAGCTTTTTGAGGATCAACTCGCCTGCGCCGACCTCGTGGTCGTGAACAAGGCCGATCTGATGGGCGACGGGGCCCAGGGTGTGACTGCGCGGATGAAGGATCAGGTGCGCGGCGGCGTCTCCGTTATCTCTTCCAGCATGGGTCAGGTGAGCCCGGCAGTGCTGCTCGGCCTCGGCATCGGCGCGGAGGATGATCTGGAGGCGCGCCACGAGGTCCACCATCACCATCACCATCATCACCATGACGATGAGGGTGACGACCACCATCACGATCATCACCATTATGACCATGGCCACGATGCCTTCGCCAGCTTCGTGGTGGAACTGCCGGAGGTGGCTGACGCGGCAACTCTCTCCGCCGCAGTCACCGACGTGATCAGCAAACATGACCTGCTGCGGGTCAAGGGTTTTGCGGCCCTTGCAGGCAAGCCGATGCGCCTTGTCTTACAGGCCGTGGGTCCCCGCATCGACACCTACTTCGACCAGCCCTTCGGCGAGACGCCCCGCACCACCCGCCTCGTCTTGATCGGGCAGGCGGGCTATGATGCGGACGCGATCCGCGCGGATCTGACGTCCCGGCTCACCTAGATGCACCTTCTAGCGGCACAGCCCGGCGCGATCTCCGATGGATCGGAGCCGGTGGATCCGGGGCAGGATCCGGCGGACGTCGTCTTCATCTCTGCGGCGGATACCGAGCTTGCCGCACTCGCGGAGGCGCGCGCGACCTTGGGCGAGGAGGCGCCGGAGTTGCGGCTCGCCAACCTCGCCTGGCTTTCCCACCCTTTCTCCGTGGATCTCTATCTGGAGAAGACGGCACTCGGCTCGAAGCTTGTGATCGTCCGCATCCTCGGGGGGGTAGCCTACTGGTCCTACGGTCTGGAACAGTTCGCGATCCGGCTGGGAGAGGCGGGCATCCCCTTCGTCGCCCTGCCCGGGGACGACAAGCCGGACGAGGAGCTCTTTGCCCTTTCGACCGTCACCCGGGAGGTATGGGAAGGCCTGCTCGCCTACTGTATCGAGGGCGGCCCGCGGAACGCGGCCAACCTCCTTCGCCATGCCCAGCACCTCCTCGGACGGGCCGATGAGCCACCGGCGGCAGAACCGCTGCTCCGCGCGGGCACGTACTGGCCTGGTGCGGACGCGGCGGGCCTCGACACGCTCCGTGATGCATGGACCGACGGGGCGCCGGTCGCGGCCATCGTCTTCTATCGCGCGCTGATGCAGGGGGCGGGGCTGCACCCGATCAACCGCCTCGTCCGGTCGTTGGTGCGCAGGGGGCTCAATCCCCTGCCGATCTTCGTGGCCTCGCTTAAGGATCCGGTGTCGGCGGCGACGCTGGAGAAGCTCTTCGCCGACGCGCCACCGGACGTCGTGCTCAACGCGACCGCGTTCGCCGTCGGTTCCGCCGATCCTGCGGCGGCGCGTCAGGGCACTCCGCTCGACGCGCCCGGGCGTCCGGTGCTTCAGGTGATCCTGTCCGGCGGCTCCGAAGAGGCCTGGGCGGAGGCGGAGCGCGGTCTCGGCCCGCGCGACATCGCCATGAATGTGGCCCTGCCGGAGGTGGATGGCCGCATCCTCTCCCGCGCCATCAGCTTCAAGGGCGAGGCCTACCGGGATGAGGCCACCCAGTGCTCCATTGCCGCCTACCGGGCCGTGGGAGACCGGGTCGAATTCGTCGCCGATCTCGCGGCGAACTGGACCCGGCTCGCCCGCACCGCACCCGCGGACCGCAAGGTGGCACTCATCCTCGCCAACTATCCCAACAAGGATGGCCGGCTCGCAAACGGTGTCGGTCTCGACACCCCTGCCGCGACGGTGTCCGTTCTTCAGGCGCTCTCTGCCGCGGGATACACGGTCGAGGGCCCGCCCGCTGACAGCGCCGCCCTCATGGAGGCGATCCTGTCCGGCCCGACAAACTGGCTGACAAACAGGGTGACGCGCACCGGCGGCGTGCGTCTTTCCCTTGCCACCTACCGGCGGGCCTATGGCAGCCTTCCCCTCGCCGTGCGACAGCGGATCGAGGAACAGTGGGGCCCGCCGGAGGATGATCCTTTCCTCGCGGAGGGCGCCTTCGCCCTCTCGGTCCTGCGCTACGGGAATGTCACGGTCGGTATCCAGCCCGCCCGGGGCTACAATATCGACCCGACGGAGACCTACCACGCGCCGGACCTCGTCCCGCCCCACAACTATCTCGCCTTCTACATCTGGCTGCGGGAGGAGCAGGGGGCCCACGCGATCGTGCACATGGGCAAGCATGGCAACCTCGAGTGGCTGCCGGGAAAGGCTGTTGCGCTCAGCGCGGAGTGCCTGCCGGAGGCGGTGCTCGGCCCCATGCCCCACCTCTACCCGTTTATCGTCAACGATCCCGGTGAGGGCACGCAGGCCAAGCGTCGGACCCAGGCGGTCATCGTCGACCATCTGACACCGCCGCTGACCCGCGCTGAAACCTACGGGCCGCTCCGGGATCTCGAGGTGCTGGTGGACGAATACTACCAGGCGGCGGGCGTTGATCCGCGGCGGATCTCTCACTTGCGGGAAGAGATCCGCAGCCTCATGTCCGCCACAGGTCTCGACGCGGACGCGGGTGTGACCGCAGACGAGGATGCGGACAGCCGCCTCGCGCGCCTCGATGCCTATCTGTGCGAGTTGAAGGAAAGCCAGATCCGCGAAGGGCTGCACATCTTCGGCCGATCGCCGGAAGGCCGGCTCGCCACCGATCTCACCGTGGCCCTCGCGCGGGTGCCGCGTGGCGCGGGGCAGCATGGCGACGCCTCCCTGATCCGCGCCCTCGCCTCCGATCTCGATCTCGGGGAGTTCGACCCTCTCGATTGCGAGATGGCCACGCCCTGGTCCGGCCCGCGCCCTGAAACGCTTGCGACCCTTACCGACGATCCCTGGCGCACCGCCGGGGACACCGTCGAACGCCTCGAGCTCCTTGCCTCAACATTCGTCGCGGAAGAAACCGCCGACACAACGCATTTACCCGTCGATCTTCTCCTGCAGGAAATATCCCCGCCGGAGGCTCCGGACGTATCAACCAGCGCCGGGATCCGCCCCTCGGACGCCACGACTGCAAGGGGCGCTGAAGGGGTTGGGGGTGGGGCCACCGCCCGTCAGGGCAGATCCCGCACTTTCAAGACCGCACCCGGCCCGGCCTCTGAGGCTGTCCTGGCAACCATCCGGGACACCATCGCTCCGGCGCTTGCTGCTTCCGGCCCGGGGGAGATGTCGGGTCTGCTGGCGGGTCTCGACGGTCGGTTCCTGGCGCCGGGTCCGTCCGGTGCACCGACCCGGGGGCGGCTCGATGTGCTGCCGACTGGGCGGAACTTTTTCTCCGTGGACAGCCGCGCGGTGCCGACACGGGCGGCCTGGACGCTCGGGTGGCGCTCGGCGGACCTTCTTATCGAGCGGCACCTGCAGGATCAGGGCTACTGGCCACGGGCGATGGCCCTGACGGCCTGGGGCACGGCGAACATGCGCACCGGTGGCGACGACATCGCACAGGCGCTCGCGCTCATGGGCGTGAAGCCTGTCTGGGACGAGATGTCCGGCCGCGTCACCGGGTTCGAGATCATCCCGGGCACCGCCCTGGGCCGTCCGCGGGTGGACGTGACCCTGCGGGTGTCCGGTTTCTTCCGCGACGCGTTTCCTGCACAGATCGACCTTGTGGCGAGTGCTGCCCGGGCGGTCATGGCGCTTGACGAACCGGAGGCCGAAAACCCCGCCGCGGCCCGATTCAGGCGGGAGGGTGCGGGTGCCGAGGCCGCACACCGGGTTTTCGGATCGAAGCCGGGCGCCTACGGCGCAGGCCTTCAGGCGATGATCGACGAGCGGCTGTGGGAGGACGGCGCAGATCTTGCGGATGCGTTCCTCACCTGGGGCGGCTACGCCTATGGTGCCGGAAACGAGGGCGTTGCGGCGCGGGACGCTTTTGCGACCCGTCTCGGGGCGGTCGACGCGGTGGTGCAGAATCAGGACAACCGGGAACACGACCTGCTTGATAGCGACGATTACTACCAGTTCGAGGGGGGCATGACCGCAACGGTCAGCCATTTGCGCGGTGCCGCGCCGGCCACCTATCACAACGATCATTCCCGGCCCGAACGGCCGGTCATCCGCACCCTGGAGGAAGAGATCGCCCGGGTCGTCCGTTCCCGCGCGGCGAACCCCAAATGGCTCGCCGGTGTGATGCGGCACGGCTACAAGGGTGCCTTCGAGATCGCGGCAACGGTCGATTATCTTTTCGCCTTCGCCGCCACGACCGGCGCGGTGCGAAACCACCATTTCGATCTGCTCTATGACGCCTACCTGGAAGATGATGCGGTGCGGGACTTCATCGCCGAGGCCAATGCGCCCGCGCTTCGGGAGATTGCCGAGCGGTTCGATGAGGCCGTCGCGCGGGGCCTCTGGACCCCCCGGTCAAACGCGGCCCGGGCACGCCTGGATGATCTGACGGGCAGGAGATCCGGCCACGGCGCAGGGTGAGCCTGCGGGATCTGCCCTGACGGGCGGTGGCCCCACCCCCCACCCCTCCCGTTCGCGTTGATACCGCCGTGAGAGACCTGCCGGTGTCTGCGCGAGAGGAGAGGTTGGAGCCTCCGGCGGGGATATTTCCTGCCAGAAGAAGGGGGGCAGCAGTCCTCAAGCGGGATTTGGTGGTGAGGGCACGGTGGTGGTGTGCGGCGCATGCCCGCTGACAGTTTTCGGGTTTATCCGCGGTTCAGGTGTCCGCGGGTTGCCAGAGCTCGATCGGGTTGCCCTCAGGGTCGTGGATCCGGGCGAAACGTCCGAATTCGGTGCTGTCCCAGTCCGGGTCCGTCAGCACCTCCACACCCTGCGCCCTGAGCTGGGTCGTCAGCGCGTCCAGATTCCGTACCCGGAAATTGACCATCCAACCCCGCCCTTCCGGATGCCAGTAGGTGGTGTCCCGGTCGAACTGGGCGAAGACCGTGGGCCCACCCTCGGCTGGCCAGAAACCGGGCTGGGGATCGATGCCGAGGGTCTGGTGGTACCATTGGCCGAGGGCCTTGGGGTCTTTGGCGCGGAAGAAGATCCCGCCGATGCCCGCGACGGTTTCCATGAGGTGCCTCCTTGCTGCGGCGTTGCGCCAAGTGTAGCACAACGGCGGCGCCGGGGCGACGGGGCGCGGATGCCCCATCGCCCGCCCCGTTTTGCTCAGGCGACCGCGCTTGAGGCTGCGCCGGAGAATGCCTCCGACGCCCGCTCCCGCGGGAGGAGGTCGAAGATCATGTGGATCCTGTCCTCGTCCCCGTCGTTGAAGGCCTCGTGCATCTGGTTATTGTCAAACCACCAGAGCTCGCCCTCCTGCATGCGCACCTCCTCGTCTGCCGCTTTCATCCAGGATCCATGGCGGGACTTCAGGATGAAGTGGTAGCGGTTGCGCAGACGGTAGTAGGCGCCCCGGTCGATATGGGGGTAAACCCGGCGGCCAGCGGGCAGGCAGACGATCTTGGCCCGGCCGGGCAGGCTGTCGAGGCTGTCTGCGACGGCGCTCAGAAACTCCCGCGCGCGCCGATAGGCCTTCGAGCCAGTGGTCCAGCGGCTTTCGTGCACGTCCCTTCGGGCGCGGCCCCCGATCGCCGACTTTCGCAGGCCCCGCAGGGGGATGGCCATCGCCTCCCGTTGGACGGCGATCTTGTCCTGTCGCCCGGTGGACGCGTCCCATGCGCCATCGACCGACGCGATCTCCGCAAGGAAGGGGGCTGGGTCGATCCCTGCGCGGATACGGGAAAAATAGGTTGCCATGGTGGTCCGAACTCCTGTGTCTGAGGTGTCGCGGCGGCGCATTCGTGCGTCGCCTCCCCTACAACGCCCGGTTGAACCTTCTATTCCTGCGTCCGATGACTTCTTTTCCCGCCGCAGCCGCCTCTGCCCTTGCACCCCTGGCGCGGGCGACGCACTCTGCCCTTCCGCGACACGAAACAGCGAGGTGTTCCCATGACCGATCCGGCCGCCCCGGCAGACGCCGACCGCCACAACGCGAAGATGGCCAAGAAGAAGGTCGCGCGGGACAAGATCATGGCGACCAAGACCGTGGAGAAGGGGCTCGTGATCGTCCACACCGGCAAGGGCAAGGGCAAATCCTCCGCCGCGTTCGGCATGATCTTCCGCTGCATCGCCCACGGTATGCCCTGCGCCGTCGTGCAGTTCATCAAAGGGGGCATGGGCACCGGGGAACGGGACCTGATCGCGCGCCATTTTTCCGATCTCTGCCAGTTTCACACGATGGGTGAAGGCTTCACCTGGGAGACGCAGGACAAGTCCCGGGACATTGAGATGGCGCAGGCGGCCTGGGCCAAGGCGCAGGAGCTGATCCTCGATCCCCGAAACCGCATGGTGCTGCTCGATGAGATCAACATCGCCCTGCGCTACGACTATATCGATGCGGGCGAGGTCGCGGGCTGGCTGACCGCCAACAAACCGGAGATGACCCATGTGGTCCTCACCGGGCGCAACGCGAAGGATGAGATGCTGGAGATTGCGGATCTCGCGACCGAGATGGAGCTGCTCAAGCATCCGTTCCGGTCCGGGGTGAAGGCGCAGGCGGGGGTTGAGTTCTGAGCGACATCGCGCTGATCGCATGGGACTTCGATGGTGTGCTGAACCGCAACATCGTGGAGGGCAGGTTCGTCTGGGCGGACAGGTTCGAGGCGGATCTGGGCCTGTCCTTCAACGCGTTTCAAAGCTTCATGTTCGGGTCCGGGCGGTTCGCCGATGTGCTGGTCGGGCGCTGCGATCTGCGGGATCTGGTTGCGGAGTGGCTGACCACGCAGGAGGGGGCGCCCACGGCGGATGCATTTCTCGCCTACTGGTTCGAGAAGGACGCACACCCCTGTGCGGAGGTTGGGGGGCTGCTCGATCGGGTGACCTGCCGTTCCGTGATTGCCACGAACAACGAGGCGCGCAGGGCTGCCTACATCATGGACGATATGGGGTATCGCGGGCGGGTGGAGCGTATCTTTGCCGCCGGTCCCATGGGCGTTGCCAAACCCGATGGAGGGTTCTTCGAGGTGATCGAGACATGGTCCGGCCTGCCCGCCCGACGGATCCTGTTGGTCGACGATCTGCTGCGCAACGTGGATGCGGCCCGCAAACGCGGCTGGCAGGCCTTCTACCTCCACGAGAACGCGCGAGGCGATCTCGAAAAGCTCCTCAGCCGCAACGGGCTGCTGTGACCCGGGCACTGATGATCCAGGGGGCGGGCTCCAACGTGGGCAAGTCGATGCTTGTCGCGGGCCTCTGCCGGGCGCTTTTCCGGCGTGGATTGCGCGTGCGGCCCTTCAAGCCGCAAAACATGTCCAACAATGCCGCCGTCACCGTCGATGGGGGAGAGATCGGGCGCGCACAGGCGTTGCAGGCGCTGGCCTGCGGGGTAGAGCCCCACACGGACATGAACCCGGTACTGCTCAAACCGGAGAGTGAGACCGGCTCCCAGGTGGTGGTGCAGGGAAAGCGTCTCACGACCGTCCGCGCGCGGGAGTATGCGGCGCTCAAGCCGACGCTGATGGCTCCGGTGCTCGAGAGCTTCGCACGGTTGAAATCGGGCTGTGACATCGTGCTGGTGGAGGGGGCGGGGAGCCCTGCCGAGGTCAATTTGCGGGTGGGCGACATCGCCAACATGGGATTTGCCCGGGCGGCTGACGTCCCCGTCCTGCTCGTCGGCGATATCGATCGGGGCGGGGTGATCGCCCAGCTCGTGGGAACGAAGGCGGTGCTCGATCCGGAGGATGCGGCGATGATCGCGGGGTTCGCGATCAACAAGTTCAGGGGCGATCCGAGGCTTTTTGACGATGGCTACCACCTCGTTGGGAAACAAACCGGGTGGCGCGGCTTCGGCGTCGTGCCGTGGTTTTCCGAGGCGCACAAGCTGCCCGCGGAGGACGCGCTGGATCTCGGCGGGTCGGCGGGGGATGGAGGGTTCCACGTTGCCTGCCCGGTCCTCGCGCGCATCGCGAACTTCGATGACCTCGACCCTCTGGCGCTCGAGCCCGAGGTGCGGCTCACCATGACCCGCGCGGGAGAGGCGCTGCCCGGAGATGCGGATCTCATCCTGTTGCCCGGTTCGAAATCGACCCGTGGAGATCTTGCGTTTCTCAGGGAGCAGGGCTGGGACATCGATCTCGCAGCCCATGTGCGGCGCGGTGGCGCCGTTCTCGGCATTTGCGGCGGGTACCAGATGCTCGGCCATGTGATCCGGGATCCGGAGGGTATCGAGGGGCCCGCGGGGGAAACACCGGGCCTCGGGCTGCTCGACATCGAGACGGACATGGTGCCGGACAAGCGCCTGACCCGCGTTCGGGGCGTCCACACGGCGACGGAGACCGAGATCGAGGGCTATGAAATCCATATCGGACGCAGCGATGGCCCGGATCGGGAACGTCCGTTTGCCCGCATCGACGACCGTCCGGAGGGGGCAATGTCCGCAGACGGGCGGATCATGGGCACCTATCTGCATGGTGCCTTCACCAGTGACGCATTCCGCCACGCCTTCCTCGCCTCACGCGGCGTTCCGGCCGCGGCCTCTTACGGGGCCGACGTGGCCATCACGCTCGACCACCTTGCGGACCATTGCGAGGCGCATCTGGATGTGGAAGCGCTGATCGCGACGGCGCGCTAGAGCGGGGGCATGCGGGCGATGAAATGGCCTTTCACGGCCTGCGGCCATTCGCGGTAGGGCACCGCGCCCGTCTCGCTGGCCGCGTGCCCTTCCGCGTATGCGACGAGACCTTCCGCATCCTCCGCGACAGGGGAGAAGTTGCCGAGCACGTAGCTTAACTTTCCCTCGTCGGAGATCGCGACGTTGCACCCGTGCTCGCAGCCCATCAGGCAGGCAGTGCCCCGGACCGAGACAGCGCTGCCCTCGGCCGCACGTTCGACAGCCGCAAGCATCGCCTCCCCGCAGGGATCGCCTTCCTTCGCCTCTCGCTTCTCGGGAACGCGGCAGGTGGTGCAGACGGTGATCGTGGTCATGGGGCCCTCATGTGCTTCGCTTCTCGCGGAGGTAACACGATCCCGGCGGGTGTAAACCGTTCTTCAGTCCGGATCGCGCTCCCGGTCCATGACTTCACGCAGGGCGCGCAGGTGGGGGAGGATCTCCGCCACCCGGTCCGGCGGGAAAGCCTCTGCGAGAAACCCGAAATCCGGCCCCATCGCCGCAATGGCTCCGTCCCGAAACCGCTGACCCGCCTCGGTCAGCCAGGCCCGTTTGCTGCGGCCATCCTTCAGATTCGGCCGCATCTCGATGAGGCCATGCTTTTCCAGTCCCGCGAGGGTGTGGGACATTGTGGTCTTGGGCACCTGAAACGCTGTGGCAAGCTCGAGTGGGGTGCGCCCGTCCTTCACGCGGATCAGGTGGTTGATGACGGAGAAATGGGGAAGCACGAGCCCGTCCGGCAGGCTCGCCTCCATCTTTGCCCGGCTGAGCTGGCTGATGATGCCGATTTCGTTGAAGAGCGCGAAATAGGTGGCTCGGGCGTCGCTATCCATGCGTGATGCGGGTCTCCAGCGGCCAGCGGGGGGAGCGTGGAACCTCGGGGCCGTAGCCGAGGCGCCCGAGCATTTGAACGGTCTCACCCGGGTTGGCAAGCATCTCATGGGCCCGCGCATGGAGCGGTGCCATCTCCGCGAACTCCTGAAGGGTCTGGCTGACCGGGTGCAGCGCGAGGCCAAGCTCGGTGGTCTTGAGGTTCAGCCGCATCCAGCGACGGCCGGCGGCGATCTGATCCTTGCGGGAGTTGCCGGCGGTGGTCAGCACCGCGTAGGCGGGCGTCGCGTTCAGCATCTCATCGTAGATCCTGACCCCCTCCTGAAAGCTGGCGCTGGTCGTGTCGATCTGCGTGTCCCGGTTCATCAATCCGAAGAGCTGGAGCGATTCCAGGAACGGGCCGCCGAGGTCGATCCCGTCCGGGTTCGCCTCGATCTCCGCCCTTCCGAAGCGCATCAGGTCCACGCTTTCCTTCATGGTCCGGGGGGTGTTGGTTTCGACGAGCCACGCCTCCCAGGTGAGGTCCCGCAGGGCAGCGACCCGATCGGGATCCCGCAGGATCGTCGCATAAGGCGCAAGGTCCGCTGCAAGGGTGTCGGGCACCGGCGACGGGTCGAACGGCTCCTTGCAGGACCGGCGGTGAAGCACTTGCGCCATGAGCGGATCCGCCGTCGCCCCGGGGGAAAAGCGTGCGATGGCGACCGGGCCGTCGTCCCCCTCCGGGAACAGGTCGAGCTCCACCGCATATCCATCCTCCGCCGCCGCAATCACGAGGGTTTCGAGGAAGCAGCCCATGCCGATGGTGAGCTGTCGGGCGAACGGATCGGTCTCTGGCAATGTCCGCTCTGGATCGCGGTGGAGGATCACCGTGTCCGCCTCAGACAGGTCCGCCAGCCAAGGCTGCCGGTTGTGGGGATTGGGCGACAGGATGGCGTAGGAAAGCGCGCGTCTGCGCGGGTCATCACCAAGTCCCGCTGCGTCCCAGGGCGCAAGTGCGCGGGATGGCGTTCGTGTGCTCAGGAACCCACCGGCTGCGGTTGCGGCGAGGATGGTGCCGCCGCCGATCAGGCGGAGGGCGTTGCGACGGGAAACTGCCATGTTCGATCTCCATTAATGCGATATCGAACTATATAGTACGATATCGCATTATATACAAGAGGCAGGCGCAACGAAAAAGGCCGGGCGCTGGGCCCGGCCTTCAAGGGATCTTAAGGTGCGTGTTACTTCGTACGGTGCTTGACGTTGTACCAGAGCTTCTTATTGGTCAGGTACAGCAGCACGGTCAGGAAGCCGAGGATCACAACGCCGGTCAGACCGGCCTGCTTGCGCTGGGTCATTTTTGGCTCGGCGGTCCACATCAGGAACGCAGACACGTCCGCTGCCTGCTGTTCGATGGTCGCCTCGGTGCCATCCATGTACTCCACATCCTCACCCCAGAGAGGCTGGGACATGGAGATCCAGGATCCGGGCACCTTGTGGGTGCCATCCTCGTACTTGCACTCGTCCGGGAAACCACCGTTCGGGAACACCGCGTTGTAGACGCCGTCGATCGTGGAATCGAGCGCGCATTCCGGGGTGTCCTGATAGCCCTCGAGGAGGGCCTTGATGTACTCCGGTCCGCCCATCCCCTTCAGGAGCTGGTTGATCCCCGTGCCGGAGGGGCCGTGGAACCCTGCGCGGGCCTTCGCCATCAGGCTGAGGTCCGGCGCACCGGCGCCGTTGTTTTCGGGGAAATTGTCGGACAGCTTCGCCTCGCGCTCATCCCCGGGGAAGGCTTCGAGCCCGTCATCGGGCACGAAGTAGTTCTTCGCGAACTCCGTGATCTGGTCCA
>JBCBAP010000084.1:0-12779 GCA_038532435.1 Pseudomonadota bacterium | reverse complement strand
GGATCTGGTCCATGCCCCAGACGCGGGTGCGGATGAACTCCTTGTCCTCCCACCCGTTGTCAAAGATGTGCCAGAGGATGCCCCAGACCAGTCCCACATCCGTGCCGGGCCGGAACTGCACATATTCGTCCGCATGGGCCGCCGTGCGGGTGAAGCGGGGGTCGCACACGATCACCGGTGCGTTGTTCTGCTCCTTGGCCCGGAGGACGTGCAGCAGGGACACCGGATGCGCCTCTGCCGGGTTGCCGCCGATGATGAAGATGGCCTTTGAGTTGTGGATGTCGTTGTAGGAGTTGGTCATGGCGCCGTAGCCCCATGTGTTCGCAACGCCCGCGACGGTCGTGGAGTGGCAGATCCGCGCCTGGTGGTCCACATTGTTCGTGCCCCAGTAGGCGGCGAACTTGCGGAACAGGTAGGCCTGCTCGTTGTTGTGCTTCGCTGAGCCGAGCCAGTAGACGGAGTCAGGTCCCGACTGCTCCCGGATGTCGAGCATCTTCTGCCCGACCTCTTCGATCGCTTCCTCCCAGGAGACGCGCTTCCACTCGCCGCCCTCGAGCTTCATCGGGTATTTCAGCCGCCGCTCGCCGTGAGCATGCTCGCGCACCGCGGCGCCTTTGGCGCAGTGGGCGCCGAGGTTGAAGGGGCTGTCCCATCCGGGCTCCTGCCCGGTCCAGACACCGTTCTGTACCTCAGCAATCACCGTGCAACCGACGGAACAGTGGGTACAGACGGATTTGACCGGCGTCACGGCGCCCTGTGCGGCGTCCATCGCGTTGGCCCTGGTCACGGATCCGGCGGTGGCGCCGACGGCGGCCAGTCCACCGACCGCGAGGCCGGATGTGCGCAGAAACGCGCGGCGGTCAAGCCGTGTATCCTTGATCTCGGTGAGGAGGCTGTCTGTCCGGGGGCGTCGCGCAACCCCGTTCGTCTTCTTCCTGAGCATCTCGCTCTCCCTGTTTGCTGGCGCCCCTTTTTTGAGGGGGCTCGCTCACATTGATGTGCCTCGCGGCGGGGTCAGGGCGTCACGCAACCGTTCCCCAGGAGGCAGACCGTCCGGGTCAGAACCGGGCGGTCTCGAGGTAGGTCTTCACATGCTCGGTCTTGCGCAGGCCTGAGGTTTGGACGACCTCTTCTGCGGCCGTGGCCTGACTGCCGGCGGCGGTCAGGGCTGCTGCAGGGGCGGCAGCGCTTGCGAGCTTGAGAAAGTCGCGACGGGTTGCGTCGTCCTTTTCCTGTGCCATCTTGCGTCTCCCTTGCTTTCGGCGGCGTCTCGCCGGGTGAGTGGGGCGGACGTGGCCCCGTATGCGTTCCCGGCCTAGTCCGCGGCCGCCATCCGGAACGCCTCCTTTTCGATCTCCATGAACACCCGTCCGATTGTGCCGACAGGAGCGTAGAACACAGACAGTTCCGCTCCTTCGAGATCGCTGAAGAAATGTGCTCCCCAGGGGGCAATGTGACGATTGAAGAATGTCCGCTGCTCGGCAAGCCCGACCATGGTCCCGAACCGGCCATCGATGAGCCCCGCCATCATCTCGCAAAGAGAGGCAATATTGTCCTCGGGCTCGAACACGGTCTCTGCCCGTTTCATGCCGAGCGCCGCCATGTCGTTGCGCAGGGTGGCGAGCGGCTTTTCGTTCAGAAAACCAGTCATATAGTAGCTGGCGTAGGGGAGCAGTTCGCCCCTTCCCAACCCGATGAAGAGACCGTTGAACTCCCGGGACGCAGCGGTGGGCTGGGTCACCTTCGCAAGGCCCGCCAGAACCTGGATACCGTCGCCGAGGGGCGAGGGATCCGCGGACAGTGCGGCACATTTCTGCAGCATCACCCTGTCCGGGGCACGGGCGAGCAGGGCCGCGAGAAAGTCGTACATGTCGGCGCGCAGCCGATCCTCTTCGGCGATCACCGGGGTGTTTGGATCTGCGCTCACGCGGGCTCCTTGCGCTTGGTATACCACCTCAACGCTACGTCGGAATGTCGCAGGCGCAAAGCGCTTCGTTTCGATCGGCTACCAACCCGTGGAAAATCAGGCCCGTTCAACCGTCGTAGGTGAAGCGCATGCGGCGAGGGCGAAGAGATCGCTGCGGCGCATCCTGAAGTTGTGGCGCTGCAGCAATCTCGACTGATTCTATTGGAGTTTCCTCTTCGGGCTCTTCCACGTCGCTCACCTCTGGGGTGATCGGTGTTTCCGGCGCCTCCACCTCCGTCACCGGCTCGGCGATCTGTTTCAGGATGCCCTTGCCGACCTGATAGGCGGTGCTGAGCACCTCTGGCACCATCGCCGCATCGGTGAAGTCCTCGCCATAGTCCACCAGTGCGTCGAGGTTCGCGAGGGTGGGGTTGGTGCGCCAGAGCGTGCGCAGGGCGCGGTTGCGCAGATGTTGCGGGACCGTGCTTGCGAGAAAGGCGCGCGCGCCCTCGCCGTCGGTGATGCTCTCCGGTTCCGGGAGGTTGAACTGGGCGAGGATCTCTTCGTCCGACAGACCTTCGAGCGGGTCCTGCTCCGGCGGCACTTCCACCTCGGCCTCCGGTGCCTCCTGCGCGCGCTTGCGCTCGGACCAGCGGGTCAGAAATCCATCGTCGCGGGTCATTGCAGGGGCCGCCGGGGCGCGCGGAACACATCGGCGGTCTGCCGGATCCGGGCATCGCCTTTGCCATCCTCGACGAGGTCGATGCGCCGCTTATCCCTTTGCCGCTTCACGAAAACCTCCTCCCGATGGTGGATCTCGCAGAACCTGGTGATCCAGGCGGCGAGCCCCTCGGGCATCGGGATCGCCTCGACGATCTCCTCCCCGCTGTCGAGATGGTCCTGCGCCTCGTAGGGGGATGCGGTAACGCGGAGGAGGGCAAGGCCCGGGTCCTGCCCGGGATCTTCCTCCATCACCGCGTAGACGGATGCGGGGCTGGAGGCGAGGGCGGTCAGGTACGCCTCCGTGTCCGAACTGTAGAGCGTCAGGGGAACGGTGCCCGCGTGAAACTCAACCGTTTCCCCGTCCCGCCGCAGTTCGGCCCAGTTGGCTGGCCTCGCCCCGGGCAGTACGGCGACCGCCTTCCACGTCCAGCGCGCCCAGCGGGTCACGCCGGGGCTCCGCCGGATCACGATGCCAAGGGGCAGGGACACCTCCCTCTCTGCCAGACCGTCATGGGCGTCTGCGCTGTCGGATGGTGGCTGATCCACGCGAAATCCTCCCTTGAGTGGCTGGACCCTGTGGCGGGCCTCTGTCTTAGTAGTGATCAAAGACTAGAACCAAGCGCGCAGACCTGTCCAGAACGGGCCCGCGGGCGGGGAGGACACATGACGAAGGCTTTGCTGCTCTGCTCCTGCGAGGGCACCCAGACGCTCGACCGCGAAGCGCTGGTCGCTGCCACCGGGTTGCCCTGCGCACGGGTGGCCGATGCCCTGTGCACCCGGGAGCTCGGGGTGGCTGCGGAGGCCATGCGCGCCGGCGAGGTGGTGATCGCTTGCGGTCAGGAGGCCGGACGCTTCGCCGATCTGGCCGAGGATCTGGACGTCGCGGAACCCACTTGCGTGGACGTCAGGGACCGCGCGGGCTGGTCCGACGAGGGTGCCGACGCCACGGCGAAGGTCGCGGCACTGCTCTCCGACGGTCAGCGCCCGCGCCCGGCCGTACGCCTGATGGACATCACGTCTGAAGGAGTGTGCCTTGTGATCGGCAGAAGCGATGTTGCCATCCCGGCGGCAGAGAGGCTGTCTTCTGTCCTCAGCGTCACGTGCCTCATCACCGATGGAGGAGAGGGCGTTCCCGATCATGAGGGCGACTTTGACATCGTTTCGGGCCGTATCCGCTCTGCCACCGGTGCGCTCGGGCGTTTCGCGCTAACGTTCGATGACTTGCGAGAGGCGCATCCGGGGGGCCGCGGCGCCCGGGTGTTTGCGCCCGTGCGCGACGGGGCCACGTCATCCTGCGACGTTCTCGTGGATCTCACCGGCGGATCCCCTCTGTTTCCAGCGGCGCACAAGCGGGACGGGTATCTGCGCTCGGATCCAGGGCGGCCCGACGCGGTCGCTGAGGCGGTTTTCGAGGCGGCGCATCTTGTCGGCACCTTCGAAAAACCGCTCTACGTCCGTTACGACGCGACCATCTGTGCCCATGGGCGGGCGGGAAAGACCGCCTGCACAAACTGCCTCGACATCTGTCCGACCGGGGCAATCACGTCCGCGGGGGAAGCGGTGGAGATCGATCCCAACATCTGTGCGGGGTGCGGCGCATGTGCGGCGCTCTGCCCGTCCGGCGCCGTTAGTTTCGATGATCCGCCGGTGGAGGCGCTCTTTGCCCGTGTCCGGAACCTTGCGGAGGCCTACCGCTCCGCCGGGGGGCGGGACGCGCTTCTTTTAATCCACGACGACGCGCACGGGGCTGAGATGATCCGGCTTGCCGCCCGCCACGGGCGCGGCCTCCCCGCACATGTGGTGCCGATGGACGTGCGCAGCGTCGAGGGGATCGGCCATGCGGAGCTGCTCGCTGCCCTCGGCTCCGGCTTTGCGGCGGTGGATGTCCTCCTCTCGCCCCGCACGGACCGCACGCCGCTCGACCGGGAAGTTGCGCTCGCCGACGCGCTTGGGGCGACGGGGCGGCTGCGGCTGATCGCGGTCGAGGATCCGGACGGCCTGAGTGACACACTCTACGATCATCCCCGTCAGGTGGCGGTTGAGCAGACCGTGCTGCCCGTCGGCGGGCGGCGGGAGGTCGCCCGCCTCGCCGCGGGGGTGCTCAGCGCCGAAACAGCGCTCCCCCTTCCGTCAGGTGCCCCCTATGGCGCAGTGCTGGTCGATACAGAGGCCTGCACGCTCTGCCTGTCCTGTTCGAGCCTCTGCCCCTCCGGCGCACTCACCGCGGACGAGGATTATCCGAGGTTGCGCTTTCAGGAGGATGCGTGCCTGCAATGCGGGCTCTGTGCCTCAATCTGCCCGGAGGCGGCGATCACCCTCGCCCCGCGCATGACACTCACCCCCGACGCATTCGAACGGGCCGTGGTCAAGGAGGAGGAGCCCGCCGCGTGCATCTCCTGCGGTAAGGCGTTCGGCGTGAAGAGCACCATCGAGCGCATCGTTGCAAAGCTCGAAGGTGTGCATCCGATGTTCACTGGGTCCGACAATGCGCAGCTCATCCGCATGTGCGACGATTGCCGGGTACAGGCGCAGTATCACAGCGAGGCGTCACCGTTCCGCATGGGTGAGCGTCCCCGGGTGCGCACCACCGCAGACGATCTGGCGGAGCGTGACGAGGACTCATGAGCGACAGGCTGTTCGATCTGCGCCACGACATCCTGCTGCGTGAGTGGGAAATGTGCGACGGCAATGTTGGCAGGCTCGACGGTGTGCTCTTCGTCATGCGGGGCTGGGCGGTGACGGTTGCTGCGGCCATGATCGCCTACGCCTACACGGAGGGGCAGGCAGAGATTGCCCGCTACCTCGTCCTGCCGGTTGGGCTTCTCTGGGTGCTCGACGGTCTCTTCAAACGGTTCCAGCGCATCTTCATCGACCGCAATCGGGAGATCCACCGCTATCTCTCCTCCGCCCAGTTTGGGCAGGATGTGGAGCGGGGGGAGATGTCTTTCACCACGCCTCTGATGGCGCTGCGGTTTCGGGGTGGGACGTGGACGGAGCGGGTTGCGGATCACGCCCGGTGCATGTTCCTGCGCAACGTGAGCCTTACCTACCTGCCGTTGATCCTGGCCGGGCTGGCGGCCGAAAGGATCATTCCGGCAGTGATAGTATAAGTGCGCCCGGCCGCCCCTCTCGACTTTTGGCGGCCCCGGATTAAGCTGCCCGCAACCAACAATCACACGCCTGGGGAGGCCCTATGAGCGACGATGCCTACAACATGTCCATGCGAAAATTTCTCAAGCAGGTCGGGGTGACCTCCCAGCAGGCCATCGAGACCGCGCTGCGCGAGGCGGCGGAGGCTGGCACGCTGCAGGAGAGCTATCCTGCGACGGTCACGCTCACGATCGGCGGCCTCAAACTCACCCATACGGTCACCGGCGAGATCAGGCGCGAGGACGGATCTTGACCGTCACGCGGGAGGCGGTGCTGGGCGCGCTGCGTGGTATCGAGGATCCCTTCAGCAAGAGTGATATCGTCTCCGCCGAGATCGTCCGCGCCCTGACCGTGGAGGATGGGGCGGTTCGCTTCGTCATGGAAGTCGACGGCTCCCGTGGCAGCGCGATGGAGGCTGTGCGCCTCGCCGCGGTTGACGCGGTGGAGGCGTTGCCCGGAGTTTCCAAAGTCACCGCGATGCTGACCGCCCATTCCGCCCCCACACCGCCGCCCGACCTCGGGACCGGCGCACGGCCGAAACCTCAGGGTCCGGCGAAGGTGCCGGGAGTCGACCGGATCGTTGCGATTGCGAGCGGGAAAGGCGGGGTGGGAAAGTCGACCGTGTCCTCGAACCTCGCGGTCGCTCTTGCGGCGGAGGGGCGTCGGGTCGGGCTGCTCGACGCGGATGTGTACGGGCCCTCCCAGCCAAGGATGCTTGGCGTGTCCGGGCGCCCCGCATCGCCCGACGGCAAGATCATCCTGCCCCTGCGCAATCACGGCGTCACCATGATGTCGATCGGGCTGATGACCAAGGAGGATGAGGCAGTGATCTGGCGCGGCCCCATGCTGATGGGCGCCCTGCAACAGATGCTCGGCCAGGTGCAGTGGGGCACGCTCGACGTGCTGCTGGTGGACCTGCCCCCGGGCACGGGCGACGTGCAGATGACGCTCGCGCAGAAGGCGGAGCTCACTGGGGCCATCGTGGTCTCGACCCCACAGGACATCGCGCTTCTCGATGCGCGCAAGGCGCTGAACATGTTTGACAAGATGAACACGAAGGTGTTCGGCATGATCGAGAACATGTCGACCCACATCTGTTCGAACTGCGGGCACGAGGATCAGATCTTCGGCCATGGTGGTGCCCGGGCGGAGGCGGACCGGCTGGGCCTTCCCTTCCTCGGGGAGATCCCGCTCGACCGCGACATCCGCATGGCGGGGGATGGCGGTGCGCCCATCGTCGCGTCCAATCCGGACAGCCCGCAGGCCGACCGGTTCCGCGACATCGCCCGGGCGCTCATTGCAGCGGGGCACGCGTGAGAGATGGGGCGCCACAGTTTCCGCCGCTCCTGAGCGGCCTGGCCGTCGGTTCCGGCGTTGATCCGTTCGCGAAGTCGGTCTCCAAGGCGATGCTGGGCTGCGACAGCGGACTGGTGACCTATGGGGAGCCGGGCGCCGAGCTTTCCTGGGCGCTGGTTCTGGCGCCGGAGGCGCCGTTGCGGGAGGCGATGTCGATGGTCCTCGCCGCAGGCGTTGCCATGTCCGATGCGCTGGGTGCGCTGGGTCCGCCGGAGACTGCCGTGCATTTGGAGTGGCCGGGCACCCTGCGGGTGAACGGCGCTCGCGTTGGAGAGATCCGCGCCGCGGCTTCGACCCGCGATCCAGAGGCCGACGCCGCGTGGCTGGTCATCGGGCTGCGCATCGCCCTGGCGCCCCGAACGGACCGGTCACCGGGTCTCGACCCGGATCGCACGACGCTTGTGGAGGAGGGATGTAGTGAGATCGGCGGTATGCCCCTTCTGGAAAGCTGGTCCCGCCATATGCTGGTCTGGATCAACCGCTGGCTCGACGAGGGCACGCAGCCCCTTCACCGGGACTGGACCGGCCGTGCGCACCGGTTTGGTGAGGAGGCGACCGTGATGGGACAATCGGGCACCCGTCTCGGCCTCGATGAACATGGGGGGCTTCTGCTGCGGCAGGGCAGTGAGACGCGGCTCCTCCCGCTTTCGGACATGCTGGAGCTGTCATGACCACCACATTCCCCCGGACCATCCGTCTCGACGAAAGCGACGGCAACGTTTTCACCCGGCCCGCGGAAAGCGGGGAATGGGCCATCAGCGGCGGGTTCGAATTCTCGAACTGGTCCGACGCCGACCTGATGGGCAAGGCGCGGCAGGCGTTTGCCAACGGCTGGCTCAGCCTCGACAGTTTCGGCAGGGCGACGTTCGTTGCGGTGGCAAAGATCGAACCGGCCGAGATCGAGGAGCTGACCACACGGCTCGCGGGCCATTTCGAACGTGTCTATGGCGCACCGTCACCGGAGGCTGCCCGGGCCGCGGCGGAGCAGGAAATCGAGCACACCCTGTCCCTCTGCGATGGTCTGGACCTCAACACGCTCCTCGCGGTTCAGCGGGATCTGACCGAGGCGGGGGTCCGGGAAAGCTATCGGACGATCAAGCCGTCGGATGCGGCGCTCGATCAGGTTGCGATCCACGGCTCGCTTGACTGACACCGGGCAGAAGGCTCCGGGCAAACCTCTCCAGATCCTCATCCGCAACCGGAACTGCCGTGGACATGCGCATGGGTGCATGCTCCGGCTGCCCCATCTCCACCAGCAGATCCTCCGGCGTGATCATGTCGAACGCAGACGGCAGGCGCCGCTCGATCCCGGCGCGATCCATCAGATCCGTGACAAAGCCGGGCAGCGCCTGCGTCGCCTCAAGGCCGAGAGCGCTGGCCGCTGCGCGCATCGCGGGCGTGTCCGCCTCTACGAGCCAGGGCAGCGTGATCTCGAAGGCCAAGGCGGTGGCGTGCCCATGGTGAACGGGGGCAAGCGAGGACAGCGCGTGGCTGATCATGTGCGCAATCGCTGTTCCGCACGCGTCGATCGCGACGCCAGCGTAGCAGGAGCCCAAGAGCATATGCTCCCGCCCGGCAAGGTCTTGGGGCGTATGCACCGCACGCTCCAGCGCTCCCGCCAGCAGGGGCAGGGCTGCGTGGGCGAAAAGTGCAGCACCGTGATGGGTGTTCCGGTTCGTCGCGGCCTCGAACGCATGGACGAGCGCATCCATCCCACACCATGCAGTCAGGTTGGGCGGGAGGCTTACTGTGAGCGATGGGTCGAGGATGACATGATCCGCCTTGGTCTGCCGTCCCCAGATCCACGTCTTCCGACCGGCCTCATTGGCGAAGATGTTGGTCGCCGATGTCTCCGACCCGGTGCCCGCCGTCGTGGGGATCATGATCTTCGGCAAGGAGCGGACGGGGAGCGGTACCGCCGCCATGGCATAGGCGCCCGGGTCCAAGCTGCCGCACGCTGTCGAAGCGACGATCTTGGCGATGTCGAGTGCGGAGCCACCGCCAACACCTACGACGAGATCCGCATTTGATGCCACGGCTTTGGCGTGTCCAGCACGCAGATGCGCAAGCTTTGGCTCGCCGGTAAACTCCGCGAAGGAGGCGACACGGAACCCCGAACGACCCAGCAGCGTCTCGATCCTTTCGAGATGACCGCACTGCATGAGGAACGCGTCGATGACCACGAGGGCGGACCGGCCTTCCGTAAGGTCCGCCGCCACTGTGCTGATGCAATCGAGTGCTGCGATGCCGGAGGTTATGTCCGGGATCGAGGTGGTGATCAGGCCCATGGTCAGCTCCGCCGCAGAACGCAAAGTCGTCCGACGTTACAGCCCCGGTGAGCACCGACAAACTTCACAAATATTCGGGGAGTTTGATAACTTCAGATCATGCAAGATGATCCAAACCTCCGTCAGATCCCGCTCGAGGCGTTCCGCGTGTTCGATGCGGCGGCGCGGCACATGAATTTCAGCGCCGCGGGGCGGGAACTGTCAATCAGCCAGGCGGCGGTCAGCCGACGCATCGCTCAGCTGGAGGATAGGCTGGGCTGTCCGCTCTTTTCCCGCGCCGGCCGGCACATCAGCCTGACGGCGGAGGGGGTGCGACTCGCCGGGCAGGTGCGCGGTGTTCTTGAGTATCTGGAGGATGCCATTTCGCCCTTCCTGCGACCGCCTGGCGGCGGGGGTGTCACGATCTCTGCCAGCGTTTCGGTGTCCTACTTCTGGCTGGCGGAGCGGGTGCGGATGTTCGGTGAACGGGTGCCGGATGTGCCGGTACGGGTGTTCACGACAGACGATCTCGATCAGCTTGCAGGAGCGGGCAATGATCTGGGGCTCCTCTATTCCCGTGGTGCGCATCCTCGCTGGCATCTCGATCAGGTGCTGGATGAGGTCCTGGTACCTGTTGCGGCACCGTCCTATCTTGCGCGGGTCGGTCTGACCGGTGAGCGCCTGGCGCCGCGCGCGCTGCACGCGTTGAGCCTGCTCGACTACGAGCGCTTCAACGCCCATTGGATCAGCCTCGACCGGTGGTTCAGGACGGTGGCCCCCGATCTGCCCCCGATCACGCCGCACCGCCGGTACACCGGCTACATCATGACGATCGATGCGGCATTGCGGGGGGAGGGGGTGGCGCTCGGCTCAACCGGTCTTATCGCGGATCATCTCGCGGCGGGGCGGCTCGTCCCGATCTCGGACGATGTGGTCCGCAGCCCCTACGGCTATTACCTTGGCCGGCCCAGGGATCGTGAGCTTTCACCGGACGCGCGACGTCTGCATGAGGCGCTGCTCGACGGGCGCTAGACCGCGCTGCCCTGTGCCTTGAAATACTTGACCATGAATTCGACGAACGCGCGCAGCTTCGGCTGGGGGAAGCGGCCTGCCGGATAGACAGCCCAGACCCCCAGGTCGGTCGGAGCGCTCGCGGGCAGGATCTCTACCAGGCTGCCCGCGTCGATCTTGTCGCGAATGATGAAGGTGGGCACGAGCGCGATGCCAAGCCCACGCTCCGCCGCGCGCATCAGGGCCTCTCCATTGTTGGCGGTGAATTGACCGCCGACCCGTACATGGCGCTCCGCGCCCTTGGGTCCGACGAGCTTCCAGTAGTTGCCAGTTGCGAGGTTGGAGTAGTGGAGCAGGTTGTGATCGCCCAGATCCTCGATGCATTCCGGATGGCCGCGCGCGGCGAGGTATTCGGGGGAGGCAACGAGTTTCAGGGTCCCTTGCGCGATCTTGCGCGCGCGGAGTGTTGAATCGGGCAATTCCCCGATGCGGATGGCGAGGTCGAACCCCTCGCTCACCATTTCAACAAACCGGTCGTCGAGCACCATGTTGATGGACACATCCGGGTATTCGAGCAAGAACTCCCCAACCGCAGCGGACAGGTGCGTTGTGCCGAAGCTCACCGGGGCGGAGATGCGAAGCTGCCCACGCGGTTCGGACTGCATGGAGGTGACCATCGCATCCGCGTCCGTCGCCTCGGTCAGCACCCGGGTCGCCTTGTCATAGTAGGCCATGCCGATCTCGGTCGGGTTCACCCGGCGCGTGGTGCGGTTGAGCAGGCGCGCGCCGAGCCGTCCTTCAAGGCTGGAGACGTGTTTGGAGATTGCGGATTTCGACATGCCCATCTTCCGGGCCGCGTCTGTAAAGCCGCCGTGATCGACCACTGCGATAAACGCTTCCATTTCGGACAACCGGTCCATGACACCCCCTACGTCCCCGCTTTCCAGTGAAAGTCCGGGATTGTGGATTTGTCAACTGGGCCAAAGGCTCACTTCCACTGTGTGAGACCGGGCGCCGTTTCAGCAGCGGCGCAGCTGTTGTTGGAACGTCGCCGCCATGGTCTGCACCTCTTGCGCGGCGCTTAGAAGACGCGGCTTCCCGGACCAGTTTCCGCGGGAGTACCCGGTGTGCCCCTCGTGATAGGCAAGGTACTGCCGGTAGGGGTCATAGAAAGAAAGCCCGTTCGCCTTGCGCGTCCGGTCCATGTACCAGGCGACGAAGTCGGTCGCGTCGGCGAAGTTGTCCCGTCGTGCCCTTTTGCGCCCCGTCGACTGCTTGTACCAGTCCCAGGTGCCGTCAACCGCCTGGGCAAAGCCGTAGGCGGAGGAGGTGCCCGGCGTCGCCGTCGCGCGAAAATGGCTCTCCCTCCACATGATCGCCATCTTGACCTCCACGGGCGTGCCCCATTTGCGGGAGGTCTGCTGCATGGCCGTTTCCCAATGGGGATACTGGTCGAAGATGGCGCAGATGTCGTTGACGTTGCGCGGCTGCGCGTCGACCGATGCGTTCCTGCTGCTGCCGCAGGCCGCAAGAATTAGGAGACCCAGCAGCAGCGCTGCCCGGGAGAGAATACGCGATGTGACCGTCATGCCTGTATGGGCGCGTCTGGCGCCGTCCTTGACTGTGAAACCTGCTCGAATGGATGCTTTTTTGCATCTCTGCTGCGGTTATATCACAAGTGCGAGGAGAACGGGGAGTGCAAAAACGGACAGAAGCGTGGACACGACGACGAGCCCGGCGACGTCCTGCGCCTTTGCCCGGTACTTCTCCGCGAGCATGTAGGACGTAACCGCGACCGGCATCGCCACTTGCAGCACGAGCACCCCCGTCGCCATGGGGGGGAGTGCAAGGTAGCGCGCGACGGCGAAGGGGATGGCCGCACAGACCGCAAGCTTGAAGCAGGAAAGCGCCGTCGCCTTGATCAGCGCGTCCGGTTGCAGCCGGGCGATGGCGACACCGAGGGTGATGAGCATGAGCGGGATGCCCATTTGCCCGATCAGTCCAAGCGCGTTCATCGCCCAGTCCGGCGGTGTCCATTGCAGGTAGAGGCAGAGCCCGCCGAGCACCGCCGCCGCGACCATTGGCTCCTTCAGCGCGGGCAGGGGGGAGCCGCCGCCGCTCACGATCCAGACCCCGACTGTGAAGGACATGATCGCCATGATCGCAAAGACAACCACCGCGAGGGACAGCCCAGCATCGCCGTAGGCAAAGAGCGCCACGGGAAGCCCCACATTGCCCGTGTTGCCGAAGATGAGGGGGGCAACGTTCGTGCGCAGGTCGAGCCTGAAGAGGAGCGTGACGAGGAGCATCACGGCTGCCACCGCGCCATAGGCCGCGAGCGTTGCAATGACCAGCGTGTTGAGCGC
>JBCBAP010000083.1:0-12930 GCA_038532435.1 Pseudomonadota bacterium | reverse complement strand
CCCTTGAGCCGCGCGCTCCGCCTGATCCGCTCCCAACGTTTGTAGAGCCGGGCCTCGCTCACCTCCCGCGCGCCGCCGAAGACGAACGGGCCGTCCGATCCTCGACGGGCCAGCAGCGCCCGCACGGTCTGCGCCGCCGGGCGCGGGGTTAGGAACGACTCCGGAGGCCTTGCCCTCCCTGCTGCGAACGCATACTCCGGGGCCGCACGATGTGGAGGCCCCGGATGTCGTTTGACCGTTCCATCAAGATCGCGCCGTCGATCCTTGCCGCGGATTTTGCCAACTTCGGCGCGGAATGTGCTGCCGTCGAGGGGCAAGGTGCGGACTGGATCCATGTGGATGTGATGGACGGGCATTTCGTACCCAACATCACGTTCGGCCCGGCCACCTGCGCCGCCATCCGCCCTCACATCGCGGGGGTGATGGACGTGCACCTGATGATCTCGCCCGCCGATCCATACCTCGAGGCCTTCGCCAAGGCTGGCGCGGATGTGCTGACCGTCCATGCGGAGGCGGGACCGCACCTGCATCGGTCGCTGCAGGCCATCCGGACGCTGGGGTGCAAGGCGGGTGTGGCGCTGAACCCGGCCACACCGGCGGATGCGATTGCCTACGTGCTCGACCGGATCGACCTCATCTGCGTGATGACGGTCAATCCTGGCTTCGGCGGACAGAGCTTCATCGACAGCCAGATCGAGAAGGTGCGCACCCTGCGGGAGATGGTCGGCGACCGCCCGATCCACATCGAGATCGATGGCGGCGTGACACCGGAGACCGCGCCGCTGGTGACTGCGGCGGGGGCGGATGTTCTCGTCGCGGGCTCTGCCGTCTTCAAAGGCGGATCCGTCACCGATCCGGCACCCTATGGGGCGAACATCCGCGCGATCCGCGCGGCGGCGGAGGCAGCCGTCAGCGGCTGATCCGGGTGTACTTTGCCCCTTCGATGGTCGCCCCGATCATCGCGCCGTCCTGGCCCCACGTGTAGGAAATGATCGGCTTGTTGAAGGTGGCGCTTCCCGCCTCGTAGGTCGCCCCCCGGCCATCCCCGGCAGCCTCGACCTCCGCTCCAATGCTCCAGCCGGAGGAGGTGCGGAAGCCGCGCAGAGCCTCCTCAGTCATGAAAAAGAGCGCCTGCCGGGTTATCTGCGCGCCAACCTGGATGCCGAAGGAGGCCGCGGTCACCGAATAGTAGGCAACCTTCGCCTCCCCGATCATCAACGCCCCCTCGCCATAGGATCCCCCGACGAAGACACCGGCCTTGGTGATGCTGGGCATCACGAGAACGCCCTTCGCATCCTTAAACAGCCCTTCGGTCTCCGGCCGGATGGTGAAGAGCAGCTTGAGCGACCGATCGACTGCCGCGTCGATCTCTTCGCGGTCGGCGGCGCTGGCGGTGGCTGGGGCCAGAGTGGCGGCCCCGCCTGCGAGCATGATCATTCGACGACTCAGTTGCATGGCGCTCCCCATCAGCCCGTCCTTGTCTTGCCTCTAAGTATGCCCGAGTCATATTGGAGGGAACAGGGGATGCGCTGTTGCATTCGGACATGTTGGAGGCGCCCGTGTCACAACTCGTTGAGGTCGATCCGTCCGTGAATGTGTTCGGGGAGCCGCTGCAAAGCTGTTCCATGGATCCGGTCACCGGCTTCTTTCGCAACGGATCTTGTGACACGTGCGAGATGGACGGAGGCTCCCACACGGTGTGCGCCGTGGTGACGGAGACGTTTCTGCAATTTTCCAAGAGCCGCGGAAACGACCTGAGCACCCCGCGGCCCGAGTTCGGCTTTGTCGGTCTCAAGGACGGGGATCGCTGGTGCCTGTGCGCGGCGCGCTGGCGGGAAGCGTTCGAGGCGGGCAAGGCGCCGAAGGTCGCGCTCCGCGCCACCCATCAACGGGCGCTTGAGGTCTGTTCGCTCGACGATCTGAAGTCCCACGCGGTCGACCTCAACTGAACCGCTCGAAAGAGAGCGGTTGGCGATCACAACTTCTGGTAAACTTGGGGCAATTCGGAAGTCCCACGTAAGTCTTTTTGCCTGGAGTTGTGAAATGTCCGAAGAAAAACCTGATCTTGCAGCGATCCGTCATCCGTCCGAGGGCTCGCGGTTCCTGATTACACTTTGCGTTCTTGTGCCGGTTGCCATCATCCTTGCAATCATCGTCATGGCGACGTTCGGCATCGCCCTGATCATCGTGCCCTTTGTGCTGTTTATGTCCTGGTTTTCCCTGCGCCTGTTCATGGCGTGGTACGTGAACAACACGGTGAAGGTGACGGAAGAGTCCTTTCCCCATGTGTGGCATGCAATCCAGGAGGCGAAGGATCTGTTCACCTATCCGGAGCGGGTGGAGGCCTATGTCGTTGAGGACGGATCCTACAACGCGGCCGTCCTTCCGCTGTTGCGGCGCAAATACCTGCTGATCAACTCGGATCTGCTGAAACCGATGAACAACCCGGACGAGACGCGGTTTATCGTGGGCCGGTTCGTTGGGGCGCTCGCGGCGCGACACTATCGCTTCATGTGGTTTCAGGTGCTGCTGAACGGGATACAGCGGCTCGCGATCCTGAACGTCCTTCTCTTTCCCTATGAACGGGCGGTGCAGTTGAGCGGCGACCGTCTCGGCCTCTATTTCATCGGGGGCGATACGGCGACCGCGGTGCGTGCGCTGATCAAGTCCGTCGTGGGCTCGGAAGTCGCGAGCCAGGTGAACCTCGCCTCGTTCACTCAACAGCGGGTCGAGGCGGGGCAGGGCTTCTTCGACTGGCTGACGCGGGCGCTGTCCCGGTTCCCCCACGCAACGAAACGTGTGGATGAGCTGATCGCCTTCGGGCTCGAGGCCTATCCGGAGAAGACAGAGCCGTGGCTGGCGAGCATCGATCCGCGCGAACCGGTGGTCGTCCGGCCTGCCGATCATGCAGGTTCGGAAGGCTATAGGGGCGTGACCGTGTAGACACCGCCGTCGGGCTCGTCGGTGACAAACCAGAGGTTGCCGTCGGGCCCGGAGCGGACATCGCGGATGCGTCCGAAGGCGCCCTCAAACAGCGTTTCGCTGTCCACGATCTCCTCGCCGGAGATGTCGAGCCTCACAATCTTCTGATCCCTCAGTGCCCCGACAAACAGATCGCCGTACCATTCCGGGAAGGACCGCCCGAGGTGGAAGGCGAGGCCCGACGGGGCGATGGAAGGGTCCCAGTAATACTCGGGCTGCTCCATACCCTCCTTCTCGGTTCCCTCGCCGATGCGCCCGCCCGAATAGTGGCGGCCGTAGGAGATGACGGGCCAGCCGTAGTTCCGTCCAGCCTCCGGCCGGTTGATCTCATCACCGCCGCGTGCGCCGTGCTCGACAGTCCAGAGCGTGCCATCAGAAGGTCGGATGGCGGCGCCCTGTGGATTGCGGTGCCCCATGCTCCAGATCTCCGGGCGGAACCCGTTGGGGACGATGGGGTTCTCCGGGCTCGGCCGTCCATCCGGACGGAGCCGGACAACCTTCCCGATATGGTTGCCCATGTCCTGCACCTGATCCGAGCTGCCCCGGTCCCCCAGCGTGACGAAGAGATCGCCGTTGGGCGCGAACGCGATGCGGGAGCCGAAGTGCCGCCCGCCATTCAGCGCGGGCTGCTGGAGGAAGATATCCTGCCCGTCGTTGAGCGAGGCGCCGATCACGTTGAGCGTCCCGGCCCAGACTGCGGTCTGGGCGGCGCCGAGGCCCGCGGATTTCGCATAGGTCAGGTAGATCCTGTTGCTGCGCTCGAAATCCGGGGAGATGGCCACATCCAGCAACCCTCCCTGGTTCTCTGCCCACACCCGCGGCACTCCCGTGACCCTACGGCGATCCCCCTCGGGGGACATCAGATAGAGCCTGCCGCTCCGCTCGGTCACCAGCATGTCGCCGCTGGGCAGGAAGGCGACGGCCCAGGGAAACTCGAACTCCGGCCCGATCCGAGTGACCTCGACAGGACCGGCGGAAGTCTGAAACTCAGCCGCCGTGGCTGGCAGGGCAAGCAGGGTGGTCAGGGCGAGGATCGTCAGGCGCATGGCAGGGCTCCGCTCACGGGCGGAGGTCCTAGCCCTCCGCGTTCAGGATCTCAGCAACGTCCTTAGAAAAATAGGAAAGGATTCCGTCGCAACCAGCGCGTTTGAACGCTGCGAGGCTTTCCATCATAGCTTTTTCGTGATCGATCCAGCCGTTTGCCCCCGCTGCAACGATCATCGCGTACTCCCCGCTCACCTGGTAAGCATAGGTCGGCACGCCGAATTCGCGTTTCACCCGGGTGCAGATGTCGAGGTAAGGCATGCCGGGCTTCACCATCACCATGTCAGCCCCTTCCGAGAGGTCGATGGCGACCTCGCGCAAAGCCTCGTCGGAGTTGGAGGGATCCATCTGATAGGTTTTCTTGTCGCCCTTGAGGGCTCCGGTCGCGCCTACCGCGTCCCGGAACGGGCCGTAGAAGGCGGAGGCATACTTCGCGGCATAGCTCATGATCGTGACATCGGGAAAGTCGTGCGCCTCGAGCGCCTGACGGATGATGCCGATGCGCCCGTCCATCATGTCCGAGGGGCCGAGGATGTCCGCCCCGGCCTCCGCCTGGGCAAGCGCCTGCCGTTCGAGCGCCATGAGCGTCTCATCGTTCACGATGACCCCGTCCCGGACGAACCCGTCATGGCCGTCGGAGTTGTAAGGGTCGAGGGCCACATCCAGCATCACCCCGATGTCGGGCACCGCCGCCTTGACCGCGCGGGTCGCAGTGTTGACGAGGTTGTCCGGGTTCCACGCCTCCTCCGCATCCGGTGTCTTCTTCGACGGATCGGTGTAGGGAAAGAGGGCAACGCAGGGGATGCCGAGCCCCGCCGCATCGTTTGCAGCCTCCACCACCAGATCGATGCTCAGCCGGTCGACCCCAGGCATGGAGGCGATAGGCTCCCGCACGCCATCCCCGTCGCGGACGAAGATGGGCCAGATCAGGTCGTCCACGGACAGGCGCGTTTCCTGCACCAGGCGGCGCATCCAGTCCTCCCGCCGCAGCCGGCGGGGACGTGTCATGGGAAACGGCGCTGCTGGGTG
Organism: Pseudomonadota bacterium; assembly: GCA_038532435.1. Taxonomy (GTDB): domain Bacteria; phylum Pseudomonadota; class Alphaproteobacteria; order Rhodobacterales; family Rhodobacteraceae; genus JBCBAP01. The sequence continues at coordinate 7,875 of JBCBAP010000083.1, read as the reverse complement.
GGGCATGTGTCAACCTTCCTGAACAGTTGGCCACTGGTGCCATGGGGTCCGGGCGCGCTCAAGTAAAAACCGCCTTGCCGCCACGGCGCGGGAGCCTATGCTCCCCGAAGTCAGGACAGGGCGCGAATGGTAGACTATCTGCATCTGGAGAGTTTCAACTCCATCTGGTTCTGGATCTTCCTGGCCCTCACCTGGTCAGCACGCAGCCATTGGACGCTCGGCGTGCCTTTCGATGCGGTGGTCAGGGCCGACCGTGATCCGGATCGGTGGGGCCCCTCCGTCGACACGCTCGCCCGGGTCCATGCGAAACGATACGACCATGTGGTGCGCAACGTGCCGATCACGCTGGTCACCCTGTCCGCGTTCGTGGTCACGGCACTGCTGACGGCAAGCTTCGTCTTCTGGATTGAGATCGCGCAGGCTGTTCTGGTCACCGCCGTACCGCTGATGATCGTGACGTGGGGAGAGATCCGGCTCGCCCGCCGGGTGCTGGTCGAGGATATTGAGGGCTCCCCACTACGGCGGCGTCTGGTGTGGCGGCGGTTCATCAACCAGCTTTGGGGTGTCGCCTCCATCTCCTCCGCGGCGGGGTTTGTCGTGATCGATGTGCTTTCCCGCCGGGTCGTCGAGCCGATCCTCTGACGCGACGCAGCGCCCCTTGCCGTGGGGCGGCGGACGCGTTACCTGCCGGGCATGATGACCAAGGTTCTGGATGGTCCGGGCGACATCCGCGTCGGTGGCGCGCCGGAAGGATTCGATGCGCAGCTGCTGGCGGAATATGTCCGTGCTGCCGGTGCGCCGGTCATGCATGTCGCGCGGGACGATGCACGCGTCGCCGCGATGCGCACGGCACTGGGGTTTCTCGCGCCCGATCTGCCCGTTCTGAGTTTCCCGGCATGGGACTGTCTGCCTTACGACCGCATCTCCCCCAATGCCGAGGTTGCGGCCGCGCGGATGGCGACGCTTGCCGCCCTCGCGGAAGGGTTCGATCGCCCGGCGGTCGTCCTCACGACTGTCAACGCGGCGACGCAGCGGGTGCCTGCGCGCGCCCTCGTCGCCGCATCCTCTTTCACCGCCTCAGTCGGGGGACGCATCGATGAGGCAGCCCTGCGTGCGTTTCTCGTCCGCATGGGCTTTTCCCAGACGCCGACGGTAACGGAGCCCGGTGATTTTGCCGTGCGCGGCGGTCTCATCGACATCTACCCCCCCGGGCATGGCGGTCCGGTGCGGCTCGATCTCTTCGGCGATGTGCTCGACGGCGCGCGGCGGTTCAATCCCGAGACGCAGATGACGACCGAGCGGGTGAACCGCGTGGAGCTCGCGCCGGTGTCCGAAGTGATCCTGGATGACAAATCAATCGAGCGGTTTCGCTCCGCCTACCGGCACACGTTCGGGGCGGTTGGTACCGACGACGCGCTCTACGAAAGCATCTCTGCCGGGCGCAAACATCAGGGGTACGAACACTGGGCGCCGTTCTTCCATGAGCGGATGGAGACGCTCTTCGACTATCTGCCAAACGCACTCGTGGTGCTTGACGATCAGGTCGATGCGGCCCGGGATGCCCGCTGGGACGCGGTTCAGGATCACTATGAGGCCCGGCAGGAGGCGCTGCGGTCAAAGGCGGCTGGCGGCTCCGTCTACAAGCCCGTCCCGCCGGAACGGCTCTATCTCGACGACACGGACTGGAAGGCGGCGCTGACCGGCCATCCTGTGCGGCGGCACAGCCCGCACCCAACCGCCTCCGGTCCCGGGGTGATCGATGCGGGTGGGCGGGCAGGGCGCAACTTCGCCCCCGAACGCCAGCGGGAGGAGATCAGCCTTTTCGGCGCGGTCGCGGATCACATCAGGGCAAAGCGCAAGGAAGGGGCTGTCGTCCTCGCCTCCTATTCTGACGGTTCGCGGGAACGGATGGCGACGCTGCTCTCTGACAGCGGTGTCGAGGGGGCGACCCCGATTGACACCTGGGACGCGGCGGGGGCGAAGGGAAGCCTCAACCTCGCGGTCTGGGGTCTGGAGGCGGGGTTCGAGGCGCGGGGCGTCACCGTCATCGCCGAGCAGGATGTGCTTGGGGACCGGCTCGTGCGCTCGGCACGAAAGAAGAAGCGTGCCGAAAACTACCTGACCGAGGCGACAAGCCTCACGCCTGGCGATCTGATCGTCCATGTGGAGCACGGGGTGGGGCGCTATCACGGGCTCGAAACCATCACCGCCGCCGGTGCGCCGCACGAGTGCCTGCACCTTGAGTACGCGGGTGCGTCAAAGCTCTACCTGCCCGTTGAGAACATCGAGTTGCTGACCCGCTACGGTCACGATGAGGGGCTGCTGGACAGGCTCGGCGGCGGTGCGTGGCAGGCGAAGAAGGCCAAGCTCAAGGAGCGGATCAAGCTCGCGGCGGAACGCCTCATCCGGGTGGCGGCCGAACGGGCGCTCCGTTCCGCTCCCGTACTGTCGCCGCCGGAGGGGATGTGGGACGAGTTCTGCGCCCGCTTTCCCTACACGGAGACCGACGATCAGCTCAGCGCCATCGAGGATGTGATCGGCGATATGGCCGACGGAAAGCCGATGGACCGCCTGATCTGCGGAGATGTCGGCTTCGGCAAGACGGAGGTCGCGTTGCGTGCCGCGTTCATCGCCGCGATGTCCGGTGTTCAGGTGGCCATCATCGCGCCGACGACCCTGCTCGCGCGACAGCACTACAAAAGCTTCGCCGAACGGTTCCGCGGCCTGCCGATCAAGGTACGGCAGATGTCCCGGTTCGTCCCCGCCAAGGAGATGACGGAGACGCGGGAGGGGCTTGCGCGCAACGAGATCGAGATCGTGGTGGGCACCCACGCGCTTCTGGCCAAGAATGTGCGCTTCGCCAACCTTGGCCTTCTCATCATCGATGAGGAGCAGCATTTCGGTGTAGGGCACAAGGAGCGGCTGAAGGAGCTCCGTTCCGACATCCATGTGCTCACCATGACCGCGACGCCGATCCCGCGGACGCTGCAGCTCGCCCTGACCGGTGTGCGTGACCTGAGCCTGATCGGCACGCCTCCCGTCGACCGCCTCGCCATCCGCACCTATGTGAGCGAGTTCGATCCGGTGACAGTTCGCGAGGCGCTCCTACGCGAACATTATCGCGGCGGGCAGGCATTCTACGTGGTGCCCCGGGTCAGCGAGATCGCCGAGATCGAGGAGTTCCTGCGGGAGCAGGTGCCGGAGGTGAGTTTCATCACCGCCCACGGGCAGATGGCCGCGGGCGATCTCGACCAGCGCATGAATGCCTTTTACGACGGGCAGTACGACGTGCTTCTGGCGACGACGATCGTGGAGTCCGGCATCGACATCCCAGCGGCCAACACGCTTGTCGTGCATCGGGCGGACATGTTCGGGCTCGCGCAGCTCTACCAGATCCGAGGGCGGGTCGGCCGGTCGAAGCTGCGGGCCTACTCCTACTTCACCACCAAACCACGGACCAAGCTGACCCCGGCGGCTGAGAAGCGGTTGCGTGTGCTGTCCTCTCTGGACAGTCTCGGCGCGGGTTTCACGCTCGCCAGCCAGGATCTCGACATCCGCGGGGCAGGGAACCTCCTCGGCGAGGAACAGTCGGGGCAGGTGGCCGAGGTCGGCTATCAACTTTATCAGGACATGCTCGAGGAGGCGATCGCCAAGATCCGCTCCGGTGAGCTGGAAGGGTTGAGCGAGACCGACGACCAGTGGTCCCCTCAGATCAATCTCGGCGTGCCGGTGCTGATCCCCGACAGCTTCGTGCCCGACCTCGACGTGCGTCTGGGCCTCTACCGTCGTCTGTCCGCGCTGGAAACGAAGGTGGAGCTCGAAGGCTTCGCCGCGGAGTTGATCGACCGCTTTGGCAAGCTGCCGCGGGAAGTCGACATGCTCCTGCGCATCGTGCGGGTCAAGGCGATGTGCCGCCGGGCGGGCATCGCAAAACTCGATGGGGGGCCGAAGGGTGCGACGGTCCAGTTCCACAAGGACAAGTTCGCCTCGCCCGAAGGGCTCGTAAGCTTCCTTGAGGCCCAGAAGGGCCTCGCAAAGATCCGCGACAACAAGATCGTTGTAAGGCGGAACTGGCCCGACGACGGCAGCAAGATCAAGGGCGCGTTCGCAATCGCCCGCGACCTCGCCGCCTACGCCAAGGGAAAGGCTCCGGCAAAGCGGGTCGCGGAGAAGGCCTGAACGCCCGGATCAGACCGCGCCGGTCAGAACGAGTAGCCGACGCCGAACGCGATCTCCACGCGCTCATCTTCTTCGATGATGGGGCTGTCCGTCGCTGCCTCCGACAGGACTTCGTAGCGTACCCGGGAAAAGGCCCGCGCGCGGTCGCTCAGCGGCAGGATCACCCCTGCCGACACGAACGGCGTGAGATCCGCATCCGGGCTGTAACTCGGCCGGCCCGGGCGCACTTCATTGTCCCGCACACCGTAGAGGTGGTCGTTGAGATCCGCGCTGCGGAAGATACCGCCGCCTGAGACTTCGAGGATCACCGGCCCGGCCCGCAGGCGCTGGCCGATCTCGAAGCTCAGCTCCTGCCCGTCATGTTCCCGGGTGACCTCCTGCAGGGCCGTCGCCTTGAGGAAGGTCATGCCGTAGGTGTATTCGCCGGTCACGCCCAGATCGAGGGTCAGGTTCCGGTCGATCCCGTCAAGCTCATCCTCGTCCTGAAACTCAAGGCCTGTCAGGCGCGGCTGCAGAACCGCCTTCACGGTCAGGTTCTCCTCCGTTAGCAGATCGACGGTGGCACCGCGCACCCCGATCGTGAAGCCGTCCCCGATATATTCGATGTTGGGGATCGGAAAGGCCAACCCCCCGTCGCCGACATAGGGATCGTTCGAAATACTGTAGACTGCGCCGACCTGAATGGTCCCGGGGGCAGGTTCCTGGGCGAACGCGGCACCGGCAAACAGTACGAACGGAAGCGGCAGAAAGACGGGAGAGGACAGGTATTTCATTCGACACTTTCCAGATTTTGACAACGACCAAAGGCAAGTGAGGAGCCGCGGTCGGTATTTCAAGCGGGATTGTGACGAAATGTTATTACTGCTGGGTAGACGCCTCCGAAAGCTCGTCGATGACCTTTCGCCAGAGTTCCGGATCCTGCGCGCCGGAGAGCGCGTACTGGCCCGCGACGATGAAGGTGGGCACCCCGCGCACGCCCATCTGGCGCGCCTCCTGATCTGCGGCGATGACCTCCGCCCGGTCGGCATCGCCGGTCAGCAGCCGGGCGACGATGTCGCGCTCCATGCCGCCCGCCGCTGCCGCGTCGGCCAGCACCTCCGGGTCGGAGATGTCCTGACCCTCCCGGAAGTAGCGGGTGAAAAGCTGTGCAACGACCCTGCTCTGGTGCCCGGTCGTGCGGGCCCAGCGAATGACCCGATGGGCGTCGATGGTGTTGGGGGTACGCGTGATTGCCGCAAAATCGACGTTGAGCCCTGCGGCCCGCGCGGCCTCCTCGATCTGGGCGTAGAAGGCGGTGGCGCGGTCCTTGCCGAACTTGCCCTCCAGATAGGCCCGGCGGTCCATCCCCTCCGGTGGCATGTCCGGATTGAGCTGAAAGGGACGCCAGTGGATGTCGAACGGCTGGCGCCCCGCACTCTCCAGCGCCTGATCGAGTTTCGCCTTGCCGATGTAGCACCAGGGGCAGATGGGATCGGAGATGATGTCGAGTTGGATCATCGCGCAAGGTCCTTTGCGGATACGAGAGCGGGCAGAGCCCGCCGCTGGAGTTTGCCGTTCGCGCCGCGGGGCAGGGCAGCCACGGGCACGAACGCCTTGGGGCACTTGTAGTCCGCCAGATGCGCGCGGCAATGGGCATCGAGGGATGTTGAGCTGAGGTCCGCCGCCTGTCCCTCGACGAGGGCCACGATGAGGCGCAGATCCTCCGACACGCGCACCTCGCAGACCGCACTGTCCGACACGGCAGGGTGGGTGGCGAGAACAGCCTCGACCTCCACCGGCTCCACCCGGTAGCCCTGGGCGGTCATCACATCGTCGGACCGACCGGCGTAGCGGAGCGCGCCATCCGGGCCTTCGGCAACGAGGTCGCCGGTCACGAACCAGTCCCCGGCGAAGGCGGCTTTCGTGGCCTCCTCCTCCTCCCAGTAGCCAAGCATCAGCCCCGGATCGGAGCGGTGAACGGCAAGACGTCCGACCGTGCCCGATTTGGCGAAGGTCGGGGTCCGGTCCTCGAGCACAGCGACACGGCGGCCGAACTGGGGATATCCGGTTGTGCCCTCCGGCGCGGGTCGTCCCGGGCTGCCGCTGATGAAGGTCGAAACCTCAGACATGCCGAGCGCCTCGTGGATGTCGGTGCCTGTCCGTTCCCGCCAGCGGGCTCTCAGACCGGGCGCGAGGGCCTCGCCGGCGCTGAGGCCGTGGCGCAGGCGTTGCGTTGCCTGTTCCAGCTTGACGTTGGACTTCAGGATCTGGCGGTAGACGCCTGGCACCGCAGCAAAAATGCTGGGCCCATGCGCCTCCATGATTGTTGGCCAGACGTCCCTGCCGGGCTTTCCTATATAGATGAGGGCAGATGCTCCCGCGGCCCATGGATCTGTCAATCCCGCCCCGAGCGTGTAGGTCCAGTTGAACGCCCCCGCGTGTAAGACGAGATCGTCGGCGGTCAGGCCGTACCAGTCCCGCCACATCATCCGTCGTGCGTCCGCCGCCCTGTGCGCGTGGAGCACGCCCTTCGGGTGTGCCGACGTGCCGGAGGTGAAAACCAGATAGGCTGGATCGTCCCGTTTCGTGGCCGCGAAGTCCGCGGGAGGGCCCTCCGCCGTCCGGCGGATCTCGTCCGTCGACCAGACGGAAATCGCTCCGGCGGCGACGTCCTCCCGATCCGAGCAGATCAGCGCCGGGTTCACCCGATTGATGATCGCCGCGAGCTCCGGTGCGGAGAGTTGAGCGGATGTGGGTACCGCGACACCGCCCACCGCCACCGTGCCGAAGAAGGCGAGCGGAAACGCGCTTGAATTGCCGAGGTTGATCAGAACCCGGTCACCGGGCCGCACTCCGCGCGACCGGAGCGCGCCAGCGATGGCGCGGATGGCCCTGTCGAGGTCACGATAGCTCCACCTCTCCGCGACCCTGTCCGGCGCGTCCAGCACGGTGAGCGCCACTTTGTCGGGCACACGGGCCGCGGCAGCGAGGCAATGCGCCGCCATGTTGAACTGACGTGGCCCCCTGTCCGGGCCGGTTTCCCGCTGGCCTTGCTGCATAATTCTGTCGTATTCCAAGGGGCATTCCAAGGCGAGGGTAAAAGATGACACCGGACGAGCCGAAGATCCTGAAAATCGGACGCGGCAGTGGCGTGGAGGAAACACCGGAGCCGCTCCGCCTCGGCGAGCGTGTCAGGGCCCTGCGCAAGGCGCGCAACTGGACCCTCGAACAGGCATCCCGGCAGGCGGGTCTCGCCCGCTCGACCCTCTCGAAGATCGAGAATGAGCAGATGTCACCCACGTTCGATGCGGTGCAAAAGCTCGCAAAGGGGCTCGACATCTCGATCCCCCAGCTCTTCAAGCCGCCGTCGAGCGATCGGGTGCTCGCACGGCGTTCCATCACGCACATGGGGGAGGGCAAGCCGCTGACCACGGCGACCTATGAGCATGAGCTGCTGGGCGCTGACCTGACCCGCAAGTCCATGCTGCCCTACCGCACCCGGGTGCGGGCACGTTCCATGGAGGATTTCGAGGGCTGGGTCCGGCACGATGGCGAGGAATTCCTCTATGTGCTCACGGGGCGGGTGCGGTTCTTCACCGAGTTCTACGAGCCTGCCGACATGTCTCGGGGAGACAGTGCCTACTATGACGCGTCAATGGGGCACAACGTGATAACGATTTCTGAAGAAGATGCCTACATCCTCTGGATCACGTCGCT
>JBCBAP010000082.1:0-13020 GCA_038532435.1 Pseudomonadota bacterium | reverse complement strand
GAGTGACTGAGCGGTTGTGTACGCCCCTGAGCAGCGCGCACCTTGATCTGGCTCAGCCCAAAGGCAGATGCCAGGCCGACGGCACGCGGGTCGCGCCGTCGGAAGCGGGGGCACGGATGCCCCTGAGGGAGCCGGGGGAGAGGGCCGTTGCAGCCCCCTCTCCCCGGACGAGCCCTGCCACGTTCCGCGGAAGTACAAGCAGCCGCAGACGCCATGTGGACCGGGGTGATCCGCACGCCCGACATGGGATGTGATGGGGCGGCGGAGATGTCCGGCGTCGGCGTTTTGAACCCAAGATGGGGAACTGCCGCAGACGCATGGCGGGCTCGATCTGAAGGTCGGATCTTCGGGGGTTCGGACCGCGGGCCCGAAATGGTGGAGATGGTATGCCGGAGTGCTGTGCCCATGTCAGACCGGGAACTCCGACAGGCCGATTTTCCGCGACGCCTCCGCCTCCGGATGGAAACGGCGGGTGAGCGGACCAAGGGCGATGAGCGTGACGAAAAGCAGACCGATCTCGATGTGATAGACCGTCGAGTATCCCACGGACGGATCGGTCATTGCGGCACCGAGCGCGCCGCTCTGTCCCAACGTGTTCACAACGTCCCGCAGAATCCCACCAAGAGCCACGCCCACACCTGTCGCGGTTGCCGCAGCGGCACCCCAGGAGCCGAGCGCGAGGCCCACGCCTCTGCCCTCCGTCGCAAGGTCCATCGCCGTCACAAGTGTGGCCACGGCGAAAAGACCGCCACCGAGCCCGATCATCGTCGCGCCGATGCCAAAGAGCAGCCCCGACTGCAGCGGTCCTGCGAAGATCACCGCGGAAAATGACAGCACGCCGACCACCACGCCGAGCGCCGCGATGCGGATCGGGTCCATGTTCCGCCCGAGCCATCGGGCGCTCAGTGCGAAGCCTGCGAGCGCGCCGAACGCCCAGAGCGCCGTGAGCCCCGTCGTCTGGCTGACGGTCAGGCCAAGGATCTCTCCCCCATAGGGTTCGAGGAGGATGTCCTGCATCGAAAAGCCCATGGTGCCCAGAAACACCGCAAGGAGCAGCCGTCCGGCCCGGCCACCGCGCAACAGATCTTCCAGCGCGTGGGTGAAATGGGGGCGCGGTGCGGCCCTCTCCTCCACGCTCATCGGCCGCATGACCTCCTGTTTCCAGAGGGCCACGAGGTTGAACACGAGCGTTGCCACCGCCGCACCCTGGATGACCCGGATGAGCTGGATCTTGTTGAAATCCGAAAGGAGCCATCCGAAGACGAGCGCGCTCGCGCCCATCCCGACGAGCAGCATGACGTAGAGAAACGCCACCACCCGCGGCCGCGTCTTCTCATCGGCCAGATCCGTGGCGAGGGCGAGACCCGCGGTCTGCGTCATGTGCAGGCCAAGGCCGGTCATCAGGAACGCAAGTGCCGCCCCCGCGTGACCCGCCCAGTCCGGGCCGAGGGTCTGATCACCGGACAGGACGATCAGCGCGAAGGGCATGATCGCGAGGCCGCCGAACTGCCAGAGCGATCCGAACCAGAGATACGGCACCCGCTTCCACCCGATGGCGGAACGATAGGTGTCCGACCGGAAGCCGAGGACCGCGCGGAAGGGCGCGATCAACACCGGCAGGGCTGCCATGATTGCGATCAGCCAGGCCGCGATGCCCAGCTCAACGATCATCACGCGGTTGAGCGTGCCCATGAGCAGGACCGTCGCCATGCCGACCGACACCTGAAACAGCGAAAGCCGCAGCAGCTTCGAAAACGGCAAGCCCTCCGAGGCCGCATCGGCGAAGGGGAGCCAGGAGGAGAGGCGCTGCCCACTCATGCCCGGTGCACCTCCATCGCCCTGGAGAAATAAAAGCCACCCTTGACTGCCTCGCCTTCCGAAAGGGTCCAGCCCGCCAGAGCCCGTTCCCGGCCCATCGCGCGCCGCAGGGCGGTTGGCGAGACCGGCTGGATGTCCGGCGACCGATCCCGGCGCGGGAAAACGGCACCGGCAGCCAGCATAGCCGTGAGCAACACCGTGCGCGGTGCAGTCGTGAAAATGATCGAGCGTTCCGTCCGGTCCGCAAGCTGCGCAAGCGCAAGTGCCGCGTCTCTCGGGCGGTAGTGGATCAGGCTGTCCATGGCGACCACATGGTCGAACCGCCCGAGAACGGGGTCGAGCATGTCGCCCGCGTGAAACGTCACCTGATCCCGCAGTGCCTTGGGTAACCGGGACTTCGCCGCCTCGATCGTCGAGGCGGAGAGGTCGACACCTGTGACCATTGCCCCCCGCTTCGCCATCTCGATCGACAGCGGGCCGAAGCCGCAGCCCGCGTCGAGCACCCGGGCACCGGACAGGTCACCCGGCAGATGGGCAAGGAGCGTGCGCTGCATCTCCTCCCGCCCCGCGCGAACGGTCGCGCGGATGCGGCTGACCGGCGCGTCGGAGGTGAGGCGCGCCCATCCCTCCGCCGCTGTCCGGTCAAAGTAGGTCTCAAGCTGAGACCGCTTATGCTGGTAGCTCGCCCGCATCAATCGAAGCCCAAAAGCTCGAAGATCTCCCGGTCCGGCAGCGGCGCGGGGGCAAGCGGCTCGGTCCCGTTCCAGAGGGTTTCCGCAAGGCGGACATACTCCTTCTGGACCGCCACAATATCGTCGTCCGGGTCCATCTCGAACAGCGTCTTCTTCTTCAGACGGCTGCGGCGGATCGCGTCGAGGTCGGGCATATGGGCGATGCGGTTGAAGCCGACGGTCTCGCAGTACCGGTCGACCTCATCGGTGTCCTTCGACCGGTTCGCCACGCACCCGGCGAGCCGCACATTGTAGTTCTTCGACTTGGCCTGCACCGCGGCGATGATCCGGTTCATCGCGTAGATCGAATCGAAATCGTTCGCCGTCACGATCACCGCCCGGTCCGCGTGTTGCAGCGGGGCGGCAAACCCGCCGCACACAACATCGCCGAGCACGTCGAAGATCACGACATCCGTGTCCTCCAGAAGGTGGTGCTGTTTGAGCAATTTCACCGTCTGGCCAACAACATAGCCGCCGCAACCGGTGCCGGCGGGGGGGCCGCCCGCCTCGACGCACATCACGCCGTTGAAACCCTCATAGACGAAATCCTCGGGCCGCAGTTCCTCCGCGTGGAAGTCCACCTCCTTCAGCACGTCGATTACCGTCGGCACGAGGCATCCGGTGAGCGTGAAGGTGCTGTCATGCTTCGGATCGCAGCCGATCTGCAGCACCCGTTTGCCCAGCTTGGAAAACGCCGCGGAGAGGTTGGAGGACGTGGTGGATTTGCCGATCCCGCCCTTGCCGTACACCGAAAAGACCTTGGCCCCCTCGATCTTCATCGAGGCGTCCTGATGGACCTGAAGGGATCCTTCGCCATCCTCGCCCTTGAGCAGCGGGGGTCGTCTGTCGAGTGCCATGTCTCGCTCCTATTCCGCGGCCACTGAGGTGCCGCCGGTGCCGGGCTCGAAGATGCCTTCGAGCCGGTCTTCCAGTTCATCCGCGCTGTCCTGCAGCGCGGCGAGGGTGTCGTCGTCCGGTTGCCAGTACTCCCGCTCCACCGCCTCCATCAGGCGGTTTGCAACGCGGGAGGCGGCGGTGGGGTTGAGGTCGGAGAGGCGCGCGCGCATCTCCTCGTCGAGCACGAATGTCTCCGTGAGGCGCTGGTAGACCCAGGGGTCCACCTGCCCCGTCGTCGCCGACCAGCCCATCGTGTTGGTCACCTGGGCCTCGATCTGGCGCACGCCCTCGTGCCCGTGGGTGAGCAGTGCCTCGAACCATTTGGGATTGAGCGCGCGTGTGCGGGTCTCAAGCGCGACCTGCTCGGAAAGGGTGCGTACCTTGCCCGACCCGCGGGTCTGATCGCCGATATAGACCGGCGCCTCCGCCCCCTTCGCGCGCTTCACCGCGCGGCCGATGCCGCCCAGCGTGTCAAAGTAGTGATCGACGGTGGTGACGCCGAGTTCCACGCTTTCGAGGTTCTGATAGGCCAGATCCACATCGGCCAGCATCGATTTAAGCAAGGGAGCCTGCTGCTGGGGCTTTCCGTCCCGGCCATAGGCGAAGCCTTTCCGGGTCTCATATGCATCCGCCAGCTCGTCCTCGTCAGACCAGGCGCCGCTGTCGATGAGCATGTTGACGTTGGACCCGTAGGCCCCTTCCGCGTTGGAGAAGACCCGAAGCGCGGCAGCCTCGATATCCACATCGTGCCGCTGGGCATAGTCGAGCGCATGGGCGCGCACATGGTTCATCTCCCGCGGTTCATCCGCGGTCGCGGCGAGGTAGGCGGCCTCCGCCAGAAGCTTTGTCTGCAAGGGCAGCAGATCGCGGAAGATACCGGACAGCGTCATGACCACATCGATGCGCGGGCGGCGCAGATCATCGAGGGGGATAAGCTCGGCACCGCACAGCCGCCCATAGCTGTCGAACCTCGGCCGCGCCCCGATCAGGGCAAGCGCCTGTGCCATCGGGCCGCCATCGGATTTGATGTTGTCCGCCCCCCACAGCACCATGGCCACGGATTTCGGGGCGGGTTGGCCGCATCCCACATGCTTCTCGATCAGAAGGCGCGCGTTCCGGCGTCCTTCTTCCAGCGCGTAGGCGGAGGGCATGCGGAACGGGTCGAAGGCGTGAATGTTGCGCCCGGTCGGCAGAATGTCGGGGCTACGCAGGAGGTCGCCTCCTGGCACGGGCCTTGTGAACCTGCCCTCGAGCGCGCGCAGAAGTGCCGGGATCTCATGGTCCTCCCGCAGCAGCGCATCCGCCCGGTCGATCGCCTCCTGATCCGGATCCTCGACCGCGGCCATTGCGGCAAGCAGGTCCGTCCGCTCCGCGTCGCTGGGCGGCTGGCCAACCACGTGGAGGCCCGCGGGGATCAGCGACTGTTCATAGTCCAGCAAACGGAGCCACAAATCTTCCGCCTCCCGCTGGGGATTGATCCAGAGCGGGACCGCCGGACAGAGATCGAGTTCGGAGGCCTGCGCCTGAATGGTCTCCGCCAGCGCGCCGATCTCCGCACTGTCCGGCGGCAGGCCGCGCCACCGGTCGAGGGAGGATTTCAGATCCAGAAGGCCCCGATAAAGCCCGGCCTGGGTCACCGGCGGCGTCAGATGGCTCACGGTGATGGCGTTGGACCGGCGCTTGGCCAGCGATGCCTCCGACGGGTTGTTTGCGGCATAGAGGTAGACGTTCGGCAGATCGCCGATCAGCCGGTCGGGCCAGCACGCGCCGCTGAGCCCCGCCTGCTTGCCCGGCAAAAACTCGAGCGCGCCGTGCATCCCGAAATGAAGCGCCACATCGGCAGCGAAATCCTCCCGGATGTAGCGGTAGAACGCGGCGAAAGCGTGTGTCGGCGCAAACCCGTGCTCGAAGAGGAGGCGCATCGGGTCGCCCTCGTATCCGAAGGCGGGCTGGATACCGACAAAGACGTTGCCGAAGTGCTGACCAAGGACGAAGACACCCGCGCCGTCCGACTGCGCCTTGCCCGGCGCCGGGCCCCAGACCGCCTCGATCTCCGGCAGATGACGCTCCCCGGCCACCATGCGATCCGCGGTGATGTGAGCGGCTGCGTTGGCTTCGAGCCCATGTCGTTCCGCATTGCCGCCGAGCACCGCGTCGCGCAGGGCTTCCACGGTCTCCGGCAGGTCGACGCTGTACCCCGCGGTCCGCATGGCCGAGAGCGTGTTGTGGAGGCTTTCGAAGACCGAGAGGTAGGCGGCGGTACCGACGGCCCCAGCGTTGGGCGGGAAGCCGTAAAGGATGACCGCGACCTTGCGGTCCGCAACCCGGGACCGGCGCAGCGCGGCAAGCTTGGATGCGCGCGCGACCAGCGTCTCGATCCGTTCCGGGCACGGGGCCATCGCCCGCTCGTTGCTCCCGGACCTGCAGGCCCGGTCGCACCCGGCGCAGCCCTCGGCCCCCAGACGCCCGCCGAAAATTGTCGGGTTGGTCGCGCCATCGAGTTCCGGCAGGGCGACGAGCATCGTCGTCTCGACAGGCGAGAGGCCTCCGGCGCTGTCGGTCCACTGCCCCAGGGTCTGGAATTCGATCGCATGGGCGGCGAGGTAGGGGACATCGAGGTCCGCCAGCGTCTCCTCCGCCGCCGCGGCATCGTTATAGGCGGGACCGCCGACGAGGCTGAAGCCGGTCAGGCTCACGCACGCATCCACCCGGGCAACACCCTCGTTCAGAAAGAACCGGGAGATCGGCGGGCGCCCATCGAGACCTCCCGCGAACGCAGGCAGGACCCGGATGCCCCGCGCCTCGAACGCGCGGATGACCGCATCATAGTGGGCGGTGTCACCGGACAGGACGTAGGAACGCATCAGCAGCAGCCCCACGGTCGCCCGGGGCTCTACCGGCCCGGGCAGATCCGCCAGATCCTCGGTGATGCGACCCTGAAGGTCCGGGTGGTAGAGGCCGACCTCGGGGTAGACCACCGGATCGGCGGGTGCCAGCGCGCCGCGATAGAGCTCCCGCTCGCCGTCCGCGTAGCGGTCGATGAGAAAGCGCAGCATCGCCTCCACATTGTCGTCGGACCCGGCCAGCCAGTACTGCATGGTCAGGAAGTAGGCGCGCAGATCCTGCGCCTTGCCCGGGATGAATTTCAGGATCCGCGGAAGGCGGCGCAGCATGGCCATCTGCTTCTCACCGGAGCTCGCCGACGGTTGCTTTGACCCGCGCAGGCGCTTGAGAAGCTTCATCACACCGCTGGCGGGCTGGGCCATGTCGAGCTTACCCATCCGGGTGAGGCCGACAACTTCGCTTGCCGCGATCACCCCGACGAAGGCGTCGAGCGCATCGCGTCGGGCCTGCAGGGCGGGCAGGATCGGGCGGATATGCTCCTCGAGAAACAGAAGGTTCGCGACGACGATATGGGCGCGGGCGACGTCCCGCTCCGCCCCGGCGAGCGCGTCCGGGCGCTCGCCCCACTCCGCCGCTGCGTGCACCTTCAGCGAAAGGCCCGGCACGCGTTTGCGCAGGCGTGCCTCCGCCCGGGCCACGGGCCCCGCCACGTGGGCGTCGAGCGTGACGATGACCACGTTGAACGGGGGTGGCCCCGCGGGATGCCCGAGCTCATCGCGCATAGTGCGCCTTCGCCTCGTAGAGGGTGTCGAGGGAGATCTCCGCAAGCCCACGTTCGGCGGCGAACCGTTCGGTGTTCCGCCGCGCCTTGCCTCGGACGAAGAAGGGGATCTTGCGCAGCTCCTGCTCCGCATCCTTGCCCCAGACCGGGCCGACGCTGTCCGGTGGAGCGGCCTCCGGGGGCATCGAGCCCCCATCGCCCGCGGTCGGCTGCGCCGACGCCCCGTGGCCACCAAGGTGCGAGGGACCGGCGGCGTCGTGAAACTCAAAGTCCTCCCGGAACATCTGCAACAGATGCTCCTCCAGCCCCATGACGAGCGGATGCACCCAGGTGTCGAAGATCACGTTCGCCCCCTCGAACCCCATCATCGGAGAGTAGCGCGCGGGGTGGTCCTGCACGTGGAAGGGTGCGGAGATGACGGCGCAGGGAATCCCCAGGCGCTTGCCGATGTGACGCTCCATCTGGGTGCCGAGAATGAGCTCCGGCTGCACCGCCTCGATCGCCTTCTCCACCTCCAGATAATCGTCGGTGATCAGCGGCTCGATCCCGTGAAATGCGGCGGCCTTTCGCACGTCGCGGGCGTATTCGCGGTTGTAGGCGCCCAGGCCCACGACCTCGAACGCCATCTCCTCCGCCGCGATCCGGGCTGCCGCGATCGCGTGGGTCGCGTCGCCGAACACGAACACCCGCTTGCCAGTGAGGTAGGTGGAATCGACCGACCTTGACCACCAGGGCAGACGGAGGCGGTCTTCGCTCACATCCGGCGTGATGCCGGCGAGACCGGCAACTTCCCCAATAAAGTCGCGGGTCCCGCCGACGCCCATCGGGACCGCCCGTGTGTAGGGCTGCCCGTGGGTCCGTTCCAGCCAGCGGCAGGCGAGCTCCGCCGTCTCGGGATAGAGCATCACGTTGAAATCCGCAGCCGCAAGCCGGGCGATGTCCGCAGGCGTCGCATCGAGCGGCGCGCAGACATTGACATGGATCCCCATGCCCTCGATCAGGCCCACGATCTCCCGCAGGTCGTCCCGGTGATGGAAGCCGAGCGCCGTCGGGCCGAGGATGTTGCAGGAGGGACCCTCGACACGCTCCTGCGGTCCGGCAAGATGGCGAACGATCTGCAGAAAGGTTTCCGCTGCCCCCCAGTGTTCCTTGCGCTGGTAGCTCGGCAGCTCGAGGGGGATCGCGGGGATCGGCAGGCCCATGGTCTCCGCCAGCCCGCCCGGATCGTCCTGGATCAGCTCAGCGGTGCAGGAGGCGCCGACGATCATCGCGTCGGGGCGGAAGCGGGCATAGGCGTCCTGACACGCCTCCTTGAAAAGCCCGGCGGTGTCGGAGCCCAGATCCCGGGCCTGGAAGGTCGTGTAGGTGACCGGCGGGCGGTGGTCTCGCCGCTCGATCATGGTAAAAAGCAGATCCGCATAGGTGTCACCCTGGGGCGCGTGGAGCACGTAGTGCAGCCCCTTCATGGCGGTGGCCACGCGCATCGCACCCACGTGGGGCGGTCCTTCATATGTCCAGACCTGGAGCTTCACAGGGCGAGCGCCTCCCGCCGCTTGAGGGGACGGGCGAAGAGGCCAGCGAGGTCGGCGGCCTGCTCGTAACCGTGGATCGGAGAGAACACGAGCTCGATGGCCCACTTCGTCGCGAGCCCTTCGGCCTCGAGCGGATTTGCAAGACCGAGGCCGCAGACCGTGATGTCCGCACGCGCCTCCCGCGCGCGGTCGAGCTGGAGGTCAACGTCCTGCCCTTCGGAGAGAACGGGCCCCTCCTCGATGAGCGCGAGCTCCGGTGCCATCTGCTCTCGATGCAGATAGGGCGTGCCGATCTCGAGCGGGCGCATCCCGCATTCGCGCGCGAGAAAGCGGGCGAGCGGGATTTCAAGCTGGCTGTCAGGGAAGAAGAAGATGGACTTGTCCCGCAGCCGCTCCGCAACCTGGGCGACGGCCTTGCGCGCACGATCCCGCGGAGCGGCGGTGACCCGATCGAACGTGTTTTTGCCCACGCCGAAACGTTCCGCCGCTGCACGAAGCCACGCGGTCGTCCCCTCCTCGCCAAAGGGGAAGGGGGCCGGAATGATCTGCGCGCCCCGCTTGGCCAGCGCCGCGGCGGTATCCCCGAGGAAGGGCTGAGCGAGCAGCACGGTGGAGTTGGGCCCGATCACCGGCTCCTCGTCCCGCCGACGGGCCGGGAGGGTCACGACCGGCAGGCCCATGTCCCGCAGGTAGCCCGTGAGCTGATCCTCCACCACGTCCGGGAGGGACCCGACAACAAGCAACTGTTCCGCATCCCCGCCGCGCAGCACCGGCACCATGGACGCGAGGCACGCATCCTCGCCTTGGGTGAACGTGGTCTCGATGCCTGAACCGGAATAGTTCAGCACCCTCACATGGGGCGCGTGGATCTGGGTCAGCCGCTCCGCCGCGCGAGAGAGATCAAGCTTGATCACCTCCGACGGGCAGGATCCCACGAGGAACAGCTGCCGGATATCCGGGCGCCGCTCCAGCAGGCGCGCGACCTCCCGGTCCAGCTCCTCGTTGGCGTCGACAAGGCCGGCGAGGTCCGTTTCCTCCATGATCGCGGTGCCGAAGCGCGGCTCGGCGAAAATCATCACGCCCGCCGCGGATTGGAGAAGGTGGGCGCACGTGCGACTGCCGACCACGAGGAAGAACGCGTCCTGCATCTTCCGGTGCAGCCAGATGATTCCCGTGAGGCCGCAGAACACCTCCCGCTGGCCACGCTGCTTGAGAACCGGAGTGTTGAGGCAACCGGCCTGGGCACGAACATTCATGCCGCACCCTCCAGCCGCGCGGCCCTCAGCTTCAGCAGGAACTGCGCGGCGTTGATCACGTAGGCCGCATAGGCGATCAGCGCGACGCCCATCTGAACCCCGGGATCGAGGCCCACAAACAGCGCGTAGAGGTAGGCTGTGTGAAGCGCGATAACCGCGAAGGAGACCATGTCCTCCCAGAAGAATGCGGGCGCCAGAAGGTACTGTCCGAAAACGACTTTCTCCCAGATCGCGCCGGTCACCATAATGACGTAGAGAAAGGCGGTCTTCACGATGATCGAGAAGGTGGCGAGCGCGTATCCCTCACCGGTCGACAGGTACCGCAGGACAAGCACGAGGCTGACGCCGAACGCAATGAACTGAAGCGGCGCGAGCACCCCCTGAACCGTCGTCCAGATCGTCGCGTCGCGACGCATCCGCTGCTCCGGCGTGTAAAGACCGATACCGGTGCGACGGTGAGTGGAGGGCCCCTCCATCCGCATATCCTACCCTATGCCTGTCATTCGGAACTGACAGTTAGCGTACATTGACAGGGTTAGATGTCAAATTAAACTTACAGTCGGCATGGAGGTCGCTGAACCGGCAACAAATTGTTTTAGTGAACAATTTATCTTTGGGTAAGTTTTATTATAAAACTTATTGAACTCTGCGAGAAATTTATTCGCGCCAGTAAGTATGATTATACCACTATTGTCAATAATATTTGACATTTAGCGTGTCAGATGTGACGCTTTAAGGGTGCGGTTCCGGCCTGCGGATGATCCGCCTGCCGAACGTACGGCCTGACCCCGTCAGGAGGCCAGTTCGATGCATGAGCAAGATCCCCTTCCGGCCCCTGCCACTCGGCACCTGCCCGACGATGGCGAAGGATCGAGCTACATCCTGTCGGTGCTTTCGGAGATCCTGAAGTTGCGCTCCACCTCACAGGGGGAGGCGCAGGGCGTCATCCAGGTCAGCATCGACATGTGCTGTGAAGCGCTCATGTACGGAACGCGCGCGGACGCGCTTGCCCATTTTGACACCCTGCTCGCGCGGGGACTGCCCATCGCTGCATTGGTGGAGACGGTGTTTCCCCATTGCGCGTTGCGGCTCGGTCAGCTCTGGGCGGACGACGTGATGTCGTTTGCGGATGTGAGCATCGGCACATCGATGCTGCATGTCGCCCTGCGCCACGTCCATGGCCGCTACGTGCAGGATGCCCCGGTGGGCACCGGATCCCGGGTGCTGCTCTTCGCGCTTGAAGGGGAAACCCACCTTTTCGCACCACTTCTGATGAGCGCGATGCTGGAGCGTGCCGGCCATCGGGTCACGCAGAAATCCGGGGTGACCCGAGAACAGTGCCTGCAGATCGCCGCCACCGTTCCCCACGATGTCGTCGGCATCAGCATCGGCAAGCCTGAGGAGCCCGCGCGGCTCGCGGAGGTGCTGATCGGGGTGCGCGCCTTCTCCAACGCACCGATCATGGTCGGCGGGCCGGGGCTTCCGCGGGAGATACCCACGGTGCTGCTGCCCCTCGTGGATTTCTGGAATTCCGACCCTACAAACGTTCTTGAATTCGTCAAAAACTGTGGAGCATCCCCATGCTCCGATGCTAGGACACAAAATGCAGCGTTCCGAGATGGATAGGACCAGAGGTTTGGAGATTGGACAGTAGATGAACAAGGTCAACGTCTTCTTCGCCAATCCGGATCGGTTCTCGCATATCGATGCCCATGCGATCAGCCGGATGATCTCGACGTCCTCCGACGTGGCGTTCATCGTGACCAAAGAGGGCGTGATCCACGACATCTCCATCGGGACCGAAAGCTTCTCGCCCACCGATCTTGACGACTGGAATGGCGCCCGGCTCGAAGATCTCGTGACCGTCGACAGCCGCGGCAAGATCCGGGAATTGCTCGAACAGGCCAGCCAGGGCGAGACACCCCACTGGCGCGAGGTCAACCACAAGACCGCGGACGGGGATGAGTTCCCGGTGCGCTATTCCGCCGTGCGGACCGGGCCGGAGG
This sequence comes from Pseudomonadota bacterium, assembly GCA_038532435.1. Taxonomy (GTDB): domain Bacteria; phylum Pseudomonadota; class Alphaproteobacteria; order Rhodobacterales; family Rhodobacteraceae; genus JBCBAP01. The sequence goes on along the minus strand of JBCBAP010000082.1, from coordinate 1,155 downwards.
GTCACATCGTTCTCCTCGGCCGCGATCTGCGCTCCGTCTCCAACCTGCAGAACCGGCTCGTGCAGGCGCAGCTCGCGCTGGAGCAGGACTACGCCCGCTTCCGTCAGATCGAGACCCGCTACCGGGTGCTGTTCGAGACGAGCAACGAGGCGCTCGTGATCATCGATGCTGAGTCCGGCCGGATCGTCGAGGCGAACCCGGAGGCGGCCCGTGTTCTTGGCCGCCCTGCCCGCGACCTCACCAACGCCGTTTTCGAAAGCGAGTTTGCGACCAACAGCCACCGCGACATCGTGGCGGCCCTTGCCTCGGTCCGTGCGACCGGTCAGGCGGTGACCGTCGCGGTCGAAGGGATCGACAATCAGGTCACCTACGACATCCACTGCGTACTGTTCCGCGCGGCGACGGAGACATTTGTCCTGTGTCGGATGAAATTGCATCAGGGTGCGGAAGTCGCGGGCATCAACATCGAACAGGCGCTCGATCGGCTGTTCCATCGGTCGAGCGACGCGATCGTGCTGACCGATCCGACAGGCGTGATCCAGCAATGCAACGAGGCGTTTCTATCCATGGCAGATGTCGCCGTCGCGGAAAGCTTGCGCGGCCGCTCGCTTTCTCAATTCCTCGGCCGCCCGAGCGTCGATCTCAACGTGATGATCTCCAACGCGTCTGAACACGGGCGCCTGAGCATGTATTCGACCTCCCTGCGCAGCGAATACGGGACCGAGACGCCAGTGGAGATCTCCACCGCACACCTTTCCGCCCCGGACCGGGAGGGTTTTGGCTTCATCATCCGCGATGTCTCCCGGCTTGAGGCATCCCGTGTGCGGTCGAGCTCGGTGAGCCCGGAAAGCGTGGAGCATGTGATGGAGCTCGTGGGCTCCGCACCGCTCAAGGAACTCGTCCGCGCGACCACCGACGTGGTGGAAAAGATGTGCATCGAAACAGCACTTCAGCTCACCGGCAACAACCGGGCGAGTGCGGCGGAAATGCTCGGGCTTTCCCGCCAGAGCCTCTACGTGAAGCTCCGCAAGTTCGGCCTGATCTCCTCTTCGGAAGCGCCCGACAGCTGACAGCGCTTCCGCCCACGGCGGTCCTGCAACAAAACGCTTTCCCCGACTCGCGATGTTAGGATAAGTTGACACTATGAGTGTCAAC
>JBCBAP010000081.1:0-13149 GCA_038532435.1 Pseudomonadota bacterium | reverse complement strand
GCATGCCCTGGGTGAAGAGCGCGTTGAACGGCTCAATCGCGAAGGCAGGCAGGTGCCCCGTCTTGTGCATGGCCCGGGCGAAGAACCGGCTGTAGAGCAGGTGCAGGATCGCATGTTCGATGCCGCCGATGTACTGATCGACGTTCATCCAGTAGGCGACCGCATCCGCCTCCGTCGGCGTCGTGGCCCGGGGTGCGGTGAACCGGGCAAAGTACCAGGACGAATCCACGAACGTGTCCATCGTGTCCGTTTCCCGCATCGCCGCACCACCGCAGGCCGGGCAGGTCGTGTTGCGCCAGGTCGGATGGCGGTCGAGCGGGTTGCCCGGGATCGACAGGTCGACATCCGTCGGCAGTTCAACGGGCAGGTTTTCCTTCTTTTCCGGGACCACGCCGCAGGCATCGCAATGGACAACCGGGATCGGGCAGCCCCAGTAGCGCTGACGGCTCAGGCCCCAGTCACGCAGGCGGAACTGCGTCTTCGCCGTGCCCAGATCGCGTGCCTCCATCCAGTCGATGGTCGCGTCGATGCCCTCTTCGCTGGTGACCTCGGTCACACCGGCGAAATGGTCGACATAGTGGACGGTCTCGGTCTTTGCCGGGACGAGCGCCTCATCTTCCACATCCGCATCACCGGGGGCCATGTGGAACGCGTTGATCACGGGCAGGCCATACTTCCGCGCAAAGTCCAGATCCCGCTGGTCATGCGCGGGGCAGCCAAAGACCGCGCCGGTGCCGTAGTCCATCAGCACGAAGTTTCCGACCCAGACCGGCAGCACCCGGTCCGGATAGACCGGATGCTTGACGGTCAGGCCCGTGTCGAAGCCGACCTTCTCCGCCGTCTCCAGCTCGACGGCGGAGGTGCCGCCCTTGCGACATTCGGCGATGAAGGACGCAGCCTCCGGCGATGTGGCCTCCAGCTCCTTCGAGATCGGGTGATCCGGGGAGATCGCGATGAAGCTCGCACCGCGCAGGGTGTCCGGCCGCGTCGAATAGCAGATGATCGGCTCCGCCCCATCGGTCCGGGCAAAGCTTACCTCGATGCCACGGGACTTGCCGATCCAGTTCGCTTGCATCAGGCGCACCTTCTCCGGCCAGGCGTCCAGCCCGTCGATCGCGTCCAGCAACTCCTCCGAATAGTCGGAGATGCGGAAGAACCATTGCGTCAGTTCCTTGCGCTCCACTTCCGCGCCGGATCGCCAGCCCTTGCCGTCGATGACCTGCTCGTTGGCCAACACGGTCATGTCGATCGGATCCCAGTTCACGACCGCATTCTTGCGGTAGATCAGCGCGGCTTCCAGGAAATCGAGGAACATTGCCTGCTGCTGACCGTAATATTCCGGGTCACAGGTGGCGAAGGAGCGTGTCCAGTCGATGGAAAAGCCCAGAGGCTCCATCTGCTTGCGCATGATGTCGATGTTCTCGTAGGTCCAGTCACCGGGATGCAGACCCCGCTCCATTGCTGCGTTCTCCGCAGGCATCCCGAAGGCGTCGAAGCCCATCGGGTGAAGCACGTTGAACCCGTTCGCCATCTTGTAGCGCGCAACCACGTCTCCCATCACGTAGTTGCGGGTGTGCCCCACATGAATGCGGCCGGATGGATAGGGAAACATCTCCAGCACGTAGTACTTCGGCCGATCAGGATCGATCTCGGCCTGAAACAGACCAGCCTGATCCCAGGCGGCCTGCCATTTCGGTTCCACGACGCGGGCGTTGTATCTGGACATCGGTCTCTGCGTTGGTTTCTGGGCGCCTGGCCCGGTCAATGTATACGGCTCAGCCCGTCGCGTCTGCGATGCGCAACTGGCGGGCGCGGAGCAGGATGGCATCTTCGACCTGCCGGGCGAGGGCAGGCTCAACAGGTGCGTCAACCCATAGATCCGCATCCCGGACCTGACGGAACAGGGCGACGCGAACCGCGTTGGCCGACAGTTCCTGGGACGTCACGAGCACCGTCGCCTTGAACCGCTCGTCGGTCGACGCGTTGGCGGACCCCCACTCGGTGACGATTACACCGGTGAACGGATCAACGGATGCGAGCGGCATGAAGGAAAGCGTGTCAACGGCCGCAGACCAGATGAACCGATTGACCGGAACGCCCGGCCCCTCGAGCCCGCCGATCCGACCCTGGAACAGCTCGATCACGTCGATGCCCTGAGGCTCCTCCTCCTCCGGCGCGGTCGGTGGAGGCAGGTCGCACGCCGCCAGAAAGAGCAGCGCGACAGCCATCACGAGATGTGTCAATTGTGTCATGAACGACCCTTCCCACATCGGGTTTTCTCCCCGGTTTTCCGGTCTTATCCGGCGCATCGCATCGGAACAAGGGCCTAAGCGCGACCGGACCTTGGTCACACTGTGACAAACGTGCATCACCTCACCCGGGAGAGCAAAACAGTGTTTCGAAATCCTTGACCGCTCGAGCGGAATTGAAGAAACGTGCGGTCAGAGTTGGGGCAGACGTGGCCGCAGCCTACTGGGGCACTGGCTCCTACCTGAAATAAACCTCATGAGGGACAATCATGAAAAACGTTCTCTTCGCATCCACGGCGCTGGTTGCAGTTGCGGCAGCAGGCTCCGCATTCGCTGACGGTCATGGCGGCGGCGTCAAGATCGGCGTCTCCTCCGACATCGGTGTTGTGTACACCGACAATGGCGACAACTCCTCTGTCCACCTCCTCGAGGATTTCGACGTTTCCATCGAAGCGTCCACGACGACCGACAACGGTCTGACCATCTCCTCCGAGGCATCCGGTGAGAACGCAGGCGACCACATCATCAAGGTTGCAGGCGCATTCGGCTCCGTTCAGCTCGGCGACAACGACAACGCATTCGACGCAGCGATGATCGGTATCGCAGCAGGCGGCGTTGAGCCTTCCGCAGACATCGTGGACGACTCCGGCATCGCAGCCGGCGTGCCCGTCGATGATCCGGCAGACTACGATCGCGCAGACTCCGGCATCTCCGGCTACGAGCTGCTCTACACCTCCCCGGACCTCGGCGGCGGCAACATCTTCCTCTCCGTCGCAGCTGACTCCCAGAACGGCGAAGACGGCATCGGCGGTGGTGCACAGTTCTCCTTCGGCCCGGCATCTGTTGGTGCAGCGGTTGAAGCCTTTGGTGAAGATGACCTGCTGTACGGTCTCTCCGGCAAGGTTGCGACCGGCCCGGTCACCATCATCGCAGCGATGAACGCTGGTGAAGTTGGCGGCGCAGACGTGCTGATCGTGGAAGGCTCCGTTGAGTTCGACACCGGCGCAGGCACCATCGGTGCTCTGGTCTCCGCCGACCTCGAGCAGGACGACTACGACGACATCGACTACGGTGCATTCTTCAAGATGCCGATCGGTGGCGGCGCGACGTTCAACATCGCAGCTGGCGCAGACACCGTGAGCGACGACACCACCATCACCTCCGTGGGTACGTCCATCTCCGTGTCCTTCTAATCCATCCCGGATTGGAAACGAATTTGAGCGGGCCTTCGGGCCCGCTCTTTTCTTTTGCGGGTTTTCATTCGTCGCGGGACACGCATAGTCGCGGGTGACCGACACGAGGACACCCCATGCCCCTTTCTGACATCATCGACCGCGTCGCCAAGGCTGCCGAGAAGGCCGAGAGATCCGCCGACGATGTCTCTCTGATCGCGGTAAGCAAGGTTCAGCCGAACGAACGGGTGGCAGCGGTGCTTGAACAGGGTCATCGCATCTTTGGCGAGAACAAGGTGCAGGAGGCGGCGGGCAAATGGCCCGATTTCCGCTCCCGGTTCGACGGGATCGCTCTGCACCTCATCGGCCCTCTCCAGACCAACAAGGCCCGGCAAGCAGTGGAGCTGTTCGATGCAATTCATTCGGTCGACCGCCCAAAGCTCGCCCGCAAGCTTGCGGACCTTGCGCAGGAGAGGGGCACCTGCCCGGACCTCTTCATCCAGGTCAACACCGGTGAAGAAGAGCAGAAGTCAGGGATCCTTCCGTCTGAGGCGGACAGCTTCATCGAGGAATGCCGGTCCCTCGATCTGCCGGTTCAGGGTCTGATGTGCATTCCGCCCGCGGACGAGGAGCCATCGCTGCACTTCGCCCTCCTCGCGAAGATCGCGGCGCGCAACGGGCTTTCCGGTCTCAGCATGGGAATGAGCGGCGACTTTGAGAGGGCGATCGCCCTCGGCGCCACGCATGTCCGCGTCGGCTCCGCAATCTTCGGTGATCGCGTCTACGGCTGAATGACCAGCCTGTCCGGCGGTCCGAGCTGCGCGGCAAGCCAGCGCAGATGATCCCGACGGAAAGCAACACATCCCGCCGTCGGGTGCCGGGGCTTGCGCCACACATGCAGGAAGATCGCGCTGCCCCCACCGGGGCCACCATCATAGCCAATGTCGATCACGAGGTCGTAGAGCGGATCGGCCCGCCACAGACGCTCGTGCGACCAGGGGTGGCGCGACGGGTCACCGGGACGGATCGCGCTGTTGTAGAGCGGATCTGCCGGATCATCCGACCAGATGTCGCGGGGATGGGTCGGGGATGCTGCGCGAGGATCAATCCGATCCGCACGGGCGAACATCTTCATGGCAAGAACCGGATAGATCCCGGCAGGGGTGATCTCGTCCCCCTCCCGCAGCTTGTGTCCGATGCCCCTACGCCCGATGGCACAGGGAAAGCTGGCGCGCCCATAGCGGGCGCCCCAGCGCGTCACGACGAGGTCGGTCACAGAAGGTGGCCGCTCTTCGCCGCCTTGGTCGCGAGGTACCCTGCGTTCTCCTCCGTCTTGCCGACGAGGAGAGGAACGCGCTCCGCCACTGCAACGCCGGACGCCTCCATCATGGCAACCTTGCCCGGGTTGTTGGTCATCAGCTTCGTGGCGGAAAAGCCCATGGCGAGCAGGATTTCCGCGCCAAGGCGGAAGTCCCTCTCGTCATCTTCAAAGCCGAGGCGATGGTTCGCCTCCACCGTGTCGAAGCCCTGATCCTGCAGCGAGTAGGCCCGCATCTTGTTTGCCAACCCGATGCCACGGCCCTCCTGATTCATGTAGAGCAGGACACCTGCCCCCTCCGCACCGATCTGCCCGAGGGCTGCGCGCAGTTGCGGCCCGCAATCGCACTTGAGCGACCCGGCAAGGTCTCCGGTAAAGCAGGCGGAGTGCAGGCGGCTCAGCACCGGCTTCGCACGATCAGGCTGCCCGATCTCGATCGCATAATGCTCCTCCCCTCCATCCCGGGGGCGGAAGACATGGACGCGACCGGCCTTGGACACTTCCAGCGGCACGCGGGCAGAGCTCACCTGCTCGAGCGGGCTGTGCTCCGCCTGCAGCCGCAGGACCTCACTGATCTCGACCGTGCGCAGGTCGTGCTCGGCGGCGAGACGCTCCGCATCGGTCAACGGCAGCACAAGGCAGGCCGGGAGCAGATGCGCCTGCTTGCACAGCGCGATCCCCGCCCGGTGGGCGTCCGCCGACCCCTCCCGGCGGCTCATGTAAGGGCCCTTCAGCGGTGTGCTGAGGTCGGCCGACGGATCCGCCGTTGCCCGGATCCACCGGTGGTCCGCATCTGCCGGAACCGCAATGCGGGCGACGTCCCCATCATAGGCACGGGCGCGCAACGTCTCCGCCCGACGGACGGTGATGGCAAGGTCAAGCGCACCGTCGAGTGCGTTGAGATCGGCAAGCCGATCCGCGCTCATCGTCTCCGCCGCGACCACGAGCGCCGGGTCCTGCCCGGTCAACACCGCGGGCACTCCCATGCGCAGATCCGCCCGCGCCCGTGCGATCCGCTCTTCAGCTGTCAGCCTGAGTGACATAGTGATCCCCGCTTTCCTGACCGCGGTGATATATCCATCGCATCGCGAATGTGAAACAAATTGCGCCCTGCCCTAACACCTCTGTGAACGTTTGGCCCCGCAGGTTGCGAAATGCGGGGCGAATTTACATCCCTTTCCTCATGACCGGGCCCAGCCGCGCCCCGTACCCTTGGGAGGATCTGAGATGAGTAGTCTGAAACGCATTCTGCTGGTGGACGATGATGAGGACCTCCGGGAAGTCCTCGCCGACCAGCTCGTCCTGACCGAAGAGTTCGATGTGTTCGAGGCCGGAGACGGCTCCAGCGGGCTCGAGAAGTCGAAGCAGGGACACTACGATCTGGTTATCCTCGATGTCGGACTGCCTGACATGGACGGACGTGAGCTATGCCGTCTGATGCGCAAGCAGGGAATCAAGTGTCCGATTGTCATGCTGACCGGACATATTTCCGATGCGGACACAATCCTCGGCCTCGACTCAGGTGCGAACGACTACGTGACCAAACCGTTCAAGTTTCCGGTGCTTCTCGCCCGCATTCGCGCGCAGCTGCGCCAGCACGAACAATCCGAGGATGCGGTGTTCACGATCGGGCACTACACGTTCAAGCCGTCGGCGAAGCTGCTAACCGACGACAACGAAAAGAAAATTCGCCTGACGGAGAAGGAAACCAACATCCTGAAATTCCTCTATCGGGCAAACGATGGCGTGGTTCAGCGGGACGTCCTGCTGCACGAGGTCTGGGGATACAACTCTGCGGTGACGACTCACACGCTAGAGACGCATATCTACCGCCTTCGCCAGAAGATTGAGCCCGATCCGTCGAACGCAACCATTCTTGTTACAGAGTCCGGTGGATACAGACTGTCTTCGTAACAGTTTACAACAAGTTTCGGCCAAATTTCGCCGTAATAGGAACACATGTGTTGAATCTGCCCGGGTGCTACGGCTATGGTCTTACGTAGTCGGTCGTACCCCCACACATGTGACCGGCTCTAGCCACTTTACCCCCCCTCCAAAGTGGCTTCCCCAATGGGATTGTCGCCTGGCTCGGCCCACCGAGCCAGGCGCTTTCTCTTTCAGGGGGTCCGATCCCGGGTTGTCACCGACCGGCGGGCGCGCCATTCTCCGCGCGTTTTCACCCATATCGGACCGTCATTATGTCGCTGACCATCGCCACCTGGAACATCAATTCCGTGCGCCTGCGCGCCGCTCTCGTCGCCCGACTGCTGACGAAGGAGGCACCAGATGTTCTCTGCCTGCAGGAGACGAAGTCGCCAGTGGACAAGATCCCCCTCGAGATCTTCGCGGCCCATGGCTACGGCCATATCGTGGCGCGGGGCGAGAAGAAGTACAACGGCGTCGCCATCCTTTCGCGGTTGCCGCTGGAGGATGCGGGGCACCGCGACTTTTGTGCGAAGGGCGACACGCGCCACGTGGCGGCGCGCCTGCCCAGCGGTCATACCGTGCACAATTTCTATGTGCCCGCCGGCGGGGACGAACCGGACCCGGCGACCAACCCCAAGTTCGATCACAAGCTCCGGTTCCTTACGGAGATGAAAGATTGGTTCACGAGCGAACCGCCGGAAAAGGCAATCCTTGTGGGTGACCTCAACATCGCACCCGGCGAGGAGGATGTCTGGTCTCACAAGCAACTGCTCAAGGTCGTGAGCCACACCCCGGTCGAAGTGGAACATCTCGCCGCGGTACAAGACTCCGCGAACTGGCAGGACGTCACCCGCAGCCACATCCCCGATGGGCAGCTTTATTCCTGGTGGTCCTACCGGGCCCGCGACTGGTCCACGGCGGACAAGGGGCGCCGGCTCGACCATATCTGGGCGACGCCGGACGTGACCGCCCTGCCCGGCTCATCCCGGATCCTGAGGGATGTGCGGGGCTGGGAACAGCCGTCGGACCACGCGCCCGTCTTCGCGAGCTTCGCCACATGAGCGGGGAGATCCTCGAAAGCCGCGCGGGGCTGGTGGGCATCGCGACACTGAACGCTCCCAACCGGCATAACGCGCTGACCCACGGGATGATCTGGGAGCTCCGGGAGGTGCTCGAACGGTTCGCCCTCGACCCGGATCTGAGGGTCGTGATCCTGCGGGCGGAGGGGAAGAACTTCTGCTCCGGCTATTCCCTCACCGATCTCGCAGAAGAGGGCGTGGGAGAAAACCCGGTCGTGGGCCTCACGGACTACATGGAAAGGTTCCCGCTTCCGGTGATCTGCGCACTCAACGGGGGTGTGTACGGTGCCGGCCTCGACCTGGCGCTCGCATGCGACTTCCGGGTCGGAACGCCGGTGGCAAAGGCGCATGTGCCCGCCGCGCGGATCGGGGCCCACTACATGCACAGCTCCATCGGCAGGACGGTGACGCGCATCGGCTCCCAGGCCGCGCGACGCCTCTACCTGCGGGCGGAGACGCTGACGGCTGAGACGCTCCAGCGCTGCGGATTCCTCGATGAGGTTGCCCCGGTGGAGGATCTAGACGCGACCTGTGAGGGGATGGCGGCCGAGATTGCATCCCTCGCACCGCTTTCGGTTCAAGGGATGAAGCAGTCCATTCTCGCCGCCTCCTACCGGGAGCCGGACGACGGTACCGCCGCTGCGCGGGAGGCCGCCTGTTTCGCCTCCACCGACCATGCGGAGGGTATGCGCGCGCTTAAGGAAAAGCGGGCACCTGTCTTCAAGGGAACGTAGACGACTGGCAAGGCCATGGAGGTGGAAAGGCAGGGGAGGCGCCCCCCCTGCCATTCAGCGGCGCACGACCTCCGGGATCAGTCCCCTCGGCGCGAAACGAAGCACGATGAGCAACACCAGACCCATGACGAAGAGACGGGTGTAGAGGACCGAGTCCTCCAGCCGCTCCACGAATGGGCTGTTGGGATCTATGCCGGATGTGAGCGCGGCCACGAACCGGGGGCCTGCAGTTTCGGCCTGGATCCAGAGGAACCAGATCAGGAACCCGCCAAGGATCGATCCCCAGTTGTTGCCGGAACCGCCGACGATCACCATCACCCAGATGAGAAACGTGAAGCGTAGCGGATTGTAGCTTCCCGGAGTGAACTGCCCGTCGAGCGTGGTCAGCATCGCTCCGGCGATCCCCACCACCGCCGAGCCGAGGACGAAAAGCTGAAGGTGCCGGGCTGTCACATCCTTGCCCATCGCCTCCGCCGCATCCCGGTTGTCCCGGATCGCCCGCATCATCCGGCCCCAGGGGGAGGTGAGCGCCCGCTCCGCGAACCAGGTGACGATCACCAGAACCACCAGGAAGAGGAGGGCGTAGGAGAGCCGGACGAAAACCGTGGAGGCTTCCACCGGTCCCATGCCGATCTGGGCTGCGAAGTCGAGGAACCACTCCGCCTGCTGCAGTTCGATCTCGTAGGGAACGGGCCGCGGCAGGCCGGTCACGTTCTTCACGCCGCGTGTCAGCCAGTCCTCGTTCTTGAGCATCGCGATCACGATCTCGGAGATCCCGAGCGTGGCGATGGCAAGGTAGTCGGACCTGAGCCCCAGCGCGATCTTGCCCACGATCCATGCGGCACCGGCGGCGAAGAGGCCGCCCACGACCCAGGAGAGCAGGATCGGCAGCCCCAACCCCCCGATGTTGCCGAACTGCGCCGGGTTCGTCGCCTCGATGGCCTCGATCGCCGGATCAAAGAACTGGCGCGTGAGAGCATAGCCGCCGATGACAAGCACCGTGGTAATCACCGCGCGCCCCCGACCGGGGGTGATCCGCCCCCGCACCCAGGCAACAGCCGCAACGGTGACTGCGAGAGAAAACCCGGCGGAGAGGAGCGAGAGCCCCCCCGCGGACCATGCCTCGCCCCGTGGCGGCGTGGACACGAGGACAGCGGCAACCCCGCCGAGTGCGGCAAATCCCATCGTGCCGACGTTGAAGATGCCGCCATAGCCCCACGCCATGTTGACCCCGAGCGCCATGATCGCGTGGATGAGGCACATGTTGAGGATCGAGAGGGCGAGGGGCCAGCTGTCCATCACCCCGACGGACACAAGGGCCGCGAGCATCAGGCCGTAAAGGATCGGGATGCGTACTGCGTTCGACATCAGATCACCCGCCCCCGGAAGAGCCCGGTAGGTCGTATGAGCAACACCATCACGAGGATGACGAAACTGACGGCGAACTTGTATTCCGTGGACAGCAGCTGGATCAGCCCCTCCGGCGACCAGCCCTCCGGCGTGAGGTACCCAAGGAACCGTTTGTAGGCGTAGGTCACCGTGAGTTCGGAGAACGCGATGATGAACCCGCCCGCGATCGCTCCCACGGGATTGCCGATGCCGCCGACGATGGCCGCGGCGAAGATCGGCAGCAGAAGCTGGAAGTAGGTGAAGGGCTTGAAGCTTTTGTCGAGGCCATAGAGCACGCCCGCCAGTGTCGCAAGCGCTGCCGCGATGATCCACGTCACCATCACCACCCGGTTCGGGTCGATCCCCGACAACAGCGCCAGATCCTCATTGTCGGAATAGGCCCGCATCGCCTTGCCCATGCGGGACCGGTTCAGGAACAGAAAGAGCGCGATGACCACAACGATGGCAACGACCACCGTCAGCCCCTGGGTGGTGCGCAGAGCCACGCCCTCGTCAAAGCCGGTCATGGTCTTGAAATCCCGCGCCCGGATGATGAACCGTTCGCCGTCCGCGAAGCGCTGGTCGTCGGGCCCGATGATCATCCGCGTCAGCCCGTTGAGCAGAAACATCACGCCCACGGACGCGATCACGAACACCACGGGCGGCGACTTCTGCGCGCGATAGAATCGGTAGACGGTCCTGTCGAACAGGAGCGAGATCGCCACCGCCGCCGCGATCCCCGCGGGAAGTGCGAGAAGCGCGGTGGGCAGGGGTCCGAACCCGACCCCAAGCGCCTGCAGCCACCAGGTGAAGAGGATCGTCGCCATCGTGCCGAAGGCCATCAAATCCCCGTGGGCAAAGTTCGAGAACCGCAACACCGCGTAGACCAGCGTCACCCCCAGCGCGCCCAGCGCAAGCTGGGATCCGTAGGCCATCCCGGGCACGATCACGAAATTGGTCAGCACGAGGAGTGCATTCAACGGCTCCACGCTCATCCTCCCAGAAAACTGCGGCGGACATCCGGGTTGGCGAGAAGCGCCTCGCCCGTGTCCGTGAAACGGTTCGCACCCTGCACCAGCACGTAGCCTTTGTCGGCGATGTTGAGCGCCTGGCGGGCGTTCTGCTCGACCATCAGGATCGCAATGCCCGTGCGGGCGATCTCGATGATCCGGTCGAAGAGTTCGTCCATCACGATCGGTGAAACTCCGGCGGTGGGTTCATCCAGCATCAGGACCTTCGGCCGGGTCATCAGCGCGCGCCCAACGGCGACCTGCTGGCGCTGGCCCCCGGAAAGCTCTCCCGCAGGCTGCCGACGCTTGTCCCCGAGGATGGGGAAGAGCGCGTAGACCTGCTCCATCGTCTCGGCGATGTCGTCGCGGCGGAGATACGCCCCCATTTCGAGATTTTCCTCGACGCTCATGGTGGTGAAGACGTTGCTCGTCTGCGGGACGAACCCCATGCCGCGCGCAACCCGATCCTGGGGCGTCAGCGCGGTGATGTCGTCACCGCCGAGCCGGACCGTACCCTCGCGCAGGGGCAGCATGCCGAACACAGCCTTCATGGCGGTGGACTTGCCCGCCCCGTTCGGGCCCACGATCACCGCGATCTCCCCTTCCTCCACCGCGATGGTGCAGCCCTTGAGGATATCCGCGCCGCCATAGCCGCCGGTCATCGCCTCACCGATCAGGAAGGAATCAGACATGGGCACCTCGAAAATGGGAGACGCGTTCGGTTTGGGCGAAGGGGGACGGGAAAGCGGCCCTGTCGTGCATCTTTCCCATGCTCACACGTCCTCCGCTGACGGTCCGTAGCCCGCCAGCCCGCTCATGCGGTCACCTTGTTCTTCAGACCGGTGCCCAGATAGGCCTCGATCACCGCCTCGTTCGACTTCACTTCCTCCGCGGTGCCTTCCGCGAGGACCTGCCCCTCGGCCATGCAGATGACCGGATCGCAGAGGCGTCCGATGAAGTCCATGTCATGCTCGATCATGCAGAAGGTGTAGCCCCGGTCCCGGTTGAGCCGTTCGATAGCATCGCCGATTGTGTTGAGAAGGGTACGGTTGACCCCGGCCCCGACCTCATCGAGGAAGACGATCTTTGCGTCCACCATCATTGTCCGGCCGAGTTCGAGCAGCTTTTTCTGCCCGCCGGAGAGGTTGCCGGCAAGCTCGTCGGCGACGTGGGATATCTCGAGGAATTCGATCACCTCGTCGGCCTTGCGCCGGATGTCTGCCTCCTGCGCCTTCACCTCGCCACCCTTGAACCAGGCGTTCCAGAGGCTTTCCCCGATCTGGCCGCCGGGCACCATCATCAGATTGTCCCGGACCGTCAGGGTGGAAAACTCGTGAGCGATCTGGAACGTGCGCAGGAGCCCGCGGTGAAACAGATCGTGGGGCGGCAGACCGGTGATGTCTTCCCCGTCCAGCAGCACCCGGCCCGATGTAGGCCGGTAGTGGCCGGCGACCACGTTGAACAGCGTGGTCTTGCCCGCCCCGTTCGGCCCGATCAGACCGGTGATGGAACCTTCGGCGATGTCGAGAGATGCGCCGTTGACGGCACGGATGCCACCAAAATGCATATGCAGGTCTTCGACGCGGATCATGCGGGCGGACGCCTCGTGTAAAAAGGGCCCGGAACAGATCTGCCCGGGCCGATTTTCAGGTATGTGACGGGATCAGCGGAACTTGATCGTCTCGAACGCGCCGTCCTGGACTTCATACTCGCGGTATGAGCCTGCGGCCTCACCCGGGCCGATCAGTTCCACCCCTGTCGCACCTTCATAGTCCACTTCGCCGCCATCCGCGAGGATCTGCAGCGCCTTGGCAAGCTCGCCGGGATAGATCTTCTCCCCCGGTGCGTTGGCCACGGCGAGGACGTTGGCCGCAACCGCTTCCTTCGTCGCGTCACCACCCGCCTGCATGGCAAGCGTGATCAGGGCTGCTGCGTCGTAGCTCTCTGCACGGTAGGGGCCGTCGCCGTCTTTGCCCGCAGAGCCCATCGCCTCGAGGAACATGCCCGCGCCCTGACCTTCGGAGCCGGGCACGGTGCCGACCGTCGAACCGTCAAGATCGGAGCCGATGGCCTCCAGCAGGCTCTCGCCGAACATTCCGTCGCCGAGCGCGAACGTGTCGAAGGCACCGGTGTCGAGCGCGGCCTGGATCACGCCACGGCCGCCCTGATCGACATAGCCTAGAACCACAAGCGCATCGCCACCCGCCGCGGCCAGCGCGCCAACCTCGGCGGAATAGTCGCCCTTGCCATCCTCATGGGCGGCGGAGATCTC
>JBCBAP010000080.1:0-13206 GCA_038532435.1 Pseudomonadota bacterium | reverse complement strand
GAGGCGATCTGCCCGGCGCAGGCCATCACCATCGAGGCCGAACCGCGGGAGGACGGCTCCCGCCGGACGACGAAGTACGACATCGACATGACGAAGTGCATCTATTGCGGCTTCTGTCAGGAGGCCTGTCCGGTCGATGCCATCGTCGAGGGCCCCAACTTTGAGTTCGCCACCGAAAGCCGTGAGGAGCTGTTCTACGACAAGGCAAAGCTCCTTGAAAACGGCGAGCGGTGGGAGGCGGAGATCGCCCGCAACCTTGAAATGGACGCGCCCTACCGATGATGCCTCACGCCGCCCCGCATGCGCTGATTGCAACCGGCCTCCTGGCCGGGCTGTCCGCGTGCGTGACGACGGAAGATCTCGAATCCTCCCTCGCGCCCCGGGTGGGGCAGAGCGAGGAGCAGCTCGTGCGCCAGTTTGGTGTGCCGAGCGAGAGCTACGAGGTCGGCGGCACCCGCGCGGTGGCCTGGGACCGGTCCCGCATCGAGCTCATGGGCGGCCGCTCCCCCGGATTCCGCGACCGCGAGGTCAAAGGCGAGATCATCCGGGTCTTCGATGCGGGCGAGGCGCCGACGGAGATCCTGCTGAAGTGCCGTATCGAGTACTTCTTCACCCAATCCGATGCCGGCGACTGGGTTGCGGACAGCTACCGCTACTCCAGCAACGAGTGCCTGCGCTTTGAACTGCTCTGAAGGGATCAGATCGTGACCGTGACCGCTGTCATCTTCTACATCTTCGCGTGCACCGTCGTGGCCTCCGGCCTCTTCGTGGTGCTGGCGCGCAACCCGGTGCACTCCGTGCTCTGGCTGATCCTGACCTTCATCTCTTCCGCGGGCCTGTTCGTCCTGATGGGGGCGGAGTTCGTCGCGATGATCCTAATCATCGTCTATGTGGGCGCGGTCGCGGTGCTGTTCCTCTTCGTCGTCATGATGCTCGACGTCGATTTTGCGGAGCTCAAGGACGGCCTGGCCAAGCACATGCCCATCGGGTTGCTGATCGGCGTTGTGCTCGTGATGGAGCTGATGCTGGTGATCGGCGCATGGACATTTGCCGACGCCGCACCGGAGCTTCGCGCGGCGGCGGCACCGGCCCCGGATGACGTGCAGAATACCGTGGCCCTCGGCCAGCTCATCTACACACGATACATCTACCTCTTCCAGGCGGCGGGCCTGATCCTCTTCGTCGCGATGGTGGGTGCGATCGTGCTGACGCTCCGCCACCGGGAGGATGTGAAGCGGCAGAACGTGCTGGAGCAGATGTATCGCGACCCCGCAACGGCGGTCGTGATGAAGGATGTCAAACCAGGCCAAGGACTCTGACACCATGAAACGCAAAGACCGCAGCCGCCTCGCCATCATTGTAGCAATTGCTGTGGCGGTGTTTGTCGCCATCACGTCCGGGATGGGCAATTCGTAAGGGGCCGTCCGGCCCGGAGAACGCAGTATGATCGAACTAGAACACTACCTGACCGTGGCGGCATTGCTGTTCGTCACCGGCATCTTCGGGATTTTCCTGAACCGGAAGAACATCATCGTCATCCTGATGTCGATCGAACTGATGCTGCTGGCGGTCAACATCAATATGGTCGCGTTCTCCGCCCATCAGGGCGATCTGGTCGGGCAGGTCTTCACGCTCCTGATCCTCACGGTCGCGGCGGCCGAGGCTGCCATCGGGCTCGCCATCCTCGTCTGCTTCTTCCGCAACCGCGGCACGATCGCGGTTGAGGAAGTCAACGTGATGAAAGGCTGACGTAGATGTATTCGATCATCCTATTCACCCCGATCATCACGGCGATCATCGCGGGGTTTGGCTGGAAGTTCATCGGGATCCGGGGCGCGCAGGTGCTCACAACCGGTGGCCTGTTCCTGATCGCGGTGCTGAGCTGGTTCGCCTTCCTCACCTTCGATGGCAATGACGATGTGGTGACCGTCGCCAGATGGATTGATTCCGGTACGATGGTCGCGGACTGGGCCATCCGGGTGGATATGCTGACGCTGGTGATGTTGGTCGTGGTGACAAGCGTCTCCGCCCTCGTCCATCTCTACAGCTTCGGCTACATGGCCCACGACGAGAACTTCCGCGAAGGGGAGGAAAGCTACAAGCCGCGCTTCTTCGCTTATCTCTCCTTCTTCACCTTCGCAATGCTGATGCTGGTGACGGCGGACAACCTCGTCCAGATGTTCTTCGGCTGGGAAGGGGTCGGCGTCGCCTCCTACCTCCTGATCGGATTTTACTATCGCAAACCGTCCGCCGGGGCCGCTGCGATGAAGGCGTTCATCGTCAATCGGGTCGGGGATTTCGGTTTTGCACTCGGCATCTTCGCGCTCTTCTTCCTCACGGACAGCGTCAATTTCGGAGAGATCTTCGATGAACTGCCCGGCCTTGCGGATCAGCAGATCGCATTCCTGGGCATGAGCCTGTCGGCGGTCGAGGTTGTGGGCTTCCTCCTCTTCATCGGGGCCATGGGCAAGTCCGCACAGCTCCTCCTGCACACGTGGCTGCCAGACGCGATGGAAGGACCGACCCCGGTCTCGGCACTCATCCATGCGGCGACGATGGTGACGGCGGGCGTGTTCCTCGTCTGCCGAATGTCGCCGCTCTATGAGATGACGGACTATGCCGCCAACTTCATCGTCTACCTCGGCGCGATCACGGCGTTCTTCGCCGCCTCCGTCGGCCTCGTGCAGAACGACATCAAGCGGGTGATTGCCTACTCCACCTGCTCTCAGCTCGGGTACATGTTCGTGGCCGCGGGCGTTGGCTTCTATCAGGCGGCGATGTTCCACCTCTTCACCCACGCGGCCTTCAAGGCGATGCTGTTCCTCGGCGCGGGCTCGGTCATCCACGCGATGCATCACGAGCAGGACCTGAGGAACTATGGCGGGCTGAAGGACAAGTTGCCGATCACCTTCTGGGCGATGATGATCGGGACGCTCGCCATCACCGGCGTGGGCATCCCGTTCTCCTACGACATGTTCGGCGTGCCGATCGGGCTTGCGGGTTTCGTGTCGAAGGATGCGGTGATCGAGGGCGCGTTCGCCGGGGAGGCCACGTTCGCCTTCTGGGCGCTGGTGATCGCGGCACTCTTCACCAGCTTCTATTCCTGGCGGCTGATGTTCATGACGTTCTACGGCGCGCCGCGGGGGGATGCGCACACCCACGATCATGCCCATGAAAGCCCGCGGGTGATGACCACGCCGCTCATCATCCTGATGGTCGGCGCGATTTTCGCGGGAACCCTTTTCTACAAGCCGTTCGTCGGCAGCAGCTCCGAGGAGTTTTTCGGCGCCTCCATCGCGGTCGGCGCGCCGGGCGAAGCCGAGCATGCGGAGGCCAACAGCCACAAGAAGGCCGCCAAAGCGGGCGACGGGCACAAGGACAGCGACGCAGTGCTGCACACCTACCACTACGTGCCGACCTGGGTGAAACTCTCACCCTTCATCGCCATGTTGCTGGGTCTCGGAACCGCTTACCTGATGTACATCCGACATCCGGATTGGCCGGCGAAGCTCGCGCAGAACCAGAGGCCGCTGTACCTCTTCCTGCTGAACAAGTGGTACTTCGACGAGATCTACCACATCGTGTTCGTCAAGCCCGCCATGTGGGTTGGCCGGTTCCTTTGGAAGCAGGGGGATGGCGCAACCATCGACGGCGGCATCAACGGCCTTGCGATGGGGATCATCCCGTTCTTCACCCGGCTCGCGGGCCGCGCGCAGTCCGGCTACGTCTTTCACTACGCCTTTGCGATGATCCTCGGTATCGGGGCCATCATCACCTGGTTCGTCATCCTCGGAGGGGCCAGCTGACATGGATCAGTACCTGCTTTCCCTTGTCACCTTCCTGCCGCTGATCGGTGCGGTGATCCTCGCGGTCGCGCTGCGGGGTGAGGACGAGATGGCCCAGCTCAATGCCAAGCGGCTGGCTCTGATCGTGACGGTGGTGACATTCCTCCTCTCCCTCTTTGTCCTCTTCGGGTTCGATCCGTCGAACACAGACTTCCAGTTCGTCGAGGAGGAGGAGTGGATCGGTGGTCTGACCTACCGGATGGGTGTGGACGGCATCAGCGTGCTGTTCGTCATGCTGACCACCGTGATCATGCCCATCGTGATCGGCGCAAGCTGGCACGTGACCCACCGGGTCAAGGAGTACATGATCGCGTTCCTGCTGCTTGAGACGCTGATGATCGGTGTCTTCTGCGCGCTCGACCTGATCCTCTTCTACCTCTTCTTCGAGGCGGGGCTCATCCCGATGTTCATCATCATCGGGATCTGGGGCGGGAAGGAGAAGATCTACGCAGCATTCAAGTTCTTCCTCTACACGCTGCTGGGCTCGGTCCTGATGCTCATTGCGATGATGGCCATGGCCTTCGACGCGCAAACGACGGACATCACCCGCCTGCTGACCCACGAGTTCAGCTATGAGGAGATCACGTTCCTCGGCTGGCACATCGTGGGCGGGATGCAGACGCTCCTGTTCCTGGCCTTCTTCGCCAGCTTTGCGGTGAAGATGCCGATGTGGCCCGTGCATACCTGGCTGCCGGACGCTCACGTGCAGGCACCGACGGCAGGGTCGATCGTGCTCGCCGCGATCCTGCTGAAGATGGGTGGCTACGGTTTCCTGCGCTTCAGCCTGCCGATGTTCCCCGTCGCCTCGGACCTGCTCGCGAACTTCGTTTTCACACTCTCGGTCATCGCGATCATCTACACCTCGCTGGTCGCGATGATGCAGGAGGATATGAAGAAGCTGATTGCCTATTCGTCCGTCGCCCACATGGGTTTCGTGACGATGGGCATCTTCGCGGCGAACCAGCAGGGTGTGGATGGTGCGATCTTCCAGATGATCAGCCACGGCTTCATCTCCGGTGCACTCTTCCTCGCGGTCGGGGTGATCTATGACCGGATGCACACGCGGGAGATTGCGGCCTATGGCGGTCTTGTGAACCGCATGCCCGCCTTCGCGCTGGTCTTCATGCTCTTCACCATGGGCAATGTAGGCCTGCCTGGCACCTCCGGTTTCGTGGGCGAGTTCCTGACGCTGTCGGGTGCGTTCCAGAAGAACACCTGGGTCGCTTTCGGTGCAGCGACGGGCGTGATCCTGTCGGCGGCCTATGCGCTCTGGCTTTATCGCCGAGTGGTGTTTGGCGAGATGATCAAGGAGAGCCTGAAGTCCATCACCGACATGGACCTGCGGGAGCGTGCACTCTTCGTGCCGCTCGTTGCGGGAACGCTGATCCTCGGTGTCTACCCGAGCCTGGTGACGGACATCATCGGACCGTCGGTCCAGAACCTTCTTTCTTCCTACGACACGGCATTGCTGGAGGCGGGAACCTCCATGCAGGTGGCCGAACACTGAGGGCAGGGCGCACAGATGCTTGCACAAGACCTATCCATCGTCCTGCCGGAGCTGCTGCTCGCAGGCTTCGCAATGGCAGCTCTCATGTTCGGTGTCTATGGCGGGAAGGACCGTCAGGCGGATCTGATCCTGCTCGTCACCGTGGGTGTGCTCGTCCTGCTCGCCGTTTTCATCGGTACCCGGGCACCGGGGGAGAATGTCGCGTTCGGCGGGTCGTTCATCGATGACGGTTTCGCCCGGTTTGCGAAGGTCGTCCTCCTGCTCGGTGCCGCGGTGATGCTGCTGCTCAGTCGCGAGTATCTGGCGGCCAACGACCTTATGAAGTTCGAGTTTCCGGTCCTGATCGCCCTGTCCGTCGTCGGGATGATGATGATGGTGAGCGCGGGCGATCTGCTGGCGCTCTACATGGGGCTGGAGCTGCAATCGCTGTCGCTCTATGTCGTATCCGCCTTCCGCAGGGACAGCCTGCGGTCGACCGAGGCGGGTTTGAAGTATTTCGTGCTTGGCGCCCTTTCCTCCGGTCTGCTCCTCTACGGTGCAAGCCTTGTCTATGGCTATACCGGGACCGTGTCTTTTGACGGGATCGCACAGGTCATCGCCGGGGAGGGGATGGGCATCGGGCTACTGTTCGGTCTCGCATTCCTCTGCGCTGGCATGGCGTTCAAGGTGTCCGCCGCTCCGTTCCACATGTGGACGCCGGATGTCTATGAGGGCTCTCCCACGCCGGTTACCGCGTTCTTCGCGACCGCGCCAAAGGTGGCGGCGGCAGGCCTCTTCGCCCGGGTTCTGATCGACGGATTCGGCGGGGCCACGGCGGACTGGCAGCAGATCCTGACCTTCCTCGCGCTCGCATCCATGTACCTCGGTTCCATCGCGGCGATCGGCCAGACCAACATCAAGCGTCTGATGGCCTACTCGTCCATCGGGCACATGGGTTTCGCCCTTGTCGGCCTTGCCGCGGGGACGGAGGACGGGATCCAGGCGTTGCTGATCTATCTTGCCATCTACGTGACGATGAACATCGGTGTCTTTGCCTTCATCCTGAACATGGAGCGGGACGGACGTCCGATCACGGACATCTACAGCCTTGGGCTCTACAGCCAGGTGCATCCGGCACGGGCGCTGGCAATCGCGGCTCTGATGTTCAGCCTTGCAGGCATTCCGCCGCTCGTCGGCTTCTTCGGCAAGTATTACGTGTTCGTCGCGGCGGTCGAGGCCGGGCTGGTGCCGCTTGCCGTGCTCGGCGTCATCGCGTCGGTTATCGGTGCGTATTACTATCTGCGCATCGTCTATCTGGTCTATTTCGGGACAGAGACCGAAGCGCTCACCGGCACGATGCCGCTGACCCACGGGCTCGCGCTCGGCGGAGCCGCCCTTGCGATGGTGGTGGGTGGCCTGCCGGTCATCAACCTCTTCGGCATTGACGCCATTGCAGCCGTGGCCGCGGCCACGCTCTTCAACTGAATATGGCCGCCTGGCCCAGCGGCGTTGGTCGGGTCATTCTCGACCAGACGGACAGCACAAATCTGGAGGCACACCGACGCGCGGCTGAGGCGCCTGTCTGGGTGCTGGCGCGCAGGCAGACAGCGGGCAAGGGCCGCCGTGGGCGGGGGTGGGAACAGTCCGACGGCAACTTCGCTGCCAGCATGATCTGCGCCCCTGGCGGCGCGCCGAGAGACTGGCCGAACCACTCCTTTGCCGCCGCCCTGGCCCTCGACGATACGCTGGCGGAGCTCACGGGTCGGCGAGAGCTCTGCACGCTCAAATGGCCCAACGATGTCCTTCTCAGGGGGCGGAAGCTGGCAGGCATCCTGCTCGAAAGTGTCGAGTCCCATCTCGTCATCGGCATCGGCGTCAACCTGATCGCTCACCCCCCGGCGGAACGGCTGGAGGAGGGCGCGCTCGCGCCTACCAACCTGATGTCCGAGACGGGCGTGACCGTGACGGCGGAGGCCTTCCTCGACACGCTCGCGCCCGGTCTGCATCACTGGCAGGACCGGCTCCGGCGCGACGGGTTTGCCCCCGTCCGTACAGCCTGGCTCGATAGGGCCGCAGGGCTTGGCACCACCATTACGGCCCGCTTGCCCGGACGGTCCCTGAGCGGCAATTTCTCCGGGCTCGCCGAGGACGGCGCGCTCATCCTCGACACGGCACAGGGGCGCGAGGTTCTGCCCGCCGCCGAGGTGCACTTTAGCTGAGCGGGGGAGGCATCCATGCTGCTGGCCATCGACGTAGGCAACACCAACACGGTCTTCGCGATCCATGACGGGGCGGACTTCGTGGCAGAGTGGCGCTGCTCTACCTACCACCAGCGCACGGCGGATCAGTACTTCGTCTGGCTTACCCAGCTGATGAAATTCACCGGTGTCGAGGTTCCGATCACCGAGGTCGTCATCTCCTCCGTCGTGCCACAGGTGGTCTTCAACCTTCGCGTTCTCTCGGATCGCTACTTCAACACCCGCCCGCTTGTGGTGGGAAAGCCGGACTGCGCGCTACCCGTCGAGATCCGGGTCGATGCGGAGACGCAGGTCGGGGCGGACCGGCTCGTAAACACGGTCGCCGGGTTCGACCGGTTCGGCGGTGATCTCATCATCGTCGATTTCGGGACCGCCACGACCTTTGACGTTGTGGACCATGACGGGGCCTATGTCGGCGGCGTCATCTCCCCCGGCGTGAACCTCTCCATCAAGGCATTGCACGAGGCGGCAGCGGCGCTTCCCCATATCGATGTGACAAAGCCCCAGCAGGTGGTCGGCACCAACACGGTTGCGTGCATGCAGTCCGGCGTCTTCTGGGGTTACATCGGTCTGATCGAGGGTGTATGCAGGCGCATCCGCGAGGAACGCGACCGCCCCATGAAGGTGATCGGTACCGGAGGGCTCAGCACCCTGTTCTACCAAGGCACCGATATCATAGACAAAATCGATACAGAACTGACCATGCACGGTCTCGTTCTGATCAACGAACGGAACCGGAAAACCGCATGACCAATCCTGCGAAGCTCGTGTACGTCGCCCTCGGGGGCGCGGGCGAAATCGGCATGAACATGTACCTCTACGGGGTCGGCGAGGGCGCGCGGCAGCGGTGGATCGTCGTGGACACGGGCGTCGCCTTTCCGGACATGGAGACGAGCCCCGGTGTCGACGTGATCACCGCAGATCCCAGCTTCATCGCGGAGCGTGCGGACCAGCTTGAGGGCATCTTCATCACCCACGCCCACGAGGATCATGTGGGGGCGGTCGGGCGTCTCTGGCCTGACCTGAAGGCGCCGATCTATGCCCGCGAATTCACGTCCGAGATCGCACGCCTCAAGATGGAGGATGCGGGGCAAGATCGCGCCCATGTCCAGACCGTCGGCGTCTGGCCTGCGCAGGTTGATACCGGGTCGTTCAAGGTGGGCTTTCTGCCCATCTCCCACTCCGTGCCCGAAAGCTCCGCGCTGGTGATCGACACGGCCGCCGGGCGCGTCATTCATTCCGGAGACTTCAAGATCGACCGGGATCCGCAGGTCGGAGAGCCCTTTGACGACGACCTGATCCGGGATGTGTCGAAGGATGGTGTGCTCGCGCTCGTGTGCGACAGCACCAATATCTTCAACGGACACGCGGGCCGGTCCGAGGCGGATCTGGTCACGCCGATCACCGAGCTTCTGCGCAGCACCGACGGTCTGATCGTGGCGACGACCTTTGCGTCCAACCTCGCCCGCGTGTCCACGATGGCACGGGCGGCGCGGTCGGCGGGGCGGTCGGTGCTTGTTCTCGGCCGGGCGATGAACCGCATGATTTCCGTCGGCCGGTCCGTCGGTCTGCTGGACGATTTTCCCGATACGGTGAGCCCGGACGAGGCGCGGGACGTCCCCGCGGAGAACCTCTTCGTCCTCGCCTCCGGCAGTCAGGGGGAGCGTCGTGCGGTGTCCGCCCAGTTGGCCGCTGGAAACACCCATTCGGGCATCGAGTTGCGGGACGGTGACACCTTCCTTTTCTCATCGAAGACCATCCCGGGCAACGAGGTCGCGGTGGCCCGGATCCATAATCAGTTGGCAGAGCTCGGCGTCGATGTGATCGACGATCAGGGCGGCCTCTATCACGTTTCCGGCCATGCGAACCGGCCGGATCTGGAGCGTATGCAGGACCTCGTGCAGCCCCAGTATGTCATCCCGATGCACGGCGAGTTCCGCCACCTGCGGGCCCACGCGAAACTCGCGGAAGAAAAGGGCAGGGCAGCCGTCGTCGCCCCGAACGGCACCATGGTGGAGCTGTCCGGCAATACGCCCAAGACGGTCGAGCTGATCGAGACCGGCCGCCGCTACATGGATGGCTCCGTCGCCTACGGCGCGCTGGACGGTATCGTGCGAGAGCGGTTGCGCATGGCGATCCGTGGTCTGGTGGTCGTCAACCTCATTTTCGATGAGCGTGGACGCCTCCTCGACGATGCCTGGGTCGAAGCGAAGGGCCTTCCGGTAGATGTCGACGCCGATGGATCGCTAGAAGAGGTGCTGGAGGCCGAGCTGTCAGACGCGATCAACGGGGCGGGGCCCAAGGTGCGCGGCGACGATGATGCGGTCGAGAAACTGGTCAGCGGACGGATCAACACGGTCTGCAGCCGGTTGATCGGTAAGAAACCCCTGTCGACGGTGCTGATCAACCGCCTCGCCGACTAGGACCTGTCTGGAAGATTGGAGAGAAAGGGGGCGCGGCCTCAGGCCGCTTCACCCTCGGTGGTTTCCGCAGCCTCGACGGAGGCGTCATCCTCTGCTGCCGCTTTAGTCGGTTTTTTCACCGAAAGCTTGATCTCGCGCAGCATGAAGGCGGGCACATGATCACCCATGCCAACAACCGCGCTGTCCTGACGTCGGTCGCCGCGGCGGCCGCCACGCTCACGCCGCTCACCCGTATCCTTGCTCTCGCCGGATCGGCTGCGGGAACGGCTGCGGCGCGGCTTCTCTTCGGTTTCTTCGACCGCTGTCGGAGCCTCGGCAGGCTTGTTGGACAGCGGAGAGTCCATACGCGGGATCTCCTGCTTCACCAGTTCCTCGATCTTGGTGAGATGCTTTTCCTCGTGGGGCAGGCAGATCATGAGCGCCCGCCCGGTCCGGCCCGCGCGCCCGGTCCGGCCAATGCGGTGGACATAGTCCTCGGAGTGGATCGGCACGTCGAAGTTGAAGACGTGGCTCACGTTTGGAATGTCGAGCCCCCGGGCCGCAACGTCCGATGCGATAAGAAGCGTGATCTCGCCGTTGCGAAACCCGTCCAACGTCTTCATCCGCACGGACTGGTCGAGGTCACCATGGATTGCCGATGCGTTGAAACCATGTTTTTTCAGTGACTTGGCAACGATATCCACGTCCCGCTTCCGGTTGCAGAAGACGATGCCGTTGGTCAGGCCTTCCTCGGCGGAGACGAGGCGGCGCAGCACCTCCCGCTTTTCGCTGTCAGCGCGATCCTTGCGTGAAGGTTTGTGAAGGCAGACTGACTGCGTGATCGTGTCGGACGTGGTGGCCTGGCGGGCAACCTCAACACGCTCCGGCGTGTGCAGGAACGTCTCGGTGATCCGCGTGATTTCGGGCGCCATGGTGGCGGAGAAGAACAACGTCTGCCGGGTGAAGGGCACCAGACCGAAGATCCGCTCGATGTCGGGGATGAAGCCCATGTCGAGCATCCGATCCGCTTCATCGACCACCATGATCTGCACGCCGGTCAGCAGCAGCTTGCCCCGCTCAAAGTGATCGAGCAGGCGGCCCGGCGTGGCGATCAGCACGTCGACGCCGCGGTCAATCTTGAGATCCTGTTCCTTGAAGCTGACCCCGCCGATCAGCAGCGCCATGGTCAGCTTGTGATACTTGCCGTAGACCTCGAAATTCTCGGCCACCTGGGCGGCGAGTTCCCGCGTCGGGCAGAGGATCAGGGAGCGGGGCATCCGTGCCCGGGCCCGTCCCTTCGCCAAGGCGGAGATCATCGGGAGCGTGAAACTCGCCGTCTTGCCCGTGCCTGTCTGCGCAATGCCGAGCACATCCTTGCCCGCGAGCGCATGGGGAATGGCCTGTTCCTGGATCGGGGTGGGGGTTTCGTACCCCGCCTCCGTCACGGCCTTTAGGACCTTCTCGTCGAGATTGAGATCGGAAAATGTTGTCATGGTCGTCCTGTGTCGAAAAAGTGCGGCTTGGTGTTTGGCCGCATTTTTAATCACGCGACCCGATGGCACCCGGATTGGGCCATCCAACTCATGGGCGGTACATGCACTCTACAGCCAAACAAGTCAATGAAACTGCCCTGATATGCGGCGTTTCGCGTCCGTTTGACGCGAGGGAACGACCGGAATTACTGCGACGCAGGGATGGGTTTTCAGTTTGTCGGAGGCACGGTAAGCATGTGTCAGAGTCGGAATGAGGTGAGAAATGTCGAATTCTTCGGACACCCCGGTCCAGGACCTGCCGAGGGCGCTGAAGGGCCTTGCCTTCCTGCGTGTGTTAAGTGTTCAGCACTGGACCGACCGGACTTTCTCCTTCACTTGCGAGCGGCCGCAGAGCTTCCGCTTCCGGTCCGGCGAGTTTGCGATGATCGGACTGGTCGATGGGGAGAAGCCGCTCCTCCGCGCCTACTCGATCGCAAGCCCGTCCTGGGATGACACGCTGGAATTCTACTCGATCAAGGTGCAGGACGGGCCGCTGACCTCCCGCCTTCGGCATCTGAAGCCCGGCGACGAAATCGTCATGCGGCCAAAACCCGTGGGCACGCTGGTCCTCGACGCGCTCACGCCCGCGCGTCGCCTGATCCTTTTCTCCACCGGCACGGGCATCGCGCCCTTTGCCTCCACCATCCGCGATCCGGCGACTTACGAGGCTTATGACGAGGTCCTCTTGACGCAAACCTGCCGGGAGGTCGCAGAGCTTGAGTACGGGAAAAGCCTCGTTGCGGAGATCGAGGCGGACGAGATGCTCTCCGAGGTCGTGGACGGAAAGCTGCAGACGATCTTCACAACGACCCGGGAGGAAAGCCCCCGCATGGGACGCATGACCGATTGGCTGCGTGATGGCCGCTTTGCGGAGGTGACAGGTGCGCCGCTCTCCCCGGAGACCGATCGTGTGATGATCTGCGGCTCAATGGCGATGCTGCAGGAGCACAAGGCCCTGTGCGAGGCGGCAGGCATGGTCGAGGGAGCAAACTCCGCTCCCGGCCACTTCGTGATCGAAAAGGCGTTCGTCGACTGAAATTGACGTCAACTGGTAGTGGTGGCCAGCCGGTCTAGCTACAACTCCACAAACGCGGTAACGTCGAGTCGTTGTATGCGTTTTGAGAGTGTTTGGAGTTGGCCTTAATGGCTGAGTACGAGTCCGTGGAGCTTCTGGCTCACACCGTCCTTCGTGAGGACGGCCTGATATCAGACATGGGTGGCCTGGTGCTGCATGCCGCAGCCGTAACAGTGGCGCTGAGCGTGGCTCTCTATGCCTCGGAGCGCTGGCCGGAACCCTTGCGTCTGCGCGAAAGGATCAGAATTCTGCATATCCCCCGATCCCGCACCCCCCGTCGCTAGACGGCTGCTGAGCGCGGCGAACCTGCCCCCCCTCTTTGGTTCGTCGCGTGATGCCCCGGGTAGGGGCATGCCCGGGTTTGGAGGAAGCCGATATGCAGTCGCCGGCGGTCGTTCACGCGACCGCCGGCACCTTTTTGTGGGGGCTTTTTTCCATTCAAGATGTTGTCACAATGTTCCGATGAATGGTCCGTTATCCGCCGATTTTTAGTCCAGATCGCCGCCTATCCAGAAGGTGAAGAGGGCCCAGACCCTTGGTATCCAGAAAGGACTACAGGTGATGTTGTTAGAGCATTTTGAGGGATGGTCGTTCGACGCAGTAAAGCT
>JBCBAP010000079.1:0-13358 GCA_038532435.1 Pseudomonadota bacterium | reverse complement strand
GTGGTACGCCCTACGGGACTCGAACCCGTGTTTCCGCCGTGAAAGGGCGGCGTCCTAGACCACTAGACGAAGGGCGCTCCGATCAGTGTGGAGGGTGTGTACGCGCAAACGCGGGGCGGGTGCAAGCACCTTTTCACAGGGTATGACGGATTCTTGTCACGTCACTTCCGCGGCATCCTCAACCCGCAGTTTGGGTTGTCGCCGTCCGCCCCAGTCATCGATCTCGAGCCGCCCGGCGATGTGAAACGGCGCACCGCCGTGTGCTTCCAGCCGGGGGCCAAGCTCGCTTTCGAATGCGCGGAAGGCGATGGCGTCGATGCCGCCGCCCGCGCCGTTCAGCCGGAGGCGAAGATGGGACTCGCCCGCCCGCTTGGCAAAGCCGATGCGCACGTCGCGCAGGGCCACGCGCGGGGCGGGGCTTCCCGCTCCGAATGGGCCAGCGCCTTCCATCTGGTCGATGAGATCGGCCGTGACGCCGCCCGGGCCGACAAGCCCGTCGATGCGCAGGGACCGGGGACCGGTTGCTGCAGCGCCCTGACGGTCGAGCAGAGTGCTGAGCCGGTCCATCGCCGCCTCGAGCTGATCCTCGGCCACGGTCAGACCTGCCGCCATGGCGTGACCGCCGCCTTTAAGCAGCAGCCCTTCGCGGGTACAGGCGGCGACGGAAGCGCCGAGGTCCACCCCGCTCACGCTCCGGCCGGACCCTTTGCCCTCCCCGTCGGCGAGGCCGATGACAATGGCGGGCCGGTTGGTCGCCTCCGTCAGCCGGGAGGCGACAATGCCAACCACACCCGGGTGCCAGCCCTCTCCCGCGGCCCAGACCAAGGGGCCGTCTGTTCCGCGCGACTCTGTCTGATCGAGGGCCTGGGCCAGGACTTCCGCCTCGATCCCCCGCCGCTCCGCGTTGAGCGCATCGAGCCGTTCCGCAAGTGCCGCCGCCTCGTGAGGGTCCCGGGTCGCGAGCAGCCGCGCGCCGAGGTCGGCCGCTCCGATGCGGCCGCCCGCGTTGACCCGGGGGCCGAGCATGTAGCCCAGGTGATAGGCCGACGGGGCGCTCGTGATCCGGGCCGTGTCCGACAGGGCGACCAGCCCCGGACGCCCCCGCCGCCCCATGACAGCCAGCCCCTGCCGGACAAAGGCGCGGTTGAGCCCGACGAGGGGAGCCACATCCGCCACGGTCGCAAGTGCGACCAGATCGAGAAGGCCCATCAGATCCGGTGCATCGCGCCCCTCGGAACGCAATGCCCGGTTGGCGGCGACCAGCATCATGAAAACGACCCCGGCGGCGCACAGGAAGCCAAGATCACCGGTCTCGTCCTGCCGGTTGGGGTTCACCACCGCCTCCGCTTCCGGCAGGGTCTCCCCGCCCTGGTGGTGATCGAGCACCAGAACCTTGGCGCCTGCAGCCTTCGCCGCCGCGATGGGCGCGTGGCTGAGCGTGCCGCAATCCACGCAGATGATCAGGTCATGATCGCGGGCAAGCGCCTCCATCGCTGGCACGTTCGGCCCGTAGCCCTCGTCGATACGGTCGGGCACGTAGAGCGTCGCGGCAATACCGTGCGGGCGCAGCCAGTCGATGAGCAGCGCTGCCGAGGCTCCGCCATCCACGTCATAGTCAGCGAAAACCGCGATGCGCGCGCGGGACGCCACAGCGCTGAGGAGCGTTTCGACGGCCCGGTCCATGTCCAGAAGGGTGGAGGGGTCGGGCATCAGGTCCCTGAGCCGGGGGGCGAGGTAGGTCTCCGCCTCGTCAGCCGCCACTCCGCGGTGCGCGAGCACCCGGCAGATGAGATCCGGCAGCCCGGTCTGCTGCAAAAGTGCCGCTGCCTTGCGCTCCACCTCCGGCTCCGGCGCCCGCCAGAAACGCCCGGTCAGGGATCGGGCAACGCCCAGGCATGGGGCCGGAAGATCGGTGCCGTCGAAGGACATGCGCATTCCACATCTGGTTGGGTATCTGCGTGAGCCTACCAAGTGTGGTGTGGGTGGTAAAGGGTTCCTAGTCGTCCCGGTCCAGATAGGCTTCGGCCCGGCGGCTTGCGCTGTCCTGCTCTCCCCGAGCGCGGGCAAAGATCCGCTTCACCCCCCGGGAGACGCCCCAGATCGTCGCCGCGATCCAGAGAGCAAACATCCCGCGGGCGATCCAGGGCATCTCCGCCCAGCGGGCGACCAGCAGCGCACAGATCGCAATCGACATGCCCGCGAAGACTGTGATCCCGATGATCGGACCGATCAGGTGGCGCGGGTTGCTCGGATCGTCAGCCATGCTGCCTGCCCGCAAGCGCGCTCAACACCGTGGAGGAGGAGGCCACGGTCGCAAACTCCCCGTGCAGGTGCGCGAGTGCCGCGAAATGGCTCGCCTCCGGCGTGAGCGCAGGTGCGGCCGGGTGGAACGTGGCGTCAGCCCCCCGAGCGAAGTCCGCGCAGGCATCTTCGACCACCGTGACCCCAAAACCAAGGTTCGCGGCCATGCGCGCGCTGGTGGACACGCAATGGGGTGTGGTGAGACCGGCAATCACGAGGTCGGTCACGCTCGCCTCCCGCAGGCGGTCCTGCAGGCCGGTGTCGATGAAGGCGGAGTTCACCCGCTTGTCAAAGACGGGCTCGCCGGGTGCGGGTGCCACCTCCGGCTTGATCGCCGTGCCGGATCCACCTTCCTGCAAGGGGGATCCGGTGTTGGAGAGGTGACGGACATGGAACACCGGCCGGCCATCCGCGCGAAAGGCGTCCAGCAGCCGACCTGCCTGCACCTCCGCGTCGGGATTGTTCCGCGCGCCCCACCACGGATCGTCGAACCCGACCTGGATGTCGATGAGCAGGAGCGCGGTGGTCATCAGTTGTTCTTCTGCCGGTAGTAGAGCCTCCGGACGGAGCCGGTGCGGGAGCGCATCAGGATCGTCTCGGTCTCCAGATAGTCGCCATCCCACCGGGCGCCGGAAACGATGGAGCCGTCGGTGACGCCGGTCGCGGCGAAGATGACGTGTTCCGTCACCATGTCGTCCCGGTCGTAGATCTTGTCTAGGTCGGTGATCCCCGCCTTCTTCGCCCGGCCGCGCTCATCGTCGTTGCGGAACAGAAGCTTGCCCTGCATCTGGCCGCCCATGCACTTGAGCGCGGCGGCAGCGAGAACACCCTCCGGCGCGCCGCCGGAACCCATATACATGTCGATGCCGGTCTTTTCGGCCTCCGCACAGTGGATCACACCGGCCACGTCCCCGTCCGTGATGAGGCGGATGCGGGCGCCGGTCGCGCGGATCTCGGCGATCAGCTCCTGATGGCGGGGGCGTTCGAGGCAGCAGACCGTGACCCCGTCGGTCCGGCATCCCTTGGCGGCCGCGATGACCTGGATCCTCTGGGTGGGCGTCATGTCGAGCGACACGATGCCCTCGGGATATCCGGGCCCGATCGCGAGCTTGTCCATATAGACGTCGGGCGCGTGCAGCATGGAGCCACGGGGCCCCATCGCGATCACCGCGAGCGCGTTGGGCATGTCCTTTGCCGTCAGGGTCGTTCCCTCGAGCGGGTCGAGCGCGATGTCCACGCCGGGGCCCTTCCCGGTCCCGACCTCCTCACCGATGAAAAGCATCGGCGCCTCGTCCCGTTCCCCTTCGCCGATCACGACGACGCCGGAAATGTCGAGCATGTTCAACTGGGTGCGCATGGCGTCCACCGCGGCCTGATCCGCCGCCTTCTCGTCACCGCGGCCAATCAGCTTCGCCGCCGCGATCGCCGCCGCCTCCGACACCCGCGCGAGGCCCAGCGACAGCAGGCGGTCGGAAAAGAGTGCTTCGGGTGTACTGGGGGACTTCGCCATGGATGGCCTCCTGCGGGAGATGGAACTGCGGGTTGTCTATGGAACGGCTCTCCCTCGAATACAAGAAAAACGGGGGCGCGGGGCGCTTTCGCTTTGCGCTTCAGGACGTTCCGCCGCAGGATCGCAAAAAAACGAAACGAGGGAGGTGGGGATGAACATACTCTTGACCGTCGGTCTGCCGGTATCGCTGGCCATCATCATGCTGTCGCTGGGCCTTGGCCTGCGCGTGGAGGACTTCACGCGGATTGTGAAGGTTCCGAAGGCTTTCGCGATCGGCGCGATCCTGCAGGTCGTGGTCCTGCCCGTACTTGCCTTCATCGTGCTGCTGGCGGTGAGTCTGCCCCCGGCGCTCGCGTTCGGTTTCATGCTGCTTGCCTTCTGCCCCGGGGGGGTGACGTCGAACATTCTCACGCGGCTGGCGGGGGGAACGCTTGCCCTGTCGATCACGCTGACAGCGGTGGTGAGCCTGTTGTCGGTCCTTACCGTGCCGATTCTGGTCAGCTGGTCAGCAACCTATTTCATGGGGCTCGACGCGCCCGATGTGAATACAACAAGCCTCGGCATCTCCATGTTCCTGATCGCTGCCGTACCGGTCGGGATCGGGGTCGCGCTCAACCATCTTGCACCAAGGGTTGCCGCCGCTATTGAGCCCATCTTCGCGAAGCTTGCGGTGGTGCTCTTCGTGGTCATTGTCGTGGCTGCACTTGCGTCGAACTGGACGCTCTTCATCACGAACCTGCCGACCCTCGGGCCGCTGCTCATCGGTTTCAACATCGCCATGCTGGCCATCGGCTATGGCGGTGCGGTGCTTGCGGGACTGTCGGTGAAGGACGGTGTTGCCATCGCGCTGGAGGCCGGTCAGCAGAACAGTACGGTCGGCATCGCCATCGCCGGGATTATTGCGGGCGCAAGCGCCACTATTCCGGAATTCGCTATTCCTGCGGGGGTTTACGGCCTCACCATGTACGCGGTTGCGCTGCCGTTTGTGTGGTGGAGCCGCCGGAAGGTCGCAGCTGCGGCCTAGACCGTCTCGATCCGGATCGCCACAGGGTCGGCGAGGGACGCGGCGTCCCCGCCGATCTCTGCCAGTGCCAGGTCGAGCTGCGCCCGCGCGCAAGCGTGGGTTACGATAAGCACCGCGGCGGTGTCGCCCTCATGCTCCTCCTGCCGCATCCGGTCGATGGACACGCCCTGCTTCGCGAGCGCCGTGGCAATGGTCGCGAGTGTGCCGGGCTGATCCTGAAGCATGAACCTCAGATAGTACGCAGCCTCCGCCCCGGAGGTCGATTTCGGGGCCGCCGCAAGTCTGCCGACGGGGATGCCGAACGGCGGGATCACGATACCCCGTGCCACATCCATGACATCGCCCATGATGGCAGAGGCGGTCGGCCCCTCGCCCGCGCCGGGGCCGCTATGGACCGTCTGCGCCACATGATCCCCGTCGATGACGACCATGTTGGTCACGCTCTCAAGCTGGCCGAGCGGAGAGGATGCAGGTACCAGACAGGGCTGCATCCGCTGTTCGAGCCCGTCCGCGTTCATCCGCGCCACGCCCAGCAGCTTGATGCGGTAGCCCATGCCGGCGGCGTAGCGGATGTCCGAGAGGGAGATCCGCTCGATCCCTTCGATCTTGATCGCGCCGAAGTCGACCTTCGTCCCGAAGGCAAGGGCGGAGAGCAGCGCAAGCTTGTGTGCTGCATCGATGCCGCCCACATCCACGGTCGGATCCGCCTCCGCATAGCCAAGGCGTTGTGCGTCCCGCAGCACGTCCGCATAATCCGCGCCGGTCGCTTCCATCTCCGTCAGGATGTAGTTGCAGGTGCCGTTCATGACCCCCATGACCCGGGTGATCGCGTTGCCCGCGAGCCCTTCGCCGAGGGCCTTGATCACCGGTATCCCACCGGCGACCGCAGCCTCGTAACGCAATGCAACCGCTGCGTTTTCCGCGAGCCGTGCCATTTCGTCCCCGTGCAGGGCGAGCATGGCCTTGTTCGCGGTGACGACGTGCTTTCCCCCGGCGAGTGCGGTCTCCACGGTGGCTTTCGCGGGACCGTCCTCACCGCCCATGACCTCGACGACGAGATCCACATCATCCCGTCGGGCGAGTGCGACCGGATCATCCTCCCACGCGTAGTCACTCAGGTCGACGCCCCGGTCCTTCCCGCGGGAGCGGGCGGACACCGCCGAGATCTCTATGCCCCGCCCGGCGCGCAGGGCCAGCAGGTCCCCGTGCTGCTGCACGATCTTCACGACCCCCGCGCCGACGGTTCCGAGGCCGGCGATGGCAAGGCGAAGGGGCGCGGTCATGGCATGGTCCTCGGGCTGTCTGAAACGCTGCCCGTTGTTAGAGGACCCCCCGGGAGCTTTCAACCTCGGTGCACCGCTCCGCAGCCGATTTCGTGGCAAGAAAAACAGCAACTTGTGCCAAGGTGCAGGGAAGGCCCATCACTGGTTCCCAAAACGCTACGAACAGGTGCACCTGTCACGTTGGCGTAACGCATAAATTGGTTATCAGTTAACAGGTCTTGGGGCGACGGTAAGCGTGAAAGGATTGCGCAGTATGATTGGGGATGGCAGCAACCTCTTTGGCCCGGTTGAGCCGGCGGATGCCTATACCGTGATCGGCCCCGGCCGCGAGGAAGAGACCCTCGACATTCTGGAGAAGATTGCCGTGAAGATCGCACGCACCCGCCGCCCCGGTGCGGTGTCTGACATTCCGGCAGGCGCGACCTACCTCGCCCAGATCGCCGTGCACGATATGGGGTTTCTCACCGGCGCGCGGCGCATGTCCCGCGGGGATGCGCAACTTCAGACTGCGTTTGACCTGCATGTGATCTACGGCGACGGGCCCCGCCACGACGCGGCCTGCTACGAAAAGCCCGCCGATGGCGCCGCGCCCCGCGTGAAGCTTCGCCTCGGGCGCGCGCGCACGTCGAACACCTCCCCCGCCTGGGGTGCCCGTCGGGACCTGCCGCGCATGTCCTGCCCGCATCTGGATGCGCAGGGCGGCTCTACCCCGACCGAGGTGCTGATCCCCTCGGCGCTTTCGGATTCGAACTCCGCGCTGGCGCAGGTGCAGACGATCCTGTCGCTCCTGCACAATGCCGTCGTGGCCCGGCTTGAGGAATCGATGCCGAAGCTTGAGGGGGCTGACCTCTTCGACATGGCGCGCAGGGTGACCATCAAGATCTACCATCGGATGCTGCGCAGGGACGTTCTGGGCACGTGGCTGCATCCGGATTTCGCGGCGCGTTACGCGGTCGCGGGTGGTGCGAGGCTGGATCAGGACCGCGCGGGCCGGGTCCCTGCCGAATATATGACCGGCGTCGCCCGGCTCGGTCACGGGCTGGTCAAGGACATATACAGCCTCAACCGCCACCATCCCCATATGGGCCTGCGGGACATGATCCTGCATACCAGCCTCAAGCGTCCGGCCCAGATGCCGCTGACCGAGGACTGGCTGTTCGATTTCTCCCACTTCTTCTCGATCAACGGATCGGAGCCCCAGATGGCGCGCGCCCTCGGCCCGCACATGCCGCGCCTCTTCGGGCGCAACACCAATGCTGTGAAGGGCGTGGAGGGGCGCGACGGCGGCCTTATTCTGCGGGACCTTTTGGCGGGTGCCGACGATGCGCAACGTTCCGTCCCCTCGCTGATCGCGAAGGCAGAAGATGCGGAACGCGGTGTCCTTGAGACCCGGTTTGCCGGGGATGCCGCGCGCTGGCAGGCGGCGGTAGGCGACTGGCTCGCCTCCATCGACATGTTGGACGCGGACCGGCAAACGCTCACCGCGTCACCGCCGCTTTATCTCTTCCTGATGCTCGAGGCCGAGGCCGATGCGGAGGGCCGGACCCTCGGCGCGCTTGGCTCGATCATCATGGGAGAGACCTATGCCGCCGCCCTTGAGGAGGCGGAGGCCGCCTGGCTCCACGAGGATCTGGACGCCGCTTGCGCGGGCTGTTTCGGGACAAACCTGCCCGCCGACACCGCAGAAACCGTCGTGTTTCTGCAAAACCACTATCGTTTCGGACCAGATGCGCGGCTCCACTGATCGCGCACACCCAACAGAGGAGTTCCCCCATGAACGATACCCCTTCCGAGTTCAACATCCCCCTTGTCGAGGTCATCGACTATGTCGAGATGGGCCGCATCGTGGCCGGCTGGGCGAAGGATCCCAGCACCCGTCCTGAGACGGTCGCGGACTTCAAGGCGCAGGTCGACGGGGTCGCCGTTGTGCCCGACCGCATCAAGGGCGTGATGTTCGTGCAAAGCTCCATGGAGACGCTGGTGCTGCGCCTGCCCGAGGAGAACATGATGCAGATGGCCGAGGATTTCTTTGGCGCTGCGGAGAATTCCGAGCAGTACCACGCGCCGTCCTTCTACCGCGATCAGTACGAGCAGGGATCCGGGGCGGAGCTGTCGAAGCTCGAGTTCCTCTACGCACGCGTCGGCGACTACACCATCGCCCAGTGCCGCTGACCTGACGCGCGGGCGTGGTCGATCAGGACTGCGCCCGCTGCGACAGAAGATCGAGAAGATCCGTGCGCAGCCGGTCGCTCAGCGCGGCCTCCCGGATCGGGAAGGCGCTCAGGAACCACTCGATCGCCTCACTCTCCGTCGGTACGACGCCCGGCACTATCCAGTGCGTCTTGCAGAGCTGGTAGAACAGATCGACAGCTTCCATCGCCGCGTCCGCCTTGCCCATCCGGGCAAGGGCTGCCGCGCGCCAGGCGGGAAGGTTGACGATCGCATCACCCGCCATTTCCGCCACTGACGCCGCCTCCTGATAGTCGCCGATCAGATACTTGGTCGTCGCGATGTACCCTTGCGCCCCGCGCGAGACGCGAGGTGCAAAGATGATCGCTTGATCCATCAGAGCCCGCGCACGGTCCATCTCGTTGTTAAAGGCGAACATCAGCGCCGAGGAGATGATCGTCCACGGATCGTTGGAGTTCAGATCGAGTGCGAGATCGAGGTGGCTGAGCGAGGCACCATAGCCGCCGGAGACCGCATGGCTCCACGCCCGACAAAGGTGCGCACGGCTGTCCAGCGGATCGAGCTGCACCGCCCGCGACGTGAGCGCGAGCGACTCCCCTGTCTGGCTCTCCGTATGGACCTGACCGGGAAAGATCACCGGTGAGGCGTTCAGGATTTCCGCCAGCGTGATCTGCGCCGGGGCAAACTCCGGGTTCGCGCTGATCACCTCCCGCAGGAGCTTCTCAGCCTTGCGCTCACTCTCCGGTCGCCATTCGTTCATCAGGGCCTGCGCCTGCATCCAGCGTTCGTAGTTGCGGCCTGCCGGGGTCTCCATCTCCTTCGCGCTCAGGCGACGGGAGGCGGAGAGGTGCACGTTCAGGGCCACCGCGAGGTGCCGAACCGCCCATTGATGCAACGCGCCCATATCATCGAGCGCGACCTCTTTACGTTCCGCCCAGATGCAGCGGCCGTCCTGCTGGTCCACCAGCATCAGCGACACGATCAGCGCGCCTTGCATGCTCATGGTCGCGACCTTGAGCCGGTACGACCGGAAGGTCGTGCGCGGCGCGGGCTGTTCGTCCTGACTGTCGACGATGAGCCAGGCCCGGAACCGGGTCAGTGCCGCGATCAGCTCGCTGCGGAAGATCACGGTGAAATAGTCGAACTCAGGCGGAAGCTGCCCCGCCATCGGGGGATCCACCATGATGGCCACCGGGATGGCGGGGTTTACGCCATCCTCGCCCTCGGGCTCCACCTTCGGCACCGCGTCCGGGCGGTCCCCGTCAACGCCGCCCTGCTTGATCGAGACATAAAGGTCCTGCGTCTGCGGCGAGGGCTCGATGTCGAAATCCTCGTCGAGCACTTCCCACAGTCGCTCGTATCGTTTCATTGCGCCGATGATGTCGCCCTTGGCGACGTGGGCACGCATGGCCGCCCGGCAGGCCGCCTCGTGGGTCGGATCGGTCGCAAGAATCGCCTCAGCGATGGGCAGAACGTCGGGCGTGTCCTTCTTTGCCCGCATCGCGGTGTCGAGTGCGGTGACAAGCTGGCCCGTCAGTCGCTCCCGCTGGACGGAGATCCAGTGGTTAAGGTCGCTGTCGAGATCCTCCAGATCCGACAGAAGCCTGCTCAGATCCACATTGTCCCGGCGCAGCATGCCTGGCGCTTCGCCCGCCTCGGCCTCGGCTATTGCCTCGAGGATATCCACCTTGATGGGCGCCGTGAGCCGGAGGTTGGACCGGTCCGCGTCGAGAATGTCTTCAAACTCGGCGAGATCGAGCTTCAGCCGGCGCACCGTCTGGCGAAGGGCTGCGCGTGCGCCCGCCTGATCATTGTCGGACCAGAGCAATGCCGAAATCCGCTCGCGGCTTTCCGTCGGTTGCTCCTGCAGGGCCAAATAGGTGAGGATCGCCACAGCTTTTTTGCTCGACAGCGGCTTGGGCGCACCGTTCAGAACCAGCGTCATGGCCCCCACTGTCGTGAGGGACAGGCTCGGTACAGTCAGCGTTGCGCTCACATCAACTCCGTCTCGTGTCCCGGGGTCCCAGCGGGTGCGGCGTGCCCCGGACCGGGCAACGGAATAAGGCCGGGTGCACTGGCTTTCGCGACACGGTACCCCTGATCTGTGTCAGGTCGGGCGACACGTGTCATGTAAAGTTCCATACCTTTCGATGACAGATGGGAGGCCAAGCTGTCAAACCCTGACAGAACCGGGACCAGCGGAAAAACGCTGGCTGTGGCGCGAAATGCATCAAACCTCTCAACGTGGAGTTGAGCCAGTCCGAATGGGACCGCGTCCGCGTCCGATTGGGTGTTGTGCCGCTCCCGCGCGAGGTGCAGCGCCAGCTCCATTTGCAGCATCTCCATGACCGCGCCCCGCGCTGCCCTCTGCCAATCGCCGGCAGATTTCAGTCCAACCGCGAGGCCGCGCCCGTCCGGATCGGTGGAGATGGCCGCCACGACCGGCACCTCGAGCGGAGAGCGCAGGCCGAGCAGGCGGGAAAAGCGCAACGTTTGGGACCCTTTGCGCAGTTTCGCCAACGTGCCCGTCACGCCGTCCAGCAGTTCCAGCGGGAGGGCCATGGGCGTCGTCTCGCCATACCACCACCGATGCGCCGCATCCCGCTCGATCAGCTCAAAGGTGGCGCTGAGCGCTGCGTCCTGATCCGTCAGTCCCGCGCCGAGCCCCAGGCTTGCGGGCGCATGGCCCGGCTGTCGCGGTCCGAGGAAGGCTGATTGAGGTAAGGAAATCTCCGCGCCCGTCTGCACGTTCCGCGCGGCGATGCGTCGTTCATCGGCGGGCCATCGCCCATCGAGCGCCGGATGCCCTGGAGCCATGCTCTTCGGGAGGTCAGTGGGGCGAAGGGAGACTTCCGCCGCCTCCCCCGCGCAGCGAAACAGGGCCTCACCCAGACTCACCCCGCCGCCACCGATGTCACAACCGTTACACTGTCCCGCTAGATAGACGAATTCCGGCGCAAACGGGTGACGGAGCAGAAACGCCCGGTCAAGACCGCCGACACTCTCAAGCGCTGTAATCAGCGCGGCCCGATGCGGATCGACCGGTGAGA
This sequence comes from Pseudomonadota bacterium, assembly GCA_038532435.1. GTDB lineage: Bacteria > Pseudomonadota > Alphaproteobacteria > Rhodobacterales > Rhodobacteraceae > JBCBAP01. Next base: position 2,000 of record JBCBAP010000079.1, on the reverse strand, counting down.
GCGCCTGAACGATTCCTGTCGCCTGCGCTTCAAGCATCTGATCGTTAACGGATTCTCCCTTCAGAAGATCGGCCGCACCGGCAAAGGCCAATTCGATTCCCTTTGCCTGTTCGGCCATGCCTGCCTGCCTCGAATGGGGGGTGGATCTCTTTCGAACGGTCGCGTCACGCGGCTGTCACGTCAGTTTCAGTATCCAATTGTCATCGATCAACCAAAAAGGTTGGAACAGCCCCTCATTCGAGGAGCGGCGTAGTAAAAACAGGGATCGAAATGATGACCCACGACGTTCTGATTATCTCCCGCAGCGGCCTGTTGGCCGAGACGCTTTCACTGCGGTTCGAAGAGAACTTCTTCCGCATGGCCGGCCGGTCCGAAAGCCTGCCCGAGGGCATGAGCGTGGCCCGCCGTGAGGGCCGCACCATCGACCTTGTGCTCATCGAGCGCCCGGCGGACTATGAGATGCTCGACCGGGATCTCAAGCGGCTTCGCCAGGTATGGTCCAAATCCCGGGTGCTGGTCATCGACGACACGCTCACCATCGACACCGTAGGCAGCGCGTTTGACAGCGGCGCGGATGGCTTCCTCACGAGCGACATCGATTGCGAAACCCTGACCCTGTCGCTCCGCCTGCTGCTGAAGGGCGAGAAGGTCTTCCCGCGGGATTTCGCGGACATCATCGCGGACCTGTGCAGCCGCAAGCGGTTCCTCATCGATGAGGATGACGTGTTCGACAGCCTCTCCGAGCGGGAGCGTCAGGTGATCCGCTGCGTGGCCGACGGCCTGCCGAACAAGACAATCGCCAACACGCTCGACATGAGCGAGGCGAGCGTGAAGTCCGACGTGAAGGCGGCCTTGCGCAAGCTCGGCGTTGCCAACCGTACCCAGCTTGCGATCTGCGCGATCCGCCGCGGCTGGGTCACGCCGGAGGTCGCCCCGCGGGCGATCGCCAACTGAACCCCCCCGCCGGGGTCACGGTCCCTCCCTGCCGTGGATCTCGGTAAGTAAGCGTATCTGACCGCGTATTGGTCAGGCCAAGTGTTGAGGCGCGATGTTCTCCATCGCGTCTCTTCGCGTTTCTGGGATGTTCAAGGGAGGGAGGCGATGACCTCCGCCCGCCGCGCCAGCGCTTCGGAAAGGGTGACGTGGCTGCGGGATTGCAGGGTCCGGTCCGGCGTCGGGAAGTCCGCCCGGGCATGGCCGCCGCGGCTCTCTTCCCGCATGAGCGCCGCCGCCGCGACGAGGGTCGCCGTCGTCGTCATGTTCAGAAATGCGCGGGACTGGGGCGCATGTTCGGCCTCCAGCTCCGCAAAGACGCGCAGCGCGGTGGCAAGACCGTTCGCCGTGCGTTCCACCCCGACATGCAGCGACATGGTCTCCCGCAGGATGCGCACCGCCCCGACCGGGGCGGCGAACTCGGGGCCGGTATGGAGGTATTCGGGCAGCGCGATGTGCGGCAGTGCCCGGCTGCCGTCGAGATCTGCCGCGATTGCATGGGCGATGCGTGCACCGAAGACCACCGCCTCCAGCAGCGAGTTCGAGGCGAGCCGGTTGGCCCCGTGCAATCCGGTCGACGAGACCTCGCCGCACGCCCAGAGGCCGGGGAGGCTTGCGCGCCCCTCGTCGTCGGTCCGCACGCCGCCCATATGGTAATGCTGCGCGGGACGGATCGGGATCGGCTCGGTAACAGGGTCGATGCCCGCATCCCGGCAATAGCCCGCGACCGTCGGAAACTCTTCGAGGATCCCGGCACCGATGCTCTCCCGCGTGTCGAGGAAGACCGGCTCGCCCGCGCTGACTTTGCGGTGGATCGCCCGCGCGACGATGTCCCGGGGCGCAAGTTCGCCGTCAGGATGATCGTCGAGGATGAACCGGTGCCCGGCATCGTCGATGACCGTTGCACCGTGACCGCGAAGGGCCTCGGTCGCGAGCGGACAGGGGTCCCGGTCGACCGCCATGCCCGTGGGGTGGAACTGCACGAACTCCGCATCGGAGATCACCGC
>JBCBAP010000078.1:0-13377 GCA_038532435.1 Pseudomonadota bacterium | reverse complement strand
TCATGCCTTCCTTGACGATGGCCTGGGCCAGAACCGTCGCGGTGGTGGTGCCGTCACCGGCGGTGTCGTTGGTGCGGGAAGCGACTTCCTTCACCATCTGCGCGCCCATGTTCTCGAACTTGTCCTCAAGCTCGATTTCCTTGGCGACGGAGACACCATCCTTCGTGATGCGCGGCGCGCCGAAGGACTTGTCGAGGACCACGTTGCGGCCCTTGGGGCCGAGGGTCACTTTCACCGCGTCCGCCAGGGTATTCACCCCGGTCAGCATGCGGTTGCGGGCGTCCGTATCGAATTTTACGTCTTTTGCAGCCATTGCTTCAGGCTCCTTGAATTCTGTGCGTCAGTCGAAAGGGGGACAGGCTCAGGAGAGAACGCCGAGGATGTCGCTCTCTTTCATGATCAGAAGGTCTTCACCGTCGATCTTGATCTCGGTGCCGGACCACTTGCCGAACAGGATGCGGTCGCCGGCCTTGACGTCCATCGCGATCCGGTCGCCATCTTCGTCGCGCGCGCCTGCGCCGACAGCGATGACCTCGCCTTCCGCCGGCTTTTCCTTCGCGGAATCGGGAATGATCAGGCCGCCAGCGGTTTTCTCGTCGCTTTCGATGCGGCGAACCAGGACGCGGTCATGCAGAGGAGTGAAGTTCATCTGTGTCTCCGTTGGTAGTATCCACAGGGGTATGTACCGGTGCTTAGCACTCTGGGTTAGCGAGTGCTAACAGCTCGCGAGATAGAGAGCCGCCGTGAGCGAGTCAAGAGAGGGCTGACCTGAATTTGACTACCGCACTGCCGCATTCTCCGGTGACCGGACCAGGGGGATAGGCTAGAACGCGAGAAGGAGCGCTGGCGGGAGGACTGCAATGCTCAAGCGGATCGTGACCGGGCTGTGCACTGCCCTTCTGCTGGCGGCATCGCCGGCCCTCGCCCTGTGTGGCGGAGTGAACCTTTACGACGCGATGTCCGACGCGGATCGCGCCGCGATCGATGCACGCGCTGCTGAGGTTGTCTACAGCGAAGGACTGTTGTGGGAGGTCAGCCGGAACGGTCAGACCTCCACCCTCTTCGGCACCAGCCATGTCACGGACCCCGCGGTGCAAATACCGGCTCTGCTCGGCCAGCGGATAGCGGACGCGGATCGGGTGATGCTCGAAATCGTCACCGACGACCGCGCTGAGATGGAAGCCGAGATCTCCTCCAGCCCACAGCTCATCATGGTGCTGGAGGGTCCGGGGCTGAGCGAGCAGCTCACGCCAGAAGACTGGGAGACGCTCACCGGCTCGCTCGCCTCCATGGGCATGCCACCTGCCGCCATTGACCGGCTGCGGCCCTGGTTCGCGGGCATCATGCTTGCCCTGCCCCTCTGCGAGCTTCAGGCCGCAGCGGAGGGACGGCAAACCCTCGATGCGCGGATAGAGAGCCTGGGCCTCGCGAGCGGCGCCACCGTCGTCGGGCTCGAAACTCCGGAAGAGGCCCTGATGGGCTTTCTCGAAATGTCACCTGAAGACGAATTGCAGTTCCTCAAATTCTCAATCGCCACGGCCACACGGCCGGAGGACACGTTCCGCACCATCACCGATCTCTACCTGCAGGAGCGGGTGCAGGCGGTGTGGGAGTTTTCAGCGCAGCGCAGTTTGACCCTCGGCGATCCGGACGCCGTCGATGAGATCGAAGAGGTGATGCGCACAAAGCTCCTGCGCGACCGCAACCTGCGCTGGATGAGCAAGCTGCTGCCCGCGCTTTCGTCCGGCAACGCGGTCGTCGCCGTGGGCGCGCTGCATCTTCCAGGGGAGATCGGACTTCTCCGCCTGTTGGAGGAAGAGGGATTCACCGTGCGGCGCCTCGCGCTCTGACGCTTCTCATCAAGGACCAAGCATGATCATCGACCGGCTGGACGACATCGCGCATCGCTATGATGCGGTGTTCTGCGACCTCTGGGGCTGCCTGCACAATGGCGTGCGCCCGTTTCCCGACGCTGTCGCGGCACTGGAACAGTTTCGCGATGGCGGTGGCATCGTCCTGTTGCTGACGAACTCGCCCCGACCGGCGGCCTCGGTGGTGGAGCAACTGGACGGGATCGGCATTGACCGCGCGCTCTACAGTGCCGTGGCCAGCTCCGGCGATGCAGCCCAGGCAGCACTCGCCTCGGGCATGTTCGGGCGCATGGTCTATCACCTCGGGCCGACCCGGGACGAAGGCTTCTTCGCCTCCGTGCCCGACAACGAGTTCTACGACGGTATCGACATCGAACGCGTGCCGCTCGACGAGGCGGAGAGCATCGTCTGCACCGGCCTTTTCGACGACGAGACCGAAACGCCGGACGACTACCGCGAGACGTTTCTCTATGCGGCCAACGAGGGGTTGAAATTGCTCTGCGCCAACCCGGACATTATGGTGGACAGGGGCGACAAGCGCATCTATTGCGCAGGCGCCTTGGCGAAGGCCTATACGGAGGCGGGCGGCGAGAGCCACTATTTCGGCAAGCCCCATGCGCCGATCTACCAGCTTGCCCGGCGACGGCTGGAGGATGCGGCGGGGCGGGCCATCGCGGATGATCGCATCCTCTGTATAGGCGACGGCATCGCCACGGACATTCAGGGCGGAGTGGGAGAGGGGCTCGACACGCTCTTCGTCACCGGCGGGCTGGCGCGGGAGGCGACGCGGACTGAGGATCAGCCGGACGCGAACGCGCTGCAGGGATTTCTCGAGGAGGCGAGGCTCAGCCCAACCGCATCGATGGGTTTTCTCCGATAGATCCGGACGCATCCGAACAGGTGTCTTCCTCACGAAATTTCAATCGTGAATTGATATTCGGAATTTTCGTGCGCAATTATCTTGCGCACTTATCGATCTGCGCTATGTTGCTCCGCAGCAATCTTGGAGATTCGGCATGCTTGACCAAGGACACAACCTGCCCAAGGGCACGATCTGCATCGAGGATATCGAGATCGGCATGTCCCGGTCCGTGGGCAAGACGATCACCATGCGCGAGATCGAGATGTTTGCGGAGCTGTCCACGGATCACAATCCGGTCCACCTCGATGAGGACTATGCCCGCGATACGATGTTCTCTGGCCGGATTGCACACGGGATGCTGACCGCTGGGCTGATTTCCGCGGTGATCGGGGAACAGCTGCCGGGACATGGGACCGTCTATCTCAAGCAGGACCTGAAGTTCCGCGCCCCGGTCCGGCCCGACGATCATGTCGAGGCGTCGGTCACGGTCGCGGCGGTTGACCATGCCAAGCGTCGTGTCACCCTTGATTGTGAGGCCCGCGTCGGCGATACGGTTGTCCTGACCGGGGAGGCACTCGTGCTCGCCCCGAGCCGCAAGTTCGACTGAGCCCCCGCACGGCCGGGGCGATTGCCCCGGGGACCGGATGCAGCGTTTCGACAACCTGACCATCGCCCCGGAAAGCCGCGGAGCCGCGGTCGCCATGGGCAATTTCGACGGGGTTCATCGCGGACATCAGGCGGTCCTCGACATCGCACGGTCGGAGGCTGGACGCCTGGACATTCCGCTCGGCGTCGTCACCTTCGAGCCCCATCCCCGCAGCTTCTTTGCCCCCGACGCGCCGCCATTTCGGCTGATGAACGCGGTGGCGCGGGCAAACCGGCTCGCCAAACTCGATGTTGAACGGCTCTACGAGGTGCCTTTCGACGGTACCCTTGCGGGTCTCAGCCCCGAAGCCTTCTGCGGTGACGTGTTGCGGGACCGGTTGGGAATCCGGCATCTGGTCGTGGGCGCGGACTTCCGCTTCGGCAAGGGACGCGCGGGCGACGTGACGACCCTGCAGGGCTGTGGGCGGGACATGGGCTTCGGCGTCACCGTTGCACCGCTGCTGAAGAACGACGATCGGGCGGTCTCCTCCACCGCGATCCGGGAGGCACTGTCGGACGGACGGCCGGATCGGGCGGCGGACATGCTCGGGCACGCGCACCGGATCGAAGGCGTCGTGGAACACGGGTTCAAGCGCGGGCGGGAGATGGGCTTTCCCACCGCCAACATTTCCATGGAGGGTCTGCACCTGCCGGCCTTCGGCATCTATGCGTGCTGGGTGGATGTGCTCACGGGCGGGCATGCGGGCACCTATATGGGAGCCGCCTCCCTCGGCTCGCGCCCGACTTTCGGCGATCACGCACCAAACCTGGAGGTGTTTCTGCTCGACTTTGACGGCGACCTCTACGACGCCGACCTTTCGGTCGCGCTCATCGCCTTCCAGCGGCCGGAACTGAAGTTCGAGGGAATGGAGCCACTCATCGCGCAGATGCACGCAGACGTGGCCCGGGCCCGGGACATTCTGTCGAACCCTGCATAGATCGGCACGCGGCCCGAGGGGCCGCGCATGCCCCTGAGCCCTTCGGGCGACTGGCGCTCCTGAAAACCGGAACGAGCCTGAAGGAAACGTGCCGCGTCGGCAAAAGCTGGAGCCTCCGGCGGGGATATTTTGGCCAGAAGAAGGTCGGGGCTGGCATCATAGGCCCCGATGGGGATAGTGGGGCGATGGCACGGGATCCACTCGAGATACGGGAGCGGTTCTGGGAGCGTGTGGCGCTTCCGGACATGACCCATGCGGAATGGGAAGCGCTCTGCGACGGGTGCGGGAAATGCTGCGTGCTCAAACTGGAAGACGAGGATACAGGCGAGGTGCACTACACCGATGTGGCGTGCCGCCTCTTCGATCCGGCGAGCTGCCGGTGCGGGCACTACCCGCTGCGCAAGCAGCTTGTCCCGAGCTGCGTCGTCATCGATCCGGACAATATCTGGCAGGTGAAGGACTGGATGCCGCTGACCTGCGCCTACCGGCTGCTGGCGGAGCAGGCGCCGCTTCCCGACTGGCATCCGCTTGTGAGCGGGCGGCAAGGGAGCGTGGCAGCGGCGGGGCATTCCATGTCCGGGCGGACAGTGCCCGAATATGAGGTGGATGAGGACGATCTGGAAGACCATGTCGTCCCGATGGAGTGAGAGGGCGGGCATGGAGTTTGCGTCGGACAATTCGGGCCCTGCGGCCCCGGAGGTGATGGAAGCGCTCCTCCGCGCGAACGAGGGCTACGCAAGCTCCTACGGGGCGGAGGCGTCCATGGACCGGGTCCGGGCGCGCATCCGCGAAATGTTCGCGGCACCGGAGGCGGCGGTGTATCTGGTCGCGACAGGAACGGCCGCGAACGCGCTGGCACTTGCCTGCCTTTGCCCGCCCTGGGCGCGGATCTACACCCATGAGACATCCCACCTCGAGATGGACGAGTGCGGTGCGCCGGAGTTTTTTACCGGTGGATCGAAATTGCATCTGTTGCCCGGTGACCATGGCAAGCTGACGCCGGAAACGTTGCGGGGGGCAATCGCCGCGACGCCGCGGGGTGTGGTCCATGCGGTGCAGCCGGGCGCGATCTCAATCACCAATCTGACCGAGTGCGGGGCGGCCTACGGGACGGCGGAGGTCGCGGCTCTCGGCGCAGTGGCCGTCGATGCGGAGCTGCCCCTGCACATGGACGGGGCGCGCTTTGCCAACGCGGTGGTGGGATCGAACGCGGATCTTGCGGACCTCACCTGGCGGGCCCGGGTGCGGGCGCTCAGTTTCGGGGGGACGAAGAACGGTCTGCTCGGCGTGGAGGCGGTGATCCTGTTCGATCCCTCCGATGCGTGGGAGTTCGAGTTGCGGCGCAAGCGCGGGGCGCATCTGATGTCCAAGCACCGCTATCTGAGCGCGCAGATGGAGGCCTATCTGACCGACGATCTGTGGCTGCGCCTTGCGCGGAAGTCGAACGCCCAGGCGCAGGAGCTTGCCACGGGAATTGCCGGGATAGAGGGCGCGACACTGCTGCATCCCGTGGACGGCAACCAGGTGTTTGCCGCGTTCCCGCGGGGAGCCCACCGGCGCGCCATGGAGGCCGGGGCCCACTACTATCTTTGGCCGGAGGATCAGTCGCTCGAAGGTCCGGACGACACCCCGTTAAGTGCCCGGCTCGTCGCCAACTGGTCGACCACGGCGGAAGACGTCGGGCGACTCCTGGACCTGATCCGCGGCTAGGCGTCCTGCAGCAGATCCGGGCGAAGCACGCTGGCAACATCCTCGGGGTGAGTGATTGGCGCCATGTGGCCGGCACCGGCGATGGTATGGTGAGCCCCGCCGGTTGCCCCGGCGATCAACTCACAGATCGCCCGCGCGGCAGGGCGGGTCTCGGCGCCGGAGACAAGGGTTATCGGGCAGGGGAGTGCTGCAATCTCCGCCAGGGTGATCTGGCCCGGCGGATGGCCCATCACGTCGGGCCCCGCGGCGAGGACGAGCGGCATACGCTCCCGCGCATAGGCGCGCTGTCGTTCGGGTACCGCGTCCCACGGGGAGCCGTCGCCCCAAAGCCGGGTGAAAACGTCCCCCGCCGCATCGAGATCGCCCACCTCCAGCGGTTGGGCCCAGGATGTTGAGGCGACCATCTCCTCCGCATAGAGCGGATCGCCCGCGTCCTCGAGGAGATGGAACATCATCGGCTCGATCAGCGTCAGGCTGAGCACGCTGTGCGGACGGTCGAGCGCTGCGCGCAGAACGACCCGCGCGCCGAAGCTGTGCCCGATGAGGTGCGCAGGGCCGTCATCGAGCGCCTCCAGCACCGCGTCCGCCCCCTGCCGCTGAAGCTCACTGTCCGGATCGTAGGCGCTCATGCCATGACCCGGCAGGTCCAGCGCGGTACCGTCAACCTCCGGCATGCGGGCCATCAGGGGCTTCCACGCGCCGGAATGGGCGAGCGAGCAGTGGGACAGGATCGCCCGGGGACCGGTGCCCCGATACCGGGTCACCCCTGTTTTCCCCCCTCCAAGACGTGCCATCAGAGGCTCGCGAGATAGTCGTCGAGGTAAGAGAGCCGATCCTGGCCGAAGAACACCTCGTCGCCGACGACGTAGGTCGGCGCGCCGAAGACGTTGGCCTCGAGCGCCTCCTGGGTGTTGCGCTCAAAAGTCTCCGCCCCGCTCAGCAGGGTCGTGTCGAGGAGCGCGGGGTCGAAACCCGCATCCTCCAGACACGCCTTCAGGACCGCATCCTCGGCGATGTCCTTCTCCTCCGCCCAGCAGGCCCGCAGGATCGAGAAGCAGAGCGCCCCGACATCACCGCCGCCGGCCGCCTGCGCGCCGATGATGGCGGAGCTTGCGGGCACCGGATTGGTGGGCCAGTGGGCGGGCTTGAGGTTGAGGCTCAACCCGGTCCTGGCCGAGATCCTGGCAAGCTCCTGCAGACGGTAGGCCTGGCGGCTCGGGTGCCGCTGGGCCGGTGGCAGACCGCCGGTGAGCTCGAACACCTTAAGCAGCGCGAAGGGTTTGTAGGTGATCGTCGCCCCATGGCGCTGCGCCACCTCTTCCAGCCCCTGCCCCGCGAGATAGGTGAAGGGCGAAAGTGGGAACATGTAGTAGTCGATATGGGCCATGGGATCCTCCGTCATCTGCCGGGCACAGTTGGCCCGATGGCCGGGGTTTGCAAGGGCCGAATTGGAGTGCTAAAGGCTCGCCCAACTCCTCCACCGCGCGGCTGGCGCAACCCCGGAAAGGTTCCCCATGAAAGCTGACATCAATCTCAAGCTCATCTCGGGGAATTCGAACCGGAAGCTCGCCGAAATGGTCGCCAAGCGCATGTCGGTCTACCGGGGTGGGCCGGTGATGCTTGCCGATGCGCGGGTCGAGCGGTTCAACGACAAGGAGATCTTCGTCGAGGTCTTCGACAATGTACGCGACGAGGACATGTTCATCGTGCAGTCGACCTCGAACCCGGCGAACGACAACCTGATGGAACTGCTGATCATGGCCGACGCGCTGCGCCGGTCGTCGGCGCAGCGGATCACCGCGGTGATCCCCTATTTCGGCTATGCCCGTCAGGATCGACGCACCTCTGCCCGCACACCGATCAGCGCAAAGCTCGTTGCGAACCTCATCACGCAGGCGGGCATCGACCGGGTTCTGACGATGGATCTGCACGCAGGGCAGATCCAGGGCTTCTTCGACATCCCCGTGGACAACCTCTACGCCGCCCCGGTATTCGCCATGGACATCAAGCACCATTTCAAGAACCCGTCGGACGTGCTCATCGTCTCCCCGGATGCGGGCGGTGTCGCCCGTGCACGGGAACTGGCGAAGCGGATCGGCGCGGGCCTCGCGATCGTCGACAAACGGCGGTCGAAGCCCGGCGAGATCGAGGAGATGATCATCATCGGGGATGTGAAAGACCGTGTCTGCGTCATTGTTGACGATATCTGCGATACCGCCGGCACGCTCTGCGCCGCCGCGGACACGATCAAGAACGCAGGCGCCAAGGAAGTGCACGCGTATATCTCCCACGGCGTTTTGAGCGGCCCGGCGGTGGAGCGTATCGGCAAGTCGGTGCTGAAATCCCTCGTCACGACCGACTCCATCGAACAGCCGGAACCGGTGCGCAAGTCAAAGAACATCCGTACCGTCCCACTCGCGCCGATGATGGCACAGGCAATCCTGAACATCTCCAACGGGACTTCTGTCTCGTCTCTCTTCAATGAAGATACGCTTGGCCCGATTTATGAGGCTTTCTACCCAGATTACTGATACATCCGCGTGATGGTCTCGCTATACTTCAGCTATGACCCGTGTATGTATTTCTCTGCTTTTGCTACCACTAACCGCATGTAGCGATATCGAGACGGCCGCGAACGCCTTAGGCGCCTTCATCGAGGGCCCGAAGATCGCCTATGTCGTGATCCCGGATCCCGCAAACTTCGACCCGCCCGAGGTCGTGATCGCGGCGTTTGGCGATGATGCAAACGGGGATCCTCGCGCCGCGGAGCTGGAACGCTTTTCCGGGCGGGAGGGCGCCGAACCCAGCTCGGGTATCGACGTTAGCCTGTCCGCTGACGAAGCCTTCGTGGTTCTTGAGTACGGGAGCGTCATCGAGACACGCGGCATGATCTTCGACACAGAAACAGGCGACGGTCTTACGATCACGGACAACACACTCATCGGACGCTTTGCCTCGGACTGCCCGGAGAACGACTATGTCACGACTTTCCGGTCGGGAACGTTGCCCAACCTGCCCTTCTTCAATGACCCGTTCCTGCCGCCGGTACCGGCGGAGGATTACCGGCTTGAGCTTGCAATCGACGAGAACAACCCGGGCAACTTCGTCAGCATGAGTGGATGGATCGATCCGGTCACCTACCTCGCGTCGGCGACCGTCTACGTGTTTGGTGTAACGGTCTTCCATCCGGACGGCCGCAACCTCGGCACGTTCAGCAACGGCTCCGATACGATGAGTATCAGCGCGTCCTACGAATACGACGCCGCAACCATGAGCTGGGGTAAGGCGATGTACTGCACCGCTGCTGCAAGCCCGGCTACGCAACCCGATCCGCCCCAGACCCGCCCCGTGTCGATCGATGCGGCTCAGGGGTTGGTCGTGGGAACCGTGCCGATCACTGATCTTTTCGACGCTACACAACAGATAGACGAGCGCGGACCCGTCTTTGCGGTGTCCGGACCGGTGCGCTAGAGCCGCCAGTACTCCTCCGGGTCGTCGAGTGCGCCGGTAGCCTGCCAGCTGACCATCAGGCGGGCGATGCGCGTGTCGCCCCAGACCTCGCACCGTGCCGTAAACCCGTGCCGTGTCACGTCGCGGGCGCCGATGCGCAACCGCATGAAGGCATCAGTGTCCGCGTCGATCAGCGAAATGGAAAGGTGAACACCGGGCACCTGCTCAAACGCCTCGCTGAACGCAACGGGCTGCTCCACATCCCGCACGCCGGAACCCGTCCACATCTCCGTTTCCGCGTCGAAATGGTCGAAGAGCGCAATCTCGCCCTGATCGATACCGAAAAGCGTGCTGCGGACCTTGAGCATGCAACCCTCTGAAAACCGTCATGCCCCAAAGCAAAGGCCCCGCCAAACTGGCAGGGCCTGAACAGGGTCGCAAGGGGGCGCGCCTAGAGGTTGAGCGCGAGCCCCAACGCCTTGAGGTGGTTGATCCGGAGGGCACCCGCGGCCTTGGTCTCATCGGCCGTTGCAGTGGACAGGGCCTCCTCGGCCTCGCTCACCAGACCGTCGATCATGGACCGGGTCACTTCGCCCTTGGGCAATGCCTGCTCTGCGAGCACGGAAACGCCCTCGGGCGACAGCTCCGCAAACCCGCCGGTCACCACATAGTCCGTGGTGCCCGAACCCGTCGCGACGGTCAGCACGCCGGGGCGCAGGGTGGTCAGAAACGGCGCGTGGTTCGGCAGCGCCGTCAGATCGCCCTCAGCGCCGGGGATCTGCACGGATGCCGCCTGTTCCGAGGCGAGCATCCGCTCCGGCGACACAAGGTCGAATTGAAGGGTATCGGCCATGTCGCCCCCTTACGCGGCTTCCGCCGCAAGTTTCTCCGCCTTCGCGATCACCTCTGTGATGCCGCCAACCATGTAGAAGGCCGCCTCGGGCAGATGATCGAACTCACCGGCCACCACGCGCTTGAAGCTGTCGATCGTCTCTTCGATCGGCACCTGCACGCCCGGGGACCCGGTGAACACTTCGGCCACGTCGAACGGCTGGGAGAGGAAGCGCTGGATCTTCCGGGCGCGGGCCACGGTCAGCTTGTCCTCTTCGCTCAGTTCGTCCATCCCGAGGATCGCGATGATGTCCTGCAGCGACTTGTAGCGCTGGAGCATCCCCTGCACGTCACGGGCAACCTGGTAGTGCTCCTCACCCACGACCTGCGGATCGAGGATCCGGGAGGTGGAGTCGAGCGGATCCACCGCCGGGTAAATGCCAAGCTCGGAGATCGCACGGCTGAGAACCGTGGTCGCGTCGAGGTGCGCAAACGACGTCGCCGGTGCGGGGTCGGTAAGGTCATCCGCAGGCACGTAGATCGCCTGCACGGACGTGATCGAACCCGCCTTGGTCGAGGTGATCCGCTCCTGCATCGCGCCCATGTCGGTGGCGAGCGTCGGCTGGTAGCCCACAGCGGACGGGATCCGGCCGAGAAGTGCGGACACCTCGGAACCTGCCTGGGTGAAGCGGAAGATGTTGTCGACGAAGAAAAGAACGTCGGTCCCGGACTGATCGCGGAACTGCTCCGCCATCGTCAGGCCGGAGAGCGCCACCCGAGCACGCGCGCCAGGAGGTTCGTTCATCTGGCCGTAGACGAGTGCCACTTTCGACTTCGTCAGGTCGTCCGCGTTGATGACGCCGGATTCGATGAATTCGTAGTAGAGGTCGTTCCCCTCACGGGTCCGCTCCCCCACGCCGGCGAACACGGAGTAGCCCGAGTGCACCTTCGCGATGTTGTTGATGAGCTCCTGGATGAGAACCGTCTTGCCCACGCCGGCACCGCCGAAGAGGCCGATCTTACCACCCTTGGAGTAGGGCGCGAGAAGGTCGATCACCTTGATGCCGGTCACCAGGATCTCGGAGCCGGTGGACTGCTCTTCGAACGCCGGGGCGGGCGCATGGATCGGGCGGGCCTGATCGGCAGAGACCGGGCCCTTCTCGTCCACCGGGTCGCCGACCACGTTCATGATCCGGCCGAGCGTCGCGTCGCCCACGGGCACCATGATCGGACCGTCCGTGTCGGTCACCTGCGCGCCGCGCACGAGGCCTTCGGTGGAGTCCATCGCGATCGCACGCACGGTGTTCTCACCGAGATGCTGCGCCACTTCCAGCACCAGTTTGTTACCGTTGTTGTCCGTCACAAGGGAGTTCAGGATCTCGGGCAGATGGTCGTCGAATTGAACGTCGACGACCGCGCCGATCACCTGGGTGATTTTGCCGACAGCATTTGCCATTCTTGTCTCTCCAGTCGTCTCTTACAGCGCTTCCGCGCCCGAAATAATCTCGATCAGTTCGTTGGTGATCGCGGCCTGGCGTGTCCGGTTGAACTCGATGGTCAGGCGGTCGATCATCTCTCCGGCATTGCGGGTCGCGTTGTCCATCGCGGACATCCGGGCACCCTGTTCCGAAGCTGCGTTTTCGAGCAGCCCGGTAAACACCTGCGTGGTGACGGAGCGGGGAAGCAGATCGGCGAGGATCGCCTCCTCCTCCGGCTCGTATTCGTAGTTCGGCGCGCCCTCGCCCTCGGCAGCATCGAACTGCGCCGGAACAAGCTGTTGCGCCGTCGGAACCTGACTGATCACCGACTTGAACCGGTTGAAGAACAAGGTCGCCACATCAAACTCACCGGCATCGAACCGGGCAAGCACGTCCCGCGCGATCGCCGATGCGTCCGAATAGCCGAGCGTCTTCACCCCGCTCAGGTCGATATGGTCAACCATGAGGTCGCTGAACTCCCGGCGGAGCTGCTCGCGACCCTTCTTGCCGACCGTCAGGATCTTGATCGTCTTGCCCGCCGCCTGCAGCTCACCGATGTGGGTTCGCGCAAGCTTCACGATGGACGAGTTGAAGCCACCGCAGAGGCCCCGCTCCGCCGTCGCGACGATCAGAAGGTGGGTGTCGGACTTGCCGGTCCCGGCAAGCAGTTTCGGTGCGATGGGCGAATTGGCCGCCGCCTGGGCAAGGTTGCCCAGAACGACATCCATCCGCTCCGCATAGGGCCGTGCGGCCTCGGCCGCGTCCTGCGCCCGGCGCAGTTTGGCGGCCGCGACCATCTGCATGGCCTTGGTGATCTTCCGTGTCGACTTGACGCTGTCGATCCGGATTTTCAGGTCCTTGAGGCTCGGCATACGCCTTGCTCCCTTCCCTTAGACGATATCAGGCAAACGTTTTCGCGAACGCATCGATGGCGGCTTTGATCTTGTCCTCAAGATCGCCGGCGACTTTCGCGTCGTTGTCCCGAATGTGGTCGAGAAGGTCCTGATGGTTGTTCCGCAGGTGCGCGAGCAGACCCTTTTCGAAGGCACCGACCTGCTTGACGTCGATGGCATCGAGGTAGCCCTTGGTGCCCGCGTAGATCACGATCACCTGCTCCGCGTTGGTGAGCGGGGAGTACTGGGGCTGCTTGAGCAGCTCGGTCAGACGCGCCCCGCGGTTCAGCAGCCGCTGGGTCGAGGCATCGAGGTCGGAGCCGAACTGCGCAAACGCCGCCATCTCCCGATACTGCGCAAGTTCCAGCTTGATCGAGCCCGCAACGGACTTCATCGCCTTGGTCTGGGCGGAGGAGCCCACGCGGCTCACGGACAGACCGGTGTTCACCGCCGGACGGATGCCCTGGTAGAAGAGCTCGGTCTCGAGGAAGATCTGACCGTCGGTGATGGAGATCACATTGGTCGGAATAAATGCCGACACGTCGCCGCCCTGGGTTTCGATGATCGGCAGCGCGGTCAGGGACCCAGCGCCATTATCCTCGTTCAGCTTCGCCGAACGCTCCAGAAGCCGGGAGTGCAGGTAAAACACGTCGCCCGGATAGGCTTCGCGGCCCGGCGGGCGGCGCAGCAGCAGGGACA
>JBCBAP010000077.1:0-13695 GCA_038532435.1 Pseudomonadota bacterium | reverse complement strand
AATGAAACAGACCGGCGATTTACTTGCGCAGCTCAAGTATTGCATCGCGGGACTGACTGCCCCTCCAATCGTTGCGTTGTGCAATTCTGTGGACAGCGCAGCCCCGCTGCGTCAGGCTGCCGCAATGTTGGAGACGGTGGCCCTCCCGGTCTGGTTCGTGGTGTGCGCCGGTGTGCTTGCGGCCATCGGCCTGCTGGATCGGGTGATCGGTCCCAGCCTGCGCTGGGTGTTCCGGCGGCGTGTCAACCGGGCGATCGACCGGCTGAATGCGCGGCTCAGCCTGCGCATCCAGCCTTTCAAACTCACCAAACGCCAGGTGCTGATCGAACGGCTCACCTACGATGCGGAGGTAATGCGGGCGGTGGAGATCCATGCGGAGGAAACCGGTGCCCCGCGGGAGGCCGTGGTGGCCCAGGTCGAAGGCTACGCGCGGGAGATCGTGCCCGCCTTCTCCGCCTATGCCTACTTTTCCATCGGTGCGCGGGTCTCGAAATGGATCGCCCGGACGTTCTACCGGGTCCGGCTCGGCGCGGTGGAGGAGGAGGCGCTGGGCCGTATCAACCCGGATTCCACCGTGATCTTCGTGATGAACCACCGGTCAAACTTCGACTATCTGCTGGTCACGTTCCTCGCGGCCCGGGCCTCCGCCCTGTCCTACGCGGTCGGAGAATGGGCGCGGGTCTGGCCGCTCAGCCGGATCGTGCGGGCGATGGGCGCCTACTTCATCCGGCGCAAGTCGCGCAGCCCGCTCTATCGCAAAGTGCTCGCGCGCTACGTCCACATGGCGACCGCGGCGGGGGTCACCCAGGCAGTGTTTCCGGAGGGTGGATTGAGCCGGGATGGCCGTCTCGCGCCGCCGAAACTGGGGCTTCTGAGCTACATCGTGCAGGGGTTCGACCGGGAGGGGGAGCGCGATGTCGTCTTCGTGCCCGTGGGCCTCAACTATGACCGGGTGATCGAGGACCGGGTGTTGCTAAGCGCGCGGGACCCGGAGGTCGGCGCGCGGGCGTTCCGGGTAAGTTTTGCCTCTGCCCTGCGCTATTCCGGGCGGCTCCTGTGGCGTCGGCTGACGGGCAGGTTCTATCGCTTCGGTTATGCCTGCGTCAGTTTCGGTGCGCCGCTGTCTCTGCAGGAATTCCTCGCGGAGCAGCACGAGGAGGATGTGGTGGATGAGCTCGCGCGCACGCTGATGAACCGGGTCGGCGATGTCATCCCGGTTCTGCCCGTCTCCCTCCTGTCCGAGGTTTTCCTCGGGGCCACTGCGCCCCTGAGCGAGCTTGATCTCAAGCGGCGCACGGCGGAGACGCTGGACGCCCTGCTCAGTCGCGGTGCCCATTGCCATCTGCCTCGGTCGAGCCTCGACTATGCGGTTGATGTGGGCCTGCGGATGCTCACCATGCGCCGGATCGTCGAAGAAACGTCAAAGGGGTTCGTCATCGCCGAGGGTGAAGACGAGGTGTTGCGCTATTACGCGAATGCGATCGGCCAGCACACAGGTGCCTCAGCCGACCCGGTGCCCGTCTGACCAAACGCCTTGCAGCGCGGGCGCTCCGGCAACGTTGGCAAAGCGGATGAGATCTCCGCGCCTGCCCGGTTCCAGAACCCCCCGATCCTCAAGGCCCACAGCCCGGGCCGGGGCGGCCGTCACCGTCCGCAGACCGCGCGCCACATCTCCCCAGACCTCGCCGAGCTGGAAAGCGCCGAGCAGGAGCGCCGAGGGCACGTAGTCTGACGACAGGATGTCGAGGCAGTCCTTCCGGGCAAGCTCCTCCGCCGCGACATTGCCAGAATGGGACCCGCCGCGCACCAGGTTGGGAGCGCCCATGATCACCGCGATGTCCGCATCCTCGCAGGCCTTCGCCGCCTCCACCGTCGTGGGGAACTCGGCGATCCGCACCCCATGATCGCGGGACACCGCGACCTGCGCTTCGGTGGTGTCGTCATGGCTCGCAAGCGTCGCGCCGTAGCGGCGCGCTGCCTCCACGGCACCGGCCTCGTGGTCTGCACCGAGCCGCGCGTGCAGATCCACGAGAAACTGCACATAGGCGTCAAACCGCGCCTTCGTCATTCCGTGCTTGCCGCGCACATAGTCCTCGAATTTCGAGATGTCGGAGAACTGCCGCTGCCCGGGCGTGTGATCCATGAGTGAGACGATGCCGACACGGTCGTCCGGCCCGAACTCCGCCAGTTCCTCCAGCAGCGTCTCGGAGCAGGTCTCGGCCCTCAGGTGCAGGTGGTGACTGATCCGCAGTGCCCCCGCCGCGCGCATCGACAGAATGGCGTCTGCCATCTGGCGGGCATACTTCCCGTACCCTTCCCGGTCGCCGGTCGAGAGGATCGAACCGACGCGGATCGCGTCATAGACCGTCGTGATGCCGGTGCCCGCAAGCTCCCTGTCGTGGGCGATGATCGCGGCTCTGTGGGGCCAGGAGACCTTGGGCCGGGGGGAGAGATGACGCTCCAGATTGTCCGTGTGCAGCTCGATGAGGCCGGGCGCCACGAAGTCGCCCCCGCAGTCCTCCGCACCGGCCGGAACGGTCGTTCCGGTATCGATCGCGGTAATCCGCCCACCCTCCACACGGATCGATCCCCGGACAACCTCGCCGGGCAGCACGAGTTGGCAATTGGCGAGAAGGACGTCTTGTGTCATTGGGCTGTCTCGCGGCTGGGGCATGAAGTGTGCAAGGGGAGAGTAGGACGATGTTCGACAGATACGCGGTCTACTTCACGCCGGGGGGAGATCTGGCCCGGGTTGGGGCCGCATGGCTCGGCTGGGATCTCTCCACAGGAGCGACCGTGCCGCATCCGGATGTTCCGGGCATCGATGTCGAGGCTGCGACGCGGACGCCGCGCAAGTATGGCTTGCACGCAACCATCAAACCGCCATTCAGGCTCGCCGAGGGCCGCACCGCGGAGGGTCTTGCGAAGGATCTCGAGGCGTTTTGCAGCGCGCAACCGCCTGTGACCCTCGAGGGGCTGGCGCTGTCGCGCCTTGGGCGGTTCCTGGCACTTCTGCCGGAGGGTGACCAGACCCATCTGTCGGCCCTCGCCGCCGCAGTTGTCCGAGAATTTGACGCCTACCGGGCACCGGCGGGGTCGGAGGAGCTGGCGCGCAGGCGCAAGGCCGGGCTTTCCACCGCGCAGGAGGCGAACCTGCTCGCCTGGGGCTATCCTAACGTGATGGATCAGTTCCGGTTTCACATCACCCTGAGTGGTGCGCTTGATCCTGCCCGGCTGACCGCTGTCGAGAACGTGCTGACGCCGATGCTCTCCGGGGTGCTGCCGCGTCCTTTCCGTGTCGGAAGCCTCACCCTCGCCGGGGAACGGTCTGACGGTCGGTTCGTTGAAATCCATCGCTACGCCCTCACCGGGTAGAGCCAGCCGAGGGCTGCCTCAACGGTTTGATCGAGGGGGCCGCTATTGTCCACCATCAGAATGTCGAGATGATCCGGCAGCGGCTTGGTGGACCGGCGCAGACGGTCCGCAATGTCCCCGGCACTCTCCCTCCCGCGGGCGGACAGGCGAGAGGCGAGGACCTCCGGATCCGCGGTGAGGCAAATGACTGCAAGGCGCGCAAACCGCTCAGAGGCGGTTTGCAACACGTCGCGGGACAGGTTGGCGAGCACGTCATGGCCTGCGGAAAGCTCTGTCTCGACCGATTGGGGGATTCCGTAGAAAAGGCCATGCGCCCCCCAGGAAAGGGCGAACGCGCCCGCAGCTTTCGCAGCGGCGAAGGCGTCCGGGGAAGCACCCGCGAAATCCTCGCCCCCGGCCTCCCCCGGGCGGGTGATGGTTCGGCGGGCCCGGCGCAGGCGCGGGTCCCGTGCGATCATGGCGTTCATGACCGTGTCCTTGCCGACACCGGAGGGGCCGACCACAGCGATGAGCCGTCCGCTCATGCGGCCCGCTCCGGCGTGAACGCGCTCACGTCCACCTCGCGGTCGCAGACCCGTGCCCGGGCGTCCGCGTCGTGGAAGATGCCCAGGATCGCAACGCCGGCCGCCTTTGCCTCCTCGATCAGGGTCAGGACCGTGTCGCGGTTGACCGCATCGAGGCTCGCCGTGGGTTCGTCCAGCAGCATGGCCGGGTAGCGGTGGGCAAATCCACGCGCGATGTTCACCCTCTGCTGCTCCCCGCCTGAGAAGGTTGTGGGGCTAAGCGGCCAGAGCCGTTCGGGAATGTTGAGCCGGGTGAGCACCTCAACAGCCCGGGCCTCGGCGGTCTCGCGATCCACGCCGACAGCCAGCAACGGCTCTGACACCACATCGCGGGTCGGCACCCGAGGCACGACCCGCAGGAACTGGCTGACATATCCAAGTGTATGACGGCGGAGCGCGAGGATCTCCCGCGGGACCGCGGTGGCAAGGTCCGTCCGGTCGACACGGATCGACCCCGATGCGATCCGGTAGTTGCCATAGACCATACGCATCAGCGTCGACTTGCCCGCGCCGGACGCGCCCACGAGCGCCACACACTCCCCGGGATTCACGGTCAGCGTTGCGCCGACCATGACCGGGATCACTGCGCTGCCCTGATTGTGCAGGGTGAAGGATTTCTGGACATTTTCGACTGTGATCATCGCGTCATACCTGCAGGACCGAGGCGACAAGGAGCTGGGTGTAGGCATGTTGCGGGTCATCGAGAACCTGATCGGTCAGGCCGGTTTCGACGACATGGCCATCCTTCATCACCATCAGGCGATCCGCGAGCAGGCGGACAACCGCGAGGTCGTGGGTCACGATGATTGCGCTCAGGTCCATTTCCCGCACCAGGCCGCGCATCAGGTCGAGCAGACGCGCCTGGACCGAAACATCGAGGCCACCGGTCGGTTCGTCCATGAAGATCAACCGTGGCCCGGTGACCAGATTGCGGGCGATCTGCAGCCGCTGCTGCATGCCACCGGAAAAGGCGCTGGGCCGGTCGTCGATCCGGTCTGCCGCGATCTCCACCCGGTCCAGCCAGTCGATGGCGCGGGCGCGGATGTCGCCATAGTGACGGGCGCCGACGCCCATCAGCCTCTCGCCCACATTGCCGCCTGCGCTGACCGTCATCCGCAGACCGTCCCGCGCGTGCTGATGGACAAAGGCCCAGTCGGTGCGAGACAGCATGCGCCGCTCCGGCTCCGACATCGTGACGGTGTCGATCAGACCCCGGTCGCGTGTGTCGAACCGCACCGCGCCCGCGTCAGGGGACTGGTGGCCCGCGAGGCAGTTGAGGAGGGTCGACTTGCCCGATCCGCTCTCTCCCACGATGCCCATGACCTCACCGGGCCAGAGGTCGAAGGATACGTCGGCGCAGCCGATCCGCTGCCCGTAGAACTTCGACACACCCGCCGCCTGCAAGAGAGGCGTCATTGCCGTGCCTTCCTTTCTCCCTTGGTGGAGAGGTATCCCTGCCGCGGGCTCTGACAGGTGTTCCGCACTCGACCCGGTCATTCCGCAGCCTCCACACCCACATGCCCCAGAGCCCGCCGCTTCGCGCAATAGTCGGTGTCTGAGCAAAGGAACATCCGGCTCCCTTCATCGTCCACGATCAATTCGTCGAGGTAGCTGTCCACCGCGCCGCACAGACCGCAGGCCGCGTCCGCTTTCGATGCCTCGAAGGGATAATCGTCGAAATCGAGGCTCACCACCTTGGTGTATGGCGGGAGGGCATAGATCCGCTGTTCCCGCCCCGCGCCGAAGAGCTGGATGGCCGGACTCTCCAGCTTGGGGTTGTCGAACTTCGGGATTGGCGAGGGATCCATCACGTAACGATCCTCCACCCGCACGGGGTAGGCGTAGGACGTCGCGATCGCCCCGTGGCGGGAGATGTCCTCGTAGAGTTTCACATGCATCAGCCCGTATTCTTCCAGGCTGTGCATCTTCCGCGTCTCGATCTCAGATGGTTCGAGGAAGCGCAGCGGCTCCGGTATCGGGACCTGATAGACGAGGATCTGGTCCTCGGTCAGCGGCGTCTCCGGGATACGGTGGCGGGTCTGGATCACCGTCGCGTCCTCGGTCGCCTCGGTGACGGCCACGTCCGCGGTGCGTTGGAAGAAGCGGCGGATGGAGACCGCGTTAGTCGTATCATCCGCGCCCTGATCGATGACCTTGAACGTATCATCCGCGGTGAGGACGGAGGCGGAAACCTGCACTCCGCCGGTGCCCCAGCCGTAGGGCATCGGCATCTCCCGACTGGCGAAGGGAACCTGATAGCCTGGAACCGCGATCCCCTTAAGGATCGCCCGCCGGATCATCCGTTTTGTCTGCTCGTCGAGATAGGCAAAGTTGTAATCGGTCATGCGTGGGCACCCCTGCCGCACAACATGGATCGCCCCGCACCCTTCCTGGTCTCGCGCTGGCGGGTCCTGTCGGGTCGTGTGGACGACGTCGCGCATTGCTCGGATGACAAAGCGAGAGCGGGTGTTGGGGTGCGGCCCGCCGTGAAGGCTTCGAGCATCGGCAGACCACGAACCCGACCGGACCGGACGGATCTCGAAGCAGCGACGTTGGTATCGGTGGCCCACATCATTCCGCAGCCTCCGGCTTTCGCTCCGCGACCGCCTCCGCCCGCAGTTTCCGGATCAGTTCCAGTTCGGCCTGAAAATCCACGTAGTGGGGCAGTTTGATATGTTCGAGAAACCCGGTCGCCTGGATGTTGTCCCCGTGGCTCAGCACAAACTCCTGGTTTTGCGCGGGCGCGCCCACATCGTCCTCGCCCAGTTCCTCCCATCGCAGGGCGCGGTCCACCAGTGCCATCGAGATTGCCTTGCGCTCGCACATGCCGAAGGTGAGGCCGTAGCCGCGGGTGAACTGGGGCGGCTCGGACTTGGAGCCGCCGAACTGGTTGACGGTCTCGCATTCGGTCACCTCGATCTCCCCGATCTCGATTGCGAAACCAAGCTCCGGGATCTCCATCTCCACCGCGACCCGCCCGATCCTGAGCTCGGCGACGAAGGCATGGTTCCGCGCGTATCCGCGCTGGGTCGAGTAGGCCATGCCGAGAATGAAGCCCTCGTCCGCCCGCGCGAGCGACTGCAGGCGCAGCGGACGGTCCGCGGGAAGCTCAAGTGGGGTGCGCGTGAGGTCCGGAGGGGCGGTCTCGGCGCTGTTCGTTTCCTGCTGTACCAACCCTTCGCGGTCCAGAAAGCTCATGATGTGCGGGGTGTTCGTGTCTGCCTGCGCCGCATCGGCTACGCCCTCGGGAACCTCTCCGTCCGCGGCAAGGTGGAAGTCGAGCAGGCGGTGGGTGTAGTCGAACGTGGGGCCAAGCACCTGCCCCCCCGGCGCGTCCTTGAACGTGGCGGACACCCGGCGGTCGCATGACATCTGCTCGGTCTCGATGGGGAGGGATCCGCCAAAGCGGGGCAGGGTCGTGCGATAGGCCCGGATCAGGAAAATCGCCTCGATCAGATCGCCCCGGGCCTGCTTGATCGCAAGTGCGGCGAGGTCCCGGTCAAAAAGCGACCCCTCCGCCATGACCCGGTTCACCGCGAGCGTCATCTGCTCCCGGATCTGCTCGACGGAAAGGTCAGGTACCGCAGGGTCTCCGCGCCGTTCCTCTGCGAGCCAGGTGTGGGCGTTGTCGATGGCCCGCTCGCCGCCTTTCACCGCCACATACATCAGGACACCCTTGTGCTGCGGGGCAGGCCCGCGATGCGGTCCGCGCAGGTGAACAGAAAGTCGAGCCCGAGCGGATAGAGTGCTGCGTTGCGCTGGAAGGCGTCGATCTCCGGCAGGCTCAGTGTGTGGGTTGTCTCAATCCCCGGTCCGCGCAAGCTCGCGCCCGCGCCGGAGAGCGTGTCGCACTCCACGATCAGCGTCGCTGACCGGTCCGGATACTCCGGGGTGCCGATCGGAAAGTCATCAAGGTTCAGCTCCGCCCAAGTGCCGAGTGCGAACATCGCCTCGCGCGCGGACACGAGCGGTGCACCGGTGTGAAAGCGGATCCAGTCCCGCACCGCAGCCTGATCCCGGCTTGGCCCGAGGTGGAGCGGCGTGTCCGGATCGCACAGCGTGAGCAGGACGACTCCGGCGGCGACAGACACGGGCGGGGGCGGCGCTGCGCCTGCCACGGTCTCGATCCGTCCGGGACGGGCGAGGGCGCCGAGCACCTTGCGAAACGCACATGCTGCCTCCTGCGGAGCGTCGCCGAATCCGCCGTCGAGTGCGATGGTTTCCATCAATCCTCCCCCCGCACCATGGTGAAGAAGTCGACCTTCGTCGCGGCAGCCTTTGCCGCGCGGGTGGCCCTTGCTGTCTCCAGCTGTGCCTCGAGCGGGGTGAGGATGCGGGTCTCGATGATGTCCGCCTGCCCGGTCTGCATCAGGGCGTCGACGAGTGCTGCGATCCGTGCCTTTTCCCGATCCCGTCCCTGAACGTAGGCGTGGCCCACGGTTCCGTCGGTCAGACGCAGGGAGGCGCGGGTCACGGTCATCTCGCCCAGATTGAAGGGGCCGCCGACTGCGCCGGCCCGACCGCGGACCATCACACCACCGACCTCCGGCGCGCGGAGCATGGTGTGGGCGGGGTCCTCCCCCAGCTCTGACCAGAGCTGCGCAAGGGCTGTGGCGGGAGCCTTCGCGAGAAGGCTCATCCAGCGCTTGCGCCGCGCGATCTGCTTATCGTCCTGCATCTAGACACCTTGTCGAGTTGTCTAATATACTATACAACTAGACAAATTAATGACCTAAACCGGACACGGGATCAATCCCGCCGTCGATGAACTTTTGATGACCTCATGGCCCGAACCCCGATCTGGAAATCCATTGCCGAGAGCCTCACAGGGCAGATCGCCGCCGGTCAGTACGTGCCCGGTGGCAAACTGCCCACGGAGGCGGAGCTCGCCAACCGGTTCGGGGTGAACCGTCACACGGTGCGCCACGCGCTCAAGGCAATGGCGGAGCAGGGGTTGGTGCATGCCCGCCGCGGCGCCGGTGTCTTCGTAACGCAGAAGCCGACGGTCTATCCCCTCGGCCGCCGCGTCCGGTTTCATCAATCGCTCAGCGCCGCGGGGCAGGTGCCCGAAAAGAGACTGCTGTCGATCGAAACCCGTCGTGCAGCGCCGGCGGAGGAGGAGGGGCTGGCGCTCGGCTCGCGTGCGGATGTCCATGTCTGCGAGGGGCTTTCACTCGCCGATGGCCAGCCCATCGCCGTCTATCGCAGCGTCTTTCCCGCCGCGCGACTGCCCAGCCTGCCGGAGCATCTGAGGGAGAACCCGTCTGTTACCGCAGCCCTCGCCGCGGATGGGGTTGCCGACTATACCCGCGCCTGGACCAACCTCACGGCGAAGCGCGCGACGGCGGTGCAGGCGCTCCACCTGCAGATCAACGAGGGCGCCCCGATCCTCCGGTCTGTCGGAGTGAATGTCGATCTGAACGGGGCGCCCGTTGAGTTCGGGCATACCTGGTTCGCCGGGGATCTGGTCACGCTGACCGTGGCTGATGACTGAGCGAGCGACAATGTCCTAGGGTCAGGCGTACTTGTCCAGAAACGCCTCGGCGGAAAGAGCCCTGAAGTCCGGCAGGGTGATCCGAAGTCGGTCATGGTCCCAGTCCCACCAGGCAAGCTCGATCAGCCGGTCGACGATCTCCCCCGGAAACCGCATCCGAACCGGGGCAGCGGGCACTCCTGCGACGATCTGATAAGGGGCGACGTCCTTTGTCACCACAGCGCCTGACGCGACGATCGCGCCGTGTCCGATGGTGACCTCGGGCTTGATCTGTGCGTTGTGCCCGATCCACACGTCGTGGCCGATGGTGGCGGTCCGCGCCTTGCGCCGGGCAAACCACGCCTCATCCCGTCCCGCATCGTCCCAGTAGTCGTCGGACCGGTAGAGGAAATGGTGCATGGAGGCGGTGTGCATCGGATGGTCCGTCGCACCGATCCGGACGAAACTCGCGATGCTCGCGAACTTGCCGACGCGGGCGTTGGCGATGTCCGCGACCCGATCGCAGTAGGAGTAGTCGCCGAGCTCTGAGTGGGCGACCCGACTTCCCTGCCCAACCTCGACGAAGCGGCCGAAGCGGCAGTCGATGATCCGGCAGTCCGGATGGAGGAAGGGCGTGTCGGCGGTCAGACGGGGCATGTCAAACGGTCACCCGCCCTGAATGAGTTTACGGCGAAGCCAGCCGGACAGCCAATCCATGAGCATCACCATCAGCACGATGAGGACGATGTAATACGACACCTCTTCCCAATCCTTCTGGGTGATGATTGCCTGGGTCAGCAACAGGCCGATGCCGCCCCCTGTGATTGCCCCGATGATGGTGGCGGAGCGGGTGTTGGACTCCAGCATGTAGAGGACCTGGCTCAGCAGAACCGGCGTCACCTGAGGCAGCACCCCGAACCGGTAGCGCTGGATCGGTCGCGCACCGGTCGAGGCGACGCCTTCGATCTGCTTGCCGTCCACATTCTCGAACGCCTCCGAGAAGAGCTTCCCGAACGATCCGGTGTCCGTCAGCAGCATCGCCAGCGCCCCGGTCATCGGGCCGGGGCCGAAGGCACGGGAGAGGATGATCGTCCAGATCAGTCCGTCGACCCCGCGCAGGAAGTCGAAGAGACGCCGGGCGACGAACCTGAGCCCACCCAGCGGCGTGAAGTTCTTCGCCGCGAGAAAGCCGAGCGGCAGGGCTACGAGTGCGGCACCGAACGTGCCGAGAAACGCCATCAGTATTGTCTCGACCAACGCCCAGGCGACGTCTCCGTGGCGCCACATTGCGTTGCCCCAGAAGTCGGAGAAGATCGCCCCGGCTTCACCGGAGACCGCGGCGCCGAGCACTCCGCCGATGCCCATGCTGTGATAGGGACTGTCGAGGGTGAAAAAGAAGAGCTCCCACCCCGTGAAGTACCGGAACACCTCGGTCCGGTTGCGGGTGACCGTGAGCCTGCCGGCATCCGTCGTCACAGTGAGCCGGTTCTTCGACGCATTGATCCACTCCGGCAACTGATCCGTGGGGAAGGTCGCGTTGACCCCTGTGCGGCCCGGCTCCGCGGTGATCTGGCCGAAGTCTGGAATGTCATAAACGATCCGCGCCCCGTAGGTGACCACGTGGCCATCGCCGAGGTCGATCACCGTCTGCTCGCCCAGCGACACCCAATCCGGCGACGTGCCGTCCGCGTAGCGCCCCTTGCGTTCCCCTTCGATGGCGATGTCGAGCGCTCCGGACCGGTTGTCCCGGGCGACGTGGGTCTTGTAGCTGTAGACGTCCGCGAGCAGGGTTTGCGCGTTGTTCGTGTTCACCCGGTCGGACAGTCCTGCCACGTCGAACACCACGAACACATAGGCAAGGTAGCCGAACACAGCAGCCAGTGCGCCGAAGGCCGCGAGCCGTTTTCTGCGAAAGAGGCGAACCGCCTGCGCATTCAGGGTCGCCGTCGTCATCCCGCGATCCTCCCCGACTGGGCGCCGTGGATCAGGCGGTTGCGCGCGCTGCTCGAAAACTGGTCGACCACCACGATGGTGAGGAACAGCAGGATGAAGATTGCGGCGGCCTCGTCGTACCGTCCCTGGCCCCAGCTCATGGTGTTGCGCAGGTCGTAGCCGATGCCGCCCGCCCCAACGAAGCCGAGGATGGCGGAGGCGCGGATGTTGATCTCGAACCGCAAGAGCGCGTAGCTCAGGTAGTTGGGCGCAACCTGCGGGATCACGCCGAGCCACATGCGCTGCCACCAGTTCGCACCGACGGATGCGAGCCCTTCCACCGGCTTCAGCGATGCGTTCTCGTTGACCTCTGAGAAGAGCTTACCCATCGCGCCGACCGTGTGCAGGGCGATGGCGATCATTGCCGGTACCGGACCGCCACCCAGAAGGAAGATGAGCACCAGCGCGATCACGATGTCCGGGATCGCGCGCAGGATGTCGAGGAGCCTCCGGACCGGCCCGATCATCGCCGGATAGTAGGCAAGGCCTCTCGTCGCGGCGAGCGACAGGAGCAGGCCGATGATCGCCCCAATCAAAGTCGAGGCACCAGCAATGTTCACCGTTTCGATCAGCGAGGGCAGGTACGTGACCAGATGGGCGGGCATCTCGTGGATCTGGTCCACGGCCTCGACAACCACTCCGGCGGGAAAGTCGAAAAACTGGGAGATGCCGTTCCAGAACCCACCGGCATTGCGGTCATCGGCGACGATGAAACCGCCGATCATGAGGGTGGCGAACAGGATCAGCAGGATCATGTTGAGCAGCCGCTTGCGCCGCGTGTCGGCCATATAGGCACTCTGGATGGAGGTCACTCCACCCGCATCCGCATGTCCCGTGAGGTCTGTCACCGGCATTCTCCGCTCAAGGAAAGACCCCCGGCGGTCGGTCCGCCGGGGGTCGCAGTAAGGTGCGCGCGCTTAGTTGGACTTCAGCTTGCGCGCTTCGATGATGACCTCATAGGCCTCGTGGGTGATCGGCTGCAGGCCTTTCGCCTCGCCGGACAGGACGCCGTAGGCGCAGTCCGGGTCGATCGCGGGCAGGGATGCCATCAGCGCGGTCATCTTGACCTTCGCATCCTCGGGCAGCGCCTTGCGCAGCACGATCGGGCCTTCCGGGATCGGCCTGGACTGCCAGATCTGGACCATATCATTCATGTCGACGATGCCCGCGTCCACGGCCTTGCGCAGGGCGCCGGAGTTGAAGCCGTCCTCCCACTCGCCAAGACCGTCTGCCCAGGTCACGCCCGCATCGATGTCGCCGTTGGCGACCGCGACGATCGTCTGCTCGTGCCCGCCGGTGAACTTCACCTCACCGAAGTAATCACCACTGTTCATGGAAGCGCCGGTCGCCTCGGGGATCTCGATGGACGGGATCAGATAGCCGGAGGTGGAGTTTGGATCACCGAAGCCAAAGACCTTGCCCTGCATGTCCTCAAGCGAGGTCACGCCGCTGTCTTTCCGGGCGAAACCGACGGAGAAATAGCCGTAGCCACCGTCCACGTTCACCTTCACGAGCACCGGCTCGACCGCCTCGGGGTCCGTCAGGAAGGTCTTCGCGTAGCCAGACGCGCCAAGCCATGCCATGTCGATTGAGCCACCGAGCAGGCCCTGGATGACACCGTTATAGTCTGCCGGGGCAAAGAGCTTGGTCTCGACACCCAGCAGATCCTCGGTCTTCGCGCGCAGGCACTCGTAGGAGTTCAGGCGGTCCTGTGCGTTCTCACCGCCGAGGATGCCGATGCGGAACTCGGAGATGGGTTCATCGTCGGCAAACACCGGGGTGGTCAGAGCTGTCGTCGCGAGAACGGCGGCAAAGAGCTTCTTCATTGGCGTAGTCTCCAGGTTGGGGCCCGTCTGTCGGGGGCGGGTAAGGTGGGGGAGCTCAAGCCTCCTGAAGCGCGGATGATCCGGCTTCGAGAGACCCGATTTCGGTGGAGGTCGCCGCCTCGGAGAACGAGGCGTCGGCCCCGTAGATCTCCCGCGCGATCCCCGTCGTCAGTTGTTCGGGCGTGCCGTCGAACACGATCCGGCCATCCCGCATGCCAACAACCCGGTCGCAGTAGCGCCGGGCGGTGTCGAGCGTGTGCAGGTTCGCGATGACCGTCCGCCCGTCCTCCTCATGGATGCGACGCAGCGACTGCATCACGATCTGCGCGTTCATCGGATCGAGGGAGGCGATGGGCTCGTCGGCGAGGATGATCTTTGGGTCCTGCATGAGCGCTCGGGCAATCGCGACGCGCTGCTGCTGTCCGCCGGACAGAGCCTCTGCCCGTTTCGGCGCGTGGTCCGCGAT